>JAZKGE010000056.1:0-78069 GCA_040386075.1 Bacteroidota bacterium
CATTTTCGCCTCTTATTAACGGTTTAAGTGATTGATAGATAGAGTTTTAATTTATTTGTAAAAATATTTTTTTCATTTTCATTTAAGGGGGTCAAATAAGCTACATTTACAATTAATCCAATTTTGAGCTCAATAAACTTAAGCTCTTTTAGATTGTTATAATCATAGATGTACTTTAGTAAAAACAGATTTCTTTATTTTTTTATTTTTACATGGTGTTTTTACATCAGTAATGCTCAAAATTTAACGGTAAATTCTTCCATCATTTCATCAACCGATAACACAACTGTAACTTTTGGACAAGGTTTTGGTAACCGGATCACTAGTAAGGGGGTTCAAAAATTAGAACCCTTGATCTTTGAAGCTCAGTTGGCTCCGTTGTTTACACTTCAATTCAATAAAAAAGTGCCGTTTGGGTTTGCATTAACGCCTAAAATTGTTTGCAGGATGTTTAATGATAGCAGCTGGACAGTAAGAACACCCAGTTTTATGCCTTTTATTATGGTATATCATCGTGTAAAGTTCCCTATCCTTAAAAAGTACAATATGTTTAAGCCCTTTCTTGATGTAAAACCTACCTTTTTCATGTCTTATAAATACGGCCATCATTCAAATGGCGCAGGGGGCGCCTATTATGTTCCCGGTACAAAAGAAGTAAATTTAAAGGATGGTAACTTTGCAACAGATTATACAGAAGCCGCCATCAGTTTTTTATCAGGAGACACTATAAACCAGAAAATACAGATGTTAAGCGGCCGGCTTGGGTTTGAATATCATGTAGGTTGGAACAGGGAGCCTGAAATGAGCGACAGCTATTATTATGAGAGGATAAATTTAGAATTGCGATTTATATTATTTAAGCGAATCACAGTAATTCCTATCCTTTCGGGTATGTACGGTAAAAACGGATTCAGACCCAAATACGCATCAGATACTTACATTAGTTTCCGACCGTTTCCTAAAAAATCGGATATAGCAATTTTCGCAAAAGTATATATTGGGCCCGATTATTATAATCTGAGATATACGAATACGATGCGCTATGTTTCTTTTGGGTTTTTATTGGAGCCTAAAGGACTGGCGATCATTAAATAAGCTTTAGTTTCATAAAATTTATGTGTCATAATGTCAGAACAAAGCTTTATCTTTGCTGTTTATTGATCTGAAACATGGAAAACAAAGTTATAGACGAATCAAAACAAGGTGAGGCATTAGTTAGAGAAACCCCGAATAAGGGTGGGAAGAAAATGTTTTTGGAAAGTTATGGCTGCCAAATGAATTTTGCAGATAGTGAAATTGTTGCTTCTATTTTAATTGACAAAGGATATACTACAACTTCTGATTACAAAGAGGCAGATCTTATTTTTGTAAATACCTGTGCTATTCGCGAAAATGCTGAGTCCCGTGTTCGTCAGCGTTTATACGATTACAAAAAAGTAAAGAAGACCAATAAAAATTTATTGATCGGCGTGCTAGGCTGTATGGCTGAGCGATTAAAACACCAATTCCTGGAGCAGGAAAAACTGGTTGATATGGTTGTAGGTCCGGATGCTTACCGGGATCTGCCAAACTTAATTGCAGTAGCCGAAGGAGGACAGCAAGCCATTAACGTTATTTTAAGTAAAGAAGAAACGTACGCTGATATTTCGCCGGTAAGATTGGATCACAATGGCGTAAGTGCTTTTGTAAGTATTATGCGTGGCTGCGATAATATGTGCAGTTTTTGTGTAGTACCATTTACAAGAGGCAGAGAAAGAAGCCGCGAACCTGAAACGATCGTTCGTGAATGTAAAGAGGCTTTTGATAAAGGATACAGGGAAGTTACTTTATTGGGGCAAAACGTGAATTCTTATTTATGGAGTGGTGGTGGATTGAAAAAAGAAACGCTGACTGAAGAACAAAAAGCAAACTCAACAACATTTGCCGAATTATTGGAAATGGTTGCATTGATCAATCCTGATCTGCGCGTGCGGTATTCAACTTCGCATCCCAAAGATATGGGTGATGATGTATTGCACATGATGGCAAAGTATGAGAATATTTGTAAATACGTTCATTTACCGGTACAAAGCGGGAACAGCGATGTATTGGAAAAGATGAATCGTGGTTATACACGCGAGTGGTATCTGGATCGTATTGCTGCTATTCGTCGTATTATGCCGGATGCAGGAATCAGTGCGGATATTATCACAGGTTTTTGCGGAGAAACAGAGCAACAACATCAGGATACATTATCGTTAATGGAAGAAGTGCAATACGAATTTGCTTATATGTTCTCGTACAGCGAACGCCCTAAAACATTAGCTGAACGTAAATACGAAGATGATATTCCGGAAGAAGTAAAAAGCCGCCGTTTAACCGAGATCGTTGATATGCAGCGTAAGCATAGTGAAATCAGAACGAAACAAGGATTAGGGAAAACGTACAGAGTATTAGTTGAAAATGTTTCTAAAAAATCGGTTGAGATGATGAGTGGAAGAAATACACAAAACACCGTTGTTGTTTTTCCAAAGGGTAATTTAAAGAAAGGCGATTATGTGAATGTGTTAATTACGAGTTGTACGAGCGGCACGTTGATCGGAGAGTGCGTATAATTTTAATGAATTAATAAATAAGTTATTAAAAGAATTGTCAGAGTTAAAGAATATGATCTTCTCTTTTTAGAGAAACATTGGAATCAACGATTATCAAATCTTGATACTTTTATCTTTGATCTAACTTAAGAAAAATGACATTACAGGATATAAAACAACGTTTCGGAATTATAGGAAGTAATCCATTGTTGGAAAGAGCTATCGATGTTGCAAGGCAAGTGGCGCCAACCGATTTGAATGTATTAATTAACGGGGAAAGTGGAACCGGAAAAGAAGTATTCCCACAGATCATTCATCAAAACAGTTCACGTAAACACGGGCAATATATTGCTGTTAACTGCGGCGCTATTCCCGAAGGAACTATTGATAGTGAATTATTTGGACATGAGAAAGGATCGTTTACCGGAGCTCATGAAGCCCGTAAAGGATATTTTGAAGTGGCTGATGGCGGAACCATATTTTTGGATGAAGTAGGAGAGTTGCCATTAACTACCCAGGCCCGTTTGTTACGCGTTTTGGAAACTGGAGAATATATCAGAGTTGGAAGTAGTAAAGTTCAAAAAACTAACGTACGCGTAGTTGCTGCTACAAATATTAATTTCAATATCGCTATCGAAAAGGGGAAATTCAGAGAAGATCTGTATTACCGTTTAAATACAGTACCGATTAATTTACCGCCTTTGCGCGAACGTAAAGATGATATTTATTTATTGTTTAGAAAATTTGCCAGCGATTTTGCTACCAAGTATCGTATGCCTGCAGTAAAACTTAGCCCCGAGGCAGAACATGCGTTGATAAATTATTACTGGCCCGGAAACATTCGTCAGTTAAAAAACATCACAGAGCAAATTTCTATTATTGAAAAAGAACGTGATATTAATTTAGAGGGTTTGTTACAGTATCTTCCAAACTATAATACAAACACATTGCCTGTTATTTCAAATACAGGCTTTGGTAATAATACAACAGGTTCATCAGACATGAATGAACGAGATCTCTTGTACAAAGTATTGTTCGATATGAAAAAGGATCTGAACGACCTGAAAAAAGTAGTTCATAATATTGTACAGGTTGGAGGGAATACATTAAGTAATTTGCCAAGCGATGATCTGCAAACAATAGATCGTTTGTATCACAACGACTCTAATTTTCCTGTAGTAGCAAGTGGTAATGATGTGAAGATACACAACCCAATTATTGTAAAAGAAACAAATGGATTTAATCAGCCCATTGTTGTTGAAGAATCTTTATCATTACAGGATAAAGAAATTGACATGATCAAAAAAGCTTTAAAGAAACATAAAGGCAAGCGTAAATATGCAGCACAGGAATTAGGGATCAGTGAAAGAACATTATACCGTAAGATAAACGAGTATCATATTGAAGAATAATTTTTTTATACTTTGTTTTTTAGTTCTGTTAAGTTTTCCTTCTAAAGGAGATAACAGACAGGATTCATTATTAAAGGTAATTGCAAATTCATCTAATGATAGTGTTATATCATCTGCTTATTTGGATCTTGCAAATATTACGTCTATTAATAACCCTAAACGGGCATTGATGTATGTAAACAAATCAATTGCTTATTTCACAAAATTTTCAAACAGCTTTCAATATCTCAGGTATCAAAAAAAGGCCATGATCTTCAGGATGATGGGTGAACTGGACTCAAGCATTTATTATAATAATCTGGTTTACAGTAACGCGCTAAAAAATAATGTACAAAAACAGTTGTGCGAAGCTTACGCAGAGTATGGACTTTTAAGTATTAGTCAGAATAATTTCCAAAAGGCAATCGAGTACTTTCAAAAACAACTGGTACTCGCAAAAAAAAATAATTTTAAAGATCAATTTGCCGGAGTTTACAATAATATAGGAATTGCTTATGGTAATAAGGGCGACTGGGAAATGGCAAAAGAATATTTCTCAAAATCTTTAAAAGATGATTTGAAAAATAACAAGATTATGAGTCTTGGAAATGATTATAATAATTTGGGTATTGTATACATTTTTAATCATCAATTAGATTCTGCAAAAAAATATGTTCTATTAGGATTGGAGTATCGCTATAAAACTCATGATTCAATAAGTATTGGTGGTTCGTTAAATAACCTGGCCTTACTCGAAATGGAAGCCGGTAACTACAAATCAGCTTTAGTTTTTGCAGATTCGGCATTTAGAATAGCTAGTAAGGTTAGTTACAAAAAAATTGAAGCAGAAATATATGATTCTTATGATCAGATCTATTCAAAAATGGGTAACTATAAAATGGCTTATAGTTATTTGAAAAAGAAGAATGAATTAAATGCATTTTTTGAGAAAGAAAAATTTACCAACGATATCCAACAATTAGAATCAGATATACAGTTAGAACAAAAACAAAGCCAGTTATTGGAGAAAGATCTTAAACTCGAAAGGACCGAAAAGCAAAAGCAAAAACAATTGGCTATTATCATCGGAGCTGCTATTATGATCATAGCCCTGATCATTTTTCTTTACTATTTCTTTAAAAATAACAAAACGCTTTCTACTCAAAACACGATCATTTCGGAGCAAAAACATTTAATAGAAGAAAAGCATAAAGATATTACAGATAGTATCACATACGCACATCGTATTCAATCGTCTTTAATTCCCACGCAACAGGAATTAAACAAACAGTATCCAGAGCTGGCTATTTTATTTCAGCCTCGTGATATTGTGAGCGGTGATTTTTATTGGTACACAAAGATCAATGGTCTTAATATATTTGCATTGGCTGATTGTACGGGACATGGTGTGCCGGGAGCATTTATGAGCTTTATTGGTATTAATCAGTTAAATACGATCGTTAACGAGAAAGCAATTACCGCGCCTCAGCAAATTTTAAATGAATTAAAAAAAGGAGTTGTTAATAGTTTAAATTCCAATCACAGTAATAGTGAGAAGAAAGACGGGATGGATGTGGCTTTGATTACATTCAACGATCGAGAGTTGATTTTTTCGGGAGCCAATCAATCTTTATTGATCATCAGAGATAGTCAGTTGATTGAGATAAAAGGGAATAAGCAGCCAATTGGTTTATCTGAAAATAATGAAAGCTTTACTGAAGAAAAGTTTGAACTACAAAAATCAGATAGGATAGTTTTACATAGCGATGGAGTAGTGGATCAGTTTGGAGGCGAACTTGGTAAAAAATTAAAAACAAGGCATTTCAAAGCTTGGTTAGTTGAAACTTCCTACTTATCATTACAGGAACAAAGAACTGCCATAACCGAAAAATTAAATTCATATAAAGGAACTTATGACCAAACGGATGATATCACTCTTGCCATCATTGAAATATAAGAACACAAATTTGCTGTCAGTGCAAAAGTGTATTTTAGTTATTTTGCTTTTATCCTTTACCAGTGTTAACGCGCAGATCATACCTGTTTACGAAACCTTTAGTTTAAAAAACGGACTTAAAGTATATTTGTTACAATACGGTAATATTCCGGCTATTAATGTAAAACTGGTTTTAAATACCGGTAAAGTAAACGAAACACCAGGGCAGCAAAACTACAGTGATATTGTATCCAATGCCATTTTAATGGGTAATGCAAAATATGATGCCGAAACTCAAAAAAATAAAGCCTTTGCTTTAGGTACTGCTTTGTCAGCATCGTCCAGTAATGATAATACAACAGTGCAAATGGATATCTTAAGTAAGGACCTGGATGCTGGAATGGATCTGATGTCGGCAGCAGTATTAACGCCAACATTTCCAAAAGATAAAATAGACTTGTTGATCTCTCAGAACATTGATTTTAATAGTCCTACTAAAATGGATATTGCAGAGTTATCTACTGTTTTTAGTAATTATTACATATACGGATTAGCAAACCCGTTGGGACGATACTTTTATAAGACACAAATTCAAAAAATAACACCTGTTGTTATTAAAGAGTATTATGACTTTAATTTTACTCCAAAGAACGCTAATTTAATTATTTGTGGGAGTTTTGATTTAGCTGCCATTAAACCCGTTATCGAAAAGTATTATGGTTCATGGAAATCAGAATTTGGCGGAGCTAACGGCGTTAGCCTGGAAACTGTTTCGATAAAAAAGAGAGAGATCGGGTTCATTAACAGAACAGGAGCTACACAATGCGCCTTGCAGTGGAATAAGGTTTCGCCGGCTGTAACAGATAAAGATCAGTTAGCTTTTGCATTGGCTAATGGCATTTTTAATGAAGTATTGTTTAAAGAGATCCGGGAAAAAGGTGGTAAAACCTATGGTATTGGTAGTTCGCAAAGAGCAAGCAAGTATTCTAATTTATATACAATAGCTTGCTCTGTTAGAAGCAGTGAATTATTCAATACAATAGAGTTGTTTGATAAAACACTGACGGATTTTAGTGCAACTCCTATCGATGATGCTAAATTTAAAGAAGCTGTTTATAAACGTATCATTGCCATTAAACGAATGGAAAGTCCGGATGAGATATCCGGATTTTACAATCCATTGATCTATAGCTTCGAAAAGAGAAAAAATATCATTAATGATCTGAATGCTTTAACGCTGGATGATGTTAATAAAGTGATCAAAAAATATTATACACCAAACGTTTACAAATTAGTTATATCCGGAGATCAATCAAAAGTTGCTGATCAGCTAACAAAAATTAACAATTTACAGAGGTTTAGTCCGGCTGATATTGAAAAGGATAATTAATATTTGACTATTTTTAGAACCTAAACTATTCTAAAATGACATTTAAAATTACCTCTTTGGCTGCTGCAGTTTTGATCATTGCGGCTTGTCATTCCTCAAAAAAAGCAAGTACAGCTACGGCATCAACACCGCCACCGCCGCCTACAGCTCCTGCAACACCGGCAAATCCTCCTGCAGGACCTACATTACCTCCAAAGTCAAGTAAAGGTATTTACGAGCCAGGTAATGAAGAATTGACTGCGGTATTAACTAAATTTCCGGATGCAACTTTACCTGTTTTAAAAGAAGGATACCTGGTTTATACCGGCGAAGCTTGTACTGGTTGTCACGGGGCAAAAGGTATTTACAGAATACCGGAGAAAGAGTGGCCTCACATTATTTTAGATATGGGCGGAAAAGCAAAATTAACGCCTACTCAAATAGATGCGTTAACTAAATTTGTATTCGCAATAAAAGCTACTCAGCCACCACCGTCAGCAAAATAGTACCACTGGTGAACGAAGCACTTCTTCATACTATTTGGAAGTATAAATTATTAGGTAAAAATAATTTCATAGGTTCTAAACAGGAAATCATTGAAATCATTTCTATCGGTGAACATAATCAGGACTCAGGTCCTGATTTTTTTAATTCAAAGGTCAGGATCAATGGGATTTTGCTGGTTGGTAATGTAGAGATCCATATTAAAACATCTGACTGGCTCAAGCATAATCACCAACAGGATAAAGCATACGATAACCTGATTTTGCATGTTGTTTATGAACATGATAAAGAATTATTTCAAAACGAACAATTCAATGTCTCCGTTTTAGAATTAAAAGATCACATCAAACCATCTTTATTGGCACAGTACAATGAACTTCAATTATCAAAGCAATCTGTTGCTTGTGGAAAATCCATCAATACTGTTTCTGATATCGTTTGGAGTTCGTGGATGGATAGGATGGCTATAACGCGTATAGAACAGAAGACTGCATACATAGAGCATCTGTTTGAGTATAGCAAACAAAATCACGAAGATGCTTTGTATATTTTATTATGCCGTAATTTTGGATTTAAAATAAATAACGATGCATTTGAATTATTAGGTAAATCGGTTCCATATTCTCTGTTGAAACGGTATGCCGACAATTCTTTACAGGTTGAGGCTCTGCTTTATGGAGTAGCCGGTTTTTTGGATGAATTGTTTGACGATAAATATCCTAAACAATTGCAAAATGAATTTGAGTTTCTCAAAAATAAGCATCAATTGATTCCCTTAAAAAAAGAGAATTGGAAATTCTCTAAAACACGTCCGGTTAATTTTCCAACGATCCGCATCTCACAATTGGCTCATTTAATTAGCAGGCAACAATCATTATATCATTTGATAGAACAAAAACCTGATCTGAAAACCCTTCAGAAATTTTTTGACTGTGAACCAAATGAATACTGGAAAACGCATTTTAAATTTGATGTTGTTTCTGAAGAAAGTACAAAACCTTTAGGTGAAACTGCATTTCATGCGATCGTTATAAATACCATCGTCCCTTATTTGTTTTTTATGTCAAAGCATAATTTTAATTCTGACCATGTTGATTATGCTTTGGATCTTTTATCACAACTACCTCCCGAGGTAAATACCAAAACAAAAGAGTTCACAAAATTAGGCGTAAAAACCTTAAATGCTCTGGAAAGTCAGGCACAAATTCAGTTATTGGATTCGCTTTGCTCAAAGAAAGCATGCCTTCACTGTAACGTAGCAGAGTTTTTGCTCAAAAGTTCATCGTAATTAAAAAACATACTATCATTTTTTATATCTTTGCAACAAATGATCGATAAAATAAGATACTGGTTCGAACAGCAGGCTTTTGGGGTTTGCGAATGGTGGGGCAAAAAACTTGGTATAAAAACCACTAACATCCGTATGTATTTTATTTACCTTTCTTTCTTTACATTCGGTTCCCCGGTTATTATTTATTTCATTATGGCTTTTATACTGGAACATAAGGAAAGCTTTAAGCCAACTAATTTTCGCCGCCGCAGCGTTTGGGACCTGTAAAACCAGTTTATTGGTACAGTTACCTTTTAAAGTTTAAGTTAATTGATGTTGACTCAAATTAAGTGTCATCAATCATACATTAAGTATCATCGAATTCGAATTAAATAGCATCGATCTTGAATTAAGTGGTAACAAACTTAGAGGTAAAGTTCATTTGTCTTTGGAAAGGTAATCTCTGCTTAAGTACATTTTTTTATGCAGTTAATATTGCCAGATTTGTCCTCAGTTCTAACAGTTTACACCACTTTATCGACAAAAACAATTATTTTAACAGATAAATGGTATACTTTGTGTGTTAATTAAGTTTTTATTTTTTAACTTTTTTTATACTTTAGTGAGCCTTATCAAAAAGGGAATAATCTTAGCTCATTTATAATCAGAAATAATCATATCCATGAAAAAACTTTTATTCACGCTTTTTACATTTTCAGCATTTGTTGCTTTTTCACAAGCACCACAAAAAATCAGTTACCAGGGTGTAGCCCGAAATGTATCAGGTACAGCGTTAGCGAGTCAACCAATAGGATTGAAATTTGTAATTTCTAATGGTGTTGGTCCTGTATATGAGGAAACACATCCGGTTAATACAAATGCTTTTGGGTTATTTACTGTTTTTATTGGCGGAGGTACTCCCACGCTTGGTTCGTTCTCTTCGATCAATTGGTCAACCGGCACTTATTTTTTAGAAGTATTAATAGATCCGGCCGGCGGAACATCCTATGCATCTGTGGGAACACAACAGTTTATGAGTGTGCCTTATGCCTTATATGCGCAAACATCAGGTAATGCAAGTCCAACACCAACTATAAATATCAATTTACCAAATACAGTAACAGGTTCGGGAGGTAATTATAATATTACCGTGTCTTCGCAAACTTTAAGTATTTCAGGAAACCAGGTTTCTATCAGCAATGGTAATACGATTACTTTGCCGGTGCCACCAGTCTATACGGCAGGACCAGGGATCGACATTAACGGTAGCGGCGTTATTTCAAATACCTTAACCCCGGTTACACCAACAATTACGGGTATTGGTATTGCCAATGTTACTCCCACATCCGGTAATAATTTTACTGTAAGTGTTGCTCAACCAACATTAAGTTATAATAATAGCACCAATGTTTTAAGTTTAACGCACGATGGCACTACCGTTACAACCGCCACTTTAGCGGGTACCGGAACAAATACAACCAGCATTGTAGGATCAGGTCTTGCAACGGTAACTCCAACAACAGGAAGCAGTTTTACAGTAAGTGTCCCGAATCCAACTTTAACCCTTGGTGCAGGATCACTTTCCATCAGCAACGGTAACAGCGTTATATTGCCTACTCAATCATTAAGTATCAATTCAAATTTATTATCCATCAGCGGCCCGGGTGGAAATACAGTATCATTGCCTGCAACATCTATCTCAGGGATTGCTACCGGCATCACTACTACAACAGTGAGCGGAAATACATTTACGGTTAATACACCCATGCCAATTTATACAGCGGGTACAGGCGTTTTAAGTTTTGGTGGAACTAATACCGTTGTTGCAACTCCTTCCTTATCTATTGCAGGGAATGTGTTACGGTCAGGTCCCGCATCTAATACAGTGACCATACCCGGTGGTAGCATTACAGGTATGGGAACAGGCATTGCTTCCGTCACTACAAGTGTGAACAATTTTACGGTAAACGTACCAACGCCTACTTACAATACAGCAACAGGAATTTTAGCTTTTGGAACCAATACGCTAAATGCGGCCCCAACTTTATCATTAACGGGCTCTACACTTTCTTCAGGTACAAACTCTGTGAACTTAGCCACGCTTCCCGGATTATGGACAGCGCCTACGGCTACAGTTGTTGCCTTATCTACGGCCTCCAACTTTGTAGGAATTGGAACAAACACTCCCGTACATAAATTAGATGTTGCTTTTTCAAGTACTGCAACGGCAGCTATTCGCGGACGCAATTCGGGTACAGGCACAGCTTCTACTGGAGTTTTTGGTGAAAATCTTAATAATGGCATAGGCGTATATGGGGAAAGTAATAGTGGACAAGGTATATGGGGTAAATCAACTTCTGATGCCGGTGTGTATGGAGAATCAGTTTCAGGTAACGCAGGTAAATTTTTAATGACAGGAAATGGTTCATCATTTGGTGTCCAGGTACAAACCAACGGTACAGGCGCTGCGCTTTATGCAAAAACAAATAATACAACTGCAGCGGCGCTTGCCGCAAAAATTGAAGGTAATGTTGATATTCAAAATCCGGGATCAACATCCGGCAAATTGATCAATGCTGTACAAACTAATTCAGTGAGTGATGGATTTTCTTTAGATGTAAATAATGTCAATAATGTTGGAAATGCTTTACAGGTAAGACATTTCGGATCAGGAAAAGCAGGTTATTTTGAAGTAAGTAATTCTGGTAACGGCGGGCCGGCCGTTGAAGTGCTAAATAATGGTACAGCTAGTTCTATTAGAGCAGTTAATTCAAATACGGCAAGTGCCGGAGCGCATGCTATTGTTGCGCAGGCAGCCTCAGGCGCAGCTTTATCGGCTACGAGTTCCGGAAGTTTAGTATCTACTATTTACGCTACTAATTCGGGAGCCGGGGATGTGATTTACGCTAATGCCAATGACGGGATCGCATTTTATGGTGCTAATACCAGTTCTTCATCCAAGTCGGTCATGGAACTCGCGAGTAACGGTGACGGGATTGCTTTGCAGGTTTATAAAAACAGTGGAGCAACAGGCTATGTAGCATCCTTTCTTAACAGTTCAACTGTCAACCCTTCCAATGCTGTTATCGTTTCCAGCACGGGGGCAGCACATAGTTTATATAGTGCCAACTCCAATGCATCGTTTAACGCTTTTGCTGGTTTATTTGACGGAGGGCTTGTTTCCAAAGGAAAAACCAATACATCTGCTGCTTTTTCATTTAAGGCATTTGACAACAGCGGAACGGAATTGTTTGGCGTGAGAAATGACGGACATGTTGGTGTTAACGCTACTTCGCCAGCTCATCGATTAACCGTAGTTGAACCAAGCGCTGCAAATGCAGCAATTTTTGCTTCCAATGTTTCAGCCGCAGCAAATGCTTCGGCACATGGTATTATGGGTTTAACAAGTAATTCACATATATTAGCAGCAGCGGTTTTCGGTCAAAATAGTGGTTCCGGTCCAAGTATTTTTGGCGTTAAAAGCCCATCAGAAACAGGTATTGCCGGCAGATTTGAATTACAGAATACCAGTAACTCAGCCGATGCCGTATTTGCAAAAACAGATGGATCGGGAGCAGCCGTTCATGCAGTGTCAAGTACAACTACTAATATGGTATCTACTTTAGCGTTATGGGTAGAAAACGGACACATTAAATCTACCGGCTCGGTTCCTACAGCAAGTACTGTATCAAATTCAACGTCATTTTCGGGTGCAAGTTACACGCTTAATAGTGCTACAGATGTTAAAGGAAATTTATTAGCTGTGTGCACAACTACCTCAGGACTGAGTATTTATGCGGGTAGCACTATAACCTTTAGAGTGAGTTTTAGTAAGGCTTATCAAGTTGCTCCTACTGTAGTAATTACTCCTATACAGGATATGAACGGTTTGTCCTATTTTGTTTCGGGAACTAATACTACTTCATTTACTATCACTATTAGAAACAGTGCTGCAGGTACTATAGCGGTTCCGAATCTTTCCTTTGGATTTAACTACATGGTTATTGAATAATTTACAATCTCAAAATTTAATTTGAAAAACAGATCATCAATGAAAAAACTATTAGCTGCTTTATTTACATTATCAACGCTGAGCGTGTTTGCACAAACGCATGCGGGAATTAATTACCAATCTATCATTCGTAATACCGGTGGAACAGTGATGGCATCAACGCCTGTAACCATTGATTTTAAGTTGTACTCTACTGTTCCAACTTTTAGTAATACCTTGCTATATCACGAAACTCATTCTACTACCACAAACCAGTTTGGGATGGCTAATGTGGTGATTGGTAAAGGTACAATGGTTGGCGGTGTGTTTTCGTTTACTAACGTTCCCTGGCCGGCCGGAGTGGCTTATGAAGTATTAGTTAATTCAAATCAGGTTGGATCACGGCAGCCATTTATGAGTGTGCCCTATGCTTTTGCTGCGGCTTATGCGCCGGCACCAAGCGTTACGTTTTCTAACAATGTTCTTTCAGTAGGAGGAAACACAGTAAGTATTACTTCCGGGTCAACGTATACGGCAGGTAACGGTATTGAAATTATTGGAAGTGCAATTAACGGTACAGCTAACATTGTTGGCTCTGGAGCTACTACGGTTACGGGAACCTATCCTAACTTAACCATTAACACACCAACTACACAGGTTTATACTGCGGGACCGGGTATCGATATTTCAACTTTGGGTGTAATTTCAAATACGTTGACTCCCGTTACGCCAACAATTACAGCAGGAACTAATATTACTATAAACCCTGCTGCTCCCGCTAATTCCTATACAGTAAGTGCGCCAACTTATAGTTTATCTCAAACCGGAAATAACATCGATCTGTTACAAAACGGAACAAGCATTGGCACGGCTACACTACCTGTTTCAACGAGCTATAGTGCAGGAAACGGCATTAATATTTCCGGTAGTGTTATTACAAGTACAGGTTCAATTTCGGGAGCAGGTTCTGCATCGGTTACAGGATCTTATCCAAACTACACTATCAATGTGCCTGCCGGAACAACTTTACCAACAGGGTTTAACGGACAGTTTTTATATAATACCGGCGGAACTGTTTGGGACACGCTTCCAAGAACTAATTTATATTTCGACGGCACTAATTTCGGGATCGGAACAACTTCTCCGACAGCAAATCTTCATGTAAACGGAGACGGTAAGTTTAACAACAGTGTTACAACAACCCAGCTTTACACAACCAATTTTAAAATGACCGGTATTAATGCCGGGTATGTTTTAACCAGCGATGGGTCGGGAAACGGAACCTGGCAATCACCAGCCCCGGCCGCAAACTATTCGCTTACTTCCAATTCAAATACAATAACATTAAGTAACGGTTCATCCATAACTACGGCAACTGTTCCGGTTCAACCCAGTGTAACCGGTATCGGTGTGGTAAACGTTACGCCTTTTGCTAACAGCTACCAGGTTAATGTTCCTATGTCGACCTATAATAATACAACAGGTGTTTTTAGTACAGGTGGACAAACTATTGCTGTTACACCTACGCTTACTTTGACCGGAAATATTTTACGTTCAGGCCCGACAACTAATACAGTAAGTTTGGCCGCCTTAAATACATGGTCCTTATCATCCGGTGTCTTATTTCCGGCTACATTAACCAATAGCGTTGGTGTAGGTACAAGCGGACCATTGACTGACAGGATGGAGATCGATCATGTATCTTCTACGGGGTCCACTCAGTTACATTTAAAGCAAACAACCGGCGGAGATGCTTTTTCAAGAATTAAATTTACAAATGCTTCCATTCCTTCTAAGTTCTGGTTGAGCACTGTAACATCTGCAGCATCGGATGCCAACTCAGGCCATAATTTTTTCTACAATAATGGTTCAATAGGTCATAATATATTTACAGTTGCAGGTGATGGAAGAGTATCGGTTAATACATTCTCTACAATGACCAATGCCATCATGGATGTGAACGGTGCTTTGGAAATAGATTCTACATTTGTTGTAAATGCTATTGCAAGTGCGCCAAATTCTTCATCCAATTCAGGTAAAATATATTTTGATGGCCCAAGTCAAAAATTCAAAGTTTCTCAAAACGGCGCGCCTTTTGTTGATCTGATATCAGGACCATCCCCATGGCTACAAGGCAGCGGATTAGTTCATTTGGCAAACTCAACAGATAATGTTGGAATAGGAACAACATCTCCCGTTGCTTCATTGGATGTAACAGGGAACATCAGAGTGAATGATAAAATATTTTTCGGTGCAGTAGGAGGCATTAACTCAGGTTATACCGGTATTTATTCCGAAAATGATGATCTGAAGCTTGCTGTATTTAAACCGGGTGCTGCTGCTAATTCGTTTGCGCCGGCCAGTAATTCAATGGATGCTGTTATTATAAAATCACAAACCGGAAACGTAGGTATTGGAATAAATGCGCCAAATGCAAAACTCGATGTGGTTTCAGTAGGAGTGCCTCCAACAATTTCGGGTATGAATAGTGGTAGTGGGCATGGTGTATTTGGATCAAGCGCTAGTTCTGTTTCCGCAGGTGTAATGGGAACAAACGATAACTCGGGACCTTCTATAGCGGGGGTTAAAGTAAGCCCGGCAACAGGGAATGTCGCTAATTTTAAAAACACAAATATAAACAATAGTGCTGATGCTTTATTAAGCCATACAGATGGAAACGGGGCAGCAATTCATGCTATAAACGGGCCATCCAGTGCAGCAAGTTCTAATATTGGTGTGTTAATTGAAGAAGGGCATATTGGTTCTGCGGCTTTAAGTAATTTAACGGCCTCTAGTCCCAATACATGTGGTTGTGTTGGTTCTGTTACCATGGATTCGCACAGCACAGATGTTGCTGGTACGTTAAGGGCTGTATTTACATCTACAACCGGAGCTTTGGTAGATATAAATGTAACTTTCGTAAAACCTTATAAAAAATTTCCCGTTGTAACTATAACGCCTGGGCCGCATCCACCGTTTTCATTCACTCAGTTTATTGTAACGCCAATAGGAGCACCGGGCAATTATACAGGTTTTAAAGTTTCAATTGAATCAGGTATTAACTCATCTGCTAGTGCTTATTTGTATAACTACATCGTTATTGAAGGAAAAAATTAAGATATAAGAACATGAAGAAATTACTAATTATAAATATGATGATCTGTTCGCTGCTTTGCAGGTCGCAAAGCATATCACCACAGGTTTTTAATTCGGCCGGTGGTGGCGGACAAGTTGGGTCTTCCAACATTGAGGTTTACTATAATATTGGAGAACCAATTGTGGCTACTGTTGGTAATGCAAATAATGTTATCACGCAGGGTTTTTTGCAACCGGATATTGTTGGTGAGTTTGGATTAACGGCTTCGGCCTTTATTACACCAAATACATGCGCTGATAAAGCAGATGGTATGATCAGGGTTGCTGCTTTTGTTTCGGGAGCTGCTAACCAAAATGATTTCCAGCTCTCCTATTACTGGACTCCGTCCAGCTACTGTCAGTCAGTAACAACCTGTTCAACCGTTACCGATCTTCCTGCAGGCACTTATTCTGTTTTAGTTGTTTCGCATTATATCGGATCAGGTGCAGCAATGCCCGATGATTCAGTAAGCATTCTCTCGCTGATAGTAAATGGCAGTACGGAACCTTGCCAGATAAGTATATACAATGGATTATCGCCAAATGGTGATGGGATCAATGATTTTTTTACGATCCAAAATATTGAAGAGTTTCCGGGTAATCGTGTAGAAATATATAACCGCTGGGGACAAATGCTGGCAGAATTTAAACCTTACGATAACTCTGAGAATTCGTGGAAAGGTACTATGAAAGATTCCGGACAACCGGCACCATCCGGAACTTATTTTTATGTGATCGATCTGGGTAACGGAACCAAACCTATTAAAGGTTGGTTGGAATTAACAGGTAAGTAATTATTTTAAATGAAAGACATGAAGAAAATTATTATAACGCTTTTTGGATGTATGTTATTTATAGCATCTAAAGCACAACAAGATCCTCAATACAACCTATACCAGTTCAATCAAATGGTTATCAATCCGGCCTATGCCGGCGCACGGGATGCTATTGCAGTTGTAATGGATATGAGAAAACAGTGGGTGAGTTTTCCGGGTGCACCAACCACACTTGGCTTTAGCGTTCATTCACCTGTTTTAAATAATAAGGTAGGGATTGGGTTAAGTGCCGTTTCAGATCAGATCGGTGCCAAGAGTGTAAATGGGATCTACGGTAACTTTGCTTATATCTTAAAACTAAATAATAAATGCAAATTATCATTTGGATTAAGAGCCGGCTATTTGAATTACAAATTTAATTTCAGCAAGGTAAATTATAAAGATGCTAACGAAACAACTATTACAGATCTTTCGAATACCAATAAAGGTGTTTTAGATATCGATGCAGGATTATTTTTGAAAACAAATACGTTTTTTGCAGGATTAAGTGCTACACATTTAACACGGGCAAAGATCTATACTCAAAATTATGAGTCTGTAAACCCTGCAACAGGCGCTACCTCAAACTTCAGCAGTAGTTATGCATTGAACTCACATCTTTTCTTTGTGATGGGAAAAGCGTTTGCTATTAATGAGAATTTTGTATTTAGTCCTTCCATTATGGTTAAGTCTGTTACAGGAACAGCTATGGGAGATGTTAACCTAAACTTTTTTATTAAAAAACGTTTATGGCTTGGTGTGTTTTTTAAACAAGGTTATGGTGCAGGTGCATTGATACAGGTTTACGCTACAGAAAAGTTTCGTATTGGATATAGTTACGACACAGGCCTGGGGACCAAACGTTTACTTGGAGCTTCGCATGAGATCATGTTAGGATTTGATTTCGGTAACTATAAATCAAAAACATTATCACCAAGATTTTTATAATCAAAAATATTAAGAACCACTATGTTACTTACTAATAAATATATTCTAAGCATCCTCGTCTTATCGATGTCTTTTGTTGCCACGGCACAGAAGAAAAAAGCCGATAAGCTGTATGCTAAAGCTCAGTATTTTAAGGCTATTCCTAAGTACGAAAAAGCCATTAAAACAAATGATGTAACCGAAAAACAGGCAAGTTTAATTAAACTGGCCGAATGTTACCATGTATTAAATGAATATAAAAAATCAGAGACCTATTATAAACAAGCTTTAGCATTGGGTGCAGTAGCGCCGGAAGTAAATTATGAGTATGGTAATGTTTTAAAAAGTAACAATAATTATTCGGAAGCACTTAATAATTATATGGTTTATTTAGAGGCCAAGCCAGCTGATAAAAAAGCGACCTACGCTGTCAAGTCTTGTCAGGAAATAAAATACTGGCAGTCTAAACCTCAGGAATACCAAATAAAAGCCATTGAAGAAATAAATACCATGCGATCAGAATTTTGCCCGGCTGTGCTTAACAATAAGTTGGTATATATTGGTGAAAAACAAAATGATTACCTGGAATACAGCACTAATAATTTAAACGGGCAACCCTTTTTAAATGTTTATTATGCAGATATAAAAAACAATGAGGTTAAAAAAACAAAGCCACTTTCAGGAACTGTTAATAGCAACTATCACGATGGACCGGTATCATTTTCGGCCGATGGAACTACGATGTATCTAACCCGCGTTAATTACATTGTAAATAAAAGGAATAAAGATTTTGTGAATCGCGCCAAATTATACATTTCAATAGGAAAGGATAAAAAATGGAGCAAGCCAAAACCATTTCAATATAACTCTGATGATTATTCCTGTGCACATGCCACTGTAAGTGCAGATGGTACTACTTTGTATTTTGCTTCTGATATGCCTGGTGGTTTTGGCGGTAAGGATATATGGATGTGTAAAAAGAACGGAGAAGGTTGGGATAAACCGGTGAATTTAGGGTTGGATATCAATACAAGTGGCGATGAAATGTTTCCATACATAAGAAAAGATGATGCCTTGTATTTCTCTTCAAATGGTTTACCCGGCTTTGGCGGATTAGATATTTTATCGGCCAAACAAAAAGACGGGAGATGGTTGCTGAATAGAAATGAAGGGATGTTATTAAATAGCAATGCTGATGATTTTGGGATCATATTTACATCTGACAGTGCGGGTTATTTTTCGTCGAACAGGTTAGGAGGTAAAGGTGGTGATGATGTATATGCATTTACATATACGAGTAAATATATAACTGTAGATGGAACAGTATTGTTAACCGAAAATGCAAACGATCCTGCTAAAAACGTAAAGGTGTATTTGTTGGATGACAAAGGCAAAGCCATAGATTCTACTAAAACAAATGAGAAAGGTTATTTTGCATTTAAAGACCTTGATGCCGAAAAAACATATATGGCCGAGATAGAAGGGACTGATGTTTCACTTAAAAACAAGTCTCGTTACTATCTGGCAGATAAAAACTCAAAAATATCACGAATTACCCATAATAATGGTCCCGGACAAAAATATGTATTCAAGAATTTACCGGTCGATCCAAATGGAATGCCTGATCTGTATAACGATGATGATCTGAGTTTGGCTGGTAATTTATTATATGGCGAAAACCCAAGTAAACCTATTGCTAATAAAAAAGTGATCATTAAAAATGAGTTTGGCGACATAGTTGAAGAAACAACAACTAATGAATTTGGTGCTTTTGCATTCAGAAATTTGCCGATCGACCAGAACTATTCATTATCTGTTGTAGATGATGATCTGCCTGCCGATGCAAAAATTATCTTAACAAACAAAAGTGGTAAAGAAGTTAAATTTGCCCGCTCTGATGCGAAAGGAAATTTTAAATTCTCGTTGTTGAGCGTAGATAAATCAGCTATTGCCGACTTGACTGTGAAAGATGAGGAACTTATCATGGCTTTAAATGGTTATTTATATGATCAGGATAAAAAAGCATTAAGTAATGCAAAGGTTACTGTTTTCAATAAATCAGAAGTGATCGAAAATATCATAACTGATGAAAAAGGAAAATTTGCATTTAAGAATCTGGGGGCAGATAAAAACTATTTATTTAGTATTGATGATTCTGACCTGAGATTTAAAAATGTGAGCAAAGTATATGTGGCCGATTCAAAAGGACGGATCTATCGTGAGATAAAACGAAATTCAAACGGTAAATTTCAGTTCGACCTGTTAGAAATTGACAGAACGGCAATGGGAGATTACTCTGTAGATGATCCATGGTTGGAAGTACTGAATATGAAGAATAAGCAAAAACAGGAAGCTATTACTATTATTGAAAGCTTATATTATGCTTATGGCGATTATAAAATTGACGCTGCCGGATTTAATATTCTGGATAAAGTGATCACAGTTTTAAACTCCAATCAAAATTTAAATATTGAATTAAGTTCACATACCGATTCGCGTAGTTCGGATGCTTATAATTTGACCTTATCTCAAAAAAGAGCAAAAGCAGCAGTTGATTATATGATTTCTAAAGGTGTTAATAAATCAAGGTTAAAGGCAGTAGGGTATGGAGAAACCAGATTGTTAAATAACTGTAAAAATGATGCCACTTGCTCCGAGGAAGAGCACGCTAAGAACCGAAGAACGGAATTTAAGATCGTAGAAGTTGGAAAATCGTAAAATTTGGCATAATAATTATTAATTTTGAGAACATAGGCCATTGGCCTATGTTTTATTGTTTTAAACACATGCTCAAATGAAAAAACTATACTTTTTATTGCTTTGCTTTATTTCACTTTCGGTATTTTCTCAAAAAGATTATTCCCGCTATTATAATTCATGGCGACTTGGTTTAAATTTAGGCGGTGCCTGGCAAACAGCAGATTATAGAAGCTGTTGGGGAATAGCCGGAGGTATTACACTGGAAAAGGGTTTTCATGAGAACAGTACTAACTTTTTTTCATTTGCTGTCCGTGGCCGTTATTTGGGCGCTAATACCTATGGAATGGATTATAACAGGAATTATGATGTTAAAAGCAATGATGCTTACAATGGAAAATATGATCCTAAGGTAAATTATGTGGATAGCGTATCTGTTAGCAGGCAATATGTTTACGATAATTATAAAATGCAGTTGAGCGAAGGTTCACTAGAACTTCAGGTTAGTTTTAACCGCTTAAGAGAACAAACACATGTGTTACTTAATTTGTGGGGCGGGATTGGTTTTACAAGTTACCGTACAAAATCGGATCTGTTGACAGGCGATAATAAACTATACGATTTTAGTCTGGTAGATTCTACAGGGAATCAAACCAAAGCATTAAACACGTATAATGGATTGATCGATAAAAAATATGAATCTTATGCTTATGGAAGTAAAAATGGAAATCTGGTAACCTTTTCTCCATCGTTAGGTGTTGGCTTGGGTTATCAATTTTCTCCGGGCTTTTCAATGCTATGGGAATATAAAATTACTTTTCCACAAGGCACAAATGCCGATCTGTTGGATGGAAAACTGGCAGCAAATAATGATTTTTTTGGAAGTAATGATTACTACCACTACACAGGTTTGAATCTTGTGTTTACATTACGCGGCAAAAAGAAAACGCCAACGCCAAAAGATGAAACTACTTATACTAATACAGTTGTGCCTACCAATACGGTAGCAGTTCCTACAACATCAATTGCTCCTCCAACCAATACAGTGGTTACAAATACACCACCAACACAAATTCCGGTTACTGATCCAAAACCCATCGTTACTTTTGTTAATCCGACAACAAGCGGTCAGGTTGTATATGCCGCACAATATAAGATCTCAGCACAAATTTTAAACATAACCAACGTAAATCAAATTCAGTTTAAATTTAACGGGGTTAATCACTACAATTTTAATTACAATGCCCAAACGCATTTATTGGAATATAATGCCACGTTAAATAACGGTAACAATTCAATCCAGATCATTGCTACAAATAATGCCGGACAGGATAATAGAACAAGTGTTATTATATATGATCACCAACGGCCGGCTGTTCCTCCTGTAGTAAGTTACATTAACCCGGTACAGGCAGGAGCTATTTCAGCAATTCAGGCCTACCAGATTAAAGCTCAGGTGTTAAATGTAAATGGCCAAAATGAAATATCGGTTTATTATAATGGTATGTCAGCACCATTTAGCTATGATGCTACAACCAAACAGGTTACTATCCCTTTAACTTTGAATGTTGGATCAAATGCTGTGAGTATTACAGCTAACAATGCAGGTGGAGAAGATACCAAGACTACAAGTATTGTGTACAAAGAAAAGAAGCCAGCTGGAATTCCTCCAGTGGTAACCTATATAAATCCTGTGCAACCGGGTGTTGTTTCTTTGATCCCGACCTACGAGATCAAGGCCCAGGTATTGAATATAGCAGGCCAAAATGAGGTGTCAGTTTATTATAATGGATTGTCTACGCCATTTACTTATAATGCAACTACTAAACAAGTTGCAATTCCTGTAGTTTTAAATGTAGGATCAAACTCTATCAGTATCACGGCAAATAATTCGGGTGGAGAAGATACTAAAGTAAGTCATGTTGTATTTAAAGAGAAAAAAATAATGCCAACGGGGCCTGCACCTGTGGTTAATTTGATAAATCCGGCCACACAAATAAATGCTACAGATAATCTATTATATAATTTTAAATTGTCTGTATTGAATGTAACTGCAAAAGCTAATGTCGAATTATTGTTCAATGGTGTTGCTCAAACTAATTTCACATACGATCCAAATACAAAAGAAGTGTTCTTTCAAACTAATTTAATAGTTGGTAATAATACGGTATTGGTAAAAGGTACTAATTCGTTTGGCTCGGATTCAAAACAGATCAATGTAAATTATACACCGCACGCCGAGATCAAGATGCCACCAGTGGTTACGATCTCTAATCCTTTAAATGCTACTGCAGTAGTGGCAAATCCAAACTATACGTTTAAAGCTTCTGTAACCAATGTTATTAATGCATCAGGATTAACCGTTAAGTTCAACGGAAATGTTATAACTAATTATGTGTATGATGGATTAAATTTAACCTATAATGCTCAATTAGCTCAGGGCAACAATTCGTTTGAGGTAAACGGACATAATAATGATGGTTCGGATACTAAAACCGCCGTAGTAAATTACAAAATAAAAGTGGCGCCGGTTTTACCCGTCGTTAATTACATAAGTCCGGGCTCTGGAAATAATTCTACTATTGATGTATTGTATAGCTTTAAATTAGCAGTTTTGAATGTGAATTCAAAAACTGATATTGAAGTGTTGTTCAATGGTGTTGCTCAAACTAATTTTACATACGATCCAAATACAAAAGAAATGTTCTTCCAAACTAATTTAATATCCGGTAATAATACATTGTCGGTTAAAGGAACAAATCAGTTCGGTTCGGATGTGAAACTGGTTAATGTTACCTATTCGCCGATTATCAGCATTAAAGTACCTCCGCTTGTTACATTTGTTAATCCTGTTGGAGCACAAGAAAATACACAGAATATTAATTATGTCTACACTGCTAAAGTTGACAGTATAGGATCAATTAATGACTTATCTGTTAAATTCAATGGTAATAGTGTTACAAACTTTACATTCGATGGAACTCATATTGGTTATGCCGCAACCCTAAACCTTGGAACTAATACTTTGGAAATATCAGCAACAAATGCTGATGGTAGCGATACAAAAACAGCTACGGTAAATTTTAAACAAAAAATAATTATCCCTCATCCTCCTATAGTAACGATCTTACAGCCCGTTAATACTCCAACTGTAAATGCAGAAGCCTATAATTTTATCTTTAAAGCACTCAATGTATCTCAAAGCCAGATCCAGATTACTTTAAACGGGGCGCCTGTTACACAATTTAATTTTGGAAATAATATAGGCACTTTCACAGCCGATTTAGGAAAGGGTATCAGTACAGTGGTGGTAACAGCAACTAACACTGATGGAACCGATACTAAAACAGAAACCATTGTACTTATGGCTACTGCAACAGGCACAACCGGAACTACATCACCGGGTTCTTCAGGAACGGAAACTACTACATCAACCGGAACAAGTACAACCTCTACACAAGGGGGGCAAAAAACAGTTGTGATCTGTCATAAAGTTGCAGGAGCAAACCCTCAAACTATTACTATTCCTATCGCGGCATTAACTGCACACCTTGGACATGGCGATACAAATGGCGCTTGTCCGACAGCGGCCGACAGTATAAAAATAATTCCGCGATCAATTAAAAATATTCCTGTAAAAAATAATTCAACCGAAGAAAAACCTGATACAACAATTAAACAACAAACCATCACACCTCGTAGACCGCGCTAATATGAATTATATTTTATTTGATGATCACACATGGCAAAATTTATTGCCACTTACTTTTACCAGACCTGTATCAGAAATCCGAATCGGCATTTTAACGATCACTGAAAAATGGGAAACTTATTTAAGTGGCAAACTCACGTTTCAAACACAGGCATATTTGAATCAAAAATATAAAGCAAGCTATACCAATAACGCCGTTTTTATAAATGGAAAAATTTGCCCTAATCCAACGTTATTAGCTCAAATCAATGGGCTGGAATTTAATACAGGTATAAAAAAAGGTGATACGCTGATCGCCTATAGAAGTAATACTGCATCTTCCTTAAATATTACAGATGCGTTGACGGCATCTATTGAAACTACTACTGATTATTTATCGGTTGAAAATGTATGGGATATTTTTTATAAGAATGGTGATGCTATAAAACAGGATTTTGAATTGTTGACTAAAGGAAGAAGCTCAAAACCATTATCTCTTTCTAATACGGTAATAGGTGATGTGAAAGATATCTTTTTAGAAGAAGGTGCTGTAGTAGAAGCTGCTATTTTAAATACAAAGTCGGGACCGATATACATTGCCAAAGATGCTGAGATCATGGAAGGCTCAGTGGTGCGCGGCCCATTTAGTTTAGGTGAACACGCTGCTTTAAAATTAAGTACTAAAATTTATGGTCCTACAACCGTTGGACCCCATAGTAAAGTAGGAGGAGAGGTGAACAACTCCGTGATCTTTGCCTATAGCAATAAAGGACATGATGGTTTTTTAGGAAATAGTGTTGTTGGCGAATGGTGTAATTTGGGTGCAGATACTAATAACTCCAATTTAAAGAACAATTACGGTAACGTAAAATTATACAGCTACGCACAGGATGAAATGATTGATACCGGCTTACAGTTTTGCGGTTTAATAATGGGCGACCATAGCAAATGCGGTATCAATACGATGTTCAATACAGGAACTGTAGTAGGAGTAGGCGCTAATATCTTTGGAGGAGGATTTCCACCAACTCACATCCCAAGCTACAGCTGGGGTGGAGCAGAGGGTATGGAAGAATATAAATTCGATAAAATGATAGAAACCGCTAACCGTGTTTATGCACGGAGGAACTTAACCATTGATTCAATCGAAAAGAGCATTCTAGAAACTGTGTTTAAGAATACGGAGCAGTCAAGAGTTGCTAAGCCACAAGGCGTGCGGAATTTAGAAAAGTTCATTAATAAAAACAGAAGAGCTTAGTTTTATTTTGCCGGATTACAAATGTTACGGAGCGGAGCAAGCAAACTATAGGCTTGTGTTATTGTTACTTTATTTCTTCTAGTCTACCAGTCGACCTATACCACTTTACCACTCCACGTTGTTTTTGAAACCAAACAGTGTCTGTATAATGAGCTGTGGGCCAGTCTTGCATTACAGTTAACTTAAGACAGTCTGGAAATGCTTTGCCTTTGATATTTATAGATTCAAAACCGATGAATTTATATTTTCTGATTTCTTCTCCATGTTTGTATTTGTAAACTGTGTCGAACTTTAAAACATCTGGAAACAAGATTTCAAAATAGTCTGGATTAGCTTTTTTTAGTTCGTATTTCCAGAAAATAGGTGAGTAATAGAAGTTACCTTTGTCAAAATAAAAACTGCCATTACAAAAAGTTAAAGAACCTACAATTGCATTGTCGTCGCTCTTCATATTGTTGTCAAAATAAAATATTTTTTTTCCTTTCACTAAAATAGACTTGCATATGGAAGAATCGTTTTGGTAACTAAGAGTGTCTGTTTCAGTAAAACGGGTTATATAAAACTCTTCATATTTCATACTCTTAAGCGGATAATATTCTTCGAATCTGACTGATGATTTGAGGTCAACTGCGTGTTTTGAGTAATTACAACTTATTAAAAGCGTAATGACAATTAATGAATATTCGGTTATTTTTTTAATTTTCGTTTTTGTTAATTGATTATTGTTTATTTATAAACCAAATGAAACTTCTCTCCTAAAAAAGAGATCATAACGCTTTTGCCTGTACGCATATTTTTAAACGGCAGGATATCAAAATAAAGTTTGGTTTTAAGCGTTGCTTTGCAGGGAACAGCATCTTTATCGTAGCGTAATAAAAAATTAAGTGTCAGCGTGTTTGTTTCAATTAACCTATTGTCGGTTACCAGTTCAAGGTTAGCAGGGCAGTCACCGGCAAATACGCCAAGTTCCAGGCAGTTGTTATTTATTTCGGCATGGTATATTTTAACGCGCGGCATTGTTAAGGTATCCATTTCGTCAACACTTAATACTTTAGCGCAATCAAAGGTGATGGCTTCGCCGTTTACGGTTAATTTGTTTTGGGCTATAAGGCAATTTGAAAAAATATAAATTGCCAGGAATAATACTCTCTGTTTCATTTACTAATAACGTTAAAAAAAAGTTAATAGTATAATAGAAAAAATAAATAGTAATACTTAGTTTACTGATAATGTACCGAAATTTTCTTTTTTACCTTTTTTAAATCTTATAATGTATTTCCCACCTGTTTTTATAGGTTGAGGGTCGAGGATCAACCATTCTTTTTCATTTAAATATAAGATTTCCTTTTTTATATTTCCATTACTTCCTATCGTGTAGCAAACCACATTTGTGTTTGGAAATGTTCTTAATAATGGAGTTTCGCAATTGCTTACAATAGTATAATCTAAATTTTTTAATTCAAATTTTGGATGCTCAAGGAATAGGAAATTTAATTTATTGTTTTCGTATACAGAAAGGCTGGAGGAATTATCTTCAACACCGATCTCAACCCTGGGAGAAATAGCGCGGGGTATGATCTTCGACCACAAAATATCGAATTTGGAATTCAGTTTTGTAACAATGATCTCTCCTGCATAATATTTACTATGATTGTCCCACACAACGTAATATTCATCGTTACCGCTGTCATAAAAATTGAGGGTTCCCTCGATACTAACCCCACCTTCGCTTTTATTACATATTAACTTTGAAATAATATCCTGACCAAACAAATTCATTTTTTCACCTATAAGGCTGAATGACTTAATATCAATTTTTGCAGAATAAAACCCAAGGTTGGATATAGAGTAATTGAAAGTATTTTCCGCTTTTTGTAGCGTATAATTTTTGGCATATATGTACAGAAAATTTTGTTTATCGTCAAATTTCATCACATTGGTAATTCCATTGCTTTTTAAAGTTAATACATCTGCTTTGTCGGATACAGCATTGTATTTTGAAAGGAAAGAGACGCCACCCTTTTGAAAAAAAGTATAGTATAAATTCGCATCATTATCAACACAAAAAGAGTTCAGACAAATCTTCTTGCCTTGATATAAATTCGACATTTTTTTGGTAGTGATCATTCTCTTTGTTACCAGGTCGTATAAACACAGGTTATTTTCTGCTGCGCCTTCTGTGAAATTTTCATGCGCGTTCAGCAGTGCCATTTTTGATGAGTCCGGACTAAGAGAATACATAGCAGCCATTTTATAGAAATTTTCTTTTGTTATCGGAACAGAAAAAAGAACTCTTTCTGTTTCAATTTGCTGACCATCATTTAAGTTATAGCTATCTACCAGGTATTGTCGTTGTTCATAATCTTCGTTTCTATGTGAGAAGACACTTAAAATACCATTTTTAAAAGCACAACTTATTAACACTTTAGTTTTAGGTACAGGATAGGCGCCTCCTATAGCTTTGTCGTTACTGAATTTTCCGATCGAAAAATTCAAAGTTTTAATACGATCAGATTTATTAAATTTTTCAACGTAATAAGTTATGCCTTTGCCCGACGTAGTCATTCTGAGAGAATAGAAAAAATTACCGCTTGAGCCCAGCATTTTTTCGTGAAACTCAGCTTCTTCAAATTCGATAATATTAGTACCAGGTTCCACTTTTGATTGTGAAAAAAATGTATTTACATTTAGTAAAAGGCCGGCAGTGAAAATGAGGGTTAGTATTTTTTTCATTCAATTTAGGTTATCACATTATATAAAAAAGCCCCGAGACTTCCCAGGGCTTGTTAATTTATGCTTTATTAAAATCCCATGTTTCCATGAACTTGGTAGTATAATTACCGGCTTTAAAATCTTCGTTCTGCATTAATTTAATATGGAACGGAATGGTTGTTTTTACCCCTTCAATTACATATTCACTTAAAGCACGGTGCATTTTTGCAATGGCTTCTTCGCGTGTTTGCGCAACAGTAATTAATTTACCAACCATACTATCATAGTTTGGAGGAATAGTATAACCGCTGTACACATGCGAATCAACACGAATTCCATGCCCGCCCGGCGTGTGTAACGTTGTTATTTTGCCTGGAGATGGTGTGAAATTCTTAAACGGGTCTTCTGCATTGATACGGCACTCAATAGCGTGTAATTGCGGGTAATAATTTTTACCGGAAATAGGCACGCCTGCAGCTACTAAAATTTGTTCACGGATAAGGTCATAGTTAATTACTTCTTCGGTAATTGGATGCTCCACCTGAATACGTGTATTCATTTCCATGAAATAGAAATTGCGGTGTTTGTCAACCAAAAATTCAACAGTACCCACACCTTCGTAACCAATAGACAAAGCAGCTTTTACAGCCGCATCACCCATTAATTCACGTAGTTCAGGAGTCATGAACGGAGAAGGTGTTTCTTCAACCAGTTTTTGGTGACGACGTTGTACGGAGCAATCACGTTCACTTAAGTGACAAGCTTTACCGTGTGCATCGCCAACAATTTGAATTTCGATATGGCGCGGTTCTTCAATATATTTTTCCATGTACATGGCGCCGTTTCCAAACGCAGCAGTTGCTTCGTGAGTAGCGCTATCCCATGCAGCTTGAAAATCTTCTTCTTTATGAATGATACGCATTCCTTTTCCACCCCCACCGGCAGTAGCTTTAATGATCACTGGGTATTTAATTCCTTTTGCTAATTCTTTTCCTTGTTCAGCACTTTCTAATAAACCTTCTGATCCTGGAACACAAGGAACGCCAGCTGCAATCATTGTAGCTTTTGCATTACTCTTGTCTCCCATTTGGTTGATCATCTCCGGAGAAGCTCCAATGAATTTGATCTTGTTCTGGCGACAGATCTCAGAGAACTTGGCATTCTCGCTTAAGAAGCCATAACCAGGGTGAATAGCATCTGCATTAGTGATCTCGGCAGCAGCAATAATATTTGCCATGTTCAGGTAACTGTCCTTACTAGGCGGAGGCCCGATACAAACAGCTTCATCAGCAAATTTAACGTGTAAAGATTCTTTATCGGCGGTAGAATAAACAGCAACTGTTTTGATTCCCATTTCCTTACATGTTCTTATCACACGTAAAGCAATCTCGCCACGATTGGCAATTAATATTTTTTTAAACATCGTAATAATTAGTTAATTAGTTAATATGATAATTAGTCAATTTCAAGCATTGTGAATTGACTTATTGACTCATCGTCTAATTATGACGGATCTACAAGGAATAACGGCTGATCGTATTCTACCGGAGTAGCGTCGTTTACCAATACCTTAACAATTTTTCCTTTTACTTCACTTTCAATTTCATTGAATAATTTCATGGCTTCAATGATACAAACCGGTTTACCGGTATCGATATCGTCACCTACGTTAACAAACGGGCCTTTATCCGGACCAGAAGAACGGTAGAAAGTACCGATCATTGGTGATTTGATTGTAACATATTTCGCATCGGTTGATGCTGCGGTATTTGCTACAGGAGTTGTAGTTTCAGCAGTATTTGCTACAGGAGCAGCAACAACCTGAGCAGGTGCAGTAGTAATTTGGGTAGGAGCAGCCTGATAAACTACAGGGGCGGCTTGCTTACCAGTTTTAATAACGATCTTAATTTCTTTTGTTTCTAATTCAACTTCATTTACCCCGCTTTTTGAAACAAATTTAATCAGATCTTGAATTTCAGTTAATTTCATTTGTATGTGTTTTAGTTAGTGGGTGCAAAATTATCATTTTTTCGCAAAATGAGGCAAAAAACCTTGCTTTTTGATCAAAAAGTGGGGAAATGTTTAAAAAAACACCTAATTATCAACAGTTTAAAATTCGAATTTGCCAGTTCGGGTAAAAGCCAAGAACTATATGGAGTATAAAACTAACGAATTCTATCCGCACTTCTTACCAATTGCTCATCTTTTTTAATGAAATGAGCCGCTAAGAAGGCGAAAATGGCGCCTATAACTGGTAAAAACGAACCAAATTGATAAGTAATTGCACCCGGAGTTCCTTCTTTTACATAAGATAGTAAGAAGAATAAACCTACTATGAACACATTAAAAAGAATCAAAAGATTAGCTAACTTATATTGTAACACCCGGTTTTTATATAAAAAAATAATAACAAAGCTTAAGATAAGCACCATGCCGTTAATGATCATAGGTGCATATATATTTGTTCCTACCACATCGGCGCTGCAACCTGGCATTAAACAAATGTCCCAAAACTTTTCATTATACGTAAGGGTTTGAAAAGGAAAAAGGAAAAGCAGGATAGCCATAATTGCTACTGCCAATAAAAAAATTGTTTGTTTACGTTGGATCATGATGCGAAATTAAGGTTTTTGTTTTAATATTTTGAAAGAGAATTTCAAACCAGGCATAATCACCGGTTGTTAGGTATGAAATTCGTATTAGATCTTATTTTGCGGTTATGAAACTATTAAATAAATATTAAAATCCAAATTACTTACTTATGGGCTTTGTACTCTAATGTAAGTGACTTACATTTGTATCATGGAAAACAAATACCAAAATCTGATCGAACAAACCTTCGACTTCCCACAGGAGTCGTTTGAGGTTATTGATAACGAATTGTACTTTAACGATATTCCATTAATGGATATTATTAAACAATACGGTACACCGTTGAAGGTCACATATTTACCTAAAATATCTTCACAAATACAGAAAGCTAAGCGTATGTTCAACGTGGCTATGGCGAAGGCTGATTATAAAGGGAAATATGTATATTGCTATTGCACTAAAAGCTCGCACTTTAGCTTTGTTCTGGACGAAGTGCTTAAAAACGATGTGCATATAGAAACCTCTTCCGCCTACGATATCCAGATTATCAGAGAACAGATCAAAAAGAAGAAAATAACCAAGGATACCTTTATTATATGTAATGGTTATAAGAAGACCAATTACAAACAATATATCTCGGAATTGTTGAACGATGGGTATAATGTGATACCCGTATTGGACCATCTGGATGAGTTTGAGCACTATAAAAAGAATGTAAAAGTAGCAAAATGCCAGCTTGGAATAAGGATCAGCACAGAAGAAGAGCCATCTTTTGCCTTTTATTCCTCACGTTTAGGGGTACGTTACACAGATATCATTAGTCTGTATAAGGAGAAGATACAAAACAATCCAAAATTTGAACTGAAACTCCTGCATTTCTTTATTAATAATGGTATCAAGGACACTATTTACTATTGGACCGAGTTAAACAAGTGTTTAAATATCTATAAAGAGCTGAAAAAGATCTGCCCCAGTCTTGATTCATTGAATATTGGTGGAGGAATGCCTATTCGTACGTCATTAAGTTTCGATTATAACTATGAATACATGGTGGAAGAGATCGTGGCTCAGGTAAAATCGTTCTGTACGCAACACGAACTTGATGAGCCTAATATATTTACCGAGTTTGGGTCGTTTACAGTAGCAGAAAGCGGTGCAACTTTATATTCTATCATTGATCAAAAACAACAAAATGACAGAGAGCAATGGTATATGATCGATAGTTCGTTCATTACTACGCTTCCTGATACCTGGGGTATTAACCAACGCTTTATCTTGTTGGCAGTTAATAATTGGGATAAACCTTATGTACCGGTTAACCTGGGTGGATTAACCTGCGATAGTATGGATTACTATAACAGCGAAGCCCATACTAATCAAGTGTTTTTGCCTAAAGTTTCAAAAACAGATAAGCAACCTTTATATGTAGGCTTTTTTCATACAGGTGCTTACCAAGAAGCATTAAGCGGATATGGCGGAACACAGCATTGTTTAGTACCTGCACCTAAACACGTTTTGATAGATAAAGATGAAGATGGCGAATTAACAACGAAATTATTTGCAAAAGAACAGAGCTATAAATCCATGTTGAAAATTTTAGGTTATTAATTTGTCGGTTTAAATCAAATGATTATCTTTCGATTTCTATTATTCATCTTTTGACAACAACTAAACGAATACTTTTTACATTTTCTATTGCAACTTCTTTATGGATGCTTACATCCTGTGGTGGTTCTAAAAAAACAGAAAACTCTTTAACCGAAGGTTTAATTGAATACAGTGCAGAGGTGGTTGATCATTCACATCCAATGGCGGGTTTGGCACCAAGTACAGCTACCGTAAAATTCAAAAATAATAAACTTCAGATCGAAATGAGCACAATGGGTATTTTTAATACCACATTTATCAGCGACCCTTCTAAGAAAACATTGAGTCAGATGGTAAAGTTCATGGATATAAAAAATGCCTGTATACAAACCGAAGCAGATCTGGTTGAAGAAAATAAAGGGTATGAACTGAAACTGGAAGAGGTAAAAGGAACAAAAAAAATTGCCGGTTATAATTGTAAAAAAGTAAAAGCAACCATGGCAAACGATCCTACAAATACTTTTGATGTGTATTATACAGATGAGCTAGGATTGGATAGCATCAATAATGTAGGACCGTACAAGCAGATAAAAGGAATGTTGATGCATTACCGTTTAAAAAAATTAGGATTGGAAATGTGTTTTACAGCTACTTCTGTTAAAAAAGAAGAAATAAAAGATGATGCATTTGAAGTCCCGGCTTTCTATAAAATAGTGACGCGCCCCGAAATGGAAAAGCTATTTGAAGACATTCAGAAATAAGATTGCGTGATCACATCACACGCCAAAATCAACTCATCAATTAAATTTACCATTTAGCATAATTTCACAGTTCGAAACTATGGATTTTGTAACTTGGCATATCAATTGAAAACAAGCAGACACAATTATAAAATTAAACCAAAAATGAAAAAATTATTCTCTACACTAGCTGTTGCTGCACTAACAGCTTTATCCTTAAATGCACAAATTAAAGAAGGAACTATTACTTATAATATGACACTTCAAGGTTTATCTCCTGAGGAGGCGGCTATGATGGGTGATATGGAATCTGTTATGTCGTTTAAAACCGGAAAATCTTTAACAGAAGCTTCATCCATTATGGGTTCATCAACCTTTTTATTTGATGAAACGGGTATGCTGATGTTACAGGATCAAATGGGAAATAAAACTGGGATGAAACAAACCAAAGAAGAAATGGAAAAAGAAGCGGCAAAAGAAAAAACTGCTGATCCAAAAATTGAGTATACGGACGAAACTAAAACCATTGCAGGTTACGAGTGTAAAAAAGCTATTGTAACAGTAGTTACTAAAGATAAAAAAGAAGAAAAAATGGACGTTTGGTATAGCGATAAATTTGAAAATACTAATAAAGAAGGAAAAGGCCAGGGGCAAGATTTCAGAAAAGGTTTAAAAGGAATGCCTTTTGAGTATGGAATGTCTTTAGGTACATTGAAAATAAAATTTGTTGCTAAATCCGTAAGTACAGACCCGGTTCCGGATTCAAAATTTGTATTATCTACCGAAGGATATAAAATGATGACGATGGACGAAATGAAATCTATGCGTGGAGGAAAATAATAATTGATGGTTTTGATTAAAAAGGTCCGGTATCACACCGGACCTTTTTTGTTTTTATACTGTTCAAATGTGTTGATTTTTATGGATAAATAATAGTTTGCCGATTGGCTAATTAATACTATAAAGTTAACTTTGTACCTTCAAAAATCACTTACTAAATCACTACATATGATTCATTTCTTCGGAAACCAATCCAACACTGTTTTTGCTGTTCAAACACAAAAAGAAATATCATCAGAAGACATTCAAAAATTAAACTGGCTTTTTGGCGCTGCTCATAAAATCGAAAAATCTGTATTAACGGATTTTTTTGTTGGCCCACGCGCCGCAATGATCACACCATGGAGTACCAACGCTGTAGAGATTACCCAAAACATGGGAATAACAGGTGTTATCCGTATCGAAGAATTTGAAAAAGTAGCTTCTGATTTTAATGCGTTTGATCCAATGATTTCTCAAAAGTATAATGAGTTGAATCAGGAGATTTATACGATCAATATCAAACCGGAACCTATTCTTGATATTACTGATATTGCAGCTTATAACAAATCAGAAGGTTTGGCATTGAGCGGAGAAGAAGTTGAGTATCTGAATAACCTGTCAACTAAATTAGGCCGTAAATTAACCGACTCCGAGATCTTTGCTTTTTCGCAAGCTAATTCAGAACACTGTCGCCATAAAATTTTCAATGGAACTTTTGTGATCGATGGAGAAACCAAACCAACATCACTTTTCAAACTCATTAAAAAAACTTCTGAAACGAATCCTAATGGTATTGTCTCTGCGTATAAAGATAATGTAGCTTTTATAAAAGGCCCCAAGGTTGTTCAGTTTGCACCAAAGACTTCAGACAAAGCAGATTTTTATGAAGAGAAAGAATTTGAGTCTGTTCTTTCTTTAAAAGCAGAAACACATAATTTCCCAACTACCGTTGAGCCTTTTAATGGTGCGGCAACTGGTTCGGGTGGAGAGATACGAGATCGCTTAGCCGGCGGACAAGGCTCGCTACCATTGGCAGGAACAGCAGTCTATATGACCTCTTATTCGAGATTAGAAGATGGGAGAGAGTGGGAAGCAGGAATGAAGGAACGCAAATGGTTGTATCAAACACCCATGGACATTTTGATCAAAGCTTCTAACGGCGCTTCCGATTTTGGAAATAAATTTGGACAGCCATTGATTACCGGTTCAATATTAACGTTTGAACATGAAGAAAATAATCGAAAAATTGGTTATGATAAAGTGATCATGCAGGCAGGAGGAATTGGTTACGGAAAATTAAATCAGGCCATTAAAAAAGTACCATACAAAGGAAATAAAATTGTTATTTTGGGTGGAGAAAATTATCGCATCGGGATGGGTGGAGCAGCAGTGTCATCAGCTGATACAGGTGCCTTTGGATCCGGTATTGAATTAAATGCGATACAACGTTCTAATCCCGAAATGCAAAAGCGTGCAGCGAATGCCATTCGTGGTTTGGTTGAAAGTGATGAGAATCCGATTATTTCTATTCACGATCATGGTGCAGGTGGGCATTTGAACTGTTTATCAGAATTAGTAGAAGCAACCGGTGGTTTAATTGATCTTGATAAATTGCCTGTAGGCGACCCAACTTTATCAGCTAAAGAAATTATTGGTAATGAATCACAGGAACGTATGGGTTTAGTGATTGATGAAAAAGATATAGATATCTTACAACGTATTGCTGACCGTGAGCGTTCGCCAATGTACCAGGTAGGAGATGTAACAGATGATCACCGTTTTACGTTCGAATCAAAAACCACTAAATTAAAACCGATGGATTATGCGTTGGAAGACTTCTTTGGAAGTTCTCCAAAAACCATCATGACAGATAAAATCGTACAAAGAAATTATAGTGAGTTAACGTACTCTGCTGAAAACATTCCTTCATACTTAAATCAGGTATTGCAATTAGAGGCGGTTGCCTGTAAGGATTGGTTGACCAATAAAGTGGATCGGTGTGTTGGCGGACGGGTTGCCAAACAACAATGTGCAGGCCCTTTACAGTTGCCATTGAATAATGTAGGTGTAATGGCTTTGGATTATAAAGGCAAAGAAGGTATTGCTACAACGATCGGGCATTCATCTATTGCAGCGTTAATTGATCCGGTTGCTGGTTCCAGAAATGCTATTGCCGAATCTTTATCAAATTTAGTTTGGGCACCATTAAAGGATAATTTACAGTCGGTTTCTTTATCTGCTAACTGGATGTGGGCTTGTAAGAATGAAGGCGAAGACGCCCGTTTATATGCAGCAGTAAAAGGTTGTTCGGATTTTGCTATTGAGTTAGGGATCAATATTCCAACGGGAAAAGATTCTTTATCGATGAAACAAAAATACCCGAACGATGAGGTGATTGCTCCGGGAACAGTGATCATTTCGGCAGCCGGAAATTGCAATGATATTACGAAGGTTGTTGAACCTGTATTGAAACGAAACGGCGGAAATATTTACTATTTAAATCTATCACAGGATACTTTCAAATTAGGCGGCTCTTCATTTGCACAGGTATTAAATAAAATTGGTACCGAAGTTCCAACAATTAAAAATGGCGTTTACTTTAAAAAAGCATTCAATACATTACAGGAGCTTATCAAAGCTGGCAAAATTAAAGCGGGACATGATGTTGGTAGTGGCGGATTAGTTACTACTTTATTAGAACTATGTTTTGCAGATGTAAGCCTGGGTGCAAATTACGATCTAACTTCTTTAAAAGAAAGCGATACCGTTAAGGCATTATTCAATGAGAACATTGCTGTTGTTTTTCAGGCAGATGCTTCGGTTGAATCTGTATTTAAACAAAACGGTATTGAAATTTTTAATATTGGCTCAACAGCAGAAGGCAGTTGGGTTTTTATTAAAAATAATGCTGATGAATTTAGTTTTAACATAACTGAAACAAGAGACACATGGTACAAAACATCTTTCCTGTTAGATTCAAAACAATCTAAAAATGGGATGGCTCAGGAACGTTATAGTAATTATAAGAATCAACCTTTGCAATTTACTTTCCCAGCCCACTTTACCGGTAAAATGCCTGTCACTTCGAGCGAAGTCGAGAAGCGTCCTAAGGCTGCAATTATCAGAGAAAAAGGATCTAACTCCGAACGTGAAATGGCGAATGCGATGTTCCTGGCAGGTTTTGATGTAAAAGATATTCACATGACAGATCTGATCTCAGGAAGAGAAAACCTGGAAGATATTCAGTTCATTGGTGCAGTTGGTGGGTTCTCTAATTCAGATGTGTTAGGTTCTGCCAAAGGTTGGGCCGGCGCATTTTTATATAATGAAAAAGCAAATACAGCTTTAAAGAATTTCTTTAAACGCGAAGATACTTTATCAGTAGGTATTTGTAATGGATGCCAGTTGTTCATGGAATTAGAATTAATTAACCCTGAGCATGATGTTCACGGGAAAATGGCACATAATGCGTCCCAAAAACATGAGAGTGGATTTACGTCCGTGAAAGTTCAGAAAAATAATTCGGTAATGCTTTCTACTTTAGAAGGGGCAACCTTAGGCGTTTGGATTTCGCATGGTGAAGGGAAATTCAAATTACCTTCTGCCGAAGATAAATATAACGTGGTAGCAAAATATGCCTACGAAGGTTACCCTGCTAATCCAAATGGTTCAGACTTTAATACAGCAATGATGTGCGATAAAACAGGGCGGCATTTAGTTACCATGCCGCACATCGAGCGTTCTACTTTCCCCTGGAACTGGGCAAATTATCCTGATCAAAAAGACGAAGTATCTCCATGGCTGGAAGCTTTTGTGAATGCCAGAAAGTGGGTAGAGAAAAAATAGAACGTCATTGCGAGCGATAGAGAAGCAATCTCACACGATGTAATTATTTCTCTATATATGAGATTACTTCGGACTAAGGCCCTCATAATGAATTATTTCTTTTTCTTCTTACTCTTATTAGGAGGTCTGTTTCCCGTTTGATTTTGCCGAGGTGTAATATCCGGACTTTGTCCTTTTAAAAATGTTGTGTCGGGCCTGATATTATTGTTTACATCACCACGATCTACTGGATTGGTTGTTACAGTTGACGGCTGAGGTGGGTAGGTAGTGTGTTGTATTGGAACGCCATTATTAATGGGATCGGGGGTGGCTGTATTAGTTTGGGAAAAAGATAAAGCTGAAATAAGACTGAATGCTAAGAACAGAGTAGTTTTCATTATGAAGAGTTTAAAATAATACTATAAACTCTTCATAATTTATGCCAGCTAAAAACCGTTATCCTTTCCTTTATTAATAAAGAAATTGACCTAATAATTCCACAGATCATGTTCCCAGGTAAATATATTCATCTTTATTTTATCAGATTCCACCAGAGCATCAATACCTTTTTGATACTGGTCAATAAAACGATCATACACATTTGATTCTTTGACGATCACACTGGAGAATTGTCGTTTCCAGAAAATGTCATCCAAACTTCTTCGCTCTGCATCATTCTTAAAATTATACACATCATTGCGGGCAAAGTAGGGGCGACAGGCCGGAAAATAAACCCAATATACTTCTCTGTAATAATCACGCTCTGCGTTATATTCATAGGCAGCCAAACCAATAATACGAACTTCCAGGCTCGATTTCTGCCGGTCAAAGAACCAATCTTCTTTTACTCTGAACTTCAAAATGCGTTCGTAAATGCTTGTAGAGTCATAAACAGGAACCCTTTCCGTAGTTTCATTTCCAAGAGGGTCATACGTAGTAGTTTCAACAGTGTCTATCTTCACTATTCTTTTTTTGAATTCAGAAGATTCATACGGGATTAAAAATTCATCGTCCTTAAAGGCTACAATGTTCCCATTTAAAATTTGCCGGGTTATGGTTTGAAATAAAGAAGTACGACATGCATTATATTCTAAGGGATAATATAAAGGTTGGTTTTGTTTTTCCCGCATGTCAATATCCCGCCAAACTCTTTTCTCCCATGATACATCACATTCTCTAAGACTGGTGTACTGTATGGCTCGTCTGCTGCCTATGTTCTCTTTATTATAAACGCCACAAGGGTCGGAGTTGCCGTATGGTCCCGGGTGAAAAGTGTCCTGAGCTTTTAAATTATTTGCTATTAGTGTAATGACAAATAAAAGAATTTTGATGGATCTCATGATTCATAAGTTTAGTGGTTTACAACTATAACTTATTTGAGTCTTAAAAGATACGAAGTAAATGTGAACCTATTTTTTACCTTTCTTTTTGTAGGTAACTGTTGCCGAAATAAAAGTAAGATTGATCAAAGGGATCTTTATCCATTCATCTACGATGCTTTCACGAATCAGTAGATCTGTAGAGCCAAACATAGCGGGTTTTGCGCCAATGTTCATTTGCGAGTTAGATGCATATATGCATTCCAAAGCAATAATGAAATCATCAGTTACCTGTATATTTTGTTTCGATACATCAATATCATGCACTTCGTTTTTACCAATTGTTTTTACAATGATCGGTTCTTTTAGCTCGTTGTTCGAATTCACTAATTTTACCATGCCAATAGGAGTCAGTACGCGCTTTACGGTTTTGCCTTCCGAATAAATGTTGATACGGTAAATGGCAGTATCATTTGCACCTAAGCAGGTTTTGAATTGAATTTTATCAATAAAAGTTTGCTGCCCTTTTTTGATGGAAATTTTATTACCTACTTCAATGCCGGCTGATTTTTCACTAATGCCCTTTTCTTTGTATTTTCTAACAGATGCTGTATCTTTTTGTTTTAACCCGCTTAATTCAACACACTCCAGATCAGCAACGTTTGTGGTACCTAATACTTTTGTTTCGTATTCATTTGGTCGTACAGTAGTTGTTGCTAATTCATACACAGCTTCAGTAACAATGATAGGTAAATTTGCAAGGCATGTTTTTTTAAGGTCGCTCACACTCATTACTAAAGGATAGTAACCAATGGAGGTGATCTGTAAAGTATCCGTTTCTTTTTCGGAAGTGATCCTGAATTTGAAATTACCCAGATCATCTGTAACAATACCAAAGGCTTTGGCAGGAATGCCAACGTTTACATACGGTACGCCTTTTTGATCTTTATCTTTGATAACACAGTTTAGATCCTGCGCAAAAGAATTGGTTGTTAGTAAACTTAAAAAAGCCAGGTATAAAACAATAGATCTGATCATAAAAAACTAACTTTTTGCTCTGAAATAAAAAGAAACCGGAACACCTGTGAAGTTATAATGTTCGCGAAACTTGTTTTCCAAAAATCGCTTGTAGGCATCTGTTAAATATTGAGGCGAATTACAGAAGAACACAAAAGCACAGGTATCTTTGATCTGAGTAACGTATTTTATTTTCACGATCTTTCCTTTTACTGCCGGTGGTGGGAAGTTTTCGATCAGTGGTAAGAAGTATTCATTTAATTTACTGGTAGGGATCTTGGTAGTTCTGTTTTGATAAACTTCCATAGCAGTATCAATTACTTTCATGATACGTTGTTTCTCGGTAACAGAGGTGAAAATAATTGGCACATCTTTGAAAGGCATCATACTTATTCTGATCTGCTCTTCAAAATATTTGGTGGTCATGGTATTCTTTTCTTCAACCAAGTCCCATTTATTCACAACAATAACAATTCCTTTATGGTTTTTTACGATCAGGTGAATGATGTTCAGATCCTGAGATTCGATACCCAATGTAGCATCCAGCATCAATACACACACATCAGATGTTTCGATAGCTTTGATGGTACGCATCACACTATAAAACTCAATATCTTCATGCACTTTAGCTTTCTTACGCATTCCGGCTGTATCGATCAATAAAAAATCGTGTCCGAATTTATTGTAACGTGTGTGAATGGTATCTCTGGTTGTACCTGCAATGGCAGTTACAATATTTCTTTCTTCACCTAATAAGGCATTAGTTAAAGATGATTTTCCAACATTTGGTCTTCCAACAATGGCAATTTTTGGAAGGTCACTTCCTTCGATCGCGCCTGTATCTTCAGGAAATGTTTTGATCACCGCATCCATCAGATCACCTGTTCCCATTCCGCTATTAGAAGAAACACAATAAGGATCGCCTAAACCAAGGCTATAAAACTCAGCAGCATACGAATTACGCTCGCTGTTATCTACTTTATTAACTACTAACAGAACCGGTTTTTTACTGCGACGAACGATATTTGCTACATCTTTATCAAATTGTGTAACTCCATCGGTTACATCCACCATAAAAATAATGCTGGTACTTTCATCAACAGCTATCTGAACCTGTTTACGGATCTCTTCTTCAAAAATATCGTCGCTGCCTTTAATATAACCTCCTGTATCAACTACCGAAAACTCTACACCATTCCAGTTTGATTTACCGTAATGTCTATCACGCGTTACTCCCGGTTCATCATCTACAATGGCTTCACGCGACTCGGTTAATCTGTTAAAAAGGGTTGATTTCCCCACATTTGGGCGACCAACAATAGCTACTAAATTTGACATGGCGCAAAGGTAACAAAAAAGCCTAAAAATCAGAATTTAAATGACAAGCCGGCTGTTTTCAGAGCGGTTTTAAGCTTAGGAATAGAGCCGGGACCCATTCCATGCAGTTTAAGTATATCAGCTTCGCTATATTTGGCGAGTTTTTTTAGTGTAGTTATGCCTGCACTTTCCAGTGCACGTCTGGCAGGAGCAGAAAGTGTAGCAAGAAAATTATTTTCAGGTTTACGTTCTTCTTCACAAATGGGGCAGGTAGGGCAGTCGCTACTTTTATAGTATTGATGCCCTTTTTTACAAGTTCTGAGAGTTTTTGTTGCTACCATGGTCTTGTAATTAATTAAACTTTATTTTTTTGCAGCCTTCATATTTGCTACGAATTCATCAAATAAATAACGCGCGTCAAATGGTCCGGGACAAGCCTCCGGATGATATTGCACCGAAAATGCAGGTTTGTTCTTTAAACGTATTCCCTCAATGGTATTATCATTCAGGTTTATGTGAGTGATCTCGATATTTGTGTTTTTAGCTATATCATCTACATTCACAGTAAAACCATGATTTTGGGAAGTGATCTCGCTTTTTCCTGAAATGATATTTTTAACAGGGTGATTGATGCCTCTGTGTCCTGCATGCATTTTATAGGTCGAAACCCCTTGTGATTCGGCCAATAACTGATGTCCTAAACAAATCCCGAAAACCGGTTTTCCTGTATCTACCAAACTCTTAACCAATGTGATCTCATCTTTCATTACTCCCGGATCGCCGGGACCATTACTTAGCATGATACCATCCGGGTTAAAATCCATGATCTCCTTTAAGCTTGATTTCATTGGAAACACTTTTAAGAAACAGTCTCTTTCAGTTAAAGAACGCAGGATGTTTTTCTTTGTTCCAAAATCGATCACCGCTACTTTATAGGCTGCTTTTTGGTCGCCGGTTTCGTATGCTTTGGTTGTAGCCACTTTTGATGATAGTTCCAAACCTTCCATTTTTGGTACTTTGGCCAATAATGCTTTTAAAGCATCAATATCAGCATTGTCGGAAGAAATGATGCAGTTCATAGCACCTTTATCTCTTATGTAACGTACAATTGCTCTTGTATCTACGTCGCTGATCGCAACTACACCATCATTTTCAAAATAATCCTGTAAAGATTGAGTACCGCGTTTGCGTGAAAAACCATCATTGAATTTTTTGCAGATCATGCCCGAGATCTTGATACCTTCGCTTTCTACTTCGCTTTCCTCAACGCCATAATTACCAATGTGAACGTTATTCATCACGATAATTTGCCCGTAGTATGAAGGATCAGTAAAGATCTCCTGATAACCGCTCATTCCGGTATTGAAACAAATTTCTCCGGTTGTAGTACCTATTTTTCCGGCTGCTTTTCCTTCAAAAATTTTTCCGTCCTCTAATAAAAGAATGGCTTTAGGCTTGGTTTTATATTTTAGTTGCATAGATTTTTAGAAAGGTTTTCCTAAAAACCAAAGGTCGCAATAATTTAAAGAATGAGAAAGGGTTGTTAATAGGTTTTTAATAAAAACAAAAAGAGGCCACCATGTACTGATAACCTCTTTTTGAAACTTAGTTTTTAAAAATTATTGTTTAATGATCTTCGTCATTAAACCGGTTGCATTATTTCCACTGATCTTAATGAAATAGATGCCTGAAGTTTCGCCATTGATATTCAAAACCGTTTGATTTTGATCGATGTTTTGCTTTAAAACGACCTGGCCAACTGAATTATATACTTCAACAACCATATCTTCGCTGATTTCATTGATAAATAAATTAAATTCTCCATTATTTGGATTCGGGTAAACGGTTATTTCGTTTTCTTTAGCTGTCAAAATTTCAAGACCTCCTTCGTCGTTCGCAGTTCTCAATAATGCTGTACCATCAGGAGTTCCAATGGTGAAATATTGGCCGTCAGAAAAATTTACGTTAGTAAATGTGGCTACCTGGCAAACATTATCATAGTTGAAACCTGATGTAATTCTGCTGGCATCTGTAAATGTTCCGTCATTATCAATTAATAATTCCAAATTGGAAGAGCCTCCTGAGGCAATACCACTTAAATAGAATTTCAAGGTTACCGTTCCCACGTCATTTGTTTTATCTACGCGCCATGTACGTTGCATACGTTTGCCTGAAACACCGTAAGCTACAGGCACATCAGTATTGTTAGATGAAGTGCTGGCATTGTTATGAGCCCACATTAAAAAATCATCATTTGAAAGAGCTGAAGGCTGGCTCATTTCCACAATATTGCCTTTTGAAGAAACCTGGCTGGAACCTAATCTTTGACCAATACCTGCTGCCTCAAAGCTATGTGTGCTTTCAAACCCATATATATCTAATGCAGTAGTCAGATTATATTTTGTAGCTAAATAATTTTCAACAATAATCCGTTCTGCTTCATTTAAAGTTGTTGAAAATACAATGGCTTCTGCAATTTTACCATTAAAAGGGCTGGTAGCTCCTGATGAATTTGCACCTAATCTTAAATAATTATTGGTTACAGGAGTTGCATCTGCTCCTGTTTTAGCTGAAGTTAAAACTCCGTCCCTGTAACCATTTATAATATCTGTATTACCATTCCATACGTTAGATAATATACGGTAGTTTGGAGCATAAGCGTGTGGAATATCTATATATGTGCCGGCAGAGTTCCTTGTAAAAGATCCATAAGTTCCGGTTGATGAAATTAAAGTACCCCATAAAGATGCAGAACCTTTTGTTCCTGCACCTGATGTATATTTTGAGTTTATAATCATGCCTGTATGCGTATTGTTGTCAGCAGCGGCAACTACAAACCATGATAAATTTGCAGTATTCACATCAGGAATAGCAGGCGTAGTAACATAATCATTAGTACCATCAAAATCTATTACAGGCAAATTGTTTAATTGATTGGTTAAAAATGCGGGTCTGTTAATTAATGTTGCTTGTGTAGCGTTTTTTGTATTGCCCGAACGGTCAGTCCAGGTTTGAACAGCTGAGCCATTGGTTAAGGCTAAGCTGGAAGCGTCTAACCATAGTTCGGTATTTACACTACTCCCAACACCACCGGGACCAGGTATGATTGAGTTGTTATTTGAAGAAATCGATATAGAAGTGGAAGCAGAACATCCATTAATGTCGGTTACTGTAACAGAGTATTGTCCGGGAGTAGAGGTTGTAATAGTGGATGACGTTGCTCCTGTGCTCCACAGATAAGACGTAAAAGAACCGGCATTTAGTGTCACCGGAGCGCCGTTGCAGATGCCTGTGCCTCCTGTTATAGTTGGCGTAGGTAAAGAATTAACAGTTATAGTAATGCTTGTACATGCTGTAGGCGTTGTACAAGCACCTTCTCCTCTTACATAATACACGGTTGTTGTGGTTGGCGAAACTACTATGCTGGTTCCAGCACCTTCGGCAATTCCGGCACAACTTGAGGAGTACCATTGCCAGTTCGATGCATCATTTAATGTTCCGGATGAGATCGATAATGTGGTACTCTGGCCGGCACACACCGATGAGGTTGAAGCACTTACGGTTGGTGCAGAGGCATTTAAACAAACTGCTTTCAATCTTGCTATTCTATTCGCCGATGTACTGTCATACAAGGTAAAAGTGCCGCCAATTAAAATATTCTGGTCATTTTGTATAGCCGTGGTATAAACAATATTATTTGCTCCCCACAAAGGAACAAACGTTGTATTTAAGCTTCCATCGGTATTTAAACAGGCAATTCTGGCTCTGCTAATGCCATTATATGCTGTAAATTGTCCACCGATAATTACTTTACTATCACTTGTCAGGCTAATAGCAAAAACAATGTTGTTGATGCCCGTACCTGTAAAAGAAAAAGTTGGATCAATAGATCCATTAGAATTTAAACGTGCGAGTCTTGTTCTGGGTGTACCGTTGTACGAAGAAAAATTGCCTCCTATTAAAATTTTGCCATCCGGTTGAATGGCAGTAGCGTATACCAAACTGTTAGCTCCAGAGCCAACAACAAACGTAGCATCCAGGGTTCCATCGGCATTTAGCCTGGCAATTTTATTTCGGGCAACCCCATTAAAAGTTCCGAAATTGCCACCTATAATAATTTTATCGTCGCTTTGTACAGTTAGATGATAAGAATAAATATTAAATCCGGTTCCTGTATTGGTATTAAAGGTAGCATCCAGCGTGCCGTCAGTATTTAATAAAGCTACCCCATTCGCTGCAACACCATTATACGTAGTAAATGCACCGCAAATAACTATCTTTCCATTGCTTTGAAGCCCGATTGAATATACAAATCCATTAGCTCCGGTACCAGGAGTAAAAGTCGTGTCCCGTGTCCCATCTGAATTGATCCTAACAATTCGTGCTATAGGAACACTGTTGTAGGATGTAAAATTTCCCCCGCAAAGTATTTTACCATCGCTTTGAATGGCCAAACCCACCGGCGAAGCATTAAACCCGGTACCTACATTAAAGGTCGGATCAATTGTTCCGTTGGTATTTAATCTGGCGATTCTGTTTCTTGAAGTTCCGTTGTAGCTGGTGAAATCACCGATAATTATTGGTTTCCCATCACTTTGAAAAACAATGTTGGATAATCTGTTGCTGGCTGCTGTGCCCGGAGTAAAAGTAGGGTCAAGAGTTCCGGCTTGAGCATATACGGTGGGTTTTGTGAGAAACACCATGCATATAAAAGAAAGAATTTTAATAGACAGGTTTAGAGGTTTAGCGGGTAAAAATAGATTCATTACATTAGATTTTATTTATACTAAATTACATTATTATAGAAAATTAGTGTTCTTTATTTCGACCAATTAAGCTCCTGAAACGGCCATTCATTTTATGGAGCTGATTATAGCTAAAATCCTGCCAATTTTCCTAAACTTGATTTAGGAAACTATGTCAACGTGAGAGTTTTTCCTTCAAATACTTAGCCGTATAACTGGCTTTACTTTTTGAAACGTCTTCGGGCGTTCCCTGGGCAACTATAGTTCCACCTTCTTCTCCACCTTCAGGACCGATATCTATCACCCAATCTGCACACTTAATAACATCAATATTGTGTTCGATCACAATAATGGAATGGCCTCTTTCTATCAATGCCTGGAATGATCTTAATAGTTTGGCAACATCATGAAAATGTAATCCGGTGGTTGGCTCATCAAAAATAAACAAGGTTTGTGTTGTAGAACTTCCACCGATCAAAAAAGTAGCTAATTTGATGCGTTGAGCTTCTCCACCACTTAAAGTACTGGATGATTGACCCAGTTGAACATAACCTAATCCAACTTCCTGTAATGGTTTTAAGCGTTCAATAATACGTTTGCAGATCCGGTCGGTATTATCCTGGCTAAAATAAACAACTGCATCATCAATGGTCATTTCCAACACATCAGAAATGGATTTTCCTTTGTATAAGATCTCCAGTGTTTCCGCTTTAAAGCGTTTCCCTGCGCAAGCTTCACATGGCAGCTCAATATTGGCCATGAACTGCATTTCCACCGTTATAGTTCCTTCTCCTTCACATACCTCACAGCGTCCTCCATCTACGTTGAACGAAAAATGAGAGGGTTTGTAATTGCGAACCTTAGCTAAGCTTTGTTCCGAAAATAAATTTCTGATCTCATCATAAGCTTTGGTATATGTAACCGGGTTACTGCGGGATGATTTACCGATCGGATTTTGATCTATAAATTCTACATGCTGAATTTGCTTTAAACTTCCTGAGATCCTATCGCTCTTGTTATTGGCAAAATAGCCGTCCAAATGTTTTTTGACATTAGGGTACAATACTTTTTTTACAAGCGTTGATTTACCCGAACCACTCACACCTGTTACACAGCACAATGTATTTAAAGGAAATTTTACCGAAATATCTTTTAAGTTGTTTTCGGTGGCATTATGTATCTCAATGAACTCTTTCCATTTGCGACGTGTTTTTGGAACTTCGATCCTTAATTTATTGGTCAAATATTTTGCCGTAAAACTTTTGGAGTCTTTTAATAGTTCTTTTTGGTTTCCCTGAAACACCAACTCACCGCCATTGGTTCCAGCTTCGGGTCCAATATCAATTAACTGATCTGCAGCCTGCATAATGTCTTCATCATGCTCCACAACGATCACTGTATTTCCTTGTGCTTTTAATGACCTTAAAACTCCGATCAGACGTTCGGTATCTCTTGAGTGTAAACCAATGCTGGGTTCATCTAAAATGTATAAACTTCCAACCAGGCTGCTTCCTAAAGAAGTTGCTAAGTTTATACGCTGACTCTCGCCACCACTTAAGGTATTGGCAACACGGTTAAGGCTTAAATAACCTAACCCAACGTCCAGTAAAAATTGTAAGCGACTATTAATTTCAAGTAATAAACGTTTAGCAATAGAAGTATCGTGTTCGTTTAATTTTAATTTTTTAAAGAAAACAGCAATATCTGATACAGGTAACAGAACCAATTCGGAAATGCCTTTGTCGCCAACCTTTACGTAATTGGCATCTTTTCGTAAGCGTGTTCCCTGGCAATCCGGACAAACCGTTTTACCACGATAACGGGCCAGCATCACACGGTATTGAATTTTATAACTTTCTTTCTCCAGCATTTTAAAGAAGGCATTGATACCTTCAAAATGCTGATTCCCTGTCCATAATAATTCGTATTGAGCTTTGGTTAATTGAACAATAGGCTTATGAATAGGAAAATCGAATTTGTGAGCACTTTTAACTAACTGGTTTTTGTAATACGACATCGTTTCACCATTCCAGCAGGCTATGGCACTATCGTAAACCGAAATACTTTTATTTGGAATTACCAGATCAGGATCGATACCGATGATACTTCCAAAACCTTCGCAGGTTTTGCAGGCACCAATTGGGTTATTGAAGCTGAAGAAGTTCATGTCGGGTTCTTCAAATGTGATCCCATCAGCTTCAAATAAATTAGAGAAATGATGTTGATTGTATTTCCCGTTCTCCTTTTCAATAAACACATCGCACTCGCCATTACCTTCCTGGAAAGCTGTTTGAACGCTATCTGCCACGCGGTTCTGAAAATCTTCATCGGTAATATCAACAACAATCCTATCTACCAGTAAAAAAATGACGTCTGTTTTCTTTGATTTTTTAGCGTCAAAATCACTTATCTTAATGATCTGTTCATTTACTAAAACTCTTGCAAAACCTTGTTGATTCAATAATTCAAGGTGTTTTGCCAGGTCTCTGTCTTTTGGAACAATTAATTTAGAAAGAATCAAACATTTGGTTTCGTTAGGTAATGTATTTACAAAATCTACCACATCGGTTACCGTATCGCGTTTTACTATTTTACCGGAGATGGGACTATATGTCTTTCCAACGCGTGCGTATAACAGTTTCAGATAATCGTAAATTTCGGTAATAGTTCCAACGGTGCTTCGCGGGTTACGTGAAATCACTTTTTGTTCAATTGCAATAGCCGGAGAAATTCCTTTGATATAATCTACTTTTGGTTTTTCTAAACGTCCTAAGAACTGGCGTGCATAGGCTGATAAGCTTTCTACATAACGGCGCTGTCCTTCGGCATATAAAGTATCGAAAGCCAGAGATGATTTTCCGGAACCCGATAAGCCTGTGATCACAATAAATTTATTACGCGGAAGCGCTACATCAATGCCTTTCAGGTTATGCATGCGGGCACCTTTAATAATAATAAATTCTTTAGGATCGAGGATTGTTATATCTTTTTGAGTAGCCAAAATTTAATGATTAGAGAGTATCAAATATAATAGTTTGAATGCTGTTTTTTGCATTATATGTATTAACAAATGTTATAAAGTTTGGTTTAAAAATATTCGTCATTGCTTTACTGCGTTCGCAATGACGAAAGGTTACTCCAGTCTTTTAGAAATGATCTTGGAGATATTACCAAATACCTGTCCGGGAGAAAATTTACGCCACTCAAAGTCATTGAGTTCGCCACCTGTTAAAAAATAGTAATCAAGGCTTGCCTGTTTAAACTCTTTCAATACATGATCCCTGAAATTGATGAATGCGATCCAGCCATCAGGTTGCACATCTTCAAACCATTCCTCATAATAAGAATCATCAGAGTGATGAAAATTTAATACGTTTTCACCGATAAGGATGTATTTATTTATTTTATGATAAGCCAGTTCATCAATGATATCCCGTTTTAGTAACATAATATCGTTGTTGATTGCATCGTTCCATTCGCCTATCAGTTCAATAATAGCATATTTTTCATCATAATCAACGAACAATATTTTCAGGTAAAGCGTCTCGCTTCCCATATCGTCCCATTGTGGATGGATATAGTAATTGTAAACTGTATTGGTAAAGGTAAACTCGCTGTATTCAGCGCCATAAAATGGCGAATCTTCATCTTCAGAAGCGATGTACAAATGTTGCCAGTTATAAAAAGGTTCTAATTCGTGCATCTTGTTATTTCATACTCAAACGGATCTGAGTGATAATTTTTTTTGTGTACAAAGGAAAATCGCCCTGCATCATCCAGCTATAGTATGAAGGTTCTTTTGTAAAAACCTCCTTCACTGTTTTATCTTTATGTTTTCCAAAACTAAATACCTCTTCTCCTTTTTCGTTAAATACAATTCTTCCTGCCAGATCGGCATTTCTGGTGCGTGTAGTTAACGTGCTCAATGCTGCCATATCGTTCTTAACCGGCTTGGTCTTGTTTCCTTTATCGTCTTCTACCTCAGTATTCTCATAACGAGCTAACTGCGCTTTAAAGATCTCATAAGTAGCAATGGTGTCAGCTTCTGCCGAATGCGCGTTTATCAGTGGCTTTTCGCAATAAAATTTATATGCAGCTGATAAGTTACGGGGTTCCATAATGTGGAAAATATTTTGTACGTCAATCAGCTTTCGGTTCTTCAGATCAAAATCAATATCTGCACGTAAGAATTCTTCTACTAAAACCGGTACATCAAATTTATTGGAATTAAATCCTGCCAGGTCGCAGTTGGTTAAAAATTGGGATAGTTGTGCAGCCAGTTCTTTAAAGGTTTGACAATCGGCTATATCTTTATCGTAAATACCATGGATCTTTGAACTGGATTCAGGGATGGGAATGGTTGGATTTACTTTTTTCGTCAGTATGTCTGTTGTGTTATCAATATTAACGCGAACAATAGAGATCTCTACAATTCTATCGCTGCCAACATTGATGCCTGTTGTTTCCAGATCAAAAAAAGCAAGTGGTTTGGTTAAATTTAAGTTCATATTAGTTGGATAAGTGTTTAATGGCTTCTGCCACAGGCTTTATATCTGAGTAAAAACTATTTATTTTATTGATCACACCTTCTATAACCGAATCGGGGCACGAAGCACCACTGGTTAAAATAATGCGTACCGGTGTTTTATCTGGTAAAAAATGATCAGTGGTTAAGTGCTTTTTGTTAGGGTAATCAAAATGCTGAATAATATTTTTATCCAGGATCTCTTTTTCGGAAGAAATAAAATACGTATGAAATTTACGTTCGCACAATTCAACCAAATGCGATGTGTTACTACTATTATAACCGCCAACTACAATTGCCAGATCAGCTTCTGTTTCCAACAAACCATAAGTCGCATCCTGGTTTTCGTTGGTTGCGTAACACAAGGTGTCGCGTGTATCGGCAAAATGATCTGTAATATTTTCTGAACCGTATTTAGTGATCATTACATTTTTAAAGTAATCGGCAATGGCCTGGGTTTCGCTGGCCAGCATTGTTGTTTGGTTAATCACACCTACGCGCTGCAGATCTTTTTCAATGTCAAGATTTTCTGAATAGCGATCTTTAAAATCAATAGCAAACTGTTCTTTTGATTTGTTACCTAAAATATACTCTGCCAGTAATCTCGATTCTTCGATGTCACGCACAATAATAGCTTTGTTGTGCTTGTCACTTCTTGAGAATGTAGAGCGGGTTTCCTCATGGTTATGTTTACCATGAATAATGATGGTATAATTATCTTTTCCAATACTTTCTGATTTTTTCCAGACACGTTCTACAAACGGACAAGTAGTATTATAAGCCTCTGTTTTTATCTGCTTGGATTCAAGTAGTTCAATAATATCTAAAGGCGCACCAAAGGCAGGAATGATCACCACATCATCCGGTGTTATAGTATCAAAAGGAATTAACTGCTTGCCGTTGGTATCCTGTAAGAACTGAACACCTCTTTCTGTAAGGTCATTATTCACATCCGGGTTATGGATCATTTGACTTAACAAAAAAATACGTTTACCCGGATTTTCATCTAATGCTTTAAACGAGATCTCAATAGCATTTTCAACACCGTAACAAAAACCAAAATGACGTGCAATTAAGAACTGAACTGGCCCAAAATCCAATAGAGTAGGTGAGTTATCCCTTTTGCGGGGATCCTGCAACTTACGGTATTGTTTTATTTTGCTGATGATCGGGCTTCTGTAAAACTCCGGTACATTAAATGCTTTCATATTATTTATTTGTTCTCTACTTCGCCCGAACTGACAAAAATTTATCGCTTAGTCCCTTCAGTCTCTTAAATCTTTCTTTCTTTTATTTTAATACTAACTCTTTAATCAATCTTTTCCCTACAAATTTGTTAACGCCTTCGATGATCGTTTCCTTTACATAAGCTGTTTCATTCCTCACAATAGCCGAATCTATGGATACAAACAAAATGCCCTGAGCATAGTTTATTTGCGTGGTATGTTTTGCTACGGTTTTTCCAACAATCCCTTCCCACCCATTCCTGATAGCAAATATACTGTACTTTTCATCCAGTTTCTCTTCTTTGAAGATCTGTGAGATGGCATCGCCCAGTTTTATGAGATTATTATTCTTAGCCATGTTTATTAATTATACCATTATCTACCTCGTAAATAATATGTTCTGAATTATTTTGTTCAAATAGTTCCTGTATTCTTCCCGGATGCGTATCTGTTATAAAAACCTGACCAAAATCATCACCGCTTACCAACTCAATTAATTTTTTGAAACGCGTTTCATCCAGCTTATCATAAATGTCATCCAGCAACAATAAAGGTTTGGTATCTTTTTTTTCTTTAATGAATTCGAACTGTGCTAATTTTAGAGCAAGCAAATAAGATTTTTGTTGCCCCTGTGACGCAAATTTTTTCAGACTATTCCCCATTAACTTAAATTCGAGATCGTCACGGTGCGGCCCGGCTGTTGTATGGTGAACGGCCCTGTCTCTTGCCAGGCTTGCCATTAATACGGTTTTGTATGAAAGGTCTTTGATGGAAGATTCATACTCCAGGCTTACAGGCTCGTTACTTCCACTAATAAATTGATAATTCTTAGTGAACAAAGGAATGAATTCCTGTAAAAAGTGCGTTCGCATTTTAATGATCTCTTCGCCGTGTATAATCAACTGGTCATCCCAGATCTCAAGACTCATACTATCAAAGGTTTTACTTTCATGAAATTGTTTTAACAACGCATTACGCTGCTGCAACACATGGTTGTATGCGATCAGTTTCTCTAAATACACTTTATCGTATTGAGAAATAATACTGTCCACGAACTTACGCCTTACTTCGCTGCCATCCCAGATCAATTCAATATCGGAAGGCGATATCATTACCAAAGGATACAATCCAATGTGTTCTGATAAACGGTCGTATTCTTTTTTATTATGTTTGAATTGTTTTTTGTGGCCACGTTTTACACCACAATAGATCTCATGTGTTTCACCATTTTTGTTGATCCAGGATTGAATAGCAAAAAAAGGCAACTCATGTTTGATGTTCTGACTATCAACGGCATTGAAAAAACTTTTGCAAAATGAGATGTAATGAATTGCGTCCAATAAGTTGGTTTTGCCCATGCCGTTATTTCCTACAAAGCAATTAAATTTAGGGCAAAACTCAAGCTGAGCTTCGTCGTAATTTTTAAAATTGATGAGTGATAAACGTTCTAAGATCATTATACTCAAAGGTACGAATGAAAATCAGATTTTTCGGAAACTGTTATTAACTTGGAATATTAATTAGCCTGTTTTAAAATTTATTGGGAATTTTTCTCCAACATGTTTTCCAGCCATTCTATAGCCTTTTGTTCATTATCAAAAGTTTGGGTTGGTACTTTTGGCTGGTAATTTTTGATCAATGAATTAGCACCAATTCGTCCGGGTAAGCCCTCAAATAAAATGGCTACAGCCACCCTGTATTTTTTTGGGATGTCACCCGAAGAAAATTTCCGGGCTTCATCCGAACTCATCGAATTTAAGCGGGTATTGATCAATATGACATGTGGCTTGCCACCTGTTATCTCATTTTCTGCATCATGATTATCCATCATGTCTTTCAACTCCAGTATAACATTCTCAAGCATGTTCATTCTCACAAAGTTCTCCTTAAAGATCGTGACAATGGCAGTGCGTGTGGTTATTGAGTTCATTAAATGAGTACGGAGTTCCTTTTTAGTATTCCTGATCTGATCAGGCTTTTCAAATTTAACTAAATTAGTCAGATTACAAAATTTAAATAAAAACGCCCCTGCTGTTTTAGCAGAGGCGCTTCAATAATTGCTATTTTATTTATTTCTTTTTATCAAAGTCAACAACAATTGGTGTTGAGATACATAATGAAGAGTATGTACCAATGATACGACCAATTAATAAGGCGAAGATAAATCCTCTGATGCTTTCTCCACCAAAGATAAAGATCACTAATAATACGAAGAATACAGTTAACGACGTTAAGATCGTACGACTTAATGTACTGTTCAATGCGTAGTTGATTAATGTATTACGTTCTTCAGCTGTAGAGTCAGCTTTTTCGTTCTCAGCCAAACGCTCACGGATCCTGTCAAACACAACCACCGTTTCTGTCATGGTGTAACCCATAACCGTTAAGATAGCGGCGATGAAATCCTGACCGATCTCTAAAGAGAAAGGAACAATACCATCAAGGATCGTATAGAATGATAATACAACTAACACGTCATGGAATAAAGCCACAACCGCGCCTAAACCATATTGCCATTTTTTGAATCGCACAACGATGTAGATGAACATCACTAAGCAAGAGAATAAGATAGCAGCATAAGCACCATATAAAATATCAGTTGCAATAGTAGGTCCTACTTTTTGCTGACTCACTAATTCATGTTTAGCTTTTAAAGTATTTAAGCCATCATTTAATGCTTTTTCTACTTCTGTATCAACGGTTGGTGAATTATCAGTTACACGGTAAGAAGTTGTGATCTTCATTTGGTTATTTCCACCAACTGTTTTCACTTCTAAAGAAGCATCCTTAAATGCATCTTTTAAAGATTTTTTCACGTCTTCCGTATTCATTTCCTGATCAAAACGAACCTGGTAAGTACGACCACCTTTAAAGTCAACACCTAATTTTAAACCACCGTGAGCAAAATACATTGCTATACCTAATACGATAATAACCGTAGAAATTGCATAATACACTTTTCTGCGTCCCACAAAGTTGAAGGCCACATTTTTGAATGAGTTTCTTGTAGCAGCATTATCAAAAGGAATTTCCATTTTGCGGCTTAACATCCAGTCGAAAATTACACGCGTAATTAAAATAGCTGAGAATAATGACGCTCCGATACCAATTAATAAGGTAGTTGCAAATCCTTGTACAGGTCCTGAACCAAATACCATTAAGATGATCGCTAAGATTGCTAAGGTAACGTTAGAGTCAATAATAGAGCTCATTGCATGTTTAAAACCTTCTTTGATAGCTTGTGAAGACGATTTACCAAGAGCTAATTCCTCACGGATACGCTCAAAGATAAGGATGTTGGCATCCACCGCTAAACCAATGGTTAATACGATACCGGCAATACCCGGTAACGTTAACACCGCATTCATGGAGGCGAGAATACCCATAATAAAGAACATGTTGGCAATCAACGCAACGTTGGCAACCATACCTGCTTTATTATAATACATGAACATGAAGATCAAGATCACGATCAAAGCAATGATTGTTGACATTAAACCAGAGTCAATAGCTTCCTGACCTAAAGTAGGACCAACAACACTTTCTTCAACAATACGGGCCGGTGCAGGTAATTTACCTGCGCTTAATACTGCTGCTAACGTTTCTGCTTCTTCTACAGTAAAGTTACCAGTAATTTGAGATTGACCACCTTTGATCTCGCCGTTAACTGTTGGAGCCGAATAAACCATGTTATCCATAACTACAGCAATAGAACGACCTTTTTTATCTCCTTGAGGAGAATTGTCTTTAGTTAATTTAGCCCATTTGGTTGCTGCTTCACCGGTCATGGTCATACTAATGTATGGGTGACCACCGCTTTGAGCATCAAAATCTTTACGGGCATCAGTAATGATATCACCATACATGGCAGCTTTACCGCTTCTGTCTGTAATTTTGATAGCATATAATTCGTAATAAACACCAACCACTTCACCTGATTCGTTTTTCACTTCTTCAGGTTTTGCTCCCCACATAAATTTCAATTTATTTGGTAAGTAAGATTTCAATACAGGGTTCTTTAATAAAACATTAGCTTTTGCTGTATCTTCTTTACTGTATGCACGACCAATTACCGGACCAGGTAAGAATTGCTCAGGTTGATTAGTTTGCTGATTGAAAGACACGTTAGCTTTTAATGGAGAAGGAACGTTACCAACATAAATTAAAGGGAAACGCATATTAAATGAATCTAAAGCAGTTGGTACAGCTGTATTAGTTTTTACAGCAGCCGTTGCAGTAGTATCAGAAGCTTTAGTTGAGTCAGAAGGTGCTACTGAAGGAGTTATTGCAGCTACTTTAGAAGTATCGGTTGCTGTTTTTGTAGTATCACTCTTTAAGTTAAAATCAGGGTATAATGCTTTTGATAATTTATCGTTAGCACCAATTAATAAGTTACCTAACTCTGTATTATCATAAGTTTCCCAGAACTCTAAGTTTGCAGTTCCTTGTAATAATTCACGAACACGCTCTTTGTCTTTTACACCAGGTAATTCAACTAAGATACGTCCGCTGTTACCTAATTTTTGAATATTTGGTTGTGCTACACCAAAACGGTCGATACGGGAACGGAACGTTTTTTCTGAATTAGAGATTGATTCTTCAACTTTTTCGTTCAAAAATTTGATCACTTCGTCATTAGTAGCATTATAAGCTATTTTACCTCTTAATTCGATCGTTTGGAACAAAGGCGCTAACTGACCGCTGGGAGCAATTTCTTTATATTTTCTGGCAAATAAAGTTAAGAAAGGATCGTTGTTACCAATACCTAAATTAGCTTGAGCCTCATTGATGGCTTTGTTGAAAGCCGCGTCAGGATTACCGTTCGATAAATTTTTAACGATATCAGCAACCGAGATCTCCAGGGTTACGTTCATACCACCACGTAGATCCAGACCTAAGTTGATCTCACGTTTTTTACACTCTTCGTAAGTGTAGCTTGCTACGATCAGATCGTATACAGGCTGGTTCTTTAAAGAATCCAGGTATCTGTCTACTAATTTTTCTTTTAAAGAATCTACATAAAACAATTGTTTTGTAGCGTCTCCGTTAGCATATTTTTGAGCAGTTGCCTGAACTCCGGCCGATGTGGTGATCCCTTCAGCGTATTCTTTTGCTTCAGTTTCAACACCACGGGTAACCCAGGTAAATGATAAATAAAAAATACAGGCAAGCGCTAAAAGTATAGCGAAAATTTTAATGGCACCTTTGTTTTGCATAAAATTGGTTTATATCGATAAAATTAAGGGTGCAAATATAAGTTTATGGCATATATAATGCAAATTAATTTAATGCTGATAATTAAGTAGTTAGCAATTTATTTTCAGTTTTATTTTCGTATTTTTGCTATTACTATGACCCGTGTAAAATTTATCCTTCTTTTTTCTATATGTATTGGGCTTTCCAATGCTCAAACCATTTACAGGGATACGATCCCGGTTTATGAATCGGGTACGCGTTTATTGATGCCCTGGGCAGGAGGTATTAATTTTAGTTCCTTCACACAGATCGATCTCAACTCTGATGGAAAAATGGATATTGTTGGTTATGATAAGATCGGCGGTTCGGGCGGGCGTTTAAGGGCTTTTTTAAATGTAGGATCGGTAGGACAAGCAACTTACAAGCATGCATTCACACATCAGGAACAATTTCCTGCGGTAACCGACTGGGCCTTATTCTATGATTACGATTTTGATGGCCGGGCAGATATTTTTACTTATGTTATTGGCGGTATCAAGGTTTATAAAAACGTTTCAGTTGGACAAAATCTTAGTTTTACTTTAGCGAAATCGCTTTTAAGAAGCGATTATGACCCCAATGCAGGGCCAAATTTAAGTAATCTTCCTGTGAGCACAGTTGGTCTACCCGGTATTGCCGATCTGGATAATGATGGAGATCTGGATGTATTAACTTTTGCGGTTACCGGATTCAGAGTCGAACATCATAAAAACATGAGCCAGGAATTGTATGGTCATGCCGATAGCCTCGTATTTGATGTAGTTGATTTTTGTTGGGGCGATATCAGGGAAGAAAACTGCGAGGTGGAGCTCAACAATTGTCCTTTTATGAAACAGTACAAAACTATTATGGAACAAAATCCCAATAAGGTATTGCACTCGGGATCATGCATCATGTGTTTCGATAGAGATGGTGATGGCGATAAAGAACTGATCATGGGAGATATTTCCTGCAGCACCATATCTTATGTTGATAACCAGGGCGACTCATTAAATGCACATATAGGAGATACGACTATTTTGTATCCAAATTACCCAAATAAAGGAACTACCAATACCATAAAACTTAACTCATTTCCCTGTACGTATTATTTAGATGTAGATAATGATGGATTTAAAGACCTGGTGGCTAGTCCAAATTCTATTTCCGGAGCCGAAAATTCGCAAAGCGTATGGCTGTATAAAAATGCATCAACCACCCCAACTGTTAATTTTGTATTTCAAAAAAAGAATTTTTTGCAGGAAGACATGATCGAGTTAGGTGAAGGTGCTTACCCTGTTTTGTTTGATGCTGATGCAGATGGAAAAAAAGATCTGATCGTGGGTAATTTAGGTTACTATACAGTTAATACTAACAAATCAAAAATCGCTTTCTATAAAAATATAGGAACTAATTCAAGCCCTTCCTTTTCATTGATCACTAAAGATTACCAGGCTTTCTCTACATATAATATTTTTTCAATGGCACCTACATTTGGCGATCTGGATGGTGATGGTGATAAGGATCTTATTATTGGAGCAACCAATGGAAGGGTACATTACTTCCAGAATACAGCCGGATCGGGAAATCCTGCAGTGTTTGGTAATCATATTGCCAATTATCAGAATATACTTGCCAGTAATTTTGTGTACCCACAATTATACGATGTAGATAAAAATGGAACACTGGATCTATTGTTAGGATCTACAAACGGAAAAATAACTTATTATAAAAACATTGGTACCGCGTCTTCTCCAAATTTTAGTTTTGTAACGGCTGTGTTTGGTGGTGTAGATGTAAGAGATCTTTCTATTGGTTCTACAACGGGTTTTAGCATGCCTTTCATGTTCAGCGATGCCGGCACAACCAAGTTAATTATTGGCAGCGAACGCGGCGACCTGTTTTTGTACGATAATATTGATGGTAATTTAACAGGAACATTCAACCGGGTAGATACAACTTTGTTTCATATCAACGAAGGCCCAAGGTGTGCACCGTTTTATGAAGATATTACCGGCGACGGTAAAAGAGATCTCTTCCTTGGTAATTATGCTGGTGGCCTTGCCTTTTTTAATTCCATCAATGCAAGTCAGGTTGGAGTAGAAGAGCTATTGAATGAAGAGAATGTGGCGATATATCCTAATCCTGCTTTTGATAAGATCACGATCTCATTAAAAGACAATTCTTATTCTGAGATGCTGATCAGGTGTTTTGATGTGCTTGGAAAAGAAGTGTTTCAAACATCTACATTCAATAAGGTAATACACATAGATGTATCAACTTTTAGCAAAGGTGTTTATTTTGTTCAATTGCAGAGTAAGGATAAGACCCAGGTGAAACTGATCACAAGAAAGGTTATTGTGCAATAGCTTTCAGTTGCTTTCGGATTTCCTTTAACATGATTTTTGCATCTTTATCTCCTAATTTATCAGACTGTTGGAAATCTGCATAAGCACTATTCAAATCATTTAATTCGATTTTGGTGAGGCCTCTATTGTAAAAATAACCGGCATCGTTCGGGTTAAGTTCTATGGCTTTCGTGTAATCATGTATGGCGTGTTGGTAATTTTTGATACACTCGTACGAATAAGCTCTGTTAAAAAAATAGTCTGCATCTTTCGAATTAAGTTCTATAGCTTTTGTATAATCGTCTAAAGCGTTTTGGTGATCATTGGTATACTGTTTTGATAGCCCACGGTTATAAAAAAAATCTCCATCAGTAGGGTTAAGCTTAATTGCCTGATCATAATCAGAAATAGCGTCAAAATATGTTTTTAACTCGTGATTTAAAATGCCTCTGGCGCAAAAATAACTGTCGTTTGTTGAATCCAGCCTGATAGCTTCGGTGTAATCCGCTAATGCTCCCGAAAGGTCTTTGGTATTATATCTGGAAATTGCGCGGTTATAATAGTATTCTGCATCGTCGGGAACAAATTTAATGGCGTTTGTAAAATCTTCCATCGCGCTTTTGTAATCTTTGATCTGATTTTTTGTAAGACCTCTGTTATAATAATATTGGTCATCCCGAGGCTGTAATTGAATGGCTTTTGTGAAATCACTTAAAGCACTTTTATACATATTTAATTTATAGCTGATCATACCTCTATCGCTAAGGTAATCAGCATTTGTAGGAGCTATCCGAATACATGTGTTAAGGTCGGAATAGGCTTCTTTATAGTATTCTAACTCATACCTGGCACGTCCCCGGCTTCGGTAATACTCCGGGTTATTTTTTTCAAGTGTAATGGCATGTTCAAAATCCATTAACGACATACCAAAGGCTTTTTTTCTGAATTCGCATTTACCTCTTCCTGCAAAACAGGCCGCATCTTTAGGGTTGATCGCAATTGCTTTCTCAAAATCATTAATGGCACTATCGTACTGTTTAGTTTCAAGTTTAGCCAAGCCTCTTTTACAAAAATAGTCAGCATTTAATGAATCCAGTTTTATCGCTCGTGAGTACGCTTCGATAGATCCATCGTAATCTTCAGAACAATAGCTTTCATAGCCTTTTTGAAAATAGTATTCAGCAGATTGTTGACCAAAACAACAAGTGGTCATAATAAACAATGAAAATAATACCGAGAGTTTGTTCATATTACTTATTTATTTTTGACAGCTCTGTTGCTATTCGGTTATAAATAAAGATCAATACAAATACACAAAGTCCCGGAAAAACAACCAGCCACCAGGCCGAGAAATGATCCCTCGCCTCATTCAGTAAACTTCCCCAGCTTACGGTATTGGATGGAATACCTACACCAATAAAAGACAAAGAGGCTTCTATTAAAACGGCTCCTGCCATCCCGAAAATAATTTGCACTAACAGAATAGGAAATACATTAGGCAAAATTTGTTTGAGTATGATCCCGCGATCACTCATGCCAATGGCTTTGGATGAAGTGACATAATCAAATTGTTTGGTCTTCAAATATTCGGCACGGGTTAAACGTGCAACAGTTGTCCAGCTTAAAAAGCCGATGATCACTATCAGTAAACTATAAGATGGTTTGGCGAGTGCAGAAATAGCAATGATCAATAATAAAGCAGGAATAGAATTCAATACCTCTATCACTCTTGAAACAATAGTATCTACAGGGAAATTAAATTTATGGGAAGTGTTTAATTTACGATCGATATATAATCCGCAATGCCATAAATAGGTTAAGGTTAAATAAAATACAGAACCGCTAAATAAGAGCCGGATAAATAAAACTAATCCTCCTGTCTGAAATGAGGCAGAGAGTTGTTCAGCTTTGATGACAAAGACATAAAAGTAACTACAAAATATTCCTATCATCAAAAACAACAATTGTATATACCCAATTTTGATCATGTTGTTCTCAAAATAACCGGCACAGGCTCCTAAGAAAATGCCGATCAGAGAAGCTATCAACATGCTAAAGATGCCAACGCTTAACGAAATGCGTGTGCCGTGAATGATCCCCGATAATACATCGTTACCGTTTTGGGTGGTTCCCAGCCAATGCCTGAATTGTAATGGCATAGCAATGTTTTCGGTATTCAAACTAAATGTTTGTTGATCAAAAGGGCTTACTCTTGGTGCATTAGCGGCATCAATAGTGTTAGGCGAGTAAGCACAGGGAGCAAATAATTTAAATTCAGCATTCAGTAATTTCCAATCATTACCCATATTATAATTAAGGGTTTCGTTTCCCGAAATGATCTGTTGGTGTTTCAACGAAAAAGCCGGGAATAACCAGTTACCTTTGTATTTAAATACCAATGGCCTGTCGTTGGCTAAAACGGGAGCCAATGCAGCCACCAAAACAAACACGAAAAATATACGTACACATATTTTCAATGCCCTGTTTTTCTTCAGAAGCACTTTAAAGGATATGTATGTATGTTTTATGTTCATGCTTTTGGTTCTCGACTTCGCTCGAACTGACAAAATTTTATTGTGTTCTTATCCTCGGATCAACCCAGGCATATAACATATCAGCTAACAAATAACTAAAAATAGTAAGTATAGATGATAAGGTAATAACTGCGATAACTATGGGATAATCCTGCGATACAATGGCCTTAACGGTTTCCAAACCCATGCCTGGTATGGAGAAAATACTTTCGATAATGACTGAACCTCCAATAATTGCAGGAAAGACGGAAGAAAAAACAGTGATCAATGGAAGTGCGCTGTTTTTTAGCGCATGTTTCCATAATACTTTTTTATCGGGCAAACCTTTTGCCTTAGCTGTTTTAATATAATCAAGCCGCAGCTGTTCGTTAATGGATGTAGCAGTTAAGCGTGAAATGAAGGCGAGCGAAGAATACGTATAACAGATCAGTGGCAGGATCATATATGGAACAGAATCTATGAACTTCGAAAGTAATGATGCATTGTCACTATATCCTTCAATAGGTTTAATACCCGATGGAGGAAAGATAGAAAGCACATCGGGATTAGCAAACAACATGAGCAGTAAAACACCCACAAAAAAAGAGGGTAATGAATACAAAACGAATAAGGTTAATTGTGTGAATTTAGTGAATTTGCTTTCCGGCTTTTCAGCCATGCGCATTCCAATAGGAATGCTAATAGCATAAGCCAGTAAAATAGATACGACAGAAAAAAATACTGACCAGATCAGTTTGTCTTTCAAAATAGAAATAACGGGTTCTTTCTTCATATAAGAGATTCCAAAGTCGCCACGAATAATGCCTTTTGAATTGGGACCTCCAAACAACCATTGATGGTATTGGTTTTGAAAACCATACCATACTATTTTTGGAATGTAGTTTTTGTAACTACCATTGAGGGCAATTTTAGTTTTAATTTCCTTTAATTTTTTTTCATCATACACCTTATACAAGGTATCAGGTTCTGATAATTTTGTAATGGAGAAATAAAACAAAGGAAGATCCAATCCCAGTTTTTTTCGCCAGAATGTTCTTTGAATTTCCAGATCCCCACTGGTTTTTATACTTCCACTGGAACTATTAGAAGAAACAAGGATATTAACCGGATCGCCGGGCGCATTGGCCAGTAAAATAAAACCGATGGCCGTTACTGCAAAAAGAGTAGGGATGAACCACAGTGTTCTTTTTATTGCATAACGCCACATGTATTAGTCTTTTAGTTTTAAGGTATTGAGCAGTACGCCGGGATACTCGGTATATAATTCCAGATTATCCCATTTTTTGCTGGCTATGATGCGACGCGTTTGTGTAAATAAAAAAATGTATGGTTGTTCATCGTATACCATTTTCTGAAAACGTTTGGATAAAGCAATTCTTTTTGTTTCATCCACACTGGTATTAATGCTATCGATCAGCGCATCAGACTGTGGTGTACCAAATCCAGTAAAGTTCAATCCATTATTGGTCCAGGAAGAGGAGTGCCATAATTGCGTATAGTCTTCGGGAGGCGCACTACTTTGCCAGGCACCAATACTCATATCAAATCCGTGACCGGTTACAGCACTAAAAAAGCCATTATAATCCTGAGGATTTAACATTGCGTAGATGTTTGCTTTAGCCATGCTTTCTGCTAATTGTTTTGCTAAGTCTTCCCAAACTTTTGAACCTGAAATAAAATTAATAGCACATTCAAATTTTACTTTTTTACCATCTATCATTTTGTCCAAAACCTGATCGTTATCGGAATCAGCCCAGCCAGCTTGCTTTAGCAGCTCTTTGGCTTTTTCTACATTATACTCTATTTGTTTTAAGTCTGTATTAAAATCAATTTTATTAGGCGAAATAGGGCCGATCATACGTTTGTTATGATTTTCGTAAAGCGTTTTATTGATCTGCTCGTAAGGTGTAAGCAGGGCCATTGCTTTTCTGACCAAAAGATCATTGAATAGTTTTTGATGTTTTTGCCCGTCAGGTTTCATATTCATGGCCACGTAGGTATAGTTATAGGTGTCGGCCAGTTTAAGTTCATGATCTTTTTTAAAGTTCTCATCTTTGGATAGTTCTGTGAATGACGCATAGTCGATCATTCCCGAAATGTCGATCAATCCGTTCTTTAACTCCAAAACAGCTGAGGCATTGTTACTATTCAATTTCAAAATGATCTTATCGGGGTTTGCCTGGCAATACCAGTTCTCCTGACAACCTTCTGTCCAATGATCTTTTTTCTTTTCAAGGGTGATGCTTACGCCTTTATCCCATTTAGTTATCTTATAAGGACCCGCACCACTTAAAAAATTAGGATCGGTATAATATTTCGGACTATTAAATTCATCGGCCCATTGTTTAACATCGGTTTTTAGTTTTAAGAAAACGGAATCTGTTAGCTCTTCGGCCGTGTATTTTGCAAGTGTTTTTTGTTTATCATAAAATCCTTCCTGAATGATCGGGAAATCGGTCCAGAACCAGGTATTCAGGATGTAAGGGCGTTTCATCACTATTGTGAATTTTTGTTTATTGGTTGCATCCACAACAATATCTTTGATGTTATCCCAATAGGGTTTAAAACTAGGGTTATTTGTATACAGGCACTTACTAGCTTTAGTAGTAAATATAAGATCTGCAGCAGTAATGGGTGTTTTATCGTCCCATGTCATATTATCCTTTATCTCGTAAGTATAACTCAATCCGTCGGGCGATACAACAGGCAGGTCTTTAGCCAGGCATGGCAATAAATTGCCGGTTTTATAATCCACTCTTAAAAGACTGAGATTGGTATAAAGGTTAATTTCTGCTCTCACCGCCGATGCACCATTGGTTGGGTGCATATCATCGGGTTCACTTAATAAATGTACAACGAGTGTGTTATTTTTTGTCTGTTTACAACTAAACTGAAAACAGCAAATTAGGACCAAAAGGCTTGTATAGCATAAAAACTTCATGGAACTAAATGTACAAAAACCTTTTATAAAACAAAAAGAGGTTTTCCCGTTTTCTATGCCCTATTCGCCAAATGCATTTCTACCAGTTGTCTTGCAACGCGTTTAATTCAAAATAACCTAAACGAATCTCATCTGCACGTGTGTCGGGGTTATTTAATTTTTCAATGTTCAGATAATATTCTCCCGGTGTTAACAGATCCTTTATATTAATAATATCATCCACCTCATATTTATTATCAATGTGCGATTCGGCCCCCGTAAATCCAAAGGTTTTATAAAAGTCAACACTTTTTGCTTTTTCCGCAGCTTCTGTAACATTCGACGCTACGATCAGCATTTTGTAATGTAGTTCATCAAAATTACCTTTTTGATAGCCTCCCAGGTTAATGAAATAAAGATTTAGATGTGGCGTTACCTTGGCGGGATGGTTACTTAAACTTATGGTGTAGCCGTCAACGATATTTACGTTCCTCCACGCATCAATATGAAGATTACTTTTTCCCTTTGGCCAAAACGTTTTTAATTGCGGTACCAACGATTTCAAAGAAGGTGCGATTCCGAAAAAAATATCGTGTTGCTCAGTAAGCCTATCCTTTGGCCTGCAGCCTAAAAGTACCATATAGAGTTTTTGTGTGACGGGCATGTTGATATAAATATACTATTATCCAGCAACAATGGATACTTCAATTTTGTTTCATGTGAGCAGGTATCATGTTTAATTTAACTACTTTTTAACATTAAGATTTGTTAACAGTCTTTTTGCCAAAAAAAATATCATATTTGTTCTATGAAAGCATATAATATTTCAGGAACACGCAAAACACCAAGTATTATATTTGATCCAAATATCGGTTTGTTGGATATCAAAGGGCGTTCGACACCTGAAGACGCGCTTATGTTTTATAGCCCACTTTTCGATTCTTTAGCCATTTACGCCACTAACTTTAAACCTATCACAACGGTTAATGTATATGTAGAATATTTATTAACCAGCTCAGCAAAATGCATACTTGAAGTTTTTAAAATGCTGGATGTTATAAATAAAAGAGGCAGCGCCGTAACTATCAATTGGTATTACGAGGAAGAAGACGATGATATGTTAGAGACCGGCAAAGACTTTCAAAGAATAATTAATGTGCCATTTAAAATGATAATGGTGAGGCAAATAAGTTAAGATTTAAATTATGTGAGGAAATTAAAAACCCTGATGCATTTGATGTATAGGCTTTTAATTTGCATAGCAGAGAAAGCATTAATTTCCTTTTGCTTATGAAAGTAGAACTTTCAACGTATCTCGAAATTAAAAAAGGTTCAAATGTAAGTTTGAACCTTTTTGCTATTTATTTGCGGAGATTGAGGGATTAACTCATTTTGTTCGTTGATCGCTTAACTCCCCGGAGTCACAATGTAAAAGCCATCTGCTGCGGATTTGGTTTTTTATTTTCCTTCATGTTTTTTAAAGCCAGCTTTTGGGATTAACTCCGTTGATCCCCTAACTCCGAGAGTCACAATGTAAAAAGTTATCCCACTGCGCGGGATACTTTTTTATTTCCCGAACATCTTTGAAAGCAAGCTTTCAGATGTTCCGGAAAATAAAAAAGCGCCCAAAGGGCGCTTTTTACATTTATCTGCGGAGAAGGAGGGATTCGAACCCTCGGTACAGTTTCCCGTACGCATGTTTAGCAAACATGTCCTTTCGGCCACTCAGGCACCTCTCCGTTCAATTATTTAAAATTGAGATTGTAAATGTAGTTATTTTTTTTAAATATGGAAAACTTCATTAAAAAAAATAAAGCCCTGCATTGCAGGGCTTTATAACATTAATCGATTTGAATTTGCTTAACGTTCTTTATTTTTGTTTTTTCATTCTTGGGAAGTTCGATCTTTAAGATCCCGTTCTCATATTTCGCATCTATTTTATCTTCATCCACAAGATCCGTCAGGTTAAAGCTTCTCGAAAATGATCCGTAATTGAACTCTTTACGAACGTAATGTTTGCCTTCTGTGGCATTTTCGGTTTCATTTTTGCCCGAAATGGTTAATACACCTTCGTCAACAGAAATAGTAAAATCCTTTTTCTCAAAACCGGGTGCCGATAGCTCAATAACATAGGTATTCTCTTTCTCACTAATATTTACCGTAGGCACAAAACCTGCATATTCTTTGGTAAAAAGATCGTTGTGAAAGAATGAACCAAAAAAATGTTCTGCCGAAGGCATTAACTGGTGTTTTTTTTCTCTGCCCATTGAAGGGTCAATCCATTTGATAAGTGTCATGTTTTCTCCTTTTTTTAATGGTTAATATTATTTTTTGTTACAAAAAACCATTTGACAAAGGATATACCACCACTTTTTTTCTGTCTTTTTTTCTTATTCCAGGAATTTTTTTCAGAGTTGATATGACAAAGTTTCTTTTACTGGTATAATATTAAGAGTGTATTAGGTGTAAATTGAGTATTATTGCACAAAGGCCTTTATGGAAAAGAAAATTAAATTGGAAGAATTACACAGAAAAATGATCGAAGAAGTTCAGGATTATGCGATTATTTTATTGGATGTTGATGGTAATATTATGTCGTGGAATAAAGGTGTGGAGAAGATCAAAGGATATAAAAGTGATGAGATCATCGGCCAAAATTTTAATATATTTTATATGCCCTCCGACCGCCAGCATAAACTACCGGATTCATTGATCGAGCTGGCAAAAAAAGAGGGGAGAGCCAAACATGTTGGTCGCAGGGTGAGGAAAGACGGAACAACCTTTTGGGGAAGTATCTTAATTACGGCTTTGCATGATGATGAGGGAGAAGTGATCGGGTTTACAAAATTAACCCGAGAGTTAAGAGACAACGAAACTGATTTTTAATAAGTTTATTTCTGTTTATTACATTTTAATTTGTACTTTAGTTACGCTCTTTAAAAACCCGGTGGTTTTAATAAACTGACTAAACACATTTTCTTGAAATTGTCCGGGTTTTTCAAGAGACAATTCCAAAAGATCTTCAACGACTTTTTAAAATAATTCCGTCGAAGATTCTCTCATCTTCATTGCTAAAATAATTATTCCCCAGATCCCAAATACATACTCTACTACGCCCAGTATGTATGTGATTTTAGAAACATTTCCATAATACAATGCGGCCGCCGGCCTCACGATCATTAAGCCCGCATAAATACAAACACAAAATAACAGGCCTGCCATTCTTAGTTTAGGAAAATAAGCCGTCAGTGCTAAAAATACGCCAAAGCCCATTTCGAGCCCGGTATACACACTTAGGTATTCGGTTTTACCGCTGTTGTTTAAAAAGCCAATACCAATCGATTCTGCCGTACTATTGGTTTTAAATAAACACCATAAAGAAAATCCTATATAAGAAATTGCGTTTACTATTAAATAGATCAATACCATAATTATTGTTTTTAGATAGTGTGTTTAATTTACATGGCACTTCGAGTGTAATCGGGAAATTTCTTTATTATGGTTCTCGACTACGCTCGAACTGACATGTGCATTTTTCTTAATTATTTTTTATACTAATATAGAACCTTCTATCGAATCATCCATGGTTTTTCCGATCAGGGCTCCAAGCATCATTTTAATACCTGCTACTGCCTTTCCATGTTTGGTATCCCAGTAATATCCCATATCAGGAACAACCTTTATCACCGATATTCTCGGATCACTTTCGCCTTCGGTAAACCAAACTTTCAACATAGGATTCCATAATTCGTGGATCTTTTCTTTGTCTTCAGTAATTGTAGCCACTCCAGATAAATGCATAAAATCACTGTGTGATGACCCCTGAAAATATAAATGAACCGTAGAGTCCATCAGGATCTCTTTATTCTTATGACTATCGTTAGCGCTCATAAACCAAAGCGTTCCGTTATCATCCACTTTTAAAACACTCATGGGGCGTGCTCCTTTCGAATGCCCGGTTGATAAGGCGGTACAGAAAAAACAGCCGGGGTTTTTATCTATCAGTTCTTTTATTTTTTTTGCTGCTTCGGCGTTGCTTAGATCTTTGTGATTGTCTTCGGGTTGCTCTTTATTGATACTATCCATAATATTAATTTTTTTTGTTTAACGATTATGACAGATCATTAAAAATAATGCCATGCATTTTTAAGCTGAATGTGCGATATTATCGCTACACTTTAGGAAAGTAATGTGTAAATAAAAAATTACAAGTAGTTCTTCAGCCATTTTTTGGCTTCCTGCTCGCTGCTGAAAAATTTAATGGGAATTGGCTGTTGCTTGAGATTGAGAAAAAGATTAGTAATGTACTTTCCTAATACCGAATCTGAAACCACTGCCATGGCAGTGAACATGTGAGGTAACTCTTCGGCCATGTAATTGCGCGTTGTTTTGTCTTGCAGTGCAGATCTGGTTGTATCAGAAAGCAGACAGACTTTTTTATTACCTGTTATTTGTTTTACGAAAACATAATTCTTTTGCTGTTTTTCAAGTGTGCGTGGAGTGTCTTTTGAAATGGCACATAAGATGCCCGATTCATCGAACCAGAAGAAAGCTAGTTCTCCTTCAAATACGGTTGCATTATCCATTAGTTTCATGGTCTTAATTACTTTAATAAGCGTTAAGAGTTCCGTACTTTAAGTTCGAGTTAAAGCATATGAAAAGATACGACAGATTTTATAAAAAGTCAATCATTTAAAAAACATCTATTATAATTAATTGTATTCCTAAGGCTGGGAAAATAATTCTACACCGCCGTTTCAAAAAAAATCTTAAACCTTTACTGAATGGGCTCTGGAAAGCAAGGTCAATGGCATTGTTTTTTATAAGTACTTAATTATAATATATATACTTATGGAAAACGAATCCCCACAAAAACAAAAACGTTATTGGATACCATTGTTGATACTTTTAGTTTTAGGAGCAATTGCTTTTGGTGCCTGGTATTATTTTGCACGCTCACCTAAAAAGGACGAGCATATCGAAAAATTAATTCCGCATATCAGTATGACACACATTCATATTACAGATATTGACGGAGAACGGATCAAATTCACAACCAATATGGTTTTATTAAATTCTTTTCCGGTTAATTTAAGTACCAGCCGTATTCAGTATCGTATATATATTGATACAGCCATGGTGATCGAAAGTTCTTACGATGAAAAATTAAATGTGGCATCGTCGGACAGTATCACTTTGGATATTCCAATGGAGGCTTCTATGAAACGCATTGTTGGAATTTTAAAAGAATTTAAACGCCAGCATATTGATAGCACTGATTACAGAGTAGAGGCAGAAGTGTATCTTGATCTGCCGGTTGCAGGCGAACGCCGTTTTGATTTTAAAGTGGTAAAGAGAATGCCTACCGTTATCATACCTGAATTAAAACTGGCTGATACAGATATTAAAAAACTGGGTTTTAAAGAGTCGGGTGTTGATATGGCATTTACTGTATTCAATCCTAACAATTATGAAATAAAATTAAAGGACGGACATTTTGATGTGAAGCTGGATGAGAATCTTGAGATGGAAGGTGTGATGGAAGATATTAAATTACCGGCAAAGGGCAAGCAAACCATCTCTATTCATTTTGATATCAGAAGTAATAAACTTGGTAAAGCAGTTTGGAAAATGATATTCAATAAAAAAGGGACACATTTTAATTTTGTATTCAAAGGAATTGCGGATGCCAATAACGATATTTTAAATAACACCAACCTTGTTATTACAGCTGATGGCACACTGGATGAGGCACTGGAGGCTGCAAAAGAAGTAAAGAATAAATAAATTCACTTGTTTATTCATATTAAAACATAAAAAAAGAGGGACAAAATAAATTATCCCTCTTTTTTTGTTTGACCCGGGCAGAAATTATTCTGCAGCTTCTTTCTCTTCAGCAGCATGCATGTTTACAGATGATTCGGCGATCTGAGATAAAGTTACATCAGCTTTCTTTTCTTCTTCTAAAATGCTGTTTAATATGTCTGCAGCTTCTGTTTGACCTAATGCTGTTGCAAATGTTTTTAATGTACCATAAGAAGCAATTTCGTAATGCTCCACTTTGTTACCTGCCGAAATGATACCTGCATCACGCATAGCACCTTTATCCGCTTCTTTCATGATCTCATCACCCTCTTTAACTAAGCCGGCCATGGCTTCGCATTTTTTAGCCACTGCTTTTTTACCGATCAGTTTAAAAACCTTTTCCAGTTTAGTGATCTGCCCTTCGGTTTCTTTTAAATGATTTTGTAATGCTTTTACCAACTCAGGAGAAGTTGCATTTTTTGCCATTTTGGGTAATGCTTTGGTCAGTGCTTTTTCTGCCCAATAGATGTCTTTTAATTCATCTTCAAATAATTTCATTAGCTTGGATTCGTCCATGCCGTACTCCGCCTTCTTTTTAGCGCCTGTTGCTTTTTTTGCTGTAGTTTTCATTATGATTAAGTTTTTAGATTTGTGTTGTAAGTTGCAAATCCGGTGCCCGTAAAGCCTTGGTAAATCAGCCACATAATTCCACATCCGGTATTGGCATAGGATTGTTATAACCATCATAACGGTACAACTGTTTAATGCCGGATGCTATGGACAAGTCTTATTTTAGAACACTGAATACAGCCATTAAAGCGGAGCTGACCTCCAAATGCGGAGAACTGATCGTTACCGTGGAAACCATTGATAAGATCATCGCTTTGTTTGTACTGGATACATTCTTTGTTGAAATATTTATAAACCGAAAGAGCAATGAGCTTGAGGAAATTGATGTACAGGATGATGATGATGTGTTATACGAGTACGTAAAAGAACTCGATATACATCAGTTAACTGACTAGATTTTTATTGTTCTTCATTTCGGTTTTGTCACTCTGAGCGGAGGCGAAGAGCGGTTGAACATTGCCTTGGTTCTCCATACAATTTTTCGCGGCAATCGGCGTCGCTCAGTATCCGGCGAAAAAATCATTTAAACTTCACGTTTGGTATTAGCTCAATTTAGCAAAATAGTTGAATACAATTAGGTTTGTAAGTTCGAGCAATCCCGATGGCTATCGGGACGGGAACGCATGGACAGTAAATACTGCTTCTCGTCCCGATAGCCATCGGGATCGCTCTAAGTGACAGAAATTTTAGGGTCAGCTTAATTCATAAAACAAAAAAAGTGCTTACATCGTAAGCACTTTTTTTGAGAATAATTTAAATTACTCTTAAGAACTTCCTAAATAATCGTCAATGCTTACGGCCGAATTGCCTACAGCATCAATGGCTTTTCTCAGTTCATCTTCTGTGCATTTAAATTTGGAACACCAGTAATTCACTTCCCAGGCTTCGCTCAGAAAGATCTTTTTGGTGTTTTGCGGCACTTGTGTAGTGGTTTTAGTGACAGCTGTTTCCATGTTCTTAATTATTACTCTTATATATATTAACCATCTCCAATTGCTCTTTATGAACCGGTTTGATCATTTTTGCCTTTGCCGTTTTTACATGATCTATTACCTCAAAGATCTTATCCGCCAATATAGTAATGAATGCATCTTTCTCGGCATACTTCAAAGCATAATCAATGGCTTCTTTTTCGTTGGAGATAACTTTTACGTGTTTGTCGCCCTGCGAATAAATCCCCTGTAATAACAGATCGGTGATCTCTTCTTTGGTTCTTCCTCTCAGATCCTCATCATGTTTAATGATGATCTCATCAAAAGTTTGTGCACACAGTTTACCAATATTGATGATATCTTCATCTCTTCTGTCGCCGGTGGCAGATACTAAAGCTATTTTTACCGAAGCCGGTGTTTTATCCATGAATTTTTTTAACTGAATAAAACCATCGGTATTGTGAGCATAGTCAACCATCACGGTAAAACCGGTAAATTCAAAGATATTCATGCGTCCGGGAGTTTGCTCAGGGGATGATACAAATGATCTTAAGGCTGTTTTAATAGTTTCAATATCAACACCCTGTATCACCGAAGCTAATACTGCCGGCATAATGTTTTTGATCATGCATTCGGCACGGCCATTCAGTGTTAAAGGAATGTTCTTTATTTTTTCGATGCGGGTTTTCCATAAACCTTTACAGATAACGAGGTATCCTTTTTCGATCACTGCTGCCAGCCCGCCTTCCTCGCAATGTTCTTTGATGCGGTCGTTTTCAGGATCCATGCTAAATAAGGCAATGTTGCAATCCAGATCAAAGCGCATATCATAAACCAGGTTATCATCGGCATTTAAAATGGAGTAACCGTGATTGAAAGTACTCCTGGCTACCACACCTTTTACATTAGCCAGGTCTTCTAAACTGTGTATGTCTTTTAATCCCAAATGATCTTCGGTAACATTGGTCACAATACTGATGTCGCAATTATCAAATCCTAATCCTGAGCGTAAAATGCCACCACGTGCGCATTCTAATACTGCAAGATCTATCGTTGGATCCATTAAGACCACTTCGGCACTAACAGGCCCGGTACAATCACCCATATTAATGGCGTGATCCTGTATGTAAATGCCTTCTGTGGTTGTGTAACCTACTTTATGTCCGGCTTGTTTTGTAATATGTGCTATCAATCGGGTAGTGGTGGTTTTTCCGTTTGTACCTGTTACGGCAATCACGGGTATTCTTCCGCTTTCTTCTTTCGGGAATAACATATCCATAATAGGTTCTGCCACATTACGCGCTAATCCTTTAGATGGATTTAAATGCATTCTTAAACCAGGACAGGCATTTACTTCAACAATGCCGCCGTTATCATTAGTTAATGGAACGCAAATATCTTTTGCCACTACATCAATGCCGCAAATGTCTAAGTTCAACAAGCGGGCTACACGCTCGGCAACAAATACGTTGTAAGGATGTATCAGGTCTGTCATGTCGGTTGATGTACCACCTGTGCTGATGTTGGCCGTATCTTTTAAAAATAAAATTTCTCCGATAGGTAAAACCGATGTTAAGGAAAGGTCTTTATCGGCCAGTATGTTTTTGGTGATCTCATCCACTTTGATCTTGGTCATTACTTTTTCGTGACCATCGCCTCTGTTGGGATCGTTATTGGTTTGTTCAATTAATTGTGCAATGGTTGATTGCCCGTCGCCCATGATCATAGCCGGTGTGCGTAATGCTACCGCTACTAATTTATAATTCACTAATAGTAAACGGTAATCGTATCCTTCAATGAATTTTTCAACGATCACTTTTCTTGAAATTGTTTTGGCAATTTTAAAAGCACTGATCGCATGCTCCAGGTCATTGATATTTGTTGTGATGCCTCTGCCGTGATTACCATCCACCGGTTTTAAAACTACCGGAAACGAAATATCTTTTAATGCATCTTTCAGATCTTCTTCATCATATACTAAAATACCTTGCGGAACCGGGATGCAGGCTTTTGCCAGCAAACGTTTTGTTTCGTTCTTATCGCCGGCCATATCAATACCAATACCGCTGGTAGAACCCGTCATCGTGGCACGGATCTTTTTTTGTTTATTACCGTAACCAAAGGCTATCAGTGAATCGCCATCCAAACGTTTGTAAGGTATATTTCTTTTTTCGGCTTCTTTAATAATAGAACCGGTGCTTGGCCCAAAACTGTGTTTTGCTTTCAGGTAACGCATTTCTTCCAGGTCTTTTTCCAGGTCATATTCCTCGCCTTTTATCAAAGCCTCTGCAATACGAATGGCAGCATCGGCGGCATATAAGCCTGCCTCTTCAACCTCGTAGCTAAATACTACATTGTAAATACCTTCCTGTTTGGCAGAGCGGGTACGGCCATAGCCACATTCCATACCTGCCAGGGTTTGTATCTCCAAAGCAATGTGTTCTATCACATGTCCCATCCATGTGCCTTCTTTTACACGCACAAAAAATCCGCCTTCATGTCCTTCCGAACATTCGTGGCAGTATAGGGTAGGGATCAATGCTTTTAAGCGCTCTTCAAAGCCTTTGATCTTATTGGTAGGGCGGTTCTCCAACTCGCCAATGTCTAATTTTAATACGATTACTTTTTTTCTGTAGTTCGACCAGTGGTTAGGTCCGCGCATAACTTTAATATCCAGCTTTTCCATTTAGTGTAGTTTGTGGTGCTATTGCATACGATTTCGTGCCAAATTGTAAAGCGCTTAAAATCAGTTGGGTTGATATTTCCACTTCTACAATTTCACCACCACATTTGTGGAATTTTTTGGACTTTTCTAGTGAAGTTAATGTTAAGACATTTGGGCGTGTCCCCGCAAAAGAGGCGGCGAGGTCGGGCTGACCCGCTACAATCTTTTGCAAAAGGCAGGCAAAAGGATTTTCGCTTGCATCCCTCACGCGGGTAAATCTTCACAAAAAAAATCCCTCGATTGAGGTATCCTGACTCATTTAAAACTTTAAACGCAAATTGATGGCGGTAGGAGGAATAAACTGCGATTGAATGCCTGTTTCGTTTATAACCCGGTTGTATTGCGAATTCGGAATTTCCAGCCTTTCGGTCTTTGAGATCATATAGCTCACATTATAACTCGTTTCTGTACCGATACTTATTCTGTCGGTTATTTTAAAAACAATACCCAAAGCCGGCGCCAGGCCATAATTATTTTGATGGTCTTTTGATTCGTATGAATTGGTCGTTGTTCGATCGTTTACGTATGTGTTACCCAGGTAAGCATAGGTAAGATCTACACCATGATAAAGTGTCCATCTTTTACCCAGGTACGTATAATGCTCAAATCCTAAGGCCAAATTCAACATATTACGACTTTGCATGCCTTTAATGCTATCATTCATCACCGTATTATTGGTGTATATTTCGCCACCGGCCTGTAATTTAATGGCGCAATTCTTTATTACCCTTCGGTAAGCTATATAATAAGGCGACCCATAAAAATTAGTCTGGGCATTAGAGAATTGCCTCAGTAATGCTGTTAGATCAACAGAGATGATGTTCTTTCGTTCCCGGTTGCTGGTGTCTTTTTGCGCGCCCTGGCTAAAGGCAGGCAGGGTAAGTATCACCATCGCGATAAGCATGTATAGTTTTTTCATTTTAACTTAGGTTTAACGTTAAACGGATATTAGGAGGTATTATTGTATCGGGCTGAATTCTAATTCAATAGCGTCGAATTTGCAGTAGATATATTGAATTCGAATTAAACGCATCGCATTTCGAATTAAAAAAGTTTGGATCGAATTAAGCCTCACCGATCTCGAATTAAATGCATTGCATTTCGAAATAAAAAATTTTAGATCGAATTAAACAGCAACGATCTCGAATTACATAATAACGACCTTTATTTTACGATAAACTATTGAAAGTTGATCTCAAGAGAACTTTAATTATTACCAGCGTATGCAGTTAGGTAATATTCCTTTTTGCTTTTCAGCAGATCCCGGCTTACTCCGGCATATCAAAATGACGATCGGTCATAACCCTAATGCCGAAGATCCCTGTTTTAAAGGTAAAGGTTATTTTATAGGTTGGAATGATGCTTTCCGGCATCAGGAAAAACTTGATGCCATAATAGTCTTCGTATGCATAATCCTGTAATAAAAGCTCGGTGCTGAGTCCGCGGCTTACACTATTGTGCCCAAAGCCCCTGCCGGTATTTTGTACTGCCTGTACATATCTTTGAAAAGTATAGGTTTCGGTTTTTGGGTTAAAACTAACCAGGTAATTCACTAAAAATACAAGGTTAATGCAAAGTGGTAAAATACAGAATGTTTTTATCCCTGCTCCCGAAGTTTTTTTGATCTTTAGAATACTATAACTGATAACCATTGATACGGGAAAGATGCAGATAACCATGGTGCTGGGCAGCATGGTATGGAACGTAACATTAAAGAACAAAAACAGGTTAGCAATAATGGAGCCCACTATAATTCCGGCCAGTCGGGTCATAGCGCGGTCTTCGGCTCCCCGGTCATTATCTTCTATATATAGTATTCTCGGTCTTTTGCGGGGCATAGGACTAAAGATAATGTTTTGGTGTGGGATTGCAAATGTGGGAGAGCGCGGAAGGGTATTATGGGTTCGTGATCGCGAAGTACGAAAGCGATCTTACCTGATCACCTCCACCTTATAAATGCCTTGTCTTTGGTATAACCTTCCAAAGAAACAATTTTGCCGTTAAGCATTAAGCAATATCCAATGTGGTCGTACTTCCTTTTTTCGGTATCTGTCCATAACACATAAATCGTGTTCTTTTGCCCTTCGTAGTAGTAATTATAGGTAACGATGCTGTCGCCCAGTTGTTTTTTTGCGTTGGCCAATGGCAGAATGTTAAAGTTGGTAGCCTGAGTTAAGAGTTGATGAAATTCACCGAACAAGGTATCCTTATAGTAAACGACCTCACTCTCTGATCGGTCGGGCTTACCGGCGGGAGAATGGTAAAAATGCTCCTTGTACAATCCGTCCTTATTATAGTTACCTGATCTTAACTGGTCAAACACCGTATAAAGTGTTTTAATGTTTTTGTCTTTGCTGTGGCGATAATTTTGTCCCTTAACTGACAAGTACAGGAAACAGGAAAAAAAGATAAGGAGTTTCATGTACTGTTATTTGATAAGATCACTGATGATGGGTTCGTTTCCCGGTAATGAGTAAAACCAGTCTGAAGTTTTGCCGGAGATCTTTTCTCCGCAGGTTTTTAAGCGCAGGGTATCGTTTGCTAAAATGATCCGGATCACATTTTTGTTGGCGCATTTATAGGGGCCGTCCTTTTCGAGGTTTTGGAGCCTTTGAATAAATAGTTGCTGCTGTGCCGGCGTAAGTATTTGTACACTCACAATACCGCCTAACATAGGGTGTTCAATTTCAACGATCTCTATAGATTGTATATCCTCGTAGTTAAAGCTTTTACCAAACAGTTCGCTTTGTACCTGCTTGGTGTTTACAGTAGTGCAGCCGCAGCATGCACTCATCACTATACAAATGGTAAAAAGGGTTTTCATGGGATTGAAGGTAGCCGTTTTATGCTAAGGTTGCAAATTTGCAGCTGCGTGATTATGGAGATTAGGATAAGAACCTGGTGGCTGCAGAACTATAATGCGCGGGAATGAGTCATAAACAGTGTCGTTATTTTAAAAAAGATAACTGTTTAATGG
>JAZKGE010000056.1:78144-96210 GCA_040386075.1 Bacteroidota bacterium
ACTGTCCTTCTCGGAGCTACCGCTTTTGCAATTTCTTTGTTGTCTGCTAGGCTGGGGCGAACCGTGTGTTAGCCACAGTTGTTATATGTCTTTGTCCTCCACTAGTCGCTTTAATTCAAGTCCAGTTTCTTTAATTTTAGTTTCAATTGTCAAGTTGGGATTTGTTTTAAATTGCTCAAAATAACGATCGAGAATTGTCAGCCGTTTTTCAAGTGATTTCTTTTGATTAGCACCTTGTTGATTTAGTCTATCAAACTCAATTAACACCTGATTTATTTTATTATGAGGCGTCTCTTTTCTATTTATTTTTCTTAGCTGTTCAAACGTTTTCAAATATTCAATTTTAGTAGAAAAGCTATCGCGATTTTCTTTGAAGAAGAATAAATAGTATAACGGAATTATAGATTTTGATTTTAATAGTTGGTCTTTTTCCTCAAACAAATTTGTTATCGATCCTAATTTTTGATTGAGGGAGTTGAGAGATACTTTTATTTCTTCATTTTCAATTTTATTTTCTTTAATTATTTTGTCCAGAGTTGCTTTTGTAAACGATTTTAAATCCGAACTATGTTCAACTAGAATTAATTTTGTGTAAAGGTCGAAATGTTCTAATCGTTTGTTTTCAAATGCAATTTTACTTGTAAAGAATTCAAGGCGATTAATTTCTTGCAGACTATAATTTACTAAGAAACCACCAAATGATTTTCTTCTCTCAGCATTGTTTAAAGGCACACCTTCGTTCAATCTTAAAAAGAGCTCTTCAATTCTTTCACGTTCGTCAGTTTCTATAAACACAAAATCAAAAACATAATCGTCAAAATCATATGCAATCTTAGGAAATTCATCTTGAAGCCGTTGATAGGTGTATCCTTTCAGATTAACAGATGGGTCTTTGATGAAAACGAAATTGTCTGAAAGTCTGAATTTATTGTCTACAAAGTCTTGAATTGCTTCTATTCTTTGCTTGCCGTCAATGATTGCGACTAACTTATTTGAATCATTTATATTGACAGATGTTGAAGCCAAATAGTGAAAATATATTTTAGGGATGTCATAGTTATTGATTAGGGAATCAATTAAAAGTTGCTTCTTTTCCTTTGTCCAAATTTTACCTAATCGCTGATAGTCTGGATTTACATCAACTTTCCCACTACGCAGAATTTCAATTAAGTTTCTTGTAGTGTTCTTTTTTATTGGAGAATATTCTAATTTTTCGAACATACAATTACTTTTTAAAAGGGATAATAATGTCTTTAGCGATCGAATCTAATCCGGGGAATAGACTGTCATAAGTAATCCCTAAATTTGTTAGGGCTTTTTTAAACTCAAATAGATTTCCGGTCTTCAGAGTTATTTTTATCAAGTAATCTTTTGCTTCTGCTTGGTCCTCTATGTTTTGATCGAGTTTGAATGGGAATAATGTAAATGCGCCTTTTTGGGCAATTATTCTATGGTTGTTCAATGGCCCGATTATCGCAATCGGCAAGTTGTTCTTTTTAGTTTGTCCAACGCCATATAGGTGCTCTTGCTCTTTGCCAATAAAGGGAATTGGGTCATTTTCGTTAAAGTTTATTCCGCCAACTTTTCTGTTCAGTTCTTTTGGATTGAGGCAATAAACTACCAAATCTTTCTTGTCGTCAGCAGCTGTATTAATATTCTTAAGTGCAAAGATCAAAGCAACCATTGGCAATTCAGTCCAATCCATAAGTCTTGTCGGAACACCGTAATGTTGCATTAAAAATAGCCACTCCCAATCATTTTGAGGCATATGTGTCAAGAATGGAGGAGTTTGAGACTTAAACCTGCCTAAGAATGTCGATTCTAATTCAGCCTTATAAGGAGTTCTGTAAATTGATGGTGATAAAGGATAAGTCAAATCCGTCAAGCCTCGATACCAGCAATGAGGGAATGTCGCCTTTACTGTTGCAATTGCTTGATGAAATTCGTTAATGTCTTTGACGTCAATGTTTGTCATATTTTACGGTTATGTCGTTATACAATTGTGCCTAACTAACTTATTTGACTCATTTTCTTCCTCATATTTGGTATACGTTACCAGATTTGATTGTATTAGCTATTTATCAAATTAGTAATTAATCCATGCAAACATAAACCAACTGTGCAACATATTCTACAAGTACCCCTACTTGATTTTATACTCGATTTTGGCACCTGGTTTTTTGTTAAAAGGGTACTTGGTTTTATCGGGTAGAGGTACTTGGTTTTCTCTGTTTTAGACCGTTGGTATAAAATACAATACGCGCATGCTGTACCAAACACTAACGGATAGGAAAGATAATATGAAAAGAAAAAGAGTTCTTTTACTCATCAAGTTGGGATGAGTATATTATTGATAATAATATACAAAGGCGTTATAGATACGATGTAAGCTGCAGGCTTAAGTTTCTTTATCCCGGTTACCTGATCAGCTTGGTTTTAACAGCGTACTCTATCAATTCATCCTGATCGGTAATATTTATTTTTTTGGCAATATTGTAACGGTGTCCCTCAACGGTACGGTTGCTCAGGTTAAGTTCCAGGGCAATTTCGGTGCTGCTTCTTCCTTTGCAAACTAATTTTAAGATCTCCAGCTCACGTTTGGTAAAATCGGTGCCGGGCACAAGGTCCTGTTCAAAGCTCATGCGTTTGATGGTTGCCGCCATAGCTGCCGATACTTTATCATCATAATAATAGCCGCTTTCATGCACTGCAAAAATAGCTTCCACTATCTTATCAATGTCACAGTTCTTGGGGAGGAAAGCACAGGCGCCTTTTTTTATGTATTCAATAATATAACCGTCGTTAAAGTGCATGCTCATCATGATCACCTTTACTTTAGGATACTTGTTCTGGATCTTTTCGAGTGCCACACCACCGTTCATTACCGGCATTTCAATGTCCAGTAAAATAATATCCGGCTTTTTGGTCTTGAGCTCTTCCATGAGTTCTTTACCGTTATTTACATCTAAAATAACATTGAGGTTCTCGTATTCTTTAAGGAGGGAAACCAATCCTTGTCTTAATACCAAATGATCGTCGGCAATGCCTATGTGTATTCGTTTAGCCATATATGTAAGGGATGCTGAGTGTTACAGATGAGTGAGGAGTATCTTTTTTATAGTCAATTGTTGAGTTTAAAATAAGGGCACGGGCCTTTAACGATTTTAAGCCAAGGCCTTTTGAGTTTTCGGTAAAGGTATCCATCTCCTCATTGCTCACACCGGTACCGTTGTGGCTAATGTGGATAATGAGTTGCTGATCTTTAAGATCCATGCTCATGTTTAACTCACGGCAGTTGGCATGTTTAAAGGTGTTGTTAAGGATCTCGAGGCAAATGCGGTAAGTATTGAGCTGGTTTTGTTTTTCGAAATGTTCCAGCGCATTGTCGGGAATGTTATTCCGGAACTCTACCTGCACGCTGCCAAGCTGCTGCACATGGTCGAGGTATTGTTCAAGCGATCTGATCAGGCCATATTGTAATAAAAAGGTTGGAATAAGATCGAGGCAGGTAGTGCGGATGCCTTCGATGGCTTTGTCTAATAAAGTACTATCGGCAATAAGGCTATCGGGCTCAAAGGTGTTTTTACGGGCTTCGATGCGGTGCTTGCTTAAATTGAATTTTAAAACGGCTAATAAAGGGTTGATCTCATCGTGCAGGTTGCGGGCTATTTTTTCTTTTTGCTGTTCCTCGGCTTCAACCGATGCTTTAAAGAGAGATATTTGCTGTTGCTGCTCAATGATCTTGATCTCATTTTCTTTTTGCAGCATATTTCGCTTATACAGGGCTACAAATAATACAACAATGGCAGCCATCAGTATCATACTGATGCAGCCTATGACGATTAAGAGTACTATTTCCTGGTGGTTTTCCATATCCCTGTTGTAATTAACGAAAGATAGAAGATATTTAGGAAACAATGAAATAGGGTGATCATTTTTATAATGTCTTTATCAAGCACCGAAACTTGTTTGGAGAACAGGAACATAAAAAACGAGCCGCAAAAGTAGATGAGAAAGGCTGTATTAAAATAAAAGAAAGGATAGTTGATGAGCTTAGGCACGTTTAGTTTGGTGAGCAGGTGGTAAAAGAACAGCAGCGCCATAACAATAACGGTCAGGTATTCGGGTATGATCAGGTAATCATTGCCGGGCCACAGGATCAGTTCTATGATGGTAAATACGATAAAAAAAACAGGGATAAACAGTAAGTAAACCCTGAACCATTTACCGGTGGTTTCAAAATAGAACATGGCATAGATGCATAAACATTCTAATAAGGTAAACAGGCTGGGGTATTCCTGTGATCGTAATAAACCCATTTCAATGATCAAAATGGCGAGGAGGTAAATAAACAAGGCTCTCAACGCAGGGTTGAAAGCCTTGTATTTGAAGATGCATGCTACCAAAGGAACAATTACGGCGTAGCCGGAGATATAAGGTAATATGTTGGTTAATGTTTGTATACTATCTGTTTTTTAATGGACTCAGATCACTGGTACAGAATGGTGGACAAAGGTAAGACCTTTCTGCAATAATGCCATTGTAAATATCGTTTTCATTTGCATCAGCTCCAACTATTATGAGTTGTTTTTTTCCTTGTTCGTCTAATGCATAATAAATTCGGATACCCATACAACCTTCCTGCGCCAGAATATTGTTGATAATGTTCTTCCCAAAAAAATGCGCGATCGTCTCCCCCGCTGGGATCGAATTTCTGTAATTTCTTGTCCAATCTGCTGCTGTGTTCAATGGGAATTGTTCTGCTTCGTTTCCTGTAAATGCCATAAAGTTTAAATTTTAAAGGGTTTAATTGATTTAGTTTAATTAATTTATTTAAAACAGCTATTGTGCCAAACAAGTAGGATTGATAAAAACCAAGTACCCCTACTTGATAAAACCAAGTACCCTTACCTGTAAAAACCAAGTACCCTTTTTGGGTCAAAATCGAGTAGGGGTACGTATTTTATATGCCGGGGGGCTGGCTTATATTTGCTTTATGGACAAAGCCAATTACTTAAAGGACGGGAAAATAGATATAAGTGATGAGGGCCTGGTTTACTGGTCTGAGAAATTACAATGTTCGCGCAAGGATCTGAGCGAAGCAGTAGGGAAAATAGGAAGTAGTTATACGATATTAACGCTTTACCTGGAAATGAACCGGCTTATTAATTATAAAAGCAAGACCGAGGACTGATAAAAGAATTTTTTGTGATGGTTTAGTATAAGTACAAAAGCAAAAAGCCCTTTGTGAAAGCAAAGGGCTTTTTGTTGTATCTTTTATTATCCAATAATGGTATCGTTACGATAATAGACTGTATCTTTTAATTTATTACTTAGCGACGGCACCCAAATACCTTGTTTGCCATAATGGTTTATTATATTAACAGTATCTCCCTTTGGAGTAAGCTCAAACGAAGAAGGATAGTTTTTTATCTCTTCTTCGGGCGCATTACAAGAAACAACCATAACTGCAATTATAACAGAGGCTGCTAACAGGCTAAATGTTTTCATGATGGATAGGGTTTGGTGTATATTAAATGTACGAAAAAAATATACGTGAGTATAATTAAAATTGTCAGTTCGAGCGAAGTCGAGAACTATACATCGTAAAAAACAAAAGCCCTTACTGACACAATCACAGTATTAATTACTTTTATTCAGTTCTGTTTCAAGTTCATCCAGGCTAAATTCTTTGAAACTATTTAATTCATAGCCCTTTTTATCAGTTTTGGCAATAGCCGAACTCATAGTTGGTTTACCGTTTGAATAACTGATACCAACTATTTTTATGTTTTGATTTACAGGTATATTGCTGAACACAAATGCGTCACCTTTTAATGTTCCATTCATGATGCTGTTGATGCCATTAAAAATGATCTGCACTTTCGCTTCTTTAGCATTCTTTATTTTTACTACATATTCGATCTTCTCTTCAGATGTATTCCAAAATTTATCACAATTGATCCAATTGAGTTTAGTGGCAGAAAAAGTATAATAGTCTAAGGCTGTTTTATCTAATTTCTGTATAGCTTTATCTTTATATTGAGCATATTTCTCTCTGAATTTGTTTTTACACTTTTCCTTGTTGATCTCCCTGCCCCCCCTCATACCAAGGCTATAGGTTTGAGTATAATCAAATTCTTTTTTATGGTCAAAATAGTCTTTTAGATCACTTAGCTCAAAAGGAGGCGCATTTTTTAAAATATTCTCAGCATACTTCATAGCGGCTTCGTTATACTTTGTGTAATTATCATCATCCGGTTTAAAATTGAACATCTTACCCTGTCTATCAATGTTAAACCCAAAATGTACCCTCCAATCATTAATTGAAAATTGTTTTAGCATGCTGTCATTAAGATCGCGATAGGCGTCTATGTAGCTTACGATGGTTCTATTTTGTCCTGATAAATTCATTGAAAGGAAGTTACCGGACATGAAGCAACAATTAAGAGTATAGTCATACATATCTTCCTCCATTTCCAATAAAGCTCTTCTTTTTTCGGGCGAGATAGTATCGCTTTCAGTCCTGTCACCTCCTTCAGGGTTTACGGCAGCACCTGCTTTTTGTTTTGTTACCGACACATTTTCTGATTCGTCTTTTTTCGCTTTTTCAAGCTCGTCTATTTTATAATCCGGCACCCAGGTATTAGGTCCGTCGGGTTGTTGATAGTCAAAAAAGAGGTCCATTGTATCCTTCCGGTTATTTTTAGGAAATCCGATCACGATAGCCTTTCCATCTTTCACTAAAAGTTCTTTGCCGTCTGAGCTTGCTTTAATGTTTATCATTCCACCAGTTTGAAGGATCTTGTCGCCCGACATTGTTGAAAGGTTTTCAGCGATCATATCACTAAGGGAATAACATTCTTTTAATTCAATTACAATGTTTTCGTCTGGTACCGACCCATCTGCAAACTGAAAAGCATTGGCGGGAATATAGATGGCAGTTCCTTTTTTTCCTTTGATAAGATTTTCCTCATCAAATTTGATCTCAAAAGATTGAACCAGGGGTTGTAAATTGGTTAATACATCATTTACCGAATTGATGGGGATTATTTTTTTCTCATTACCCGAACCCGTTGAACAGCTATAAGTAATGATAAGCAATGCTAAAAAGGACAAAAGAAGGAGTGATCTTTTCATATGAGGGTTGTTAGGTGTGCTTATCAAATATAATGCTTTCTGGCACAACAATTTATACGTCAGGTTATGGATCTGTTACAAGAAACGTCTATTGACTGGAACATGCTGCTCTTGGGTGAAGAAGACTGGAGCTTTTTACTGGAAGTACTATTGAGAAGCGCTATTATGTTTTTGGTGACGGTTGTTGCCCTTCGGGTGATTGGCAAAAGAGGCATTATGCAAGGTGTATTCGAGATAGTTACCATTATTACACTTGGCTCTGCGGCCGGCGACCCTATGTTCTATAAAAAAGTAGGTGTATTACCCGGGATGATGGTATTTGTGGCAGTAGTACTAATGTATAGGATCATTAATTTTTTTATTACCAAATACAAACCGCTCGAATACCTTATAGAAGGTAAACATGTGCGTTTGATAAAAGAGCATCGCTTTGATATTGATAATTTCAAACGGAAAGAATTAAGTAAGGACGAAATATTCTCTGATCTGAGAATGACCGGTGTTAGCCATTTGGGGCAGGTAGATGCTGCATATATTGAAGCTTCGGGCGAGATCAGCGTGTTTTTTTACCGGATGAGCAGGTAAATTATGGACTTCCTGTTTTGCCTGAACTCATGGAACAAAAACTCAAAGAGATCTCTGAACCTGCTATTTATGCCTGTTCATATTGTGGAAATACGGAACATCTAATGCCTGCAAAACATCATATCTGTGAAATTTGTAAAAAGAAAGAATGGGTAAAAGCGCTTAACAGTGTTCGTGTAAAATAACTGGCATGTGTTTTCCTATAAGTATTACATGGACATTCGAAAATTACCCCTCCGTCTTATTCTTTCCGTTGTTGCAGGTATTGCTGTAACCATGGCCTTGTCTATTGTTACGCGGCACATTCTGTATTTAGCGGGCATTTTTCCAAAAATAGGAGAGCCCGAGTTTGAGACCGATCTGTTGATCATTGCTTTAGTTTATCACAGTGTGTATGCAGTGATAGGTGCGGTTGTTACCTCCCATATTGCACGTGAAAAAGCAAAAAAAGCATCATTTATGTTGGGTACCAAAGAAGTGATCATGTGGATATTGGGCACCCTTTTATTATGGAAACACGCCGCTCCATGGTACAATTTGTCAAAAGCGCTTTTGGGAATTCCATTGGCCATGTTAGGCTGGAAATTGTATGAACTTTACAAAAAATATAAAGAGCAAAGCAAAAAAGAAGACATGAATGAACAAAAAAAAACAATGATCAGGCATCATTTTAAAAGGCTCAGCTCCATTCACCATAAAGTCATTAAACCAAAACAGATCTAGTTATGAATTCTTTAGTTATCTCACTCATTGCTTTTGTATTAAGCACACCCTTAGTTGTTAAAAGTCCTGCCTTTAAGGATAATACCTTTATTCCCGGCCAGTTTACCTGTATGGGTGCCAATACCAGTCCTCAACTGGATATTACGGATATCCCGGCCAAAACAGTTACCCTGGTTGTGATCATGGATGATCCTGATGCAGAGGGCGGAACATTTGATCACTGGCTAATGTGGAACATACCTGTAACCGATAAGATAGAAGAGGGTAGTGCATTGGGTGTGCAGGGTAAGAACAGTAAGCTGGAAAATAAATACACGGGGCCTTGTCCGCCAAGCGGCACCCACCATTACCATTTTAAAGTGTATGCGCTTGATACAAAACTGGATATCGAGTCGGATAGCGACAAGTCTAAATTATTAGCAGCTATGCAGGGACATATTTTAAGTTCGGGAGAATTAACCGGGCTTTATAAGAAATAGAGTCATTCTGAACTTGTTTCAAAATCCGTTCTTCAAGCTTTAATTTAAGAGATGCTGAAACAAGTTCAGCATAACGAAAATCAAAAACAATCCCTTAACTTTATAGCAGCGTAAGCTGTTATGAAAAAACCTCTGGTCAATAAAAACTATACCATTGATAAATTCCCGGGCAAGGGTGGCTGGTGTTTTGTAGTGATCAAAGAAATTCCTGCTTCTAAAAAACGCAAAGGTGGAATGGTTCGCGTTACAGGAACCATAGATGATTTTGCGATCGAAAAATATAACCTGATGCCAATGAAGAATGGGTTTTTATTTTTACCGATAAAGGCCGAGATCAGGAAGCAGATCAAAAAGAAAGAGGGAGATCCCATACATATTATTTTATATGAAGATAACCTGCCTTTAACTATTCCCGAAGAGTTGCAATTATGCTTTGAAGATGAGCCAAAAGCATTTACCTTTTTTAAAAGCCTTACTGATGCCGAACAAAAGCAGTACCTCGACTGGATCTATTCGGCAAAAAAAGAAGAGACCCGCATTAACCGGATGGCAGATGCCATTAATAAGCTGCTCAAGAAAGAGAAATTGTATGGGATGCAATAATTGTCACTTCGAGTAGTAATCGGCGGAAAGTTCTCGATACAATTTTTTCGAAAAGATACAGCGAAAAAATCACTAGAACTGACAAATCCATTTTCCATTGCCCATTTTCCTTCTTCCATTCTTTATTTTGCTACAGATCATAGCATTCAGTAATGCTTTTGAGGCTTATCTTTGCAGGCATGTTCGCCATTATTGATATAGAAACCTGCGCAGGCAAATATGAATACCGTAAAGGCCGCATTACCGAAATTTGTATCATTCAACATGATGGATTACAGGTAACCAGTGTTTTTACCACATTGTTAAATCCCGAATGCAGGATCAGTCCTTATTTTGAGAGCCTTTCGGGTATTACTAACGGCATGGTGAAAGATGCCCCTAAGTTTCATGAGGTGGCTGCAAAGATCATTGAGCTGACAGAAGGAAGGATTTTTATTGCCCATAATGTTGGCTTTGATTATGGTTTCATTAAAGATGAGTTTGCCTCTTTAGGATATAAATACCGCAGAGAAACCTTATGTACGGTAAGGTTAAGCCGTAAATTCATGCCCGGAAAATTGTCTTACAGTTTAGGAAATCTCTGCGGTTCCATTGGTATCGAAATTCACGGAAGGCATAGGGCGGAAGGCGACGCAGTTGCCACGGCAGAGTTATTTAACAGGATCCTTGATCTTAAAAGCATGCACCCGCAATACAAGAACCAGGGTGTAGAAAGTTTAATGACCCGTCGTATCGATAAGATCAAACAATATATTTTAGATAAATTACCCGAAGCCTGTGGTGTTTATTATTTTTTGAACAAGGATCAGGAGATCATTTACATTGGCAAAAGTGTGAATGTATATAACCGGGCAGTGAGCCATTTTAATACCAAAGAAAGCAAAGGTAAAAAAATGCTCAACGACTTATATAACGTTGATTTTGTGGAGACCGGTTGTGAACTGATAGCTCTGTTGATGGAAGCTGAAGAAATTAAAAAACATAAACCCAAATATAACCGTATGCGTAAGTCCGAGTTATTTACGCATAGTATTGATTGGTTTAAGGATGAAGGAGGTATTGTGAATTTTAAACTGGTAGAGTATGATAATTCCGAAAACGCCCTGGTTTCGTTCACAGGCTATTTATCGGCTCGTGAACAAATGGAAAGATGGATAGAAGAGCAGGAATTATGTTTACGTTATTGCCAGCTCACGGGCGATGAGTCGGTTTGCTTTGATCACCAGATAAAAAAATGCAGGGGCATTTGCGCAGGAGAAGAAGATCCTTATGATTATAATAGACGGGCTCAGCAGATCGTTGATCAGATGGTATTTCCGGATGTAAACTTTGCCCTCATCGATGCAGGGAAAACCCACGAAGAGCGTTCAGTGATACTTGTTGAGAACAGGCAGTTTGTTGGATATGGTTATATTGATCGTTCAGAAACCTTCTCTTCGCTGGAAGAGTGCAGGGCAATTGTAAAAAAAGCAAAGTATTATCCTGATGCGGATATCCTGATCAAAGGTTATTTACGTAATAATAAAATGAAAAAGGTGGTTTTCAAAGAAGTGAAGGAAGATGTCTTTCCGGAGATGGATTAATAACACCCATTGTGAATGCCGCTTCTCGACTTCGCTCGAAGTGACATATTATTATACCCATGTATTACAAAAAAAGAGCCTTCTTTTAAAGGAAGACTCTTTTTGTAGTTTCTGTAAGTTTATATTTTGGCTCCAGGCTATCACCTGTTTTCAAAAGTATTACAGAAGCTTTTCATTTATTATAATGTAAATGTTATGCCAGTTATTTATAATGTTTTGTGTGGAAGTTGATATACAAACATCAAATTAAAATGTATAAAATTACTCAGGTATTGTTATATCAGGGGTGGGTTGAAAAGGTAATCCTTTATAATAACCCGAAGCAACAGCTACAATAAGTAAAATAATGAGCACCCAGAAAAATAAACCAAGCGCAATGCCAGCTTCCTGATTAACAGGCGGTTCATTCTTCACCGGTTTCGAAACAGGTGCCGATAAAGCGATCATCATTACCGAAAAAATAATGGCAGTAAATATTAACAATCCCCAGTCAATACCCCAAATGGGTTTTGTTACAGGGTGTATCCATAACTGGCCCGACCAGGTTGATAAAAAGATGATCAGGAAAAACAAGAGTAATCCACCAAACGGCCCCTTATTGCTAAACGATCTTGAAAATAAGAGTGTTAGTAAAAAGGCTGTGATCAATGTAACAAAAATGATAGAATAGCTCATGATGGTAGTTTTAAATTAAAAAAAGCTGTATCAAAGGTCCGAACAGTCGGACGGTCCGGCTAAGGCCTTTGATACAGCTTCAGTAGGTTATCTATATTGTATTTAAAAGAGCTTTCAAAAGAAAACCAGCACCTTTTGTTCAGAAAGGTCGCTGGTTTTAGTTTTTTGTAGTATTTCGTCCGGATTACCATTCAAATTCATTACAAAGAACCGTATGCAACTATATTGTAAACTTTGTGCCAGTTGTTTTTTATATTAAAATAGTAATTTTGAGGAAGCTGGTCTACAGAATAATGTAAAAACGAGAAGAAAATGTATCAACCTGAAAATTCATAGTCTTTTTCTGCAAGCTTATCAAATACGGTCATCATGATCTCTGTTTTACTACCCGACCTCGAACCTTTAAAATTTTCAGTATCAAACCAAAAAATAACGAGCAGTTTTACTTTATCAGCACTTACCGAATCGATGACCACTTTTACAGGTTTGTCTACCGCTTTCATCACATAATCAAAAGATGCTACTGTATCACGGATTATCTTTATTGCTTCACGTGCTTTTGCGGCTTCAACGCTGATCATGAATTCCTGTCTTAAATGGTTATCATCATTCGAATATTTTATCAGTGGATTCTTTAAAATAATAGAATTTGGTATGAGGATGATCTTTCCGTTCTCGGCTTCCACTGTAGTTTGCCTCATGGTCATGTCTTTTACAATGCCTTTAACATTTGTACACTCGATCAAATTGCCTACCCTGAACGGCCTTCCAAAGGCCAGTATCAAACCGGATAAAAAATTCTCACCAATATCCTTTAAGGCAAAACCTACAATAAATGTGGTAATTCCTGCTCCTGCCAGTATTTTATCGGAAATGGTCCCCAGTCCCAAAATTCCCAGTGCCATTACTGTTCCCAGGATAAAAATGACTGTCCAAACAATTTTACCAATGAAATTAGAAATGAGGCTATCCTTGGATCGCTTTAAAGTGTAGTTAGAAACCAGTTTAGATAAAGAATTAGCAATAAAAATGGTAGCAATAAAGCATACTATTCCCCCCAGTATTTCGGGTAGATGATCTACCAGGTTGTTCCATGCTAAATAAAAGCTTTTTAAAAAACGTGGCATGATAAAACTATTTATTACTCACTGCCATGCCATCAATATGCACGCTATCATCTATAAGAGTGAAATTATAACCATCCACATAATTGTAAAACTCCTTGTGGCTCAGGGTTTCTATTTTAAATTTTTTCACATGATGCATATCGTCATCATTTAACTTGTCTTGTGCAAAAACGGTTACAATGAACTCTTTGCCTGCATATACCCGAACAGCCACAACTGTATACCTATCCGCTTCAAAGCCGGGAATGTGATCTGTACATAGGTCGTTTAATTTTTGTTCAGAAAACGTTAATGCTATTTTTCCGTGTATGTCTTTTGTGTCCATAAAGCTTGAGTTTTAAATAAACAGCAATAATATTATGCCAGCACTTTGCTAAAATTTGCAAATGCTACGATCTATAGCAAAACACGGCCATTTTGGTCGGTATCTTTGTACTATGCCTAAACTTTATTTCGATAATACCCGTTATGCCGATCTTCCGTTACATTACGGTAAAGTGCCACCATGGCTGGCGGAACGTATGAGTTTGTTGGGAGGCGCTATTATCGAATCGGTAGCCATGGAGTATGGGCGAAAAGAGGTGCTTACCCGTATGAGCGATCCTTTATGGTTTCAGGCTTTGGGTTGCGTGATGGGTATGGACTGGCATTCGTCGGGAATCACCACATCAGTAATGGGGGCTTTAAAAAAGGCATTGAATCCAAAGTTCAATGAGTTGGGAATTTATATTTGTGGTGGCAAAGGAAAATATTCGCGCCAAACACCTGCCGAATTAATTGCCTTATCAGAAAGAACAGGATTGAACGGAACGGAGTTGGTAAGAAACAGTCGCTTAAGTGCTAAGGTTGATAACAATGCCATACAGGACGGTTTTCAAATTTACCTTCATACTTTTTTAGTGAGTAAGGATGGCGATTGGGCTGTGATACAGCAAGGCATGAATGATGGTAGCGGTATGGCGAGAAGGTATCACTGGAATTCACAAAACCTCCGGTCATTTGTAGAAGAACCACATGCTTTTATTTACGGTGCTAATCGGGGCGAAATTTTAAATCTGACAGATAAAACAGCTTTGGAAACAAAGAATGGTTTATTGTCTTTAGTGAAAGAATCTCCTGCAGTTATTTTACCTGAAGTTCGCCGGATCATGATGCCACGCCATCATGAAGTACGGGAAGAAAACGTAGATCTTAAGCGTTTGGGATCAGTATTAGCTTTGGCACACGAAAAACAAGTCACTGATTTTGAGTCGTTATTGTTATTAGAAGGAGTAGGACCGAGGGCTATTCAATCGCTAACATTGGTTAGTGAGGTCATTCATGGAACACCTTCCCGTTTTACGGATCCTGCACGTTTTAGTTTTGCACATGGTGGAAAGGATGGGCATCCATTTCCTGTTCCCACCAAAACATACGATCAAACCATCGAAGTTTTACGCAGTGCTCTAGAAAAAGCAAAACTTGGAAATACTGATAAAACTCAGGCAATTAAAAATCTAACATTAGCTGCACAGGCTATTGAAAAAAACTTTATGCCTAATGCTAATTTTTATAAGGTCATTGAAAAAGAAAAACAGGAGTCTTATAAATATGGCGGACGAACAGTGTTTGGTAAAGCCAAACCGCTAAGCGGGCAATTGGATTTGTTTGGGTAGGTAAATCGCGTGAGGGATGCAAGCGAAAATCCTTTTGCCCGGACACTGAGCGGAGTCAAAGTACGTTGCGCCGGCACGCCCAAAAAGCTAATCATTAACTGATTAAATAAATTACTGGCACACCATTCCAATATCCAAACACATGAAAAAAAATTACCTCATTGGTTGTTCGGGTTATTATTATCCTAACTGGAAAAATAAATTCTATCCACCGGGATTAAAACCGGCTAACTGGTTGAATTATTATAGCACTGTATTTAACTCAGTAGAGTTAAACGGTACATTTTACCGAACACCCAAACTGGCTGATCTTAAAAAGTATGCAAATGTTACCGAAGATGATTTTAGATTTTCGGTAAAGATGAGTAAATACATTACGCATGTATTGAAGTTAAAAGAAAGTAAACAAAGCATCAACGATTTTCAATCACTTATTGAAGAGGGATTAGAAAAAAAGTTAGAACACTTTTTATTTCAATTGCCACCGTCTTTTCATTATAACGAAGAGAATTTAGAAAAGATCCTTGAAAATATTCCACACAAAAAACACAATGTGATCGAGTTACGCCATATTTCCTGGTGGAATAAAGATGTGGAGAAAGCCTTTGTTAAAGCAGGTCTTACGTTTTGTAATGTTGATTTTCCGGGACTCGATTCTTATTTCATAAATACATCAGATGTTTTTTACATGCGGTTTCACGGTAATCCCGAATTATTCAAATCATCTTATGAAGTGGACGAATTAAATCGGTTCTATAAAAAATTCCCAAAAGAGGCTAAGCATTATTCTGTGTATTTTAATAATACTTATTACGAAGCCGGTTATACAAATGCTTTACAATTAATGACTATTGCAGGAATTACGTGACAGTAAAAAGCCCTGCTGATCCAATGAATCGGCAGGGCTTTATTATATTTATTCAGAGGTTATTAAAATCCTAAACTGATACCAAGATCTAAACGAAGATTACCATTGTAATCATTCTCGGTATTGGTGTCATAAATATCTGTCAATCCCTGATAGTAGGATGCATCCGCATTAAACCACACAGCTCTTGCCAAACGGTAATTAAATCCTAAGGTGGCATTAGCACCCACATCTAAAAAGTTTGCATTAGAGGCATTAACTTCGTTCATTAAAAAACCAACAGTTGGTCCTACAGAGATCTTTGGTCTGAAATCATGTTCATAGGTATTGAAAAAGTAAATAACCTTCACAGGAACTCTTACATAATTTAATGTCGTTGTACGGATCTCTTTAGGTGTTTCTCTATTAGTATGATAAATAAAGGCACCGCCTTCCTGTGAATAGAGCGCGTCTAACCCAAATCCAAAATGTTGCCATGGTGAGTAAGTAGCTGAGATACCCGCATCCCAAGATGAGTTAAAGGTATAATTGCTATAAGGTATTATAAAGGAGTGTCCAAACCCACCTTTTAAACCTAATGAAAATTCTGATTGTTTAATTGGCTCTGAGGGAACTATGTCATTGTTGCTCTGGGATAAACAAATGGTTGAACCAAATAGTGCGATTGTAAATGCTAACGTTTTCATATCTGAATATTTTAATTTAGAGTTATTGTTTACTATCATTATAAAAAATGTGTGCCAACAGTTAAAAGTTGCATCATATCTAAATTCCAAGCCCTTTAATTGAGGTGTTATTTCCTCATTTGAGCATTATTTATTTGAAATATAAGTATTGATCATTTCACAAAGCTCCATTTGAATGCACGTTAATACACGTTTTGGGGATTCCCATGTTATGCGCATGGATTTTGAATAGATTAAGTAATATAAATTAACTACTATGAAAAACTACATCAAACAAACATTTAAATTCACTTTTATAAGCTTAAGCGCTCTTATTTTAATTACATCCTGTGCATCACACAAAAATTGTGGTGAAGCCGGAGCTAAAAGTAAATACAGCTCAAAACGATATAGTAAAGCTTTACACGAACGCGACTCGCTTTGTGGATTAACCAAAGTACAATCCGATAAAATAACAGCTTTGAATAAAAGCTATAGCGACTTAACTACCGAGTACGACAATTTAAGACAGAATTCAGGATCAGCATTAAATAAATTAAGCGCTGACTTAGGAAGTAATCAGGCAAAATTGCAACAGCGCGAAGCGAGATTAAGAGAACTTGAATCTATTTTACGCAGACAGGATTCTATTTTAAATATGCTGAATAATTCAGTTAAAAATGCTTTGTTGGGTTTTAGTCCTGATGAATTAACCGTGGAAATGAAGAACGGAAAAGTTTATGTTTCCATGTCCGATAAATTATTATTCAAATCAGGAGATGCTAACGTAGAAGCCAAAGGAAAAGAAGCCTTAAAAAAGCTGGCTGAGGTATTAAATAAAAATAATGATGTGAGTATTGCTATTGAAGGTCATACGGATAATGTTCCTATTAAAACAGCTATCTATAAAGATAACTGGGATCTGAGTGCGGCACGCGCAACCAATGTGGTAAGATTATTAACAGCAGAATACGGAATGGGAGCTCAACGTTTAACCGCTTCAGGTAAAGGCGAATATTTTCCGGTGGCAGATAACAGCACTACCGAAGGTAAGGCAAAAAACAGAAGGACAGAGGTAGTACTTTCTCCTAAATTGGATGAGCTAATGAAACTAATTGTAAATAAATAATGGTATGATATCTTTAAAAGAAATAAAGAATAAGATAAAAAAAAGGACAAGCTTAATGAGCTTTGTCCTTTTTTGTACGCTTAGTTTTTTTGTGAAATAAACTAGTGTTTATCTCCGCCAAAATAAGTTTGCTCAACAATATCCGCATTTGTAGCAACATCCCATATAACCTCGTTTAAAATCGCTTCTGAAGTAAATTCTACGGGTTGAATGGCATGCACTACTACTGTTTCGCAGGGCGATCCATCTGTTCGTTTGTCAGTGGTGATAATAATTGAACAATATGTACAATAACTGCTTTCCTTCATCATTTGATATAAATTGAGGTTGAGATTGTACTCTCCGCAACGGCTGTTAAAGTAAAAGGCATCTTTTCCCATATAGCGCTCCTTAATAAGCCAGGCATACACAAATTGGTAGCGAAATGAGCCGTCTTTTTGTTTCATTGCAACATCCAACCGAAATATTCCGGGTGATGTTTCATCCATTTTATATTTCCAGCGTTCACAGATGTTTGTTAAGGCAATTTTTAAATCCATCATAATAAGTTTTAATTAAATTTTGGTACTTTAAAACTAATAAAATTATTTAATTTCAATAATGTTATTAAATAAATAAAGTCAATATCTTTACGTTTTATTGGCATTTTTGAGCCCGTACTATATTTATATTTACTTAAAACAGGTATTGAACAAGGATAAAATAATCATCGATTCAAATTTAAGCTCATTTTTCTCATTGAAAGATGTTATCAAGTATAAAGGCTTATTAAATAACCTGGCCAAACGCGATTTTTTAGTTCGTTACAAACAGGCTTTTGCTGGAATTATGTGG
>JAZKGE010000057.1:0-10469 GCA_040386075.1 Bacteroidota bacterium
ATTCCACGTTTATCCTACCGATGGAAAAGTAAATGGCATAAGAAGTAATTATCCTTTTGGAAATGTTGGTGTTGCAAGTTTAACAACTTTAAATGGAAGTAAGTTAGGTCCTTGTTCTAATTTAGGTTATAGCCAAACTGTATTTGAGCCTATCAACGAATATAAAGGAGATTTTGCCAGAACTTATTTTTACATGAGTACACGTTATTATAGTGAAGATAGTGGTTGGTCAACTTCTGACGCCACTAATAAATCAACTATACTGCCGTGGCAAATGAATGTATTATTACAGTGGAACCAGCAAGACCCTGTAAGTGCTAAAGAAATTGCGCGTAACGATTCTATTTATTATAAATACCAAAACAACCGTAATCCTTTCATCGATCATCCTCAATGGGCTGATAGTATCTGGACGATTGACGCAAGTGTATTTGTAAAGGAACTGGAATTGCAGCATGCATTCTCTGTTTTTCCAAATCCGGCAAGCTCTTTGTTTCAGATCATTAATAAAACCAATCATCAAACAGATGTGACTTTAAAGATCATGACCATAACAGGGCAACTAATAGAAGAAAAAACAATTTCATTACAGGAATCTGTTTCTGTAAATTGTGAGAACTGGACTAATGGCATTTACATCATCAGCTTAAGTTCGGAACATTCGGTTGCCAATATGAAGTTTATAAAAGAGTAAAATCTTAGAGTTTGATCAAAGCAAATTTGATCTTATTCTCTTTTTGCCCGTATATCAATACTTCATCCTTGTTCCTGTAATAAAATTTAGCAGGATGCATATAAGCTGAACCTTCATCCACCGTATACAATATTTTTTTGTCCCAGGCGCTCTCCGTAAAACTAACAACAAATGTACTGCTGCCACTAATCCCATTCAAGCCGCTAATTGATTTGTATGGATCTTCCTGTTCACTATTTCTCGAATTATCATTAAAGATCAGGTACAGTTTATCATTTTTAACAATATCAATAAATGAATAATAGGATTTATTTTTTCCAGAGTGCAATTTTGGGATCACATATGGCTTATTAATGATACCATCTTTATTAACCCTTGTTACAAGAATATTGAAATAGTCATTACCGGAAGTACTTGCCAAATCAAGCTCCACGATCTGTTCTGATACAACAACCGTTTCGCCGCTTTTAAGATTGATGATCTTTGAATTTACTAAAGATGTAATGGCATTAACGGAATCATACATCGTATAGTCTTTTAGGAATTTTGCGTTGCAGTTCAATTGGGCTATAGTTGTAGGATCGTACTCAGCCGAAAAAGACTTTTGGCTTTGAAGATCTGTTATATTGAATTCATAGAACAACATGCCACCACCGGTTGCCTTTTTCTTAAGTCCGGCAAAATAATAACCGACAATCTGTAATTTATTACCGGCTTTATCCATATGGAACCTGGATAGAGGAAGCTCTGTCTTTAGATTTATAGGGCTGCTTTTTAAACTATAATTGGCCAGATTTACAGCAATAATTTTATAGGCATACTTTTTAAGCTCTGTCGTATTTTCTTTACAAATGCCATACAGGATCTGGTTCTCATCCAGAATTAAATTAGCAATTGCAAATGTTCTCTCAAAGGGAAATTCATAAGAAATGGTTTTGGTACACTTTATTTCAGAATCAAATATTTTCCCGGATAACTTTTTATTCCTGATATTTGCCGAATACATAAAAAAGCGCATGCTATCTGTACTCAGGATAACATTACATTTTTTGGTGAGGTAGCTTTCACCAACTTTATAAGATTGCTCATCTTCATATACTATCTGCGGCTCTCCGATAGCTTTTCCTTTTTTATCCAGCAAAACAGCATAACACTTGTATTCTACTTCCGAAGTTTTAGCATACGGTTTTGCGAGTTTCATTTTCTCATTATCAAAAAACAGAACCAAATTTCCGTTCTTCATCAGGGTTAAACTGATCATATTCTGATCTCCTCTTTCGTGAATATCAGGTAATTTTAACTCGGAGGAATTCGTCAACAGCATATCAGAAGTCGAATAAGTTTCTAACGAATAGTAATGATGTACTCCGGCCGAACTGTAATCATCTTTCAATAGGTATATCTCATTATTGAACTCTCCTAAAATGGTTTTAGGGTTCATGCCGTTTTTTGCTTTCGATTCGCCTAACCAATCAATAGTTATTTTTTGTGCATACGAGCAAACACTAAGAATGAAAAGGGAACTTGTGATAAACGATTTTAACATATAATAATTATTTTTTCGAAGATAAGTATTTTAATTGGGCCACATTCGGTTGCAATATGAAGTTTATGAAAGAGTAATTTTTACTACCAACTATGGACATTTCTTTTTATTAACTCTATCATAAAAAATTAAAGAAAAATAGGTCATTTATTCTTATAACCTAAAGTTTCGATACTGTTGAGCCATTTTTGACGTTGTGCGCTTGTGGAATTTTTAATAATTCCAACATACGTTACTTTAACAGGAGTAATTCCGCAAAATTGTAGCGTTGATCTTTTTAGTTGATTCACGCTTGGTCGTCCAAACATTAACCTGTAATACCATCCCGGTTGATCTAACGTTGTAATAATGTGCGCTGTTCTACCTTTTAATAATTTATCCCACCATATCGAATTTTCCCGATACTGAAATGCTAATCCCGGTAAAAACAACCTGTCTATAAACCCCTTGGTGATAGCAGGTAAACCTCCCCACCAAACAGGATGGATCCAGACCAAATGGTCGGCCCACAGTATTTTATCCCATGCAGTCAACAGATCCTGCTCTAAATCGATTCGCTTTTGGTAACCGAATTGTAAATTGGGATTAAAATTTAATTCAGATATATAAACTGTTTTGATCTCTGCACCCGATTTTTTTGCACCGGCCAAATAAGCTTCCGTTATGCCAAAATTAAAAGATTCTTTATTGGGGTGGCCATTGATGACTACTATTTTCCTGCTCATTAGTTTGTGATTATACCATAAAATTAGAAAAGCTTTTTCTCTAAGTACCGGACAAATGTCCTAAAAAATAATTCCCTTTCGAATACGACTTAAATGTCGTTGAGAAATTCCCAGGTAGGAAGCAAGGTACTGCAAAGGTACCTGTTGTATGTATTGAGGATGATCTTTTAAAAGCGCTGTATAACGTTGAATAGCTGAGTCGCGTTGCAATTGAAAAATACGTTTTTCGAGTTCAAGGTATTGCCCCTCGGCCATGATCTTTAAAAATTGCATCCATTGTATATGATCCTTAGCTAAAGCATCAATATCTTTTTTAGTAAGGATCAGTAGCTCTGCAGGAGTAATTGCCTGGATATTTTCCTGCGACGGTTGTTCGGTTATAAAAGACGTATAGGCCGTTATGAAGTTATTGGGAAACATAATACAATACGTAATTTCTTCGCCTTTATCTGGTACATAAAATGAGCGGAATGTGCCGGAAACTAAAAATGCAACTTCATTACATGTATGACCTTCGGTAACAAAAAAATCAAATTTATTTAATTTTCTGATACTTGCCAGTTTCAGGAGCTTCTCAACTTCATGCTCTGGTAAAAAATCGAATGCTTTAAAATAATTTTTCATTGTAAGTTCGTTTTAAGCATTAACAATATAAAGTCCCATAAAAAATGGACAGCGATGATCATTTTAATATTTCTGTATTGATAATAATGATGAGCAAATACTAAACCTATTATGAACGGCCCAACAACATTTAAAAGTGTTCCATAGCCAAAATGCAGAAGTCCAAATAAGACAGAAGAAATAATAATTACCAGATATTTATTCTTTAATAAAAACTCCAGTCTTGGCAGCAAGTATCCTCTGAATATTAATTCTTCTACTACACCGGCAGTTATACAGGTGGTTATGATCAAAAACAAATTGCCCCTGAACAATTTCATTAATTTTTCTAATTCAGAACTATCACGTGGCAGATTTAAAACATGAAATACAATAGAAAAAAGTATAACGCTTCCTAATAAAGTAAACACTAAAATAGCAGTGTATTTTAAATACCCGGTAAAAGAGTATTCATTTTCAGCCCACAGCAGTAACTTTTGTTTTTCGATTTTACGGACATAAAAACACAGTAAAATCAGGCATATCCAAAATAAGAGCCTGGAATTTAAGAATGCCGCTTTTCCGGTTAAGCCAAAAAGATAACACATTGGTTTATTAAGAAACAGGGTACCAAAAACCAGAATAACAGAAATTATTATTCCGGCTAATAGATGTAGTTTTTTATTGGTGGTTTGAGTTTCAATCATGCTCTAAATAAAAAACGCTCCGGAATTCCGGAGCGTTTTCTTTTAAAATATTTATTTTATAAATGGATCACTTCTCCGTAAGCTGCTGCTGCTGCTTCCATAATAGCTTCGCTCATGGTTGGATGCGGATGAATGGTTTTGATCAATTCATGGCCTGTAGTTTCGAGTTTACGAATAGCAACGATCTCAGCGATCATCTCAGTTACGTTAGCGCCGATCATGTGAGCTCCTAAGATCTCGCCATATTTAGCATCAAATATCAATTTAATGAATCCGTCTTTTGCACCCGAAGCACTTGCTTTACCTGATGCTGAGAATGGGAACTTACCAACTTTTAATGTGTATCCCGCTTCTTTAGCTTGTTTCTCGGTCATACCAACAGAGGCAACCTCAGGTTGACAATAAGTACAGCCCGGAATGTTTTTGTAATCAATTGGTTCTGTATGAACACCTGCAATTTTCTCAACGCAGGTAATACCTTCTGCAGACGCAACGTGAGCAAGAGCTTGTCCGCCAACGCAATCGCCAATAGCATAATAACCTGCTACATTGGTTGCATAATATTCGTTGGTAACAATTTTACCTTTATCGGTTTTAATTCCTAAAGCTTCCAAACCTAAATTTTGGATGTTAGCTTCGATACCAACCGCAGATAAAACGATCTCAGCTTCCAAAACTACATTTCCTGTTTTGGTTTTAACAGTTGCTTTGCAAATATCTCCTTTAGTATCTACATTCTCAACAGAAGCTTCTGTCATGATCTCGATACCGATTTTTTTCAATGATTTTTCCAGTTGTTTAGATACTTCTTCATCTTCCACCGGAACAATGTTTGGTAAAAATTCAACGATAGTAACTTTGGTTCCCATGGTTGCATAAAAATAAGCGAACTCAACGCCGATAGCTCCTGAACCTACTACAACCATTGTCTTTGGCTGTTTTGGCAAATTCATCGCTTCGCGGTAACCAATGATCTTTTTACCATCCTGAGGTAAGTTTGGTAACGCACGGGAGCGGGCTCCGGTTGCAATGATAATATGTTTTGCTTCAACAGTACTTACTTTTCCGTCTGCCGCTTTTACTTCAACTTTCTTTCCGGCTTTTACCGTTGCCGTTCCCATGATCACTTCGATCTTGTTCTTTTTCATTAAGAACTGGATCCCTTTACTCATACCATCTGCTACATCGCGGCTGCGTTTTACAACAGCACCAAAATCAGCTTTGATGTTATCTGCACTAATACCGTAATCTTTTGCATGATTTAAATATTCGAATACCTGAGCGCTTTTTAATAAAGCTTTGGTTGGTATGCAGCCCCAGTTAAGGCAAATGCCTCCAAGGTTCTCTTTTTCAATAATAGCTGTTTTTAATCCTAATTGAGAAGCGCGGATTGCAGCAACATAACCGCCCGGACCGCTTCCTATAACAATAACATCGTAGTTCATAGTGTGTGTTTTTAGTGGTGCTAATATAAAGTTTTTTATTTAATTGCTATAGTTTAGATAAAGTAATATACTATCAGCGATTGGTTTTGAATTAAAGAATATTTTGGGCGTGACCCCGCAAAGAGACAGCGGGGTCGGGCTTTCCGTTACAATCTTTTGCAGAAGGCAGGCAAAAGGATTTCCACTACAATCCCTCACGCAGTTTAGGTTTCATTATTCGGAGCTTTCACTTCGATTTTAACGTAAGCCCGCGCGAGGGATGCAAACGGAAATCCTTTTATGAACGCAGTGAATAAAAGTCCCGATAGCTATCGGGAGGAGTGACAGCCCGGTTTGGCTACCTCCAAACGCGCCCTAAATATTCTACAAAAACTAATTCCTGGAAATAATAGAAGTTGGAAGAACAACTTTTTTGAAGCCTGAATCGCTGTTCTTGCTGTCTATCAGTTGCAACGCTAAATTAGCAGCTTCTATACCTATCTGTTCCAATGGTTGCGATACCGAGATCACATTTGGTTTTACAAAATCAAACAGGTTAATATCATCAAAAGAAGCAAAGAGAACACCTTCCTTTTTAGCATCGAAACCAATTTCATTAAATACATGTAAACAGGCAGTAGCTAAGTGATTGTTCAAGGTATAAATAGCATCTATTTTAGGCGATTGCTTTAATCGTTTTAATAGTTTTTCGCGCACATCCTTCTGAATATTATTAAAGGATATTTCCATTAAATTATCTTCTTTAAAAGGAATATCATATTTAGTTAAAGCATCTTTATAACCTTTGATACGCTCGGTTAAAGAACTGATATGTGAGGGTGTAATGTTTAAGGCTAAAATATTTTTGCAACCTTTGTGTATCAGTAGGTCTGTAAGTTCGTAAGAACCCTGGTAATTATTAGCTACTACATAATTAGATTCGATATCCGGCAAATAACGATCAATAAAAACAATTGGAAAATTACGCAAACGCTCTTTATTGAAAAATTCACCGGATGTATTAGTGGTTGCAATGATCAACCCATCGATCATGTGTTGTTCTGCAAATAAACTAATGAGTTTCTCTTCGCGTTCTACATTTTCATCCGTACTACATATCATTAAATTATAGCCTTTAGCTGCCAATTCTTTTTCAACGTGCTTGGCAATATTGGAATAAAAAGGATTGGAGATATCGGCTACTAAAAGACCTATCAAATGACTTTTACCTGTTCTTAAAGCTCTGGCAAACACATTAGGCGTATATTCCATTTCGCCGGCCTTGGATAACACTTTTTCCTGTGTTTTTTTACTGATGCCGTAAGCATCTCCTTTACCGTTAATAACCATTGATACCAGTGTTTTTGACACATTCAGTTCTTTGGCAATATCTTCTAACAATGTTTTTTTAATAGCCATACAGGTTTAAATTATATCGTGTTTAAACAAATATAACGAATTCTAAACAAGTTTAGATTGTTTTGTAAATAATTCTAAATAATTTAGTGAAACTACTGTATGAGTTAGGGAATTGATAATAATTGTCTTGCTTTCGTTTAGGATTGTGATAATTTTTTGGGCGTGCCGGCGCAAAGAACAGGCGCCGTCGGGCTGGCCCGCTTCAATCTTTTTGCGAAGAGACAGCAAAAAGGATTTCAGCTCGCATCCCTCACGCGGATTACCCGCCAGTTCGACGCTAAAGGTCAAGCTTTACTGTATAGCTGCGTGAGGGATTGCTGCTATTTTTTATTTTTTATAAATGGTGACAGCGAATACGAGTATTTGAGGCATTGTCTGAGCTCTTTTTATTTGTCCCGCAGGGCAAATAAAAAAGCGCCCCGATAGCTATCGGGGGCCGAAAGCCCGGCCCGCAGGGACACGCCCAAATTATTAAAAACTTAAATTAAATGCTTAACAACATCTAAAATAGCCGGGTACGAGTTAGGAAAAACGATCTCCTGAATTTGGGATTTAGTAAACCACTCTACTTTTTCGATATTTTCTTCCAATTGTGGGACTAAAGTACCCGTATGCTTTGTAGACATAGCATACCAATATGTTTTTTTTAGTGCATAACTACCTTTGTGAGCATAAATATGATAAGTTGGTTCCAATGTTTTTGTAATAGTTAATTGGGTAATACCGCATTCTTCTTCACATTCGCGAATAGCTGCTTCTTCAGGACTTTCTCCCGCATCCAGTTTTCCTTTAGGAAGATCCCAGCGTTTAAGACGGAAAATAAACAACCAGGTGTTTTCTTTTTCAATTAAACCACCTGCTGCATAAATGTATTTAAATGCTTTTGTGAATTTTTGGAGTCCGGTTTCTAAATTATCTGTTTCAAAAGTTAATAAGGTTGCGGAAGATTCGTGAGCAAATTTTTCAAATTCATCTAGTATTTCAGCCTTTTTCAAACCATCTAAATTTTTAAATGACTGATTTCCTGAGCTTTGATTTTTTTGTTGCAGGACAATTTTTTTCGACAAATAATATATAGTGATGTTCATAATTTGATGTGTTTGATAGCCTTAATCCTCGTATTTTTGTCGCCCTATGACAATGACACCATTTGATGCCGCGCATAAAGTTGCCGAATTTTTATTACAAATCAAAGCGATCAAGCTTCAGCCTGATCAACCATTTACCTGGGCTTCGGGCTGGAAATCTCCTATTTATTGTGATAACCGTAAAACATTATCTTATCCACAGATCAGAACTTACATCCGTCAGCAATATGTAAATGTGATCAATGATAACTTTGGAAAACCGGATGTGATTGCAGGTGTTGCTACTGGAGGAATTGCTCAGGGCGCTTTAATTGCCCAGGATATGGGACTACCTTTTGTGTATGTACGCAGCGAAGCTAAAAAGCATGGCTTGACAAACATGGTGGAAGGTGTGGTTGAAAAAGACCAAAGTGTAGTTGTAATTGAGGACCTGATTTCAACCGGGGGAAGCAGTATTAAAGCAGTTGATGCTTTACGCGAACAGGGTTGTAATGTAAAAGGCATGGTAGCTATTTTTACGTATGGCTTTGATGAAGCCATGGAGAATATGAAAAAAGCCAATTGCGCTTTAACAACTTTATGTGATTATAATACATTGATAGAAGTAGCGTTAAAGCATAAATATATTTCCGAAAATGATCTGGAATCATTGAAAGAATGGAGAGAAAGCCCTTCAACCTGGAAACAAAACTGATCGCTTGGCACATTTTAGCATAGCAAGCGTTACGCAGGTTACTCAATCACCAACAGATAACCTGTTTGATTTTATGGGTAATTTTCACAATTTCAAACATTTGTTACCTGAAGATAAGATCGAAAATTTTGAATGTACCGCAGAACAATGTTCGTTTGGCATCAGAGGTTTAATGCCTTTAACTATCAAGATCAAAGAGCGTTTACCAAAATCACGCCTCACATTTGAAACAACTGGCCTTGCAAAATTTGTATTTACTTTACATATTCATTTGCATGCCGATCAGAAAACAAATGTAGAACTGGAAGGCGATATGAATCCTTTTATTAAGGCTATGGCTGAAAAACCATTAAGAGAACTCGTAAATACCATGGCAACTAAGTTGGCTGCGTTATCAGTTTAATTTCTTTTCTTTGCATCGTCGCCCTAAACTTGATTCATGGTATCAATGAGATGCTGAATCAAGTTTAGAATGACTGAATCTAATAAAAAAACATATGAGTAATTTTAAAATAAACGTAGCTATCCAATTATTGCCAACCAAATTTACTGGTGAAAAACTTGAACTAATTGACAAAGCAATTGCCTGCATCAAAGCCTCTGGATTGCCACATTTGGTTTGTCCGTTTGAAACGGTAGTAGAAGGAACATATGACGAGGTGTTTAAATTAATAAATGACATAAGAACAACTACCTTAAATAATGGCTGTGAAGAATTAATCGTGAATATGAAAATGCATGCCGGCAATAAAGACCTGTTCTTTAAAGACAAGCTTGTAAAATATTCATAAAAAATCCCTGCTGATATCGCGCACAATTGCGATTTTTTCTGCGCACATCTATTCATCCTGCTGGAAAATATCCAAAAATTACCCTTACTTTTACTGAGTGGACAAGCATTTAACTCATCCTATATTTAAAACTATTGCCAATTGTGCTGATCAGCTAAGTGTTGATGCCTATGTGATTGGTGGCTTTGTGCGCGATATTTATTTAGGGCGGGAAAGTAAAGATATAGATGTAGTTACAATAGGTAAAGGCATTGAACTTGCCGAACTGGTTCATAAACAATTGGGCGAAGAAGCATACTTGTCTGTATTTAAAAATTTTGGAACAGCCCAGGTTAAATTTGGCGATCTGGAAATTGAATTTGTGGGGGCCCGTAAAGAATCTTATAATCGTGATTCACGAAAACCAATTGTAGAAGATGGCACTTTAGAGAACGATCAGGATAGACGGGATTTTACGATCAATGCCATGGCCATTGGATTAAGCAGATCTAACTTTGGTAAATTATTAGATCCATTTAATGGAACCGGGGATATTGCAAACAAAATTCTTCGCACACCTTTAGAGCCTGAAATTACATACAGCGATGATCCTTTGCGAATGATGCGCGCCATTCGTTTTGCATCACAATTAAATTTTACGATCGAAGCCAATTCCTTAGAAGCAATTTCAAAAAACAGATCGCGTATCAGTATCGTTTCCAAAGAACGTATTACGGATGAACTGAATAAGATCATCCTTTCCCCTGTTCCATCTGTAGGATTTAAATTATTATCGGAT
>JAZKGE010000057.1:10479-33295 GCA_040386075.1 Bacteroidota bacterium
AGGTTTACTGCAACTCATTTTTCCGGAGATGATGAAGTTGCATGGTGTTGAAACTATTAACGGCAAATCACACAAAGATAATTTTTACCATACACTGGAAGTATTAGACAATACCGCTAAAAAAAGTAATAATCTTTGGCTACGCTGGGCTGCTATTTTGCATGATATTGCAAAACCTGCCACTAAACGTTTTGAGCCTGAACATGGCTGGACCTTTCATGGCCATGAAGACAAAGGTGCGCGCATGGTTCCAAAAATATTTGAGAACCTGCGTTTACCGTTAAATGAAAAAATGAAGTATGTACAAAAACTGGTATTGCTTCATTTACGTCCTATAGTTTTAGCCAAAACAGAGATAACAGATAGCGCTATTCGTCGTGTTTTATTTGAAGCTGGTGATGACGTAGATGATTTGATGGCATTGTGCGAAGCAGATATTACAACCAAAAATCCAAATAAAGTAAAACGGTATTTACAGAATTTTGAACTGGTTCGTGAGAAATTAAAAGAACTTGAAGAAAAAGATAAGATTCGAAACTGGCAACCGCCTGTAAGTGGCGAAGAGATCATGGAAATTTTTAATTTGCCTCCAAGTAAAAAAGTAGGAGATCTGAAGAATGCTTTAAAGGATGCTATTCTGGATGGCATCATTCCCAATGAACGGGAAGCAGCTTTGGTTTTCTTGAAAGAGAAGGCTGAGAAATTTTTTTAATATTTGTATTTTTGGTATTTGGGCGCGTTACCGTAAAGAGGCAGCAGGAACCGGGCTGTCGCTACAATCTTTTGCAAAAGATAGGCAAAAGGATTTTCGCTTGCATCCCTCGCGCGAACTTACATATCACAAACTATTCAGATAAAGTATGTTTGGCATCCGGAAGAATATTGTCCATATTCCATTCCAGTTTTTGAACCAATTCATGCTTTCTTACTTTACAATCGGGCATAATACAAACCGAACAGGATTTTGGTAAACAAGGATCGGCGTGAATAAAAAATTCGATCTCATGACTAAATTCTTTGGTAACCAGTTTATCCAGATCATCTACTTCCTTATGAGATTCCTCAAGCGTATAATACCAGGGAAGAGTCATGTGACAATCAACATGAACAACTGAGCCGTACTTTACCACACGAAGGTTATGAATGTCTATCCAGCTTTCTCTACGTTTGGCGTTTAAAACGGTGATCAGCTTTTCAAGCTTTCCGTAATCTGCCTTGTCTAATAAATTAAAAATAGATTCCTTAACTAATTTAATTCCTGTGTAAATGATCAGGATTCCAAGTGCGATCGTTACCACATAATCGATCCAGAATAATTGCGTGAAATAAATCACCAGTAAACCAACAACCAATCCTATACTACTCCAGGTATCTGTCAATAAATGTTTACCGTCAGCGATCATTGTTGTTGAATGAAGCGCTGTACCTTTTTTGATCAATACTTTTGCCAAAAAATAATTTACAATTCCAGAAAAAACAGAAATAGCCAAACCAATATCCAGGTTGTGCAATTCATAAGGATCAAAAACAGAAATAACACCTTTTATCAGCATGGCAATACCTGCCAGGGTTACCATGCCACCTTCTACCCCACTCGACAGAAACTCAATTTTGCCATGGCCATACGGATGATCTTCATCCTTTGGTTTAGCGGCATAATACAAACTGTACAATGCAAAAGAACCCGCTAAAATATTAACGATCGACTCAATGGCATCGGTTAAAATAGCATTTGAATTGGTAAGATACCAGGCTAAAAATTTAAATGCCATTAATATAAAACTGATCAAAAGAACCAGTTTCATGGTATTTATTTTTGTTTCACTGCTATTCATTTGATGTGGCAAGGTACAAAATAAAAAAACCTGATCTCTCAGGCTTTTTTAAGGATGTACAGTTTTTATTTTTTACTTAAATTCTCGTCAATTTCAAAATTGATCGTTTCGTCTTTCATTTTTTCAAGTTCTACTTCAGAGAATGTGTTACGGAAAAGAACCTCTAATTTTATTTTTTGCATATCCTGTGCTCTTCCACCCTCCATACGATTCCATTTAAAGGTTACTTTCTCTGATTTACCTTTCATTAACACAATTGGATTATTGTTAGATAAAAGACCTTTAGATTTTTCATTAGCAATCTCAGTTCCATCCGGTAATTTAACAGCTGATCTACCTGGTTGAATAACCCCTACTTTATCTCCTGTGTATTTACACTCAAATTTAACTTCTGTTTTATCGGATTCTTTAGTTAAACTTAACATTGTACAAGTAAATGGGCCTGATGTAAATTCGTTTTGTGAAGCTGGTAATTGAAAGTTAGGAGTTTCAATTCCTTTCCCACTTGTTGAAACTTTATACATACCGCTCATAACATACGAATAGGGCATTAAAAAATCTGGTCCTACAGCATTCACTACTCTGGAATCGGATTCTGATGCATAGATAAAGAACCATTTCTCTTTAGGCTTTACTTCTTTTCCTGCTTTAATGACACTTTCCTCTGGTTTAAAAATTAAAATATCATTTGTTTTATTTGTAATTTTCAATTTAAACTTGGTCATTTCTTTATCCGAAACGCCATTGTTTGTTGATACTGTCATTTCATCATGATCGCTTAAAATATCCTTATAGAATATCTCCTTATATGGTTTTTCACTTTTCTGAGCATTTACAGCCGTTACTAAACAGCTTAATGCCGCTACAACTAATACTATTTTTTTCATGGTTTTATTTTCTGAATTTTAATCAGGTACTAAAATACTATTTTATTTATTATTGTCTATAATTCCACACTATACTAAATACTGAGTAATCATTTTCTCTATTTGCAGTTTTTTTTCAAAGATAAAGCTGGCATCAGATTATATGTAATCTATGCATAAGATTATCTGGCTGGCACCACAGAGAGATCTGATCAACGGTACCAATACTTTAATCGGCCGAAACCGATGTAAGCACAGAACAGATAATCAACTCAAACCCCTCGTTTTACGCGAGGGGTTTATGTTATTTACTTAAATTAAAATATCATGAAAACACTATTTAATTATGCCTTTTTGCCGGGATTGATGCTCACCCTGGGCTCATGGCATATCAATGTAAAAGATGATGGACCGCATGGCGGCATCACCAAAAAAGCAGATAACTATTTTATTGAGATGAAAACAGTTGATAAATTTGTAAATGTGTGGTTACTGGACTCAAAGATGAAAACCATTCCTAACAAGGATATTGCCTGTGGCGCCAAATTTATTATGGCCGACAGTACTACTTTAAACGTGAAACTATTACCACTTGATAAAGACGGTTTTGTGACAGAGAATGTTGCGGGTTGCAGAGCTATTAAGATCAGTTTTACGCTTTCAGCACAGACTTCGGTTTCCGAAATATTTGAGAACCAGATCCCGGTTACTAAAGGCAAATAATTTTTTATTCTTAACCTGGCTTCAACTAACATTATTAATTTTCATAAAAAAAAGGCTCCGAGACGAATCGGAGCCTTTTTAGAAAGAAAGAGTTAAACGACTATGAAATTGCTTTTTCTCCTTCTTCGTATCTTCTGAAATATTGCAGGTTAATTAATGCAACAATGATACTAATGGCAGAGCCTTCGAATAAGATCACTATTGTTGGAAAAAAGCTGAATACGTCTTTTGCATTTTCAATGAACAATTGATTCAAATCTGCATCTATCATCGTATAGAAATATAAGAACGAACTAAATAAAACAAATGACAGAATACCTGTGAAGAACACGGTGGTAAATACATGCAAAAAAGGAACATAGGCACCTGTTTTTATGATCCATCTTTTTATCTGGTACATACATACCAAACAAAGAATAACGTAGTTGAATAACCTTAATTCGGTAACATGCATAAGGTTAAGTGTTTTCATGGTCAATAAGAAACCAATGTATAACAAAGCGGAAATAAATCCATACAAAAGTATGCTGTTTCTCATTTTTGTTAGCGATATTTTAGCTGCGTGTAACATAACTATAAGTTTTTATTAAAATGAATATGTAAATAATATGCCAATGATCTTAAATTATAATAATCCCTTAATTTTCTGTGAATTCTGTTCCCCTATCACTCTACATATTAACTAAATTGTGAATTTTTTTCCCTATTTTGATGAATCTGTTTTAGATTTTGGAGGGTCATCAATTTTTTTGATCCTATTTTTACCCGGTTCTTCGATCTTTGGCTGATCGATCTTTTCCGGATCTGGTTTCTCTTTTTTAGAGGGAGTTTTCCTTTTAGGTGAAGGTTTGTTATTCATGATTCTTTAATTATCAGGATGAATATTTTCTGTGTCCTATTTTATTGTATGCATCAGACAATTCAGTTTCGTGAATATTCCTTAGAATATAAATAATAACCACACTCAATATAGCTGCAAAGAAACACCATACAGAAATGAAATACATTTTATAAAACAGTTTGGAAATTGCAAGTGAGCCAAATGACAATAGTCCTAATAATTTCATTTGCCGTATGCTGCTTAAAAATGCAGCAAAAACCGTTGACGTGAAATAAAATATGCTGCTTATGAATATTAGTATCATCGAATCGTTAACATGATAATAAATATGATGATTTTGAATTTCGGCATATACGTCAAAGGTTGTAACCCTGTATACCATAATTAAAGAACAGATCACCCCTCCTATTGATGTCCATTGCAACCATCGTTTCCGTTTCTGGTCATGTTCCAATAATAAAATAGACACTGGCACCCAGGTGGGCCATAATATCTGGGCAAAGAACAGGAAACTATACATGGCAATGATTTGCCAATGAGCGAAAGTGTCCTTAGTTAAAGCCAGCCATAATAAGCCTTCGCAAGCCTGTTGAATGGCAAATACTAATGGAATCGCTGCAAACATCTTTTGTTCAGGTTTTTTTGCTTTTATGAGCGATACGGTGCCAATAGTACCTAGTACTGCTGCGGCTCCAAAACTGGCGGTAGCTGAAAAACACATGATTTAAGGTTTTATAATTGGTTACTTAAAAATTGCATGCCAGTATTACATTTCTGGCCGAGGTAAATGGCTGTTTTTTAACTATTTATTTTTATTTTACATAAATCGGGTTATATTTGATATAAATTATAACCCCATTCGAATTTGATGAAACATCTACTTACTCTCTTATCGGCTTTTATTATCTTAAATAGTTTTGCCCAGGTTCCTGTTTTGGGACCAATAAATGGTACAACTGTTATGTGTACAAGCACGCCAGTATCTCTTACCTATACGGTATCGGCTACTAATTCTCCATTTGTGTACAACTGGACTTTTTTAACTTCCAGTTCCGGTAACACATACTCTACCGGTTCAAATGTAATTACCTTACCTTTTACCTGGTTGAATCAGACCTACACGATTATTTGTTCGGCAGCCAATGCGAGTGGTTCAAGTGCAACTCAATCGTTGGTTGTTAGTGTATTTGAAACGCCAAACGTTAATTTTTCGGGGTCAACAACGTTTTGCCAGGGATCATCTACCAGTATACAGGCCAGTTCAACTATGTATTCTGCTAGTTCAACCGTCTCTTATAACTGGGCGCCCGTAACAGGTTTAAACACAACAACAGGATCAAATGTGATCGCCAATCCTACAACACCTACAAATTATACGGTTACGGCAGTTAATGGCGTTTGTTCTAATACAGCACAAATTACTGTTGCGCCTTTTGAAACTATGTCGGTTACTTTTTCGGGAGCCAACACTTTTTGTCAGGGTTCATCTACTAATTTATCAGCAAGTTCAACTATTTATTCTGCCAGTCCAACTATTTCTTATTTCTGGTCACCGGGAACAGGATTAAGTGGGACAATAGGTTCAAATGTAATGGCAGCTCCATCCAACGCAACAACCTATACAGTAACTGCCAGTTTAGGCGGAAGCTGCTTTAATACAGGAACAATTACAGTTACTCCTATAACTCTTTCGGTATCCGTGTCAGGAACAACTATCTCTTGTCTGGGCCAGCCAGCTGCTTTATCAGCGAGCGCCACGGTGTCTCAAGGCAGTTCTGTGATGTCTTATAACTGGTCTCCGCCGGTAGGTTTAAACACAACCACGGGATCCAGTGTTACTGCGGCTCCGCCCGCTTCAACCAATTATACAGTTACGGCCAGTAATGGTATGTGTTCTAACACAACAACTATTACCGTTATTCCTTTTACGGAACTTCCAGTAACTATTTCGGGAGTGAATACGTTCTGCCAGGGTTCATCTACAAATTTAACGGCCAGTTCTGCAGCATCACCTACTAATTCCATTTCTTATAGCTGGTTGCCGGCAACAGGGTTAAATACGACTTCCGGTAACGCTGTTATTGCTAACCCTTCTACAGCTACTAATTATACAGTTACTTCTACCAATGGTGTTTGTTCCAGTACACAAACTATTACCATAACACCGTTTGAAGATATTCCTGTTACCATTGCAGGAAGCCATACGTTTTGTGAGCACTATTCCACAAGCTTATTAGCATCGGCTGCGGTATCGCCAACAACGTCTGTATCATACAGCTGGTTGCCTGTTACAGATCTGAATACTGCTAACGGAGCACTTGTAAATGCTAATCCTGCCAATGCAACAACTTATACTGTGACGGCATACTTTGGAACTTGTACTAATACGGCACAAATCACAGTTAGTCAAATGAGTGCTCCAATCGTTACCGCTATCGCTACCCGTACGGCGCTTTGTTATGGCGATACGACTACATTTACTGCTTATGGCGCAGTAACTTATAGTTGGCTTAATGGTGCGCAAAATGGCATTACTTCCGGCGCATGGTTTTCCGGCCCAAATGTGGTTGTGGGAACGGGTGCCAATGGCTGTACATCAACGGCTACGGTTAATATGCTTGTAGATAATATTGCTTTATTTACAGTAGGCACAAATACTATGATTTTTCCGGGATCGGGACAATCGGCTACTTTGACTATTAATGGAACTGCCAATACAACGTATTCAATGAACGGAGTGGCAACATCAACAACGGTTGTAGTTACTCCGTCGGTTACTACCACTTATACATTTACTTCCGGCAATCCTTCAGGTTGTAGTTATACCTATTTTTTCACACAGTATGTTGAATATACTGTAGGGGTTGAATCTATCAGTACACCGACTCCAAATTATTTCAGTGTATACCCAAATCCTAGTAACGGTATCTTTAACATCAAATCAAGTATCGCAGAAAAAGTAAATATCACGAATGAACTTGGACAGGTTATTATGAGCTTTGATATTGAACCGGAAACCGAAAAAGAGATCTCAGGTTTAAGTTCGGGTATATATGTGATACAAACAGGTAACAAACGAACTAAGATCGTTGTCACACAATAACACATCTTATTATATATAATAGAATAGCAGGTTAATTTAATTAATCTGCTATTTTTGTTTTACCAAGTTTGTATCATATATGAGATCAAAAGCCTTAGTATTGAATTTATTCCCGGTTGGTGTTCTAATATCAAGTATGGTATATTCTTCTTCGATACTTGATTTTACGCTCACTCCCCGTTTGATCGGCATTGCTTCTATTCTATTATTCTGCATTTTCCTGATCTGGCGTTCTAAAGAAATTCTTTCCATTAAATCTGACCTGATATTAATTGCTTATGCCGGGTTTGTTGTTTTTAGTTGCTTATCAACGGCATGGGCACATACCAGGTCTGAAGCTATTTTTGAAAATTCAAAGATCGTAATGTCGTTTTTGGTTTTTGTGCTCGGTTATTATGCATTAAAAAAAGATAAGGATCATACATTAATAATGCTTTGTCGGGTAGCAATGCTCCTTACCTTAGGGGAAGCAGTATTGATTTCACTTCAACTCAGCCATTTGACTGCTTTTAATAAAGAGGCTTTATACAGCGTAACCGGCGCTAACTCACATAAAAATCTTGTATCCAGTTTCCTGTTCATTAATCTCTTTTTTTTAATTATTGGCTGCATTCGTATGCAAAAGATATGGAGATATCTCTCGCTGACAGCTGTAGTATTAAACCTGTGTATGATCTTAATTATACAGACCAAAGCTGTTTGGATCGCATTGGCATTGGTACTTTTATTATCAGGTGCTTTATTCGCCTACAAACGTTTAAATATTCGTTTATCTTTTAAATGGACGTTGGTTATCATCATGATCCTTGCTAATGTTTTCTTTGCTTTTGTACAGCCAAAGATCATTGAACGAGGACTTGCTTTTAACCGATCGCAAATAGAAGCTAATCAGTATAGCGGAAAGACCGAGCTTGATAATGAAAGGTTGGAACTTTGGAACAAAACTTATTATATGATCCGCCACCATCCGGTAATTGGTGTAGGAAGTGGCAACTGGCAAATTTATTTTCCGGATGCAACTTTGCAGGGTATGTATCGCGCAGAGGACCTGAACTATACATTTCAGCGGCCACATAATGATATTTTATGGATAATTGCCGAAACAGGATTTATAGGTTTTAATCTGTTCCTCCTTTTTATATGTTCTATTCTCATACTTTTACTCAATGCTATCCAACTATTAGGTGATCAAAAAAAAACAGTTATAGAATTAGTGCTGTGCTTTGTAACGATCGTTGGTTTTTTGACAGCCTCATTTTTTGATTTCCCAAAAGAACGCATAGAACATTTAATATGGATAAACCTTGTTTTTGCATTAGCTTATTTTTATGCAAAAGAAAATATATCCTTAAAAACTATTGCAACCTTTAAGCTTAATCATTTGCATTTCATAGCAGTTATTGGACTCTCAGCAGCTGTTATTTATATAGGATCATATCGTTACAAAGGCGAATACCATACAAGAAAAATGTACGATCAGAAAAGGCTATCCAATAATACCGGTGTGATACAGGAAGGCAAAAAGGCCATTAATTTTGTTTACACGATCGATCCAACATCGCTTCCCATAAAATGGTATACCGGCAATAGTTTTGCATTGCAGGGTAACTTCAGGCAATCGAAACTTGATTTTATGGAAGCCTACGATCTTAATCCTTTTAACCGAAATGTTTTGAATGACCTGGCATCGGCTTATGTGAATACTAACGAGATTGATCTGGCAAAAAAACATTACCTGGAAGCGTGTCGCATTAGTCCGCGTTTTGATGATGCTAAATTAAATCTGACAACTATTTATTTTAACCAAAAAGAGTTTGAGAAAGCAGATTCCATTTTAAAAACATTATTACATGATTCGGAACGCAGAACTAAATACCAAGCCATGGTAAATGCTTTTTTAGGGAAGTAATTTGCGACAGTAAGCTTATAATTTTCACAATTTATGGTACTCAAACCCACATAAATTCGTACTTTTAGGCTTTATGAAAAAGCTTTTTTCGGTACTAAAATATACGAAGGATTACAAAGGATATACGGCCCTGAATATCATCTTTAACATTTTCTTTGCCATTTTTTCTGTTTTTTCAATTTCACTTGCCATCCCATTTTTAAAACTGATCTTTAGTGATGATGATTCCGGTTATCAGGCTATTGTCGATAAGGGGTTACCTGTCTTAAAATTAACCATGAGTGGTGTTACAGATTGGGCCTATTACCAAATGTCATTAATGATTATTGAACAGGGAAAAGCACAAACCCTCATGATCATTTGTTTTGTGGTTTTTCTGGCTACTATTTTTAAAAATGCTTCCAGATATTTTGCGATGTATTTTTTAGCTCCAATTCGTAATGGTGTTGTTTTGGACCTCAGAAATAAAATGGTAGCAAAATCGCTTGCTCTGCCTCTATCCTATTTTAGTGATGAACGTAAGGGCGACATGATGAGTAGGATGACAACTGATGTAATTGAAATTGAATGGTCTATCATGCAATCTTTAGAGCTTATTTTCCGTGAGCCATTAACTATTATTATATCATTGGCAACTTTAATTTTTATCAGTCCTTATTTAACACTTTATGTATTTTTATTGTTGCCTGTTGCCGGTTTGGTAGTAGCGCTAGTAAGCAAAAGTCTGAAGAGCCGCTCGGCGAAAAGTAAAGAAGTATTTGGTCAGTTATTTAATATTATGGAAGAAACTCTTGGCGCTCTAAAAGTGATCAAGGCTTTCTCAGCCGAACGCTTTGTACAGGATAAATTTGAAAAAGTAAATAAGAACTACAATAAAATCTCAGTTGCCTTATACAGACGTGCCGATCTTACCTCACCTATCAGTGAAACGGTTGTGCTGGGTGCTTTACTACTCATTCTTTATATTGGTGGGAATATGGTATTTAACCATACAGGTTTATCTGGCCCGGCTTTTTTAGGCTATTTTGCAATTGCAGCTCAAATTGTACCTCCTATAAAACAAATTACACTGGCCTATAATAATATTCAAAAAGGGTTGGCTTCAGAAGAACGTATCAATAAAATACTGGATGCTGATAATTTAATTCATGATAAACCAAACGCACACATTCTTAAAAGTTTTGATGAAGCAATTGAATACAAAGATCTATGGTTTGCCTACCATAAAGGCGACGATGGACATGTATTGAAAGGCATAAACCTAAAAATTAAAAAAGGAAAGACCATTGCCCTGGTTGGGCAAAGCGGAAGTGGAAAAACAACCCTGGCCGATATGCTTTGCCGTTTTTATGAAAGCGATAAAGGGCAGTTGATGATAGACGGAACGGATGTAAAAGATCTGAAAATAGATAGCTTACGTCAACATATTGGAGTGGTAACCCAGGAAAGTATTTTATTTAATGATACAGTTTTTAATAATATTTCGTTTGGTTTAACAGAAATATCACAAGAAAAGATCATTAATGCGGCAAAAATTGCCAATGCGCATGATTTCATTATGAAAATGCCTAATGGCTATGACACTACCATTGGCGACCGTGGCGGTAAATTAAGCGGAGGTCAACGTCAGCGTTTAAGTATTGCCAGAGCAGTTTTAAAGAATCCTGAAATTTTGATCCTGGATGAAGCAACCTCTGCCCTGGATACCGAAAGTGAAAAACTGGTTCAGGAAGCTTTGACCAACTTAATGCAAAATAAAACCTGCGTAGTGATCGCCCATCGCTTATCTACCATTGCCAATGCCGACGAAATTGTGGTAATGGACAAAGGTCTTATTATCGAGCAAGGAACGCACAATGAGTTAACCGCATTGAATGGCGCTTACAAAAGGCTTTGCACTATGCAAAGCTTTACTTAAACTTTGGCATTAAAATGCCATACAATAACGCGTATGGCTTTAGCCGCCCATAAAAAAAAATCATATTCAATTAAGCGAATAATTCTTTTATTCTCATTGTATTGTGTTCCCTTACAGGGTTATACGCAAATAGATAGTCTTGCACGGGATCTGGCTGATACTATTAAAAGTATATTGATTGTAGAAGATATTCCCAAAAAGACAGCTTTTGACATTTTAATGTACCCACATCGCTGGTATGTGAGAAAATTACTTGCCCCAAAAATACCAGAGTTTGATACCACTTACATTAAGTCCAACAAGCGTAAACTCACCCTTACTGTTCCCATATCCAAAAAATTTTATGGCTTCAATATCAATGACCTTTCTACAGGCAAGACCCTGAAATTTTCTCCCAATAATTATTACCATGTTGGGTTCAACTTTAGTAATATCATCCTCACATTTGGTTTTGCTCCGGGCATTAAATTTGGGGCTAAACCCGATAAAGGAACAACCATTAGCAAAGACCTTCAGGTAACGGTTATTGGGACACGAGTTATTACAGATATCAACATTCAGAATTACAAAGGCTTTTATCTTTACAATACCAACGAATATCAATTGGCAAATCTCAATCCCGATACTTTTGTAGTACGCCCTGATATTCATGTGTTTTCTTTTGGGATCAACACTATGTACGTATTTAACCCACGAAAATATTCATTACGTGGCGCCTTTTCGTTTACCGATGTACAACGTAAAAGTGCAGGCTCTTTTATGGCAGGTATTTATCATTCACATACTGAATTCAGGGCAGATGATTCTACTTTTATAGAAAGACCTTTTAGCGATAATTTCTCGCCCTTACTTAACGAAATCCGTAAGATCACGATGATAAATCTTGGTCTGAGTGGTGGTTATGGCTATACCTTTGTGTACAAAAAGATCATTTACAGCAATTGTTTGAATATTGGTATAGGCGAACAAAAAACAACCTATTATAAAACAGATGAACAAGCTTATAGAAAACCATTAGCAGCCAGTGTACACTTAAATGCCAAATCTTCTCTACGTTACGATGATCTCTGGTTCTTTAGTGGAATTATGGCTACTTATGATAACAATTATGCTTTTGGCGCCAAGGAATTTAAAACTGAAAATTATATTGCCAAAGTAGTGTTTTTTGTGGGCTACCGCTTTAACATCAAGCAAAACGGCCGTAAAGTGTTAAAGGCGCTCAAGTTGGTTGACTATGAGAAGTAGCTTCGAGAGCATTAGCCACCGGAGGTCCTGCTTGTATTATATTGCCACATGTATTACCATTAGCGCAAATAACAGTTAAAATATGAAATGGATTTTAGCAGTTTGTAATTTGTTCTCAAAAAAGTTTAAATGAAGTTTTAAAGGTCGGATAAATAGGTTTAAAGTTCTAACAAAAAGGATTGAAGTTCTAACAAATAAGTTTTAAGTTCTAACAAATAGGTTTGAAGGTCTAACAAATACGTTTGAAGCTCTAACAAATACGTTTGAAGGTCTAACAAATACGTTTGAAGCTCTAACAAATACGTTTGAAGGTCGGATAAATAGATTTAAAGTTCTAACAAATAGGTTTTAAGTTCTAACAAATAGGTTTCAAGTTCTAACAAATACGTTTGAAGCTCTAACAAATACGTTTGAAGCTCTAACAAACGCGTTGAGAGTTCTAAAAATGAATGTTCAAGTTCTGAAAATGGAGTTGCTACTTATCCTACTTGAAGTGCTTCAATTTTTTTGTGATTATACTTACTGCCTTTTATTGAATAATGTTAGCTAATATAAACAAAAAAAGCCTCCGGAAACGGGAGGCTTTGAACTTATAATTTAGATAACTAGATATAATAGAAGTTAAATGCTTATTGTTGATTCCTCCAGATCTCGTAACCTTCAAGATCCTCCTTTGTAACTTCTTCATACCCTATCATAACCGGGTTCCAGGCATCAAAGCCTTCTCTTGCCAACGGAACATGTCCCATTCCAAAACCGTCGGTATCATTTATAGACCCTAAGCTTAATGTTTTCATATCTACTACGGACGGGCGTTGATCAAACTTATTTTTATATATTTTTACGTGAGCTTCTATCCCATCTATGACCAACACTTTAACAACACCAAATTTTCCTTCCCCATCTTGAATAGTACATATAGAACCGGCTTTAATATTTCCGCCTGGGTTGTTACAATTAGAAACCAAAATAATCACTAAAAGAAAAGTACATAATTTTATAAACTTTGTCATTAACCTTTTTTTATCAGTAGCAAAAGTATTTTGTTTCATATTAGATTTATTTACGTCACATCAATATAATGTGGCTATTATCAAATGTACAACAAAAAAGCCTACCGAAAACGGTAGGCTTTTGAACTTATATAAATTTTAAAATGCTAATCGCACTTCACTCAAAGTTACATTGTAAGAGATCCTGAATCAAGTTCAGGATGACCATTACTCAAAATATTCTTTCATACGGTCAAAAAATCCTTTTTCTTTTCGGTTAGGATTTGGCGCAAAGTTTTTGGAGACACGCAATGTTTCTAATGCTTTCTTTTCTTCGGCAGTTAAGCTTTGAGGTGTCCATACATTGATGTTCACTAACAAGTCGCCTGTACCGTAAGAATTTACATCAGGTAAGCCTTTGCCTTTTAAGCGTAATACTTTACCACTTTGTGTGCCCGGCTCTATTTTAATTTTTACTTTAGCATCAACGGTTGGAATTTCGATACTGGTTCCTAAAGCGGCATCTGCAAAATTCACATAACTGTCGTAAAACAAATTACTGCCATCGCGTTTTAATTCCGGATGTTCTTCTTCTTCTATCAGTACTAACAGATCGCCGTTAATACCGCCACGTGGGGCTGCATTACCTTTACCACCTACAGATAGTTGCATTCCTTCGGCAACGCCTGCAGGAATATTGATAGAGATAATTTCTTCTTCTCGCACTACTCCATCACCGTGGCAGGTATTGCATTTATCTTTCACCACTTTGCCTTCACCACTACAACCGCTACAGGTTGTTTGGGTTTGCATGGCTCCTAAAAAGGTTTGCTGTGTTCTAACCTGTACTCCTGATCCGTTACACAGTTTACAAACTTCAGTTTGACCATTTTTAGCGCCGCTTCCTTTACAGGTTTTGCAATTAACAAACTTATTTACTTTTAATTTTTTCTCTACTCCTTTGGCAATTTCGCTTAGGTTCATTTTTACTTTTACACGTAAATTTGAACCGCGCATCACGCGTCTTCCTCCACCTGATGATCTTCCGCCACCACCAAAACCGCCACCGCCAAAAATATCACCAAACTGGCTGAAAATATCATCCATGTTCATGCCGCCGCCATAATGGCCGCCGCCTCCACCCGAAGCTCCACCAACGCCGGCATGACCATACTGATCGTAACGTTGTTTTTTTTCGGAATTACTTAAAACCTCGTAAGCTTCGGCTGCTTCCTTGAATTTTTCTTCGGCCGCTTTATCATCCGGGTTTTTATCCGGGTGATATTTAATAGCCAGTTTACGATAAGCCTTTTTGATCTCATCTTCGCTTGCGCCCTTACTAATTCCTAATATTTCGTAAAAATCTCTTTTGCTCATAATTAACTTCCTACAACTACTTTAGCGAAGCGAATAACTTTATCGCCCAGTTTATATCCTTTTTCTACTTCATCCACTACTTTACCTTTCAGATCTTCTGTTGGTGCCGGAATGCTGGTAATAGATTCCATATAATCAGCATTAAACGGTTTACCGATGGTATCCATTGCCTCTAATCCTTTTGCTGTACAAGCAGATTTGAATTTATTGTAAATCAGGGCAATTCCCTCTTTGATCGGTTCTGCTTCAATTACAGTTTCGTTGGCCTTAATAGCTCTTTCAAAGTCGTCAATGGTTGGCATAATGGCTTTAAACACATCTTCACCAGCCGAACGGATAATGTCAGACTTTTCCTTAATGGTACGTTTGCGGTAATTATCAAATTCTGAGTACAAACGCAGGTATTTATCGTTCAATTCGGCAATTTTAGCCTCATTATCTATTGGTTTTGCAGTATTTTCTGCTACTTCTTCAGCAGCAGTTTCCTCAATGGGTTGTTCGTTGTTGGATACAACATTCTCTTCGGTTTGATTAATAGGGTCTTTCTCGTTCTGTTCCATAGTAAAAAATTTTGGCAAATGTACATAATCAATATGCTTGCCACACGTTAAAACACGAAAATTTGTCAGTTTTTAATGAACTCTATGCCTGATTAGGCGTATTATTTTTGTCCTTTGGCAGAGTTTTCATTACATTGATTTTTGGCTTCTCTTTTCTTTTTCCTTGACGAAAAAGAAACAAAAAGTCAAGGCAATTCGCCAACCCCCATTTACCCCGCAGGAGCTTCCTGAATGGCCTTCCCACATGCTGGCTCAAAGCTTATTACGCTTTGCCCCGCACCGAATTGCCAAAACCAGCCGCACTGTTACCAACGTATGCAGAAGTGAAAAATAACTCATTATTTTTTCACCCGCGTGAGGGATGCGAGCGGAAATCCTTTTTGTGCCTCCTTTACAAAAAGATTGGAGCGGGCCAGCCCGACCCCGCCGCCTCTTTTGCGGGGACACGCCCAAATAATTAAACAAAAAAATTAATAGAAAACTCTAATTCTTAATGAACTTGAACTCAGTGCGGCGATTGTATTCCTGCTCTTTGTCGGAACAGTTAATCCCATTCATACATCGGTTCCGGATCTCAAGTTCACCTTTGCCTATCCCTTTTAAACGGGCTCTGTTTATGCCTTTAGTAGCCAGGTATTCGATAACCGCATTTGAACGGGATTCAGATAATTTAAGGTTGGTAGCGTCTTCGCCCTGAGAATCAGTATGAGAAATAACTTCCAGCTTCACATTGGGCGAAGCTTTTAAAATAGCAATGACCTTATCCAACACAATTTCACTTTCGGTAACAATATTGTATTTTCCCAATTCATAGTACACATTTTCGGTAACGGTGAGATCTTTTTTATTGGTACCATTAAATTTTTTGTATTTCATGGTAATATCATCATCTTCTTCTAAAACGGTCAGTTTTTCTACATCAACCGACAGTAATTTATACTCAAAATTACCAGCTGCATTTTTTTTGAATTCAGAAACGATCTCCCCGTTTTGTTTTGCTAAAAATACTTTTGGTCCTCCTTTGGTCTTTCCATTTTGCTCGATACGGATACTTAAGTTTTGAGTGGTATCAATTTGTTTAAATACGAAATCACCATAATTATCTGTAGACGTTTTTTTAATGGTATCGGCATTGCCTTTTACCAGGTAAACATTATGCGTGGTTAAAGGCGCTTTACTTTTGTCGCCTATCAATAATTTACCCGAAATATCGGCTGTTGAGCTGGCCGAATTTACGCGACAAATGTTTGAGAACGTTTTCTCCAATACTTCAAAACTATCGGTCTCTAAATACAAACGACCTTTTGGATTTACTAACATCAATGTAGGCATTTTAGTAACCTTAAAGGCTTCCACAGCCTTATCCTTTAAGCCTCCTTCGGCCAGGTAATTGGTTTTTTTACCGGTAAATTTTGATTTGTTATAATTGGTTTCGGTTAACAGGGTTTGCCATTTTACAAAGTCTTTCTCAACACAAATGGTTGCATACTCAATATCTGAAGCGCCTTTGCAGGAGTTATTCTGATATTTATTTAAGATGCGTTCAACTTCATTATTAAATGCAATGAGTTCTTTAACAGGTTTATCGGCAGCATAAAAATAGACCAGTACAAAACGGTCGGTTGTATTTTTACCGTTAGGTAGATCAATATTGGTCGACTTTTTATCCTGGTCTAAAACAACAATTCTTGAAAAAGGAATTTTCTCTCCTACTCTTAATTTATCGGGCCTTTGGGCTTCTATTGAAAACCCTAAAAACAGAGAGGCAAGTAAAATCAGTTTTTTCATGCTTAGAAATTATTTTTTTTATCTGTCATATGGTCCTGTCCATTTATGTTTTAGTGCAACGTGACCAGTTTATTTTTTCGAAAATTTAAATTCTGTTCTTCTGTTATATTCATGTTCCTTATCCGAGCAATCCACACCATTTTTACAACGGTTCCTGATATCCATTTCTCCTTTACCATCAGCTTTTAACCTATCCATTGAAATACCTTGTGAGTGAAGATAATCAATAACGGTTTGAGAACGCTTAACTGATAATCTTAAATTACTATTATCATCTCCCTGAGAATCGGTATGAGAAATTACCTGAAGCTTAAAATCAGGATAAGTATCCAGTACCTTTGTTACTTTTACCAATAATAGTTTTGATCCTTCGGTTAATATACTTTCTCCTAATTCATAATACAACGTTTCAGTAATATCAAAATTATTAAGGGCCTTATTTTTCAGGACAGTAAACTTCATTTCTACATCTTCTTCAATAGCTATATCGGGAAGTTTGGATAATTCTGTTTCTAAGATCCGGTATTCGAAACCTTTATCAGTTGATTTGAATTTTCCTAATACCTTACCCGACTGAGTTCCTAAAACCACAAAATTAATACTCTTGTTCTGTTCGTTAACTGTTACCAGATAATCCTGAGCCAAATCGGGGATCTCGGCATTAAAATCGCCATACTTGTTGGTTATCAGTTTAGCGATCGTATCATTATTTTTTCCTCCCAAAACAAACACTTCTTTATTGGCATAAGGAGTCATTGTCTTGTTCTTTTCTTCGGTCATGATCTTTAAGCGTAATACTTTTAGTTTAACCATTTCAAGTCCGCAATCGATCTCGGCAATATCCTGTACATTTTTTGAGAAGCCACATAACTCGTTCTTTTCATTATATACCACTATTATGGGAAAATCTTCCTGCGTTAATTTAAAATCTTTAAAAATGGATGTTTCAGGAGATCTCAGAATTTGAGTTGGAACTCTTGATCCAATATCATCGGTAGTTTTTTTAGTTAATTGCCCTGAAAAATAGATAGGAAAAACAGTAACATTATTTTCATTGAATACAAAATTTGCTCCATTGAACATTACTTCTGCTAAGGCCTCGGAACCCATATCAAAGAATAAAAATGCTTTTTTTTCTTTTTTAGACACATCATATACTTTTTTCACCTTTGCTTTATCCAGATAATCTATAGTAGTGATTGGAATAGGATTTGGAAATCTACTTTGAGCGTAAGATGCTAAACACAAAATATTAAATGCAATAAAAAATAAACTAGCTCTCATAATTGTTATTGTGCAGGATAAAATTTAAACTCTGTTCTTCTGTTTGCACGATGTCCTTCATCCTGGCATTGAATTCCATCATGGCATTTGTTAATAATTTCAGACTCACCTTTTCCTATGCTTTTTAATCTTGTTTTAACTATACCTTTTGCTGAAAGGTATCCTATAATATTATTAGCCTGCTTTGCAGATAAAGCCATGTTTGTGGCTGCATCTCCATTACTATCCGTATGCGAAATGATCTCTATTTTACTTTTCGGATTTGATTTAAGTTTAGCGATTACTGCATTTAACTTTACCATTGCTTCCTTTGAAAGAACTGCATCCTTAGTTTCAAACAATACTTCAGCAAAATATAATTGCTTCAATGAACCACTGTCTTTCTTAACTGCCGGTTCATTATCTGTCAATGACTTTAAGTAAGGTATTTCTGCGTCCAATAAGTTATATTCATATCCTGCAGCTGTTAATTTGAAATTAGAAATGATATCGCCATTATCTGAAGTTAAAAAAACAGATTGTCCGGTACTTGTTTTTGTACCCGACCTGAGATACATATTGTATATAGAAGATGCGTTGATGTTTTTAAATAAGAACGCTCCTTTCTCATCCAATACTGAAGATTGCATGGTATCCTTTTTATCGCTTAATAACCATACCTTTTCATTGGCCAGTGGTGTTTTACCTACCATGATCTTTCCTGATAGCTTTGACTGCACATCTGTATTTAACTGACTATTTCTTTTATCGTCCAGGTAATCGATGATAGTTTTAAGAGAAGGATTAATGGCAACAATTTTACCAAGCTCATTAATTAAAAAACAAGTAGGTGTTTCAGTTAGCTTATACGTCTTTACAAAAAAATCGCTATAGCCTTTTTGCGCTATGCAGTTATTGAATTTAGCAAGATCATAGTCTTTTAAAGTATTTTCCCAGGCAACTTTGTCGCTTTGTAAGGCTACTGATATCACATCAAACCCATCAAAGGTTTTATATCCAATATCAGAATATTTGCTATACAAACGTTTGTATTTATAAAGATTTTCTTTGGATTTAGAAACAGATGATGACCAGAAAAACAATAAAACCACTTTATTTTGATAAGGAAAAGAAAAGCTCTGAACAGAATTATCATTAGATGATAGCACTAAATTAGGGGCTGTATCGCCTGTATTTAATTGAGTCATGCCTTTCAGAGAAAACATCATTAATAAAAAAAATACCCCTAACCTCGTACCTATATGCTTAACTATTTTCATCATTTTATCCTGCCAGTTTATTTTATCTGCACGTCCAACGCTTTTTCCAGATCACTTCCTCTTAAATTTTTTGCTACTATAATTCCATTACCGTCAACCAGTACATTAGTTGGTATACTGCTAACTCCATATTTTAATGCAGCAGCGTTATTCCATCCCTGCAGATCGCTTACGTGGTGTGGCCATACCAACTGATCTTTTTCGATAGCCTTTACCCAGGCTGCGGCATTTTGATCAAGTGATACGCTTAATATTTCAAAACCTTTTCCGTTCTTAAAATTAAGTGCGTGGTATTTATTGTAAGCTGCAACTACGGCAGGATTTTCGGCCCTACACGGGCCGCACCAGCTTGCCCAAAAATCAACCAATACCATTTTACCTTTAAATGAGGACAGTGTTATGACATTGCCTTTGGGTGCTGCCATAATGATCTCAGGAGCTTTATTTCCTAAATTCAATCCCTCAATAATTTCAACCGTTACTGTAGAAACAGATCCGCTCTTTTGCTTTCCTTCGGAAGAAGCCGTAGAAGAAGCTGATATTTCTTTCTTGCTTTTACAGGAAAGAACTGAACAAATCATTATTAAACAAATTATTGCGTTGAATTTCATGTTTTAGTTGTTCTTTCTGATAATTTCGGCACCAATAGCATTTAAGCGTCCATCAATATTTTGATATCCCCTATCTATCTGGTTGATATTGAAAATGGTGCTTTTTCCTTTAGCGCTCATAGCAGCGATCAATAAAGCTACTCCGGCCCTGATATCAGGAGATGCCATTTGAATAGCACGTAGCTGTACTTTTCTATCAAGTCCCATAACCGTTGCGCGATGTGGATCGCATAAAATAATTTGTGCACCCATGTCTATCAGCTTGTCAACAAAGAACAAACGGCTCTCAAACATTTTTTGATGTATTAATATATTACCGCGAGCCTGCGTTGCTGTTACCAGCATGATACTTAACAGATCGGGCGTAAAACCGGGCCAGATAGCATCTGCCACTGTTAACATGGAGCCATCGATAAAAGAATCGATCTCGTAATGTTCCTGAGATGGAATATAAATATCATCGCCACGACGTTCCATTTGAATTCCTAAACGCGAAAATACTTTTGGAATACATCCCAAGTTATCATAGGACACATCTTTGATCGTGATCTCAGATTGGGTCATGGCAGCTAATCCAATGAACGACCCGATCTCGATCATATCAGGTAAGATACGGTGCTCAGTTCCTTTCAAAGAAGTAACACCTTCTATGGTCAATAAATTAGAGCCAACACCTGTGATCTTTGCTCCCATGCGGTTAAGCATTTTACACAACTGTTGTAAGTATGGTTCGCATGCCGCGTTATAAATAGTTGTAATACCTTCGGCTAATACGGCTGCCATTACAATATTAGCGGTTCCTGTTACAGATGCTTCATCCAGTAACATGTAAGTACCTTTTAATTTTGTGGCAGTTACTTTAAAATTTTCATTCTCTGAATCGTACTCGAACTTAGCTCCGAGGTTTTCGAAACCAATAAAATGAGTATCCATTCTTCGGCGGCCAATTTTATCTCCGCCCGGTTTTGGCATGTATGCTACACCAAAACGTGCAAGCATTGGCCCAATGATCATGGTAGAACCACGCAGGCCTCCACCTTTCTTTTTAAACTCAGGCGATACCAGGTAATCAACTTTTATCTCATCCGATTGGAACGTATATTCTTCGTGTCCGGTTTTTTCAACCTTTACACCAAGATCTCTTAGCAGGTCGATCAGTTTATTGATATCTACAATGTCCGGAATATTACTAATAGTAACTTTTTCGGGGGTAAGTAATACAGCGCATAAGATCTGTAATGCTTCATTTTTTGCTCCTTGTGGGATAATATCTCCCTTTAATTGTTTGCCTCCTGTAACTTCAAAAATGGCCATAAACTATGATGTTGGTCTATTGTTATTATTGCGGTGTTTGAATTTATTCTTATTTTTTTTGTGACGGTTCTTGTTGTTTCCGCCTCCACCTTCGCCACGGGCATTTACATTGATCGGCGTTTGATTGTTGTGGTTTTTGTTCTTCAATTCATTGGCATGAGTTAAAGCTGAGTTTTCATCAATATGCAGTTCGTTATTGGTCATTTCCTTGAACTGCTTAAAGATCACATCATCGGTTACCGAATCTTTATTCCAGTTAACGTATGATTTTTTTAAGTGATTGGCGATCAAACGAGAGAGTTCTTTTTTTTCGGCACCTTCTTCATAGGTCTTTGCTACATCGATGATGCGTTCGATGGTTTTTCCGTAATGCTTGTAACGGATCTTGGTAGCAGGATATGGTACAATTTTAGGTTTGGTGGTAAATGTTTCTGCATTTGGGCGTGGATATGGAGAATCAACATCCAGTTTAAATTTGGAGATCAAAAACAAATGATCCCATAGTTTATGTGTGAAATCAGCAATATCACGCAAATGCGGATTGAGCTGCCCCATGATCTGAATGATAGCTTTAGCACATTTATTTCTCTCTTCTCTGTCTTCAATGGTAATGCAGTGATCGATCATTACCTGTATATTTCTTCCGTATTCGGGTATCTCCAGTTTTGGAAGCTGAGTGTTATATTCCATAGGTTATTTAAAAGGTTAAATATAAGTATTTTTACTTGATCTGTCACCGCTTTTTAAAGAGATATAAAGACCAAAACGTTAATAAATTCGGGTGTTTTTGATGTAAGATTTTTACGGAAACGATGAGTAAAACAAGATATTATTCAGCAAAAGAGGCGGCAAAAAAGGATTTCCGCTCGTATCCTCATGCGTAATTCTATGAGAATTTTCTTACCATCACAAAATCATTCATCTGATAGCCATTCCCGATATCAAAATCTTCTACCCTATCTATTTTAAATCCATTTTTAAAATAGAAATTGATCGATTTAAAATTTTGCCTATTAACAGTGAGTGTCAGTAACTTAGGAGCAACTTCTTGAATCAGTAAATTAAGCACCTCAGTACCAATGCCCTTGTTAGATCTTTGTTGATCGATGTAAAATTTATGTAAAAAATAATTGGTTTTATTTTCTGAACTAACAGATATAAAACCGATGGATCTCTCATCATTTTCGATCA
>JAZKGE010000058.1:0-2120 GCA_040386075.1 Bacteroidota bacterium
CATTAAAGGCTTCTTAATGTGCATATTAACGCCTTCAACCTTAATGTTTTGGGTTATTGTAAGCAGTATTATTTCGGTAAAATTGAACAATCGGCTTGATGAGAAATTATTTTGCTTTTTTATTGCGATGGCCACTCAACTCACCATCGATGGCTTAAAGAGCTATTATTCGAGTAAGTTAAGGTATCGCATTAAAGATAGTGCACTAAAAACACTAAATAAAGTAGCTGGGGTAATCATCATTTTATTCGCAGTTTGGATGATCGTGAAAACATATTTTCAATTTTATCCTTAGTAAGCCCGCTGATTATTTCCCTCTTTCCAATTTACAAAAGCCTTGTTTACTACTTTATTCCCACCTGGCGTTGGGTAATTTCCTGAGAAATACCAGTCGCCCCTATGATTCGGACAAGCTATATGCAAGTTATCTAAGGTCTGATAAATCACTTCCACTTCTGCCACGGTACCAACTGGAGTAATTATTTTAGCAATTTGATCAGAAATCTCCTGCTGTTTAAAAGGACGATAAATTTCCTTTACGTAGTTTATAATTTCTTCTTTCGGCAACAGTAAAGAGGCTTTACATTTCTGATATACCTCTTCGATAATATGCTCCATACCACGTTCTTTCAGGAGCTGAATAGCAGCATCGAAAGCAACAAATTGTCCCATTTTAGACATATCAATTCCATAACAATCGGGATAACGAATTTGTGGTGCTGATGAAACAATAATGATCTTCTTAGGATGTAAACGATCAATAATCTTAATAATACTTTGCTTCAAGGTAGTTCCTCTAACAATCGAATCATCAACTGCAACCAATGTATCCGTATGGTTTTTGATTACGCCATAGGTGGTATCGTACACATGGGCTACCATCTCTCCACGATCGGCATCTTGAGTAATGAATGTTCTAAGCTTTACATCCTTAATGGCCAATTTTTCTACCCTTGGCGCCATGGATAATAACTCTTCTAATTCAGTATCGTTTAACTGTTCTTTACGGTTTAAAAGTGCATCTTTCTGTACAGACCTTACGTGTTCGTGCAAACCCTCTACCATTCCATAAAACGACACTTCTGCTGTATTTGGAATAAATGAGAAAACCGTGTTTTTTAAATCGCTGTTTACCGAAGATAATACTTGGGGAATGAGTAAATGACCCAATTTTTTACGCTCTTTATAAATATCGGCATCACTGCCTCTAGAAAAATAAATCCGCTCAAATGAACATGCTCTTTTTTCTTCAGGTTCGCGATACATTTCGTGACTAACGGTTCCATCTTTTTTCACAATTAGAGCATACCCTGGTTCAATTTCTTTAACCTGCTTAATCTGAACATTAAAAGCCGTTTGAATAGCTGGACGTTCTGAAGCCGCAACTACAATTTCATCGTCTGCATAATAATAAGCAGGACGGATACCCGAAGGATCGCGAAGTACAAATGCATCTCCGTTACCCACAATACCAGAAATGGTATAACCACCATCCCAATTTTTGGCAGAGCGGCGAAGGATATTCGCAATATTTAAATTATCTGAGATTTTATGGGTGATGTCTACATTATTTAAGCCATCCTTTTTATAGGCATCGAATAACTCTTGGTTCTCATCGTCTAAAAAGTGACCTATTTTTTCGAGTACGGTAACTGTATCTGCCTTTTCTTTTGGATGCTGACCGAGTTCGTAAAGTTGCTCTAACAATTCATCCACATTGGTCATGTTAAAATTACCTGCAATAACCAAATTTCTCGTCATCCAGTTATTTTGGCGTAAAAAGGGATGGCAATTTTCAATACTGTTCTTTCCGTGTGTGCCGTAGCGTAAGTGACCCAGTAAAACCTCCCCAATAAAACTCACGTTTTGCTTTAGCCACTCCGTATCTTTCATCAACTCTGGCGTTTCATTTTGGATGTCGACAAACTTATTCTGTACGTATCCAAAAATATCAGCAACAGCATTTTGCGCCATCGAACGGTGCCTGCTAATGTACCTAGAACCCGGTTTCATGTCGAGTTTAATGGTTGCAATACCTGCCCCATCCTGACCGCGATTGTGCTGCTTTTCCATCAACAAATACAATTTGTTAAGTCCATAAAGTGCAGTACCGTATTTTT
>JAZKGE010000058.1:2130-2225 GCA_040386075.1 Bacteroidota bacterium
TATTCCGCATTCGTGCTTGATCTGATCACTCATGTTTGATGATTGAGCCGCAAATTTACCCTTTTAAAAATTCAAAACCTAAAAAGAAATGAAAG
>JAZKGE010000059.1:0-26445 GCA_040386075.1 Bacteroidota bacterium
TTGCCAGATCAAGAATATCATTGATAAGCATGAGCAGGTTTTTTCCTCCGGAAATAATGCCATTCAAATAGCCTTCATATTTATCTCCCCTGGTATTGCCTATCAGTAATTCCGAAAAACCTAAAATAGCATTCATAGGTGTTCTTATTTCGTGACTCATGTTCGATAAAAACTCTGTTTTTGCCTGATTTGCTTTTTCCGCTTCATTTTTAGCTTCTATTGCCTTAAGTTGAGATTCTTTCAACTCACCAATTTGACCCAGGTAACCATAAAAAATCAAAATTCCCTCAGTATTTTTTTCGGGCATTGCCTGGAAAATATACCACGAATATTCTTCATGAGAATTAAATTTGATCCTAAGTTCAAGGTTAATAGATTCCATTTTATCCTGAGCTCTATCAAATTCATACACCAAATGCGGAAAATCTTCCGGATGTATCAATTTAAAGAAATCACTAATGGTATTTATATTTAAATATTTTTGATCATCACTAAAGATGGCAAAGTTGGACTCACCTTTTTTGTCAATTTCGATAGTTAAAACGGCTCCCGGAATTTGAGATATGATCTTCTTAAAGTAGGAGCTGCTTTTTTGAGCTTCCAATTCTGCGTGAGCCAACTTTTCTTCAATTTCTTTTTTTCTGTTAACATCAGACACGTAGCAGTACCAGATATGTGATCCATCATCTTGCTTTTTTATCGTGGTTTCTAATCGTTGCCACGAATCCTTCTCACCTTCTATTTGTGATTTGATACGGTAATCAATTGAGAAACCCTCTTGTGTTTGGATAGAAGTAACAAATGCTTCCCTTAATGGTAAGAGGTCATCTGAATTTACGCGATCAAATATCAGGGAAGCATCAACTGCCAGATCTTTAGGATTTAATCCATATAGATCACCGACCTTTTTACTGGGGTTGTTAAATCTTCTGATGTCATTTGGAAAGATCTGGTATTCGCAAATAACCCCGGGCACGTGATCGGTTAACATCTCAAGTCTTTCAGATAATTTTCTGAGCTTTAACTCGGACCCTACTTTTTCGTCAATATCGGATATATAACCATACCAAATGATTGAGCCGCTATTTTGTTTTTCAGGAATTGCTTCCATTCTTACCCATGATTCACCAGGGTGATTAAACGAGCCAGTTACCCGATACTCAATATTTATACTCTTAAGCGTTTGAGCAGATTGCTCAAACGCATTTTTTAGTAAAGGCAGATCATCTGTGTTTATGTAATCCCAAACAACAGTGGAATTGTTCTTTAGATCTTCCAGTTTTAAGTTATTGGTTAGGCCATTTTTGCTGACATAATTTAATCGTCGTTGACCATCAGCCGTAATTTCAAATTCAAATATTATTCCCGGAACCTGATCGGTTAAGATCGTTAAACGTTCAGAAAGTTTATTCAGTTTAATATCTGATTCGATCTTTTCATCAATATCTGAAATATAGCCATACCAAATGATCGAACCATCTTCCTGCTTTTCGGGACTGGCTTCGATATTTACCCAGGCAAGTCTATTTAATTGTTTATGATGTATTCGAATATCAATGCTAAATGGTTGTACACTTTTATTTCCGTAGTTTATATAATTCTTTATTCGTGCAAGATCGTCCTGGCACACAAAATTCCACACCTCTTCTCCTAAATCAATGAGTTCATCTGGCTTAAAACCTGTGCCGGCCTGGATTCTGTCTGTAATATAATTAAGCTTGCCGGTATTATCAGGAAAAACCTGATATTCATAAATAACCCCCGGCACCTGGTTAGTTAATTTTTTATATAAGCCATTGTATTTTTTAAGCAGCATTTCTGCTTCTTTAAGTGTTGTAATATCCTGAATAATTCCGATGCTTCTAATATGGTTTTCGTCCCTGTCAAAATAACTCGCGCACTTATCCATGATCCATTTTATGCGGCCATCTTTCATGATAAGCCGATATTGGAATTCGTAATCCTGGCTTTTACTATGAACAACGTCGTACTTGTTTTTTACGGATTCAACATCATCAGGATGAACAAACTTATAATATAACTCTCTTGAAGCTTTATGCGATTTATCGATCTCTAAAAGAGAATAGATCCCGTCTGACCAAAATCTTTTGTTCTCACGCCCATAAAATTCCCAAATGCCAATATTGGCCATGTTTTGAACGTCCAAAAAATCTTTGAAAATGTTTTTCTCCCCGCCAATATCATTGGTAACTAAGCAAACCGATTCAACCCTGCCATCTTTTCTTATAGGAATAAACCTCACAAGATAAAATGAAGCTGCTTTTTTATTGATATATAAGAACAAAACTTTATTAGATACTTCCTCAAATTGAAAAGTGCGCTGAACAGTGTTGGAGAATACATCACTCATGTTTTCGGGAACAAAATCCAGAAAATTAGAATTTCTGCTGGCAGAAAATTTATTGTCGTAAACCAAAGAGGTTGGTTCTATAATATTACAATGCACATCAATAATGAATATATCTTCAGGATTATTCAGCTTAAAATCATTACTCAGGCTGGTAACTTGTTGATGAATTTTTTCTTTTTGAATAATGTCAAAACAGATCTTATTCAGATGTTTTGAAACATAGTTAAGTGCAAATATTGATTCTTCATCAAATTCAGTGTCATTGCCCATTAGAATAAATGCAACACTGCTTCCTTCAATTACAAAAGGAACAAAATAAAATCTATTTATTTTTTCACTGTCTAATTGCTTTAAATTTTCAGTTGATAAGTGATCCGTAAGTTCGTTCTTATCAATACTTGTAACTCCGTCATTTCTTAGAACAAATGATTCATTTTTAATGAATATCTTATTTTGTTTTAGATCAACTGGTGAACCCTGAATATCAGGCACTGAAGAAACAAGTGAAATGGCTTTATCAATATTATCGTAATTAAAGGCCATAGAAAAACGTGTGCCCGAAATCTGATTAAGATCGGTTAATAGATCCTTAATTTTAATTGCAGACACGTCATCACTCAAATACTTGGCTATTAAGTCAAGCAAATTTTTTTGATTGTTATATAGTTTTTCTAAATCTCTCATTTCAAAAAATCATATCTTAATTAATGGAACTCAACTGCGATCAAGTAACGTATTCCTTATAAATTCAGCTAAGAAAGAGTGCCCACTAAATTTCTACAAATATCATTATATTAATAAAGATAATAAATAAATAAAAGCCTTATTTTTTTTAAGCTTTCCTCTTATTATCCCTTCCGGCACTTCTTCTTTCCTTTGCAGCATAATAATTATGGAGAAATCGAACGACACATTAATGGATCAAATCCATAAACTAGAAGAGTATAACGGGCAGTTAACCAATGAATTGGAAGGTCTGAAGCTTTATTTTACCGAACTGGAAGCAACTAACAACCATTTAGTTTCTGCTACATGGCGCGAACGTGACATGAAAAAGAAGTTAGCCGAGACGCTGGAAGAATTAAACCATACTAAGGTAATTGTTGAGAACCAGAATAAAAGGATAACAGAAAGCATTAATTATTCAAAAAAGATCCAGGCTGCTATTAATCCTTCGGAAAACGACATCATTAAGCATTTTCCAAATAGTTTCATGCTATACATGCCAAAGGATGTTATCAGTGGCGATTTTCCATGGACCTACGAAGTTGGAAATAGTTTATACATAGCGTCTGTTGATTGTACCGGCCACGGAGTACCGGGAGCAATGATGAGCATGATAGGTAACTTGTTGTTAAAACAAATTGTAAATAGCGAAACTGACCTTAGTCCTTCTGTAATTCTCAAAAAACTACATGAAGCTGTTGTACTAACGCTTAAGCAAGACCAATCGGAAAGCAACTCAAATGACGGAATGGATATTGGATTGTGTAAAATCAATAAGCTAAACGGAGAGATCACATTTAGTGGAGCTCACAGGCCTTTATTCTTTTTAAGAAACAGGGAAATTGAGATCATCAGTGGCGATAAATTCCCTATTGGTGGAATGCACTATAGAGGAAAAAATTCATACAGCGACTCCGTTTTAAAGTATTCGAAAGGAGATTCAATTTTCTTATTTACGGATGGCCTTCCTGATCAAATTGGGGGCGAGGAAAAGAAAAAATTAATGACTAAAAACGTGAAAACCTTTTTAGAATCAAATGCCAATTTATCCATGTCGGAACTCAAAGATTCGTTGTCAAATTTTTTGAATGATTGGAAAGGAGATAACAAGCAAGTGGATGATATTTTAATAATCGGAATAAATTTTTAAGAATGAATATAGACTTAACAAAAAACATATATGACAAAATGGTATCACAACGATTTGTGGTGTCAATAATGGGGTTTTTCGATCAGCAAGACCTGCTTCTTTCCTTGATAAATTTAACTGAGAAAAAGCTAACAGGTTTGGAGGTACAGGATTCGATCAAAAAGAAAATATTTCATTTTATGGTCGAATGTTCGCAGAACCTTTTAAAAACAGAGAAAAGCCAGGAAAAGTCAGATAATAATCTTTTTCTGATAAGCCAGGAGGGCGACAATTACACCGTTTATCTGGGAAGTAAGGTCGACAAAAATATTGTAGGACCAATTCTGGAAACAATAACTGAGGTCAATAATATCAATTCTGAAGACATAAAGAAAAAGTACTATGATGAGCTTACATCAAAGGAGATCGTAAATCAAAATCTGATCTTACTAAGTATGCTTAGCATCACAAAAAAGACCAAAAAAAAGATAGAATACGAACACATCAGTATAGATGACACCACTAGTTTTTTATCCTTTAAAATGACCATTACAAACTAAAATAGTATGAGCGATACAAATACAAATAGCATTATAAATGTTTATGATTTATTTGAAACAATGTCAAGTAATGAAATAATACTGATATATCAGGGCTTGTTTGACCAGCTAATGATAAAAACGGTTATGTCGATGACCGAAATGAAATTGGATAAGGAGCAGGTAGGAGAAGGCACAAAAAAGAAAGTATTCAATATTATGATAGAAGGACTTCAAAACATTTGTAAGCATCAATACAGCGATGTTGCCATAAAACATAATCCTTTTCTTGTTATAAACCGGAGCGCTGATTTTTATAATGTAATAACCGGTAATACTATTAATAATAATAAGATAAATATTGTAAAAGATAAGCTGGATCATATCAATACATTAAATAAAGAGGAGTTAAAAGAGTTTTATAAAACATCGCGTCTCAATAGCGTGATCAGTGATGTTGGTGGAGCCGGACTTGGATTTATAGATATGGCCAGAAAGTCGGAACATAAGCTGGAATATAAATTTTACTCAATAGACAATTTTAATTCATTTTTCATATTACAAACTAAAATCTCAAATAAATAACCTATGGAACTATTAAACCTTAGTATAGCCGGAACAGAAGATACTCCTGAAATAGAGTATAACGCACAATCAAAAGCATTCATCATCTCCGGTAGATCATTACCGGAAGATGTTACAAGCTTTTACAAGCCAGTTTTTGAATGGTTAACGGATTTCACAGCCCAACCGACAGAAAACACAACCTTCAAATTTAAACTGGAATATTTTAATACCGCATCATCCAAGATCATTCTTGACATTTTAATGAAATTAGAAGACATGGTACAAACCAATAAAACTCAAATACAAGTTGAATGGCATTATTCGGAAGCTGACGATGACATGTTAGAAGCAGGAGAAGAATATGCAGAGCTTGTTGAAGTCCCTTTTACCCTGATATCATACTAATCATTTAGCGTTTCAAAATTCAATGAGTGAAGAAATATTAAAAGCTTTGATGCAATTGTTTGCGATCATTGCTAAACAAGATGGAATACTAATACAAGATCATGAGCAATATGTTCATGATTTTTTATCATCTCAATTAAATTCTAACAGGGTTGAAGACTATTTGACGCTTTATAAGGACCATTTAAATGAGTCAAAACCAGAGCCACAAAGCGGCGAGGTAAAAGAAAAGAACAGAACTTCTATGAAGGACTCTGTTAGAACCCTGTCTATTTGTAAGAAAATAAATAAAACGCTTGCACAAAAACAAAAAACGATCGTTTTGATACGACTTCTGGAGTTCTTTAAAAATGACAGGAACGAGTCGACCAACAGAATCCAAATTGTTGAAACAGCTGCAGATGTATTTAAAATTGAGAAGCCTGAGTTTACAGAAATAAAGGATTTTATATTTGAAGACAAAAAGCAAACAAGTACTAATGAAATAATTATTGGCCAAAAGCAAGCCGCCAATAGTATAAGCTGTAAAGAGTATATTGGTTTTAGTAACTACATGGACCTATGTAAATTTATTTACATAAAGAGTATAAATGTAGTTATATTGAAGTATCATGGGGTTGTAGAGTTATACCTAAATGGTATAGTTATAAAATCCGAAAAGGTCTATTTGTTTCCAAGTGGTAGCAATTTAAAGTTCCCGCAGGCCACGATCTTCTACTCAAATATAATCTCAAAATTTATTGGTGAGCAAAGCGGAGAAGCTTTCTCTTTTCATGCGCATATCATTGAGCATAAATTTCCAAATGGAACAAAAGCATTAAACGAACTTAAGATCGAGGAAAGTTCAGGGAATTTAGTAGGAATAATGGGAGCTAGTGGTTCAGGAAAAACCACGTTACTAACCTTATTATCCGGCCAGGATAACCCATCTAATGGTAAAATAGAGGTCAATGGCACATTACTGAACTCAAATAGCAAGGAGTTGAATGGCATCATTGGTTATGTTCCTCAGGATGATCTTTTGATCGAGGATCTGACGGTTTACCAAAACCTATACTACAATGCCAGGCTTTGTTTTAAAGATATAAGCGAAGAAGATGTTGTGCAAAAGATCAGTAAAACATTATCTGCACTTGGATTGGAAGAGATCAAGAACATCAAAGTTGGTAACGCATTAAACAAAAAAATAAGCGGCGGACAACGCAAAAGATTAAATATTGCACTTGAGCTGCTCAGAGAGCCACATATTATTTTTCTTGATGAACCAACATCCGGTTTGTCATCGCGAGATTCAGAAAATGTGATGGATCTTTTAAAAGAATTAACTATCAAGGGGAAACTTATTTTTGTTGTTATTCATCAGCCTTCCTCAGATATTTTTAAGATGTTTGACAAGATCCTGATCCTGGATAAAGGAGGTTTTGCTTCATTTTACGGAAATCCTATTGAAAGCGTTACTCATTTTAAAAAGATCACCTATCAGATCAATAGTGATGTTGCAGAATGCCATAGTTGCGGAAGCGTAAATCCGGAAACTATTTTCAATTTGATAGAACTTAAAGAGATCGATGAGTATGGGAATTACACAGCGAAACGAAAAGTTGAGCCAAACCAGTTTTATGATATATACAGGACTAAATTCCTTAACAGTTCTAATGTTGAAAAGATAACAGAGAAAATAAAAAACACTTTTCACACACCCAACAGATTAAAACAGACCCTGTATTTCTTTTTAAGAGACCTGTGTTCCAAAATATCAAATAAGCAGTACGTTTTAATAAATTTAATTGAAGTGCCATTGCTGGTAACTTTTTTAAGTTTGATCATTAAATACATTGATAAAGCAAAGACCGACGAATATACGTTTTACCACAATCAAAATGTACCGGCCTATTTCTTTATGTCAATCATTGCAGCTATGTTGGTGGGTTTAACTATTAGCGCAGAAGAAATATACAAGGACCAAAAAATATTAAAAAGGGAAAAATTCCTTCATTTAAGCAGATTCTCCTATTTATCATCTAAAGTAATACTGCTTTTTTCAATATCATTCATTCAATCATTACTCTTTGTAATCATTGGTAATCTTATTCTTCATATTCAATTCGATTATTTCGGTTTTTTTGTGATGTTATTCTCCGTTTTTTGTTTTTCAAATTTACTTGGGCTTATTCTTTCATCAACATTCAACAGCCCGGTTACTATTTATATCATCATACCTCTCATCATCATCCCACAGCTTATTCTTGGTGGCGCTATGTTCAGTTATTCAAGACTGAACACTTGGTTTGGCGGCGGATATAAAGTGCCTATGACAGCTAATTTTATGATATCCAGATGGGCTTATGAGGGTTTGATAGTAGATATGTATACAAACAACCCACATAATAAGGAAAAATTCATCTATAATAAAATTGAAAGTAAGTTCAATTATAAACTAGTATATTTTATTCCAAAGATTGAAGAATTAGTTAAGGCAGGTGAGAACAAAGTGGAGTTAATTAAATCAGAGATAGTTAAAGATAATCTCGAAGCAAGGGAACTGGGATTCAAGGAAAGCATACCCGAGGTTACAAATAAGGCCGCAACGCTTGAGTATTTGGAGTCGTTAAACAAATTCTATTCAGAAAGATATAACAGCGCATCTAAGTTAAAGGAAGATTTTTTGTATACCGAAATAAAAAAAGTTGGCAATAAGAAGGCATATGAACTGAGTAAACTAAACTTCACAAATGATCGCCTGGAAGAGATCGTAACAGCATCTCTCGAAAAAGAAAAAATAGTTGAGTGTGATAATTCTTTGGTTCAAATAATTGACCCCATCTATCAGGATCCCAAAGACGTGAGTAAGATCCTATCGCTAAATACCCACTTTTTAACAGCTACAAAGTATCTTTTTGGTATGCAACTCTCAACGTATTATTTCAATCTTATCATCCTTTGGATAATCAACACCTTTCTTTTTGTACTGCTTTATTTCGACGTTTTCAAAAAACTGTTGGGAAAATCAAAATAGTGCAAAACCCTTAAAGGAAGTAAACATAACCTCAATAAATAACAAATAACAACCATATAATTTTGTAGCATGAAAAAGACAATAATTTTTGCACTATCCAGTATCGTTTTACTAAGCTGTACTGATTCCGAGAAAAAAACGAAGGAAGAAGAGTTAATGAAACAAACAACAGAAAACCTCCAGGCTATCTCTATTTCCAGAGAAGTATTGGATGAAATGATGCAAACATTGCCTTCTCCTATTGAAACGGCTAATTTAATAACACAAGAAAAAAGTGAGTTTAACAAGGATCTGCTAATACCATCTAAAAATTCGGAGAGTTTTCCGGATAAGTATTCACAAGCTTTGGCATTGGGTGGTTATGGCGTTGATTTGGGCTACCTGAATCTAAATAATAAAATGTTATATGTTATTGATTATCTGGAAAGTATTAACACTATTTCGAAGGAATTAAATGTAAATCAATTTTTAGATTTCTCGGCGTTAAATGACCTTGCAAAAAACAGAAACAATGTGGATTCATTGATAGAGATCTCTACAAAAAATTTCAACCAAATTGATGAGTACCTGCGAACACAAAATAGAGGAGATCTAAGCGTACTGATCTTAATTGGCTCCTGGGTTGAAGGCTTGCATATGTTCAATAACATTGCAAAAGAGAATCCATCTGAAGAAATAAATAAAAGAATAGGCGAGCAAAAAGTTATTATCGATAATATTTATGCCATACTTGATAAAATAGAGAACATAGCTTATTATAAGGATCTTAAGAACAGACTTACAGGTTTAAAGAACGTTTATAACAAAGTTCAGATTTCGTATGTATATCAGGAACCAGTTATGAAGGAAGTGAACGGCCAGCTAGTAGTGGAAGACAACTCCAAATCAATTGTACAAGTATCAAAACAGGACCTTGCTTCTATTAATACGGAGATCATTAAATTGAGAGAAGAAATTTTCATGACCAAATAAATGCGATCTATTAAAATTTATTCACTATGAAAAACAAGTTAAAAAGAATCATATTCACGCTTTCAATTTTGTGCCTGAGCATCATTTGTTCATCGTCTTATTACCACACAAAAAAAGGTGGATGTGAAAAAGAGTCATTAATGATCGAGGCAACTAACAAATTAAAGAAGTATACACTTATTCAAGACTTTCCATTCTATATAAAGAAAAAAAAGAAGAGTGGAGAGATTGAATACAAAAAGCAAATAATTACGCTTAACCGGGGAGTGAACTATAAATTTTATACGATCAGAAATACGGATTATGATGGGATGCCAATTTTATCTATTTATAATAACGAGAAGCAGGAATTTTTACTAGGCACTACATATAACACTACCTTAAAAAAGTTTTATTCAGAAATTGATTTCGAATGTAAGACAACCGGAAATTATTGTTTGTCATTGTGCTTTCAGGATGGGCTTGAAGGTTGTGCAGTAGGAGTGTTTGCGTCGATGATTAAACAACAATAATAGTTTATATTTTCATGAAAAAGCATTTTAAATACTTCCTTCCTGTTTTTGTTTTTTGTACAGTTAACGTTTTTTCAGCAACCTATACATGGAATAAAACAAACGGAGGTCAGTGGAACTCAGCAACAAACTGGACTCCAAACGCTCCTGCTGCCGGACCTCCTTCAGGATCTGACATTATTATTCCTGCTCTTGGTAATAGTAGCAGAGTTATTACAGACGTACCTCAGATTACACTTAATAGCCTAATTTGTACAGGCATAGGTACCTCATGGTTAACAGCCGCAGCTACAGGAAACACGGTAACTATAAGTACAACCTGGAATGTTCCTTCTTCCCATACACTTACTATTGGAGCAGCGAGCGAACGTTTGTGCTGGAAACTATTAAACACATCCACATCCACTATTGATGGCTATGTTGCATTTGATGCGGGCTCAACAAATCGAAATTTTGATGTTTATGGGACATTGATAGTAAATGTTAATGGCTGTATTTTTGATCCAAATCCTACAGGAGGGAGCGACTTTTATTTCTACACAGGATGTACATTAAAAACGCAAAAGCCGCAGGGGTTCACTACAACTGCAGCTACCAGCGCCGCTACCATCAATTACAATGTAGCGGTTTGCACTGGTGGTAGTTATTCATATATCACGGGAATTAATTTTGAGTTCAATGGAACAGCCGACCAAATAACAGGGATGGGACTAAGTCAGAATACTGCATCAAATGTTGTTATAAGTTCAAGTCCTGGTAAAACCGTAACACTCAGTTGGAATACTCAATTATCAGGAAGTTTGACAATTAACAATAATGCCACTTTCAATGCATCTACATATTCTCTATCTATTGGTGCTATCACTGGCGCAGGGAACTTCGTAAATAATGGTATTTTTAATTCGGGGACGGGCGCTGTGACATTTAACGGTAATGCCGCACAAACAATTAGTGGCACGGCAACAACAACCTTCAATAATTTGATCTTAAACAATGCCAACGGATTAACACTATCTACGCCTGCACAATTAAAAGGCGCGTTAACCCTTACCAATGGATTGTTAAAGACCACATCAACAGATTTGCTCACTCTATTAAGTGGCGCTACTGCACCGGCTTTAACCGCTTCATCAACAAGTTACATAAATGGTCCAATGAAGTATCAAAAAAGTACTTCAGGTAGTTCAACCTTGAATTTTCCTATCGGAAAATCACCTGATTGTCGGCCAATACAGTTAAACGTTAATCATGCTAATACAACTACGTATAATTATTTGGGAGAATCGTTTAATTCATCGCCAAGAGTTTTAGGATACACTAAGCCGGCATCTATTGATACGGTATCAAACGTACATTATTGGGACATTACCCGTACAAATAGTGCAAGCGTAAGTCAGCCAACATTGGACCTCGCATCTACTCAAACGGTAAAACTTCATTTTGGATCAAACGATGGTGTAAGAGACCTTACCACTTTAAGGGTAGTGAAAAACACTTATACTGCAACTACAACCTGGACCGATCTTGCAGGAGGTTCATTTGCCGGAACAACCACTGTAGGCAACATTACTTCAGCCGGATTTAATTCGTTTTCGCGTTTTACAATTGCCGGTAACGCTGCCGGGGCAAATCCTTTACCTATTACATTAACTAACTTTTCGGGAGTTTGTATGGATAAATACATTCAATTGAACTGGACCACAGCCACCGAACGTAATAATGATTATTTTATAATAGAACGAAGTGAAGATGGTTATAATTGGGAAAATATAATCCAGGTAAAAGGTAGCGGAACAAGCAATACCAACATAAATTATTTCTATGATGATTTTTCTAACACATTAAATTTACCTTATTACAGGATCTCACAGGTAGACTTTAATGGAAAAATAACAAGGCATAGTATTATTTCAGTAATCTGCAACAATGCAACTGATAGGTCCATTGTATTTCCAAATCCATTTAGCAGAGAGCATCAATTAAAAATTAGCATTAAAAACAATAAATCAAAAACCATGACAATCAAAATATTTGAATCAACAGGAAAATTGGTATATAACACACTAGTTCAAAGGGGAGAAGACAGTGATCTAATAGAGCTTACGGACGTTAACCTTCCGTCGGGAGTATATATCATTGATATCAATAATGAGATCAGTAAGTTGATAGTAATGTAAAGAATAAAACAGAACACATTATGAATAAAACAATAAAGCATGTAGGTACACTGCTTTCAATTTGGCTCCTCTCCGTTAATTTCCATCCAAGTGAATCACCTCTGAAAAGAACAAAGGATCCTGAGTTATGCCTGGAAATTGATGGAAAAATCGCTTTTGACCAATCGGGGTTGGATGAAAGTTGTTACATAGTTCTTTATCGCTACAATCAAATAGTTGATTCATTTCAATTCACTAGCAAGACGAAAAAATTTAAGTTCGCTTTAAAAAAGAACCTTGATTATACGATTGAAATTAGAAAGAAAGGATACTATACCAGGCTTATAGCAGTTAGTACAGCACTTCCGGATAAAACCAAAGATCATAAGAAAATGTACAAATATAGATTTTATACAAAACTATTAAGTGAAGAGCGTTCGACAAAATTAAATGATGACGCCGTTGATTTTCCAATTGCCATAATCAAGTATAACAGTAGGATCAATCAGTTTTTGAACGATAAAAGATATACTAAAGAGATCAAAAAATTGATGATGAACAATAAAGGATTTTAATTGTTCTAAAAAAGTTACGTCTTTATTGAAAAACAATTGTGTATTTAGGTTCATGGTTGTTTAATATATTTTCCTAAATTCGCCGGTAAATAGTTCCAAATTGCCCGGATGGTGGAATTGGTATACACGTACGTCTCAGAAGCGTATGCCTCACAGCTTGCGAGTTCGAGTCTCGCTTCGGGCACAAAGCCTCTCAGAAACGAGAGGCTTTTTATTTCTTCCTCACATAGATCTCATTCTTTGCAATTGCGCACAACTCACCGGTTTTCGAATATATCTCAATTTGGTAGCTTTTTACAAAAACCGCTTTACTGTTTAATTCAATTTCCATTTCTGAGATCATATCGTCAGTAATACGAATTTTGTAAAAAAGATCGGTTCGCGCCGGCTTTAGGAACTGTATGCTGGCGCTTTTTAACCAGATGGTAATATGGTAATTTTTATTTCTTAAAATTTGGCCATAAAGCATGGCGTAAAAAGGATCAGTAGCCGAATAAATAGTGCCGCCAAAAATGGCTTTACCAAAATTTAATGTAAATAAACTGCGATTGATCTTTACATCGGCCCCCCGAAAATCTTTATGAATTTTTTGAACCCAAATACGTTGCAGTAATAAAGGTGGGTAAAGCCGCATGCCCCATTTCAATATGTTTTCCGATACTTTCATGATCATTTGTGCGTGTTTAGAAACTGAACAGGAGTTTGCCCGGCATGTTTTTTAAAGAAACGTGAAAAGTACGAATTATCCTCATAGCCCAATTCATTGGCAATTTCTGAAACACTGTATTTGGAGTGGGTGAGTAAACGCTTTGCTTCCAGCATAATTCTATCAGCAATCAATTCAGTGGTGGTTTTGCCTATGCATTCTTTACTCATGCGATTTAAATGCTTTTCGCTCAGGTTCATCAAACTGGCGTATTCCTTTGGGTATTTTTTTGTTTTATAATACTGACCGATCAAATTTTCAAGCACTCTGATTTTTGCTAAATAGGTTTCGCTATTAATTTGTATGGTTGGTGCATAATGTCGCGACAGTTCTACATAAATTAAATTTACAAGTGCGTGTATCTTTTCAAATTTTAAATGAGCTTGTTGTTCATGTTCAGTGATCAGCTCTTTAAATAAGGGTTCCAGTTTTTTTGAATCGGTTTTATCCAAGTAAAGTACCGATGGGTTTCGTAACGATTGAAAAAAGAGATAAGCCTCTACGCTTGTTTTTGTGAAACCCGAATCATAAAAATTTTTTGTGTGAAAAAACAGATATCCATCAGTTCCTTTCGAAAATTTCCAGTTATGCATTTGCCCGGGCGACATCATGAAAACTGATCCAGGTTTTATATCATAAGTGTTAAAATCTATTTCATGCGTGCCACTACCTTTGGTAAACAAAACGGTCAGGTAAAAATCGTGTTTATGTGGCGTAGTCGCAAAATGATGATGTGTGATATGTGACACAAAATCGTTTGCATAAAAATCAGGCTCATGTCCTAAATGCTCAAAATGCTGAATTTTATATACATGTAGCTTTGATTTCATGATTAAAGATACATAAAATGTCTTAATTGTGCTATTCAAAGCGTTGATCTTTAAATCCTGTTCTAAGTGTTGTATCTATCTTTGTACTATAAATACATAGAAATAATGAACACTATTGAGAAAAAAGAGATCATACAGGGGAGTTTATTTATGAGGATCATGAAAGAAAAATGTCCGAATTGTGGAAAAGGCAATGTATATGCTAAAAAGAAAAGATTTCTTGAACTCCCTGTTATGAAAGATGATTGTGAGGTGTGCCACTATCATTTTGACCGGGAACCCGGTTATTTTTTAGGAGCTATGTATATTAGTTATGCCCTGGCTGTATTTCAAGGAATTATCACTTTTCTCCTTTTGCATGCTTTTTTGCCAAAAATGAACACAATTTGGGTAGTTTTGATCATTTTAGCAGTAATTTCTGCCTTTTCTATGAAAAATTACAAATTATCACGGATTATTTATATTCATATTTTCCCATTTTAGTTAATTAATGATTTGTCAGTTCGAGCGAAGTCGAGAACTTTTCATTGATATTTATGGAATTAATCCATTAAGGGCATCTTAATTGCAAAAACCAACAATTATGGAAATTTCAATTAAAAAACCCTGCCACGAAAACTGGGATTCTTTTACGCCAAACGAACAAGGCGCCTTTTGTGGTAAATGTGTAAAAACGGTAGTTGACTTTAGTAATAAATCACTCGATGAGATCAAAGAATTTTTTACAGGCAAACAGGATGAAAAAGTTTGCGGACGTTTTGAAACCACACAATTGACCTCTTTAAGTTTCGATGCATTTTTTAATGAATTCAAAGGATTTACCTTTACCAAACGTTTTGCAGTGATACTTTATTTCACTTTTGGGATGTGGTTGTTCAATGCTTCTTCAGGCTTAGCACAAAATACGGTTTACGAAAAAGGTGATGTGCAAATAGAAAAACCCAAAACTGCTATTATGGGTGGCGTGAGAGCTATGCCTCCAAAAGATACAACTAAAACTACTTGTGTAAAACCACATTCTGAAGAAAGAATGATCAAAGGAAAAGTAGCGGTGAAACCGGTTACCGTAAAAGAACCTCCACAAAAAATGGGAGAAGTAATGGCTGTACCGGAAAAGAAGCCTCTACAAAACCCTCAGAAACAAAAACCAAAAAAATAATTTTTAAAAAGCCTTTCTCAGTAAGAAAGGCTTTTTTGTTACATTAACAATTTAAGCTAAAAGTTTAAGTTGCACTTTCTATCTTTGTGCTTTTTCAGCATAATGCGTTTTCAACCCATACAGCAATTACAAACTGTTTTAAAGCAGGAATATTTTGAACCTACTATTACCTGGGCTTTTAGGGTTGTATTGGCACTCAACATTCCGTTGATCATTGTTCCTTTATATCAGGGGCATTTTTCTTATGAAGTAGTTTGGATGGCATTTGGCGCTTATATGTTGGCACTTATTGATTATCGAGGATTACACTATAAAAAAATAGTGATCCAATCGGTTGAAGCGGTATTAATGACATTAGCCGCTATTGTTGGAATGAATACTGCTAATTCGTGGCAAGCATCGGTTATAGCTATGTTTTTTGTTGGCGTATTTGCAGCATTGATCCGTAACTGGAGCGATTACGGCGCAAGTATTGGTGTAGCGGTTGGATTCTTCTTTTTGTTTGGATTGTCTAATCCTGTCTCTTTTCAAGAATCCGTAAATTATGGGTTGTATGTATTTGCTGGAGCAGGTTGGTCGGTTATCATTACCATTATTGCTTTTCCGTTTCGCCCGTCAAATCCTATCAGGCGATCGGTGGCAAAGATATGGAAAGTGAACACTGAGTTCCTGGACATTTTAATTCAAAAGCATGCTTCAGATAATTTAGTGTATGCTGTTGATCTGATCGAAAAAGAGACCGCCATCAGAGATGCGATCAACCATTCCATTAAATTATTTGCGCGAAGGGAAAGCAAAAAGACGCGATTAAAGACACAGCATTATGATATGATGATGGAGATCCGTAAAACATCTTCCTTGTTTGGCGCAACATTAGAAACCATGCACGAAGAGCTGGAAGCGCTCGATCATCCTGATTTTCAAAAAATAAGAAATACCGTTCTTTATAAAACGTTATCTGCTTTTGCGCAGGCAAGCGCCCGTTTATCGGTTGTTATTTTTACCTTCAGACCAGAAGACCTGAGTTTAGCTAAAATAAGATTAAAGCGTTGTGAAATTGCGATTAAATTATTTGAAGAAGCGAGTACCGAATTAACCCTGACCGATAAAGAAAAAATAGCTGTTCAACATTTTATAACAACGTTGCATAAATCTTATGGCTATTTACAGCACACCGTTTTTCAGATCGAAAAAAAATTAAATATAAAAAAGAGTGATTATTTAGAGAACTATAAACTCACTTTCAATAATTTTTTAGTGGGATTGAAACCACGTGCTATTTTAGAATTGGTAAGCGAAGCCTTCAACGTTAATTCGCAGCACTTTGTGTATGCCTTGCGTGTAGCATTTGGATTGTCAATAGGCGTATTTGTATATAAGTTTTTCAGGATCGATCATGGTCATTGGATCTCGTTAACCATGCTCATTGTGATACAACCGTATTTTGGCGCTACTCGGAAAAAAGGTGTGGAAAGAATTGTAGGTACGGTAACGGGAATTGTATCGGGAGGTGTGATCATGTTATTGCCTTTGCCACATGATGTGTTTGTAGGATTACTGGTGGTCGTTTCATTTTTCGTTGCTTATTTTTTAAGGAACAATTATAAGATCGGTGTTTTTTTTACTACCATCATGATGGTTATCCTGATGCAGATCTCACAACAGGGTTCCTGGGAACTCATAGGGTGGCGGGTGTTGTCTACTTTAATAGGGGCCTTATTTGCTGTAATTGCCAGCTATGTATTTTGGCCCGTATGGGAAAAGAAACGTTTTCCGCCATTAATGGAAAATGCATTATTACAGAACAAAAATTACCTGCAACGTGTTTTGAAGTTTTATAATAATGAATCTATATCCGATGAATCATGGAGTAAATATCGCCGTGTTGCCGAGGCAGCTAATAATGATGTATTTGCCTCGGTGCAACGCATGGTGCAGGAGCCGGAACACATTCAAAATAAAGTAGATTTGTGTTTTGCTATGACGGGAGTTACTATTCGCTTATCGCGGGAGATAACATCCATCGCTTTAAGTGTTAACGAAAAGGAACACCCTGACCCAATCTTACAGTTATCTGATTATTTTATTCATGTGTCACACGTGTTCGATTGGGTTTCTTCACACGTGTCACAAACTTATATTACAGAACCACTGCCTGATTTTAGTAAAGTGAAGGAAAGCTTAAACATAGACGTGTTTTCTATGAACGAGCAAACACGTTTCCTAATATCTGAACTCGAAAAAATAGTATTCGAATTGGAAACGATCTGTATCTTATTGAAAGAAAAGAAAAAGGATTAATCCAAACGCAAGCTAGTTCCGCCAATGATCACTCCATCACAGGAGATCTCGATGATGTAATTACCAGGAACCATTGGGTCTTTGCCCTCGCAATAGGTTACACCACTAATCTCGGTATTTGCATAGTTCAAAGCTTGTTTGCCTGCAAAGTAACCACTTGATTTATCAAAAGTGAAACGGTAGTTATCGTCATAATTTTTTGCCATTTCTTTTCCGTCGGGGGTTACAATTCGTATGAAAACGGTTTTTTCTCCTGATCGGGCAATTTTATTTTCTCCTAAAGTAAATGATACTTTGATCTTTTCTGTTCGGGAAGCTTTGCTGGTTTCGCTTTCTTTTTTTCCTCCGCTCTTAAATTTCACGCCTTTAGCAACAATATTGGAGCAGGACAAAATAGAACCTTTTTGAATAGTTGCGCTCAGCACTTCTTTTTCTTTATTCAACGTAGTGGTTTTCCCTTTTTCGCTATCCAGTTCTTTTAATACATTATCTTTTTCTACAATTAGTGTTTTGTTCAATGTTCCTAAAGAGTCAATGGTTCTTACATAACCTCTCATGATCTGGCGCAACGTTTCTGATTCTTTTCTCAGTTTGGAAATGATATATGCATCACCTTTGTGCTTTTCAGCATCTTCTAATAATTGAGCGATTTCCGCTTTCTTAGCATCGATCTCAGCCTGTAAAGCCTGGTCGTTAGTTTGCAAATTATCAAAATCTTTTTGCAATTGTAACAGGTCAGATTTTACATTATCACGTTCTACGATCACTTGTTCTTTGACAACGATCTCGTTTGCTGCTTTATTTTTCTCCTGCCAGTACATCCAAAATGTAACGCCATTGGTAATTGCCAGTAAAGCGATTAAGATCCAAAGTAAACCTGATTTTTTGCGATTATCGTTCTGAGCGTTCTCTTCCATCATCAATAAGTTATTTCCCTCAAAATTACTATAAAATCAAAAGCCCTTAGCGAAAGTTTTTCACTAAGGGCTTTTAATTAGTTTATTTTAACGCTTACTGAACGATGCCTAATTTTTTAGCAATAGTAGCAGGAATAGCTTTTTTGTGCAACATGATGCTGGTTGTTTTGTATAGTACATATGCTTCAGATGCATAGAAATAACCATCACATTCGTTTCTGTCTTTACCCCATGAATTCTTCACGATGTAATATGGCGTATTGTTTTGATCTTTAACGATACCAACTACGTGCATCCCATGATCATCCTGAGTTTCGTAATTATCAAATGCCAATTGACGGTTTTCTTGTGTTACTTTAAACTGCGCATGTGGTTTTTTCATTAGCTCAGCTTTTTCATCATCTTTCATGTCTGCAATAGGAGTTTCAGGAACAATTGCCAGCCCATCTTTGAATTTAAAACCTTTTTCACTCACATCAGATGCCCATGCAAAAGAGAAACCTGTATTGATAGCGTTATTCATTACTTCCTGGAACTCATTCAAAGGCAGGTTATACATTTGATCCCAGTTCCAGTTATCAGGAACTTCTAACGTGAATTTGCTATAGAATGGATGATGTGTAAATGACGTTAAGAACACATAATCATCAATGTTTAATCCTGTTGCTTCATAATAAGATTTTGGAGTATACTCTTTTCCTTTGTATGTAAATTTCTCAGGAGCCTTTCCTAAAAAAGCATCACAGGTACTTTCTACAGCCTGGTGCATGGCTTCAAAATCGATCTTGCTATTGTTATCATTTCCTACAGCACCAACAATGCCTTTTAAGGTTGCTTCTAATACCGAGTGATTATGATTTTCTTTCGGATTCTTTTTACCTGTATAAACTTCTTCCGGAACCATACCATAGCGTTTGATCACATTTACTACATCCGAAAAGCCACCACCTTCGGCCATATTAGCTCTTCCATGCATGCGTACATAATTATCGGCTTTTAATGGATAAGCTTTGCGGGCTACAAACATTTCGGCCATATTAAAATCTTTTCCTTTCCCCATTCTGATCAGTTCGCTTTCAAAAAACGACATAGATGAGAACGACCAGCAAGTTCCTGTATTACCTTGGTTTTGAACCGCGGTAGCATCCAAGCTTTTTACAACTGTAAATTTGTATTCGCTACCTTTCATATTGGTAAGCGGCCCCTGATATGGGGCTTGTGTTTGAGCTTGTGCAAATGCAAACGAGCAAACTGCCAGCGACGATAATAATAGATGTTTCATTCTTTTTGTGATTTAGTTAAATTAAAGGTAGTATTTAAACGGTAGTGGTGATCTGTTACTTGTTGATTGGCATTATAAGTTTTTAATCGGCTTGTTTGATGTATTTTAATAAGGACGACATTTCAAATATAGTAAACAATATATACTGTATCATGAAATGACAGGTGAATGCAAGCGCCTGAGGTTTATTAACAAGAGAATAAATAAAAACAAATATCATACATACCAGTAACCGAGCCATACTTAAGGCCAAAGTTTTAAATACAAATTCTTTGGATCGTTTGTCTCCCTTGGTTAACAAAGCATTTGTTCCTAAAGTGGAAATGGCAAAAAATACGGTTGGGATCCAAAAGTGCGGAGTGTTCAAAAAGCGGGTCTCAGCCTGGCTTAAACCGTATGACAATAATAAAGCACCTACGCAAACGAGTACAAATTGTAAATAATATTTTTTTTGATTTGTCATTGTTACAGATTATTTGCCAGGCTTTATGAAATCTTTTAAAACGATATACATTGCCAGCCCAATAGAAACTAAACTTAAAATAATGGTGAAAATAGGAGTAGCGTTTTTGTAATGTTCATCCAGTTTAGATCCTCCATAACAACCTCCGCCAATGATCAGCGCCATCTGAATGCCTAACGCGCTATACTTTGCATAGGCATTAAGCGGTTTGGACGGCCGCTTCTCTGGGTTCTTTAACATTTGACATGTTTTTTACAACAGCCCCCATATTACAGGTTCCTGTAAATGTAGCGTTTGGCTCAATTGATATTTTTCCGGTAACGATATCGCCTAAAACTTTAGCTGTTGATTTTAATGATAATAGTTCACTCACATTTACTTTGCCGTGAATTTCTCCCGAAACATCTGCATTCTGGCAAACGATGTTCCCTTCAATATTTCCCGAAGGGCCAACTACCAGCTTTCCCGAAATAGAAAGGTTGCCTTTTAGTTTTCCATCAATTCTTACGTCACCGTTAGATGTAACGTCACCGGTTATGGTGGTGCCATTTCCAATTAAGTTGATAGAGGCACTGTCAGAATCTGAGGTTTTATTTACTTTTTGAAACATGATGTTTATTTTTTGAATTACGAATATATAAAATTACTTCTGTAATTTATAATGATCATCATAAAAAGGCTTATAATAGTTTGTTTGTTTTTTCTTAAAAAGTCGCGGTAAATTATCGGCAGATATTGCCATCAATGTAAATAATTCAACCTTTACTTTAGTTGTAAATACGTTTTTATCCTTCTTCAGGTTATCAATATATTCTAATGCTTCCTGCGCATTTTTAAAAGTTTTAATGGTCGTTATCTGATCAGCACTTCCAAACAAACTGCTTGTTATCGAAAGATTGGAATTGCTGTAAAAATTATTATTATAATCCGCTAATGCCTCTTTAAAACTATTAGCGATGGCTACATCATCCGGACAAACTGCGATCACAAAATGCGGTGCGGCCATATCAAGACTAAACGTATCTGTTTTATTGACGTTATCCGTAGCAGTTGCCTCGCTTGGGTGTTGCATATTATAAATAGCTTCCAGGATTTCCTGAGCTTGTTTTGCAACCGGATCTTTTGGGTAGGTTATCTGCAGATTTTTTAAAGCAGCGTCTAAAGAATCAATTCCTTTTAATTTGCCTAAAGACATGGCCCTGATAAATGCAAACTTGGGAGCGAAATCATTTTTGCCGAATTTCACTTCTGCCTCATTAGCTTTGGCATAAGCTCCGCTGTAATTGCCCGTCGAATAATCGTTGTATGTGTCGGTATAGAATAATTCCACTTCGCCTTTCTGTGCATTTTTATCAGAAATGTATTTTGGATTTTTTATAATCTGCGCATACTCGCTGTTTGGATATTCGTTCAGCAATTTATTTTTGTAAAAATCGGCTTGCGATTGATTTTTTACTGAGGTAAAAATGCGATACAATTGAAAGTAGGTGGATAGCTTATATTTATTTTCAGGGTAGCGCTTGTTTAATTCTTCAAAAGTTGCGATCGCTTTTTTGTTATTGTTCAACTCCTCTTTGTAGGTACTTCCTAAATTATAATAAGCATCAATCACTACTTTATGTGAACGTTGCATTAACGAGTCAGATAAAGGAAGGTCGGTCAGGTAATAATCAACACTCTTTTTATCCGTTACGCTTTTTGGTTTAACAGTTCCGGCAACCTGTTCTACTGAATCGTTAGGGTTTGTTGCAGTGGGATTATCAAAGGTTAATGCTTTCTGACTTCTTCTCCAGTTATCTTCCAGTTTACGGTTACCCCATTTTTTAATAAAGTCATTTAAACCAAAGCTTAATGTTGTTTGGTTGTAAAAATACCATTCACCTTTTTGTCCGTTGCTTACAGTTGGTAAACCATTATTTGGAATATTTGCAGGTGCATTTGGATTTGCAATACCATTCTGTGCCTGCAAGGCTTCGGCTTCTTCTTTTTTTCTTTCTTCTTCGGCTTCGATCCTTGCGATCATTTTTTCAATAAAGCGGGTTCTGTCAGCTTCACTCATTTTAGCAACGCGTTGTAAACTGTCTTCGCGCTGTATAGTTCTAATGTATCCTATCAACGTTTCTAGAGTTTCTTTTCGTTTGCTGATAGCTGTATAATCTTTATAATCTTTTGGCAGTGTGATCATTGTACTGTCATAATAAGCACCTGAAGCTGTGTAGTTAGCTTGCTCAAAACTTATTTCTCCTAACTTAAGATAGGAAAGTGCTTTTTGTTTTGGATTTTGCGTACTGTTTTTAACAGATAGTTTGTAATTTACAACTGCAGCTTCTTCGTTTTTTTCCTTCTCATAGATCTCACCAAGGGTATAATAAACAACATCCAGATATTCAGTGTTTTTTATGTCATGGGTCATTCGTATCAACTCTTTTTTTACCTTGGCAATGTTTCCAGTTTTTACATCAATTAATCTTGCCTGTTTCATTTTTGCATTGAATACAAATTCGTAATCAGGTTTTAATGCAATAACTTTATTGTAAAATTGAATAGCCTTACGGTTCTCTTTTTTCTCCTCGTATAATTGTGCTAAAATGAATGAATATCTGGCTCTTGTTTTTTTTGATGGGCGTTTTAAGATGGCTAGGTATTTGTTTGTTTTAGCATCCCCTCCTTTTAAAGCATCCAACAAAGCATCTTCAGCCTCTTTGTACATGCCACGTTTCATGTAATAATCAGCTTGAACAGCTGGTAATTCTTTTTTAGCGTACCTGGATATTTTTTTATCTTCCTTTAATAAACTGATAACAGGTTCGGCCTGTGAAGGAGCTCCAATTTCATTGTATGAACGCGCCAGCCAAATAAGAGCTTTATATTTATCTTTTGATTTGTAACTTCTGATCACATATTCAAAGGCTTCTATTCCCGAAAAGAATTCGCGTTTGTAGAAATGAGAGATGCCGATCACATTCCAGTTATTGTCTATCCACTTGCCGGCCGTTGTTATTTCAACGCCTTTTTTGTCTTTAATGGTATGACGGGTAATGCAATTGGATGATTTTTTAATGGCTTTATCAAATTCCGGAAAGGTGTTTTTTGCCGATTCGTTGGTGGGTACTAAAAACACCGGCAAAAAGCGGTCGTAATCAAAATTATACCCGGTTCTTATTTTTTCTTCACCCTCTTTAATGCTTTCAGTGGCATAATAATAACCGTTAAATCGGGCCGTAAGGTTATGATATCCCCTGTGAACAAAGGTGTTTTTGTTAGTTTTACAACCTGATAACAGGATAAGTAAAGCCAGGAAAGGCACTATATATGATTTAACTGCTTTCAAAAAAGTATGCAAAAATAAGGTAATAACGTCAAAATCGTAAATTTAGTATATTTTTGTGCAGAACCTATGCCCGAAACTAAAAATAGTCGCTGGAAAATCTTTACCGATCAATTGCGGAATAAATACCGTCTGGTGATTCTGAACGACGATTCCTTTGCCGAAAAATTCTCGCTACGACTTTCTCCCTTGGGATTGATCATTTTACTGGGTTCGGTAACCATTGTCATGACAAGTCTCGTGATCAGTTTAGTGGCATTTACACCTTTACGAGAGTATATTCCCGGTTATGGTAATGTAAATGACCGGAAAGACATTATTACCCTGAGCGCCAAGGCCGATTCTTTAGAAAGTACCCTGGCAGCAAGAGATTGGTATATTAATAACCTATTAAATGTATTTTCGGGTAAAACTGAAGGTAAAACGGCTAAACCAAGCAAGGATTCAACCGGTAAATACGCTAACATTGATATTAAGGCCAGTGAACAGGACATGAAATTGCGCACCGACATTGAAAGTAATCAACTGGAGTCAACCAGCGACAAGGTATCGGCCAATAAGATTAATGCGCTAAGCAATTTCTTCTTTTTTACCCCAATTAATGGTATCATAACAACTTCTTATAATATAAAGGAAGAGCATTACGGCACCGATATCGTATCCAAAGAAAATGAACTGATAAAAGCAACACTTGATGGTACGGTGATCTTTGCAGGCTATACCACCAATGATGGCTATGTTACTCAAATTCAGCACGGTAACAATATTACCAGCGTATATAAACACCAATCAAATATAACAAAAAAAACAGGCGATTTTGTGCAGGCAGGAGAGCCTATTGGGGTGGTTGGAAATACTGGAGAAAACAGCAAAGGCCCGCACCTGCATTTTGAGTTATGGTATAATGGTTTTGCCATCAATCCACAGGATTATGTAGTGTTTTAACTGCTACTCATCTTTTTTAGACTTCGTTCGTCTAAAACCCTAAAAAAAGTTTCAATTTTGTCATTTTATCCCTACATTTGCACCCGAATTTTGAAGCTTACAAATACTTTTTTCGTAATGACTAGTAAAATTAATACCTACAAGCGCTTTTTAAGTATCTTTTTAGTGATATTCTCCCTTTTTATGGGATTCTCGAACAATTTATCTGCTTCTGAACCACAGGAAGAAACAGTAGAACCAGCGCACGCCGAAGTGGCAGCTCACGGGCACGATATCCATGAAGCACAGGGTCCTATCGATATTTCATCTATTGCTATCGAACACGTTTCTGATTCTCACTCCTGGCATTTTTGGGGCGAAGGGCACGATGCTGTTTCTGCACCGTTACCAGTTATCTTAAAAAGTAATAATGGTATTGTATTTTTCATGTCCTCTGAATTTCATCATGATAATGAAGGAAAGGTAGTTGTTGAAAAGAACGGTGAGCGTTTTGTGAATTTTGAGGAACAAATTTTTTATGCAAACGAAACGCCTAACGAATATGGGCAATATGTAACATTAACCAAGGAAGGAAGTGAAGTAGCAGTTATTAATGCAGCCCCACTTGATTTTTCAATCACAAAAAACGTAACTCAAATGTTTATTTCAGTTATTGTTATTTTATGGATCTTTGTTTCGATTGCCAATGCTTATAAAACACAAGGAGTTACTTCGGCGCCTAAAGGAAAACAATCGTTCTTTGAACCATTAATTGTTTTTGTACGTGATGATATTGCGAAAGGAAACATTGGACATGCGTCAGATAAATTCGTTCCTTATTTATTAACGGTATTCTTCATGATCTTAATTAATAACGTGTTTGGTATGATCCCAATTGGAGCTAACTTAACAGGTAACATCGCTTTTACATTAGTATTATCGGTTGCTACTATGATCGTAACAAATATTAATGGTAACAAAAACTACTGGTCTCATATCTTCTTACCTCATGCTCCAAAAGCTATCTGGCCGATCTTGATCCCTATTGAAGTTGTTGGTATTTTAACCAAACCATTCGCCTTAATGATGCGTTTATTTGCTAACATGACCGCAGGACACATTATTATCATCTCTTTGGTAGGATTGATCTTCGTTTTCAAAACTATTTACATTGCACCGGTATCTGTTGCCTTTGCATTATTTATTGATGTATTAGAGTGTTTGGTAGCATTCTTACAGGCATATGTATTTACCATGTTAACTGCTTTATTCATTGGTTCAGCAGTAGCTGATCATAATGAAGATGGTGCTCATAACGAGGATGATGAGAAAATGGTAGCAGGACACTAAGAATTTAAAGATTAATTAATAACCAATAAAAACAAAAACAAAATGACAGGTAGTATCGCAGCAATCGGAGCAGGCTTAGCAGTAATAGGCGCTGGTATCGGTATCGGACAAATTGGTGGACACGCAATGGATGCCATTGCACGTCAACCAGAAGCTACTTCGAAAATTCAAACAGCTATGATCATCGCTGCAGCCCTTGTAGAAGGTGTTGCATTAT
>JAZKGE010000060.1:0-23830 GCA_040386075.1 Bacteroidota bacterium
TCTTTAGTTCAACATCAAACCCTTTTTTCTTCCAGTCATCAAAACCTTTTTCAAGATTAACAACATGGGTAAAACCTTGTTTTTCCATTAGCTCAGCGCATTGCCCGCTACGGCCGCCACCTGCACAATAAATTAAATATGTTTTTTTAGGATCCAGTTTAGAGATCACGGCTTCTGCATCTTTTCCAAAAAAATCGATCTGTGTAGCACCTTTAATGAAACCTTTAGTTTTCAATTCATCATTTGTGCGAAGATCGATCAGGTAATATTTTTTTTCGTCGATCATTTGCTTAAAAGTTGCAGCGTCTACATTCTCGATCTTAGTTTGCGCATAATTTACTGTAGTCAATAATAATGCGATAATGGTAAGTAGTTTTTTCATGATTTATTTTTCTGATATGTTCTTTTCTAAAGATAATAACCAGTTGATGGCTTTTTGTTTGTCATCAAACATGCGCATTTTCATGGCTTGCTGCCTGGTAAAATTAATGATAAAATTGATAATGATACGATGCGCCAGGGATTTAACGATCACTGCACTGGCTTTTGTATACATGTTAGTTTCGGATCTTGTGGAAAATTCCCTGGCTTCATTGGAGATCGATGTGTAACGACCGGTTTCTACCAATACAAGGCGTTTATTTCCATTATATTTTGATTTTAAGAACTCAAATTGCTTTTTCGCATCGCTGTATTCAACTTGAACATTGTCTTCCAGTTTAATATAAATGATACCATTATCCCAAAGCTCGATCACCGAAATATTATCAGTGTGCGATTCAATAATAGTATATGTTTTTTTAAGCTCCAATATTTATGAAATGCGTTTTATCAATGCCATATAAAAACCATCAAAACCTTCACTAGGTAAAATGGTTTTATCTTTGATCAGCTCAAAGTTTTTGTTATTCTTCAAAAATTCATCTACTTGTTTTCGGTTCTCGCTTGGCAAAACACTGCAGGTAGAATAAACTAATTGCCCACCTTTTTTTGTCATGTTCGAATATTCACTCAGTATTTTTTGTTGAATGGCTTTAGTGCGCTCAATAAAATCGAGGTTCAGTTTCCATTTAGCATCCGGGTTTCTTTTAATAACACCACTGCCACTGCATGGCACATCCAGCAGTACTCTATCGGCCGAATTTTCTAAACGCTTAATCGTTTTGCTGCCTTCAATTAAACGTGGTTCAATATTGCTGGCAGTTGCACGACGTGCACGTTTTTTTAATTCGTCCAGTTTCCATTGTGTAATATCCATGGAAATGATACGCCCTTTATTTTGCATTAAGGCCGCAATGTGTAATGTTTTTCCACCACCACCGGCGCACGCATCAATCACGCGCATTCCAGGCTCAACATTCAGGAATTCAGAAATATATTGTGATCCTGCATCCTGTAACTCAAATAAGCCTAATTTAAATAAAGGGTTTTGAAATAAATTTTGGCGATGTGATAATAATAACGCATCATTATAGCCATTTAAAAAATCGGTCTCGATCTCCTGCTCCTCTAAATGTTTTTTTAAGATTTCTTTTTTGGTTTTTAATGTATTAACCCGCAAAACTACTTCTGCCTGTTCGTTCAATGCTTTTGCTTCTGTTTCCCATACATCTTTACCTAATTCTTGTTCGCATATCTCCCATAACCAGTCAGGATAAGATTGTAATATTTTCTGGTCTTTAATGGCTTTATACTTATCCAGGATCGTTTTTTCGTCCAGATTTTTAAAATCGCGTTCGTCTGGCATAGGCAAATATCTTACAATAAAATAAACACCTAGTATTTCCCAAAAACCATCTTGGGTATCTGCCAGATGACTTAATAACCGGTAATTGCGTACTATATCATAAGTTGTTTCTGCAATAAAACGCCTGTCTCTGCCACCAAATTTCGGGTTTTCCTTCAAGGTCTTTTCTATTACTTTATCAGCGTATTTATTATCAGTAAATATGGTTGTTAACGCATTAACAACAGCCTGTAATAATATACGGTGAGGTTTTGCCTGTTTGATTGGTTTTTTGCCCATGAGCCTTGAAATTAAGCGTCTAAGTTACTTTATTTTTTTATTATATTTACCCTATTACCAATTATAGAAACTATGACTAAATTTCTCCTTTCGTTTATATTTCTTTCTACTTTAATAATTGCGCAAAATAAAAAGCGCATTTTGTTGAAAAACGCGACTGCTCATATTGGTAATGGTCAGGTACTGGATAACAGCTATGTGGCTATTAAAGACGGTAAAATTGATATGGTAGCCGACGCAAGAGTTACGCGCATTGATCCAAGTCAGTTTGATACAACGATCGATCTATCCGGCAAACATATTTATCCCGGATTAATTGCTCCCAATTGCATTTTGGGCTTGCAGGAAGCGGAAGCGGTGCGGCAAACCAGCGATTATGCTGAGGTAGGGGATTTTAATCCGCATGTAAGAAGTTTAATTGCTTATAATGCCGAAAGTAAAATTTTAGAAACTGTAAAAGCAAATGGAGTATTATATACGCAATCAACACCGCGTTATGGCCGAATTTCTGGTATGTCATCTATTTTTGCAACAGATGGTTGGAATTGGGAAGATGCAGTATTGAAAGCAGATGATGGGGTGCATCTTAATTTCCCAAATACCATACAAAAACATGGCTGGTGGGCCGAGCCTGAACCAAGCGATAAAAATCCTAAGTATACCGAGCAAGTAAACGAGCTTAATACTTTTTTTGATAATGCTTTTGCATATTACAATTCTCATGGTATAATTGAAAAAAACCTTCGTTTTGAAGCTATGAAAGGAGTGTTTGATGGTACTAAAAATTTATACATACGTGCCGATTATGTGAAAGATATTATTGGTGCAGTTAATTTTGCCAAAAAATATAGAATTCAAAAAATGGTGATCGTTGGCGGTAAAGATAGTTACAAGATCACCAAATTGCTAAAGGAAAACAATGTAGCCGTCATGTTAAACCGTTTACATGATCTACCGGATCTGCCGGAAGCAGAAACTGACTTGTTGTATAAATTACCTTATTTGTTGCAAAAGGACTCTGTTATGTTTTGTTTGCAAAATCAGGGCGATATGGAAGCCATGAATGCCCGTAACATTGCATTTTTGGCCGGAACGGCCGCAGCTTATGGGTTAACAAAGGAACAGGCATTGCAGAGCATCACTTTAAGTCCGGCAAAAATTTTAGGAATTGATAAATTGATCGGGAGTATTGAAACAGGTAAAATTGCATCGCTCATCGTTTCAGAAGGTGATATCCTGGATATGAAAACCAACAAAATTATTTTGGCATATGTTAATGGTCGAAGTATTAAATTAACGAATTTTCAAAACGATCTCAATAAAAAATATTCAGATAAACTGGGCATTAAAGAGTAACAAATCCCTCCGCGTTCTCTGCAAAACCATTATCTCTTTGCGGTTAAATAACACAACATGACCATCAAATCAAATCTCATAGATATAGTTGCTAAAGAAATTTATGCGGCTGAGGTCACTATCGAAAACAACAAGGTCATTTCCATTAAACGAGTCGCTGAAAAATTAGATACTTACATCCTGCCTGGATTCATAGATGCTCATGTGCATGTGGAAAGTAGTATGCTTGTTCCTTCTGAGTTTGCCCGCGTTGCAGTAACACACGGAACCGTTGGGACTATATCAGATCCACACGAAATAGCCAACGTATTAGGCGTTGCGGGAGTAGATTACATGATCGATAATGCAAAACAGGTCCCTTTTCATTTTTATTTTGGGGCGCCGTCGTGCGTGCCTGCTACTAATTTTGAAACGGCGGGCGCAGTGATTAATGCAAGAGATATTGATGCTTTATTGTCGCGTAAAGAAATTGTATACCTGGCCGAGATGATGAATTTTCCGGGAGTGATCTATAAAGATGAAGAAGTCTTAAAAAAAATAGCTTCTGCCAAAAATCACAACAAACCAGTTGACGGCCACGCACCAGGATTAATGGGAGAAGCAATGCAAACCTATTTTAATGCAGGAATCACTACTGATCATGAATGCTTTGGTTATATGGAGGCATTAGAGAAACTAAAGCATGGCGTTAAGATATTGATCAGAGAAGGAAGCGCTGCTAAGAATTTTGAAACACTGATCTCTTTATTGAAAGATTATCCTGATCAGATCATGTTTTGCTGCGACGATAAACACCCTGATAATTTAATTGAATCGCACATCAATGACCATGTGAAACGCGCTTTGAAGGAAGGCCACGACCTATTCAATGTATTACGCGCCGCTTCTTACAATGTGATCAAACATTATAATTTGCCTATAGGCTTATTGCAAACGGGGGATAATGCAGATTTTATTGAGATAGAGAATTTAGAAAATTTCAATATACTTAAAACATACATTAACGGAAATTTAGTTTCAGAAAATGGTACATCTTTTATCAAGTCTATCAATGCACCTATCGTTAATAATTTCAACTGCAGTTTAAAAAAACCTGAAGACTTTAAATTAAAATGCGAAGCTAATAAGATGAGAGTGATTGAAGTACTCGACGGACAGTTGGTCACCGATGAGTTATTCATCGAATCTTTTTCTGTAGATGGCTTTGCAGAATCAAATGTTGATCAGGATATTTTAAAGATCGCAGTGGTGAATAGATATAGTGATGAACCTGTTGCAGTAGCTTTTATTAAAAATATCGGGTTGAAGTATGGAGCCATTGCTTCCTGTGTTGCACACGATTGTCATAATATTGTTGTTGTTGGTACAAATGATGTGGATATGTGTCAGGCTGTGAATTTGATCATTAAAGCCAAAGGAGGTATTTCTTTGGCAAATAGAATTGAAAAAATGGTTTTGGAATTACCCATTGCAGGTATCATGACCAATCAACCTGCCGAGGAGGTTGCTGCAGCTTATACGAAATTAGACAAACGTGCTAAAGAGCTGGGAAGTAAGCTACGCGCGCCATATATGAGTTTATCTTTTATGGCTCTGTTAGTTATACCTGAATTAAAACTAAGCGATAAAGGTTTGTTCAATGGAAAAAGCTTTGAGTTTATCGATGTGTTTGTGAATTAAATTATGAAAGTGTTTTTTAAAATATCCATAGCAATACTTATATCCATTAGTTTAACGTCGGTGATTTTCTCCGAAGGTGATCAGGGTTACTTCGTCTATCTGCGAGGCAAAAAGCAATATGTATTGGTTGAGGGAAAAGGTGAACCAACCATTGTTTTTTTATCCGGTAAAGGCCGTGCGCAAACCGATTTTAAAAAAGTATATAGCAAACTTAAAGAAACCAATCAGGTATTTTCTTACGATCGTTCAGGCATTGGTCAATCCGAACTGATCAGGAACGACCGAACCATTGATACGATGGCTTTTGAGCTACGTGCATTACTGGTAAAAGAAAAAATTAAACCCCCGTATATTTTAGTGGGTCATTCGATGGGTGGTTCTATTGCCCGTTGTTTTGTAAGTATGTATCCCGAGATGGTTTCCGGAATTGTTTTTTTAGATCCCGCTCATGAAGAAGAATATAAGAATGGAATGGCTATCCGAAGCGATTCGGATAAAGTAGTTTTTAGCGATCAGTTTAGCGAATTTTTAAAAGTAAAAGGAAAGGCCAAAGGTATTCATGCTGAGTCAAAGCAATGTTTTGACTTTGATAGTTTGGGCTATTCAACAAATCAAAAAATATTGAAACAGACTAAAGTACCTGGCAATATTCCAATGACACTGATCATGTCAACCGAAGCGGATGTGGATAATGATTATATTGATAAGGAATTAGGATTCAGGAACCAGTTGTTTGCCAATTGGAAAACCATTAACCCCCAAACTAAAATAGTATTTGCTCCTAAAACGGGTTATTTCATACAAATGGAAGAACCTAAGTTAGTTATCGAGGAAATCAATGAGATGATCAGTAAAGTAAAAAAATAAAATGTTTGAACTCCAGCCAACCCTCGAAAATGAATTCGTGAAAATTCAACCACTTAAAGAAAGCGATTTCGAAACATTGTATGTTGTTGCTTCTGATCCATTGATCTGGGAACAACATCCAAATAAGGATCGTTATAAAAGAGAAGTGTTTGAAGTATTTTTTCAGGGAGCGATGGAGTCGGGCGGTGCATTTTTGGTATTCGATAAACAAACTAATGAAGCAATAGGTAGTTCTCGTTTTTATGAATTAGATCCTGATAAAAGCACTGTTGCTATTGGTTATACTTTTTTCGCAAAAGATCATTGGGGAAGTACTTATAATCCAGCGCTTAAAAAGTTAATGTTGCATCATGCTTTTCAGTTTGTTGATTCAGTTCACTTTCATATCGGCGCTTTAAATATCCGTTCTCAAAAAGCGATCGAACGTTTGGGTGCAAAAAAAATTTCTGAAATGGAAGTAGCTTATTATGGAGAACCAAGCAAATTGAATTTTTTATACGAGATCAAAAAAGAAGATTGGCATCTAAAATAAAATTATTTTATTGGTGTCAGTTCGAGCGAAGTCGAGAACAAAGCAATGTCATTAGAACGCTCGAAGTGACAAAATCTGGATTCTACTTTTCCTGATTGGCATCATTGTAGCAATCTCTGCATAACGGCTCATAGCTATCAGTTTCTCCCAAAAGCACCAAACTGGTCTCATGCGTCTTGCGATGAGAGATATGTGCCAGGCTTCCACATTGCATGCAAATAGCATGTACTTTGGTCACATATTCTGCAACAGCTAAGAGGTCGGGCATTGGACCGAAAGGTTTCCCTTTAAAATCCATATCTAACCCGGCTACAATAACTCTTACGCCACTATCAGCTAGCTGGTTGCAAACGTTCACCAATTCCATATCAAAAAACTGGGCTTCGTCAATACCAACCACATCTACATCATTGGCCAATAGTAAAATGTTGGAGCTGGCAGGAACAGGTGTGCTATGTATTTCATTACCCTGATGCGAGACTACTTTTATTTCATCGTATCGTGTGTCGATCTGGGGCTTAAATATTTCAACTTTTTGCTTGGCAAACTGCGCACGTTTTAAACGGCGGATCAGCTCTTCTGTTTTTCCCGAGAACATGGAGCCGCAAACCACCTCTATCCATCCTTTGCGGCCTGTGCTATGTTTGATATTCTCTAAGAACATGTTTATTATATATTGATAACAAAAGCTAAAAATAAAGGAAGTATCCATAAAATGCAGTATTTTTAATCTTTAATTATTCACATTATGCAAACGGATATTTTACTGAAACAGCTTTATTCATCATTAGGCGAGTTAAAAGCTACCATTGAGAAATTCGAGAAACATCCTGCGCCAAGTACTCATTATGCCGAACAATTGCATTCGGCAATATATCATAGTAATAAGCTGGTATCAGCTTATCTGGTACTCAAAGAACATAAAGATGTGTCGCCTGACATTAACCTGCATATGAAGTTAATGAACGTTCCAACTACGGAAGAAAAAGCAGCTATCATTGAACCTATCAAAGAATCACCTGTAATAGAGCCGGTTAAAATAGAAGTAAAACCAATAGAGGTTATAAAAGAACCGGTTATTGACAAACAAGTAACACCTGTTGAAGAATCAAAACCTGTTTCGAAAGAATATCCAAAAATGACGATTAACATTAATGATAAATTCCGTTTCATTAATGAGTTGTTTGCATCCAATGCCAATGAATACAACATTGCGGTTGAACAGTTGAATACTGTAAATACCTTGAATGAAATGACTAGCTACTTAAAAGGGCTCCAATCTATTTATGGTTGGGAAGAGGACAATGAGGTTGTGAAAAATTTATATGCATTGGCTCAAAAACGTTTTTCTTAATTACTTAACCACAAAGTTTGCTTAACTCTTTTTTCTCTGCGGTTAAAAATAGCAACCAATGAAACAGATCACTTCTCTTATATTTTTCTTACTTTTTTTAAATTCCTACAGCCAGGATACCGTTTATGCCCGCCAGGTCATTAAAAAACTAACTTCTAAAGAATTTTTGGGAAGAGGCTACGTAAATGATGGTGTGAATAAAGCGGCTAGTTATATTTCGAAACAATTAAAAACAATTGGCCTTTTAAAATTTGGCAAATCCTATTCACAAAATTATACATTTCCGGTTAATACATTTCCTGGAAAGATGTCTGTTGTATTAGATGGCAGAACAATAACAGCTGGTAAACATTATTTGATCTATCCTTCTGCTAAAACCATCAAATCAGGATTTCAGCTTTTTAAAACAGACAGCGTTACTTATGAAGCTAATGACGGTCAAAGGCCTTTCCCTTTAAAAGTCAAGCTGAAGAAAAAGCTGACGTACACAGTTGAGACTGAGCTCGCAGATAATATAACTATTGAGTTATTAAAAGATTCTTTTCCGGATGAGTTAAAGACCATTGATGTTATTTTTGAGAATAAATTTATTTCAGCATTCAAATGCCAGAATTTATGCGGGTATATTAAAGGAACCCAACAACCGGATAGCTTTATCGTATTTACGGCTCATTATGATCATTTGGGAGCTATGGGGAAGGATGCTTATTTCCCGGGCGCTAATGATAATGCAAGTGGCGTAAGTGTTGTTTTGAATCTTGCTAAGTATTACAAACAACATCCTTCCAAATACTCTATCGCATTTATTTTCTTTAGCGGAGAGGAAGCAGGATTGATAGGCTCTAAATACTATTCGGAACACCCACTTTTTCCTTTAACAAAAATAAAATTCCTTACTAATCTTGACCTATTGGGAACAGGTGATGATGGCATTATGGTAGTGAATGCTAGTGTATTTAAAGAACAGTTTGAAAAGCTAAATCAAATAAATGCCGAAAAAAACTATGTGAAACAAATAAAGCAAAGAGGTAAGGCGGCTAACAGCGATCACTATTGGTTTAGTGAGAAGGGTGTTCCAAGCTTCTTTATTTATACCATTGGTGGCGTTAGTTTTTATCATGATATCTATGATGTAGAGAAAACTTTGCCGCTAACAAAGTATCTTGAAGTTTGTAAACTCTTGATAGAGTTTAATGCCAAACTGTAATTACCTTAATTTTTTGAAAGGGTAATAGGTGATGCCACCTATAAACCATTGCGCACTGCTTTTTATATTATAATTCCAGTTTATAAACGCGCCTAACCTGGTTTGTTTAATGTCGAATTCATAAGACATCTTTGCGAAAAATGCCCACTGTTCTTTTCGTAATAAAAGAGTGGATGATTCTTTATTTTCCAATGTTTCAGTTGTTGATGAAATTAGATCGCCACTATAATTGCTTTGTTTGGTCTCTTTATTCGCATGGATCTGATTTTTAGAATAAACAGGAGTATAGAATGAAATGCCATTATCAAAATTAAAATGCTTCAGTACACTAAATCTTATGCCTGTTCCAATATTTAAAAGACCAAGAGTTGAATTGTAAATGGTTGAATTGATATATTCGTACTTATACCCTGCTTGTTTATCCTCTAAGTAGTTGTAAGTTCTTTGATGTAGTTCAGCTTTAGATTCACTGAATGACGCAGTAATAATATGTTTGAAATAGTTGCTGCCGCCATGAGAAAAGTTAAGTCCTAAAGAGTATCCCATTTTATATTGTCCGGTATTTAAAGGTTTTATTCCGCTGTAATTTTCTTCTGTATTAGTAAAACCACGATTAAATAAAGTACCTATCTCAAGATTAATTTTGGGATTTTTAATTAATTTCGATTTGCTTTTGGGTTCATCTGGTAATGATCGTAATTTTTTAAAAGGGTAATATACAAAACCAACAGTATGCCATGGCAAAATATATTTATAACTAGCTATGTTGTAGGCATAAGAGATTTCAAATTTTTGTTGTTTGAAGTTTAATTGATAAGAAATTTTTGGCATAAAGGACAACGCAAATCCTGCCATTATTTTTGTGTTTGTTTCTTTTAACGGAAGTGTTTTTTTTGTATCCAATACATTATTGAAAGACGTACCCGACTGGTTGGGTACATTTTTATAGGTGCTTTCAGTAATAGTGCCGGTAACTTGATTCCTTGAAGCAACGGGAACGTTTAACGAAAGATGAGCTTCAAGGTTTATTTTTTTTCCAATAGTAAACCTAATGCCGTTTGTAAGGTTTATATAATGCGTTTTGGAATAGTATTCAGCTTGAAGATGTCTTGTAAATGTAACTGTATGATATATCGACTCATATTCTGAACTGTAATGATCGTATCGGTACTGGCTTGTAGAATTCAGATATGATAACCCCACCATATGCTTGCAAATACTTCCTTTTCCTAATATAAAATTTACAGCAAGATAGTAGCCGAGACATGTTTTAGTGTTTATTTTCGAAAAATCCTCGCTTTCTGATTGATATCTCGAATACGTTTTAGGAGCTTTTGGAACATTACAGAAAGCGTTGTTCACCACTAATCCTAACTCGGTATTTAGTTGAATATAATCACTCAACTTTTTTTGAGACAAAGTTATAGTAGGAGTAATGGCAACGGGACGGTCTATAGATCTATTTTTATCATAAGTGGAAAAGGTTTCTCCTGTTTCGTTCTTTTCTAACTGTTCTATCCTCTCAACTAAACCATTCTGATAAATAATACATGCGATCTCTGATTTTGATACAGTAATTAAAGGCCCATCTGTGTAATTGAATAGTTTGTAGCTGATCTCCGTTGATCTTATTTCCAGGATCTTCACCTCGGTTTTTGTACTGTCTTTTTTAACGAGAATATCCTGACAAAAAAAATTTGCAGAAATGAACAGGAACAGAATGGTATGTTGAAGCCGAAACATCATCTACCTCTAAGATACAAAAAAATAATTTAAAATAAGCTATGATACCGCTCCATGGTCAGTAACGTATCAGAACCTGTGTAGCCTTTTTCTTTGGCTAATTGTAAGAGCTTTGACAAAGTACTTGCTTCTTCTTTTTTCTCAGTTTCAAAACTATAAAGAATATAATGATTGATGATCTTATCAGTACGGGTAGATGTTACAGTTTGTTCAACCAAAAGGTAATTTTTATCAAAAGCTATTCTATTGATATTACTCAGGCCTGCGTAAATTTCTCCATTGTCATTTTCATCAAAGCGGATTACATTAGATTCATTATACAACTCTCCATTGTCCTTTGTATACATGCAATGAATGGAATAGGGATAACGCAAAGGATAACGGTAATAATCCTTAAAGCCGACATAGCTATAAAACTCTTCCGGTTCATTGTTTACCATATCGGCCGGCAAATAACTTTTTAAAAGCTTAACCTGAGCACTGCTGTTATTGATCTCGTATCTATCAATACTGTTATTTTTAAGGCTGTCCGAAAAGCTATCGATCTGGCTAATGGTATTTTCAGTAAAATTCTGAACGGCATTAACGGCTTTTCTTACAAATAAAACGATGCAGATGGCAAGTCCTATTAATGTGCAAAAGAAGACTGTAAGCCATACAAACTTGTTAGGTTTATTGTTGGCAAAGGCCAGGATACCAAAAATAAGCGATATCAATAATCCTATGCAACATAGAATACCTAAACCTATTAATAATGCAGCAGTGAAAAACATGTTCTATAAAGGAATGTTGCCGTGTTTTTTCTTTGGTAATTTAGTTGCTTTGTTCTCTAACATCTTAAATGCGCGGATCAGTTTTTCACGTGTATCTTCCGGTTTGATCACTTCATCCACATAACCTCTTTCAGCAGCACGGTATGGATTGGCAAAATGATCGATGTATTCTTTTTCTTTCTCCGCTAATTTGGCAGCAGGATCTTTAGCCGCAGCGATCTCAGTTTTAAAGATAATTTCTGCTGCACCTTTAGCGCCCATTACGGCGATCTCAGCGCTTGGCCAGGCATAGTTCATGTCGGCACCAATATGTTTGCTATTCATTACATCATAAGCACCACCGTAAGCTTTACGCGTAATAACTGTAATTCTTGGTACAGTTGCTTCACAAAACGCATATAATAGTTTGGCGCCGTTTGAAATAATACCATGCCACTCCTGGTCGGTGCCCGGTAAAAAGCCCGGAACATCTTCGAATACCAATAAAGGAATATTAAAGCAATCACAGAATCTTACGAAACGCGCTGCTTTGGTTGAACAATTATTGTCCAACACACCTGCTAAAAATGCGGGTTGATTAGCCACGATGCCAATGCTTTTTCCTGCTAAGCGTGCAAAACCAACAACAATGTTTTCCGCGTAATTTTTATGAACTTCTAAAAAGGAACCTTCATCAATTGTGCCTTCAATTACTTCCCGGATATCGTAAGGCTGGTTGGCGTTATCGGGAATGATCGTATTTAAAGCAGTGCGTTTTTCGTTGCCATTACTTTCGTAAGGTACACTTGGCGCATCGTCCTCACAATTCTGAGGCATATAGCTTAATAAAGCTTTGATATTATTGATACATTCAATTTCATTGGCACATGAAAAATGTGTTACTCCTGATTTCATGGAGTGTGCAGAAGCGCCTCCTAATTCTTCAGAAGTTACTTCTTCATGTGTGACAGTTTTCACAACATTAGGACCTGTTACAAACATGTAGCTTGTATTCTCAACCATCATAATGAAATCGGTAATAGCTGGACTGTAAACAGCACCACCGGCACACGGCCCCATAATAGCAGATAGCTGAGGGATAACACCTGAAGCCATCGTATTCTTATAAAAAATATCAGCATAGCCTCCTAAAGAAACTACGCCTTCCTGAATACGCGCTCCGCCACTATCATTTAAACCGATCAATGGTGCGCCATTTTGCATCGCCAGGTCCATGATGCGGCAAATTTTTTCGGCATGCGTTTCTGATAGTGAACCACCAAATACCGTGAAGTCTTGTGAGAACACGTAGATCAATCTTCCATTCACTGTTCCGTAACCGGTAACAACACCATCACCTAAATATTTTTCACGATCCAAGCCAAACTCTGTAGAACGGTGTGTTACAAACATTCCTATTTCTTCAAAGCTGCCTTCATCCAGCAGAAAGTGTAAACGCTCACGCGCCGTCAATTTCCCTTTTTTATGTTGAGAGTCTATACGTTTTTGTCCACCACCTAAAAGTGCTTCAGCTTGTTTTTCTTCGAGTAGAGATAATTTAGAATTCATGTCTGTTATTTTAGTTTCACCTTTAGGCGCTAATACTGTATCCATTTATTTAAAATTTAAATATACAATTTTGTGTAAATACTTATACTTTTTTTGGTCCATGAAAGGGCTTTTTATTTCCCGGTTTTGCTCCACCTGGTTTTCCTTTTCCGGCAAAGCCACGTGGTTTGTCAAACTTCTTTTTGTTAGCATCCGGGTTATATTCAGGCCCTTTTCCAAACTCTTCCGGGATAGGCATTTTAGTTACATCCATTCCCATTAACGCTTCAATTTGCGCAAAACGTGGTTGGTCTTTTTCATTAATAAAGGTGATCGCAACGCCGGCTTTTTCAGCGCGGGCAGTTCTTCCAATACGGTGAATATAATCTTCCGGATCAGGTGGCGCGTCAAAATTTACTACTAAACTAATGCCATCCACATCAATGCCTCTGGATAGAATATCGGTACCTATTAAAATACGGAGTTTGCGGGCTTTAAAATTCCGCATGATCTCTTCGCGTTCACTTTGTTCCAGATCAGAAGAAAACCCTTGCACTGAATATTTTAATGCTTTAAATGTTAGTGCCAGTTCCTTTACTTTTTCTTTAGTAGAAGAGAAAATGATCACTGATGAAAAATCTTCATTTTTTAAGATCTCTTTTAATAGTTTTTCTTTCTGACCATCATAAACCACATAGGCCTGTTGTACAATTCCTGCTGCCGGTTTTGAAAGTGCAATATTTATAGTTTCAGGATTATTTAATAAATGGCCTGCTAATACCCTGATCTTTGGTGCCATGGTTGCCGAGAACATGATAGTTTGGCGTTTCTCAGGCACATATTTTAAAATGGTTTTGATATCGTCGGAAAAACCCATATCCAGCATACGATCTGCTTCATCCAAAATTAAATGCTCGATGCTGTCAAATTTCACATCGCCTGATTGAAGTAGAGCAATTAAACGTCCTGGAGTCGCGATCACGATATCTACACCTTCTTTCAATGCACTTGCTTGTCGTCCCCATGCAATACCGTCATTACCACCGTAAATCCCAATAGAACTTACGCCACAAAAATAGGCCATGCCTTCAATTTGTTGATCAATTTGTAATACGAGCTCACGGGTAGGAGCAATAATTAAAGTGTTAATGCCACCTTTTTTGGTTTTGATGATCTTATCTAAAACGGGTAAAACAAAAGCAGCAGTTTTTCCTGTGCCGGTTTGTGCGCACGCAATAAGGTCCTTTCCTTGTTGAATAACAGGGATTGCTTGTTGTTGTATGGGAGTAGGTAGTTTGTATCCCATAGATTGCAAACCATCTATTAATGATTGATCGAAATTAAAGTCGTTGAATGTCAATTTTATAAAGTATTAAATATTTAATTTTTAAAGGGCTAATTTACTATTTTTATAGCGGAAACACTACAAAAATGTACTGGATAAATAGTAAACATATTAGCACAATTCATGGCTTTTCTACCCGTCATGGGGGAGTTTCACCAGCACCTTTTTCAAGTTTGAATCTCGGGGGAACGGAGGATTCAGCTGAAAATATTGCTGAGAACCGAAAACGGGCTTTGAGCGATTTGAATATAACGATGGACCAGGTATCTTATCTGAACCAGATTCACAGTAATAGCGTTTGCCAGGGAAAGGTTGGAAAACAAACCGGCGACGCTTTAGTTACAAATCAACAGGGCTTGGCTTTGGCGGTTGGAGCCGCAGATTGCTATCCTGTTTTGTTCCATGACGAAAAAAATAAGGTGATCGGTGCGGCCCATTGCGGCTGGAAAGGTACACTGACAAGGATCGTAAAGAATACTATTGATGAAATGGTAAATTTGGGCGCAGAGAAAGAACAGATTAAGGTAGCAATTGGACAGGGAATTTGTGCTAAAAATTACGAAGTAAGTTTAGAGGTTATTCAGCAATTAAGGGAGCAGGGTTTTCCCGAAATTTGCTGGAATGGCAGGCAAACGGATCTTTTAAAAGCTAATGAGTTTGTAGCTTTAGAGAATGGGATCTTAAAAGATAATATCTGGAGTATGAATCGGTGTACAACGGAATCGGATTTTTTTTCTTACCGCAGAGATAACGGAAAAACAGGCAGAATGTGGGCGGTAATTATGATGTAGATTATACTTGTCAGTAAATACATGGTTATAGTTACATGTATGTGAAATTTTATTACCTTCGGTTAAACTACATTTTAATTATGAAAATTTTCGGCTGTGTTATTTTATTGTTCATAGCGCATAATGTTTCTGCGCAATCGTGGATGGATATGATCAATGATCCTCAATCAAATTATAATGTAGTAGAAAAGTCATTTCAGAAATGGAAAGATTCAGCTGAAACAAAAAACAGCAACAGTTTGCTGTACCGGTTATTTTATCATCATAAAATTGAGGAGCAGGAAGAGATCGTAGAAGAAGCACAGGAACATTTTTATCACTGGGCAAATGAACGTAAACTAAAAATGGATGATCAGGGAAATCTGCTATCTGAGGCAGCGCAGAATCAACGATATCAGGATTATCTTATAAAGGTTGGAGGTGTTAATCAATCTTTGAGTCAGGGATCATGGTTTTCGCGTGGCCCTGATCAGGTCAATGCACCTTATTCAGGTTCCAAGGGTATTGGAAGAGCCAATTCTATAGCAGTGGATCCAAATGACAGCAATATTGTTTATGCAGGTTCGGGTAATACCTTATGGAAATCTATAAATGATGGAAACACATGGAGCATTATTCAGGATAGTTTGTATTCTTTTTATTGGATTAAATGCGACCCGGTAAGTAGTAATATACTTTATGCAAACGTTGCGGGAAAATTATATAAAAGTACTGACGCCGCTCTAACATGGAACCAAATTGCATCAGGAATAGCCAGTGGGTATAGTTTTAGTTTATTGATTGATCCTGCCAATAACCAGAACTTAATATTATCGGGTTTAACTTCAGGAATATATAAATCGTATGACGCAGGAGCTAGCTGGGTAAATATTAATTCTGTAAATTATGGTAAACTTGTCATGAAACCCGGTAATCCAAATGTATTATATGCAGGCGGCTCTTATTTTTACAGGTCGTTAGATGGTGGCTTAACTTTTACAAATACATATACTCTTTCATTTACTGCCGGATACGGAGTGAATGCTCCTATGGTTACCGAAGCTGATAGTAATTATGTGTACGTGGGAGCGTATGCTCAAAATAATTATGGTGGCCAAATTGCTGTATCTGCTGATGGTGGCACTACGTTCACTACGCAACCTGTTTCTGGTAATATGCTAAGTTATCCAAGTGCTACTGATCGTTACTTTGATGTTTCGCCGGTTAACAAGAATTTACTTTTTTATTTTGCTGTCAGAAGTTCCAGAACAACTGATATGGGGCAAACCTGGAATTATTGCGCTAATCAATATTATTACGCAGGTGGAGGATTATCGTTTATGCATGTGGATGTGCGTAACTTTTTATTTAATGGTTCTTCCATATGGTGTAGTACAGATGGAGGAGTTTATAAATCGCAGGATAATGGTGGTACATGGATCGATAAATCTGCCGGAATGTCAAATTCAATATTTTACTCTTTAGCTTCTTCAGAAACAGATACATCGGTTTTTATTGGGGGTAATTTAGATAACTCTACATTGGTGCATGCTTCAAACGGATGGACCAATGCTTTTAGTGGCGATGGTTATGATGTTGCCATAAAACCAAATGACCCACTGACTATTTACGGAAAGAACCAGTATAATTTTATCCGTTCTTTTGATGGTGGAGTAACACAATCACCAAGTCCTTTTTTTCAGGGACTTACAGAAAGTGTTTATGGTTTCCAGGCAAATCATCCTGTGCGGTTTAATCAGCAAAATCCCAACTCTATGTACTTGTTGGTTAACAATGTTTGGAAAAGCACTAATAATGGAAATACGTTAAGTAAGATCTCAACCTTTAATCCCAACGGTACTTTTTTATACATATGTAATACGGATTCCAATATTATTTTTACTGCTAATCATCATACGATCAATAATGGATCAAGTTGGTACCCTAATTCAAAAACAGTTTTTGCTGTTGATCCGGATGAACCAAATAAATTATGGTCAAGGACTAACAATACCGTTTATTTTTCAAGTGACACCGGTTATACATGGATAGAGATTCCCTCGCTGGATCTGACTAATTTAACGGTTAAAGGCATGAGATGTGTGAATAACATACACAATGGTGTTTTCTTATTCTCTGATTATAATGTATTTTATAAAGATGACAGATTAAGTAACTGGCAACCTTTTAATACAGCGCTTCCATATGTTGCTGTAAGTGATATGAATGTATTAAGCAACGCAGGTATAGTAAGAGTTTCAACTTTGGGCAGAGGCGTATGGCAAAGTTCATTATTTGATTCAACCCAGGTGCCTAAAGCTGATTTTATTGCCAATAAAAAAACAGCGTGTCCTAACGATCTAATTAATTTTTATGATAATAGTTTAAATAATGGACCAGGCTATAATGCTATCTATAAATGGACTTTTAATGGTGGTACACCGTCAGTTTCTTCAGCATCAAGCACAGTGGTTTTTTATGCAAACCCCGGAACCTATTCTGTATCTTTAAAAATATCTAATATATATGGATCGGATTCTATTACGAAAATATCATATATTACAGTTAGTCCTCCTCCAACAATTTCAGCACCATTAACCGAAGGCTTTGAAGGAAGCACATTTCCTCCTGTTAACTGGAACGTTAATAATTATTACTCCTCAGCACCCATCTGGAATATTTCTCCCAATTATTATTTTACCGCTGGGGGATATGATAACAGTGTTAAAAGTTTAGCGTACATGAATCAATCAGTATTAAACACATCCGACATCTTTACTATGCCGGATGTTGATATCTCAACACTTTCCAATGGCATGCTTGCTTTTGATTATTGTTATCAGCAGGATACACTATTTCCGGATACCCTGGCTATTTTTTATACGACCGATTGCGGGATCACTAAAAACTTTATTTATACAAAGGGAGGCGATGATCTTCAAACCATTCTATCACCTGGTTATTTGTTTGAACCTGACGCTGTATCCTGGAAATCAGATTCGGTTAATTTAAACGCACTTTCAGGCATGGGTAGCATACAAATTGGGTTCCTTGTAAATGCCAGACATAGAGCAGGCATTTTTATTGATAATATCAATATATATGATTCTCCCGGAAATCCTGTTAATCTAATTGATAAAACAGTAATGGAAGATATAGTTGTTGCCCCTAATCCTACCAACGGTTATTTGTCTGTGAAATACGAGAACAAACGGAATATGGAGATCACTATAGAACTATTTAATATGCTCGGCGAAAAACTATTTTCAGAAAGAACAACTAGACAGTTAAAAGAATTTGACCTCAGTAATTATAATACCGGGGTTTATATTATTTCCATCTCAGGAATTGGCACTTCTATCAATAAAAAATTGATCATTTCCAGATAGGGCCTGTCTTTAACTATTTATCAAATTTAGGATGCTGGTCATGTTGAAATAATTTGTAAATTTGAACTGTGAAAAAACACACTTTCATATTAGCTATTATCCTGTTATTGGTTTTATTGCCAAACATTACAGAAGCGCAATGTGCTATGTGCAAAGCTTCGGTGGAAAGCAGCCAGGGACAAAAAAACTCAGTGGCCGGCGGATTAAACACCGGTATTTTATACTTAATGGCAGTGCCTTATGTGTTAATAGCTTTTATTTTCAGAAAGCAACTTGTTTCTCTTTGGAGAAACATCCGAGGAAAGCAAATGATCGAAGAGGAAGCTTAATTCTCTTTTAGAACAGTGTATTCAAAATTTTCAAGATCATAGGTTAATACATTTATCAAGTCTGTAATAAATTCTTTTCCGTATTTTGAATAATATGCACTAAAATTATCATAGCGTTCCTGGGGAACATTGTTTGGATATAATTTACCTTTGATCGCCCAGATCTGGTTGATGTCTGTTTCTGATTTTTGCTTCAAAGCACGGTTTATTTTTTGTTCAATGGTTGCTAAACCATTTATGGCCTTTTGTTTTTCGGCTTCAGTTGTTCCGACTAATGTTTTGTCGATCCCTGAAACTGTTTCTAATACAGATGCATATACAGAAGCTAGTTGTGTTTTCGCTACTTCTAAATTAATGTCATCGTGTTGTGTTTTAATAAATGCTTTTACCAATTCTTCTCCATCTCTGAATGCATCTTCAATGGTTAAATTTACTTTTTGAATCTTAGTTTGTGTGCCTTTATCAAACAACATTACAAAATTACGCGGTACTAAAATGGGTAAATGAATTTTGAAAGCATCAAACATGGTTTTGTATTCAAGCCAGTAAGCTAGTTCTCCGGGTCCACCCACATAAGCAATGTTTGGCAATATTTTTTGTTGGAATAAGGGACGTAAAACAACATTGGGGCTTAGTTTTTCGGGTGTTGCTTCGATGATGTTTTTTAATTCCTGTTCCGTGAATTTAATATCCGTATTTAAAACTACGTATCCATTTCCTTGTTTTTCAATACGCTCTCTCAAACCTTTTTCTTTAAAAAAAACATTTATTTCACGCGGACTTACCTGTGCTGAATAATTTTTTTTTAATTCTATAATAGTTTCGTTTACCAGTTTAAAAGAACTGTTCTCAAAAATATCCTTAGCAAATTCTTCTTTAAATAAGTGTTTCAGATCAAGATCATTTCCATCTAATATAACAATGCCATGTTCGCCAAATAGCTCATTTACCAAATAGCGTGTAGCATCGGCTAAATTTGAGTGGTTAGCATATGCTTTTTCAAATAATTGGATCAGTGTATTTGAGTTTTCCGTTTCTCCTAAAATTATTTTGAGCTCAGTAATTACGTCCTGTAATCTGTCGGTACTAAACTCGCCAACAGCTCCTTTTTGGTTAGTATTCCATGCCACTTTTTTTCCAAAAACATTTACATGATTGATCTCTTCAAAATCATGGTCTTCACTTGCCATCCAGTAAACAGGAACAAAATCTTTATCCGGAAATGTTTGCTTTAATGTTTTGCAAAGATTAATAGTGCTAACGATCTTATAAATAAAATACAAAGGACCTGTGAACAAACACAATTGATGTCCGGTTGTGACCGTATAAGTTGTTTGTTTTTCTAATAATTTAATATTAGCTATTGATACTGTACTTGTATTTGAAACAAGATTGGCTTGTCTTATCAATGCCTGTACTATAACAGATCTGTTTAAGTAGTCAAATTTATTTTTCTCTAAATAAGATGAGAAATCCTTCGTGGTAAAATGTTCATTGTAAAATGGTTTTACTTTTTCGGATGCGGCGATATAATCTTCGAAAAGAGAAGAAAATAAACCTGTTTGATGAACAGGAATGGTTTGTTTTTGAAACATGTTAGTAATTGAAAAGTATAAAGGAAATTATTATTCCGTAATAATAAGCTTTTGAATATGTGATTTATTGTTAATTTGTAGCTTAACAAAATATATTCCATTTCCAATATTCAATTCACGTTTTGATAATAGTTCAGAATGTTCACCGGCAGATTGCGCTGACAGATTTTTTTGATATACTATTTTACCCAAAACATCTATGAGTTGAATACTAACTTTAGCATCCTGGCTTAGCGTATAATTCATGTTTACTTTATCGCTGCTTGGGTTAGGGAATATCACAAGTGCAGTACTGTTGTTGTTAGTTTCATCTATATCTACTGTTGAGGTTGAAATATTAATGTCGTCAATATAAATATTATTGCTGCCAAAACTTGATTTATACTGAAACTTAACCAGCAAATTACTTACTTGAAATATCGGAAGGATAGGAATTGAAAATTGTGTCCATACAGTTGATGCATTTGGCATAAAAGCTGATGTAGTAGCCGGATTATTTATCAATGTAGTTCCTGTAATTACAGCTCGCTGAAACCAGCCTCCACCACAATTAGTAGAAAAGAAAACACGTAATTCATCTTGTATGTTAGCACTTATGGTTGTAGTTGAAGCTGAGGCAAATTTAAAATTAAATACACTGTTTGCAGCTCCGGTAAGATCATAAGACGGACTCATCATCACATCAATATCCTGAGCATAATTTCCAAACGCATTCATACCTGCAGCATTCGTTCCTCCTGTTCCGGCATTAGCCACATACGACCATTTATGACCGTTATTGTCCAGGTCATACGACTGCCAGGTATAATCTAAAATAGTGGGTACTTCAAATCCCTCAAAATATGAGCCACTATAAATTACATCAGCCAATGTATTATCTACTCTGATGTATTGTGTTTTTGTGACCGTATTTGTACCCGTTGCGTTTGTAGCAGATAAGCTTACGTTATAAAGTCCGGCTGTTGGATAGGTTACAGTTGGATTAGCAGCGGTGGACGTTGCAGGGCTTCCGCCTGGGAACGACCATACTCTGCTGGTTTCAGCTCCATTGAGAATATTTTTTGTGAACGTTACATTATTACCCTTGCATATCCGGGTTCTGGTAACAAAAAACTCAGGTGTTGGCGCACAGGTTGTACTTGGCGCAGATATGCCTGCTGCTATTAAATTTGCAGCTGACCATAAGTTGCTTCTGTCAGAGATAGAACTTTCAACAGCTAAACGCATACGGTCTTTTTGCCCTGCTGTCCACATATTGCAGCAGTATGAATACTCCATGTAATTTTGAATGTTTTCAATAATGCCGGTAGATCCAATGATGGATACATCATCAATAGAAAACTCGCCTAGATTATCTTCTGCATTCCAGGCATAGATCCTAAACGTAACAGGAATATCTTTATGCGTATAATTTGCTCCTGATACTGTGATCATGCTTCCTGATTCAATATTACTTGCATCGTTATTATAAAAGAAAATATTGCCTGTATTAACACTCAGGTTAGAATTTGAAGGAGTAAGAGTAGCAGTTAAATTACTTGTAAATCCATCAGCACTTGAACGAATGGCATAAGTACGAGGACCGGTTAGGGAACGATTGACTTTAAATTTTAATCCGGTAATACTCATTGATGAAGAAGGTTTTGGTGCTACTGTAATTGAATAATATTTTAGAGGATCCAAAGTACCTATCAGATTGCTATAGTTTGTTTCGCCATTCGCAGCTCCTGTTGGCCAGTCAGCGAAAGAAAATTCTCCGGCCTGACCTGAATTAGCTGAAACCCCTGTGGCCTGAAAAGGAGTTACGGTAACGCTATCAAAAATGGAGGAAGGAGTTGCTGGGTCAATATTTCCTGAACCAGTAGTTACATTATTGAAATCAAAAATGCCTGCCGAAAAATTATCGATCATACAATCCGGCGTTAATAAATTCGGACAGTTTGTATGTCCCTTAGTGATTGGTGTATCATAAACCAGGTCGTCGCCACAAGCCAACCCTACATTTATGGAGATGTTGATGGTAGTATTCCAGGGATGGCCCAGATCGAGCCAGTGCCCTACTTCGTGAGTTAATGTACGCGATTTGTTTAAATTACTTGTGCCTATGGAGCCAATATAATCTGCTAAGATCATGATACCATCATGAACGATAAGTGGACCGGTTGCAGCTGAAGGGTAATAAGCATATCCCGCCCAGCCTTGTAACAATGCTTTAGCTGTCCAGATGTTTAAATATTTATCTCTTGGCCATGGATTTATTTTGGCGCTATCGTCGCCATAATTTGTTTTGCTGGTATAAATTCTATCAATACCATTGGTACAATTTCCCTGAGGATCTAGTTTTGCCAGCTCAAAGACAATGCTTATATCTGATGCCAGTGGTCTGAATTTGGGAGTGATATTTATAGTATCAGCATTTAGCTTTCTCATATCGCGGTTCAAAATATTCATTGCATCAATGATCTGTGCATCAGAAATATTCTCATTTCCGTTTTGATGTAATACATGGAACACAACCGGAATAGTATATACAGTTGCACTTAGCACTTTATTGGCGGTTGCATTGGCCGTATAGGCATTTTCATTTTCAACAAATGATTGAAATAATTCAGGATGAGTTTCGTATAATTTTTTAATGGCCTCATCTGTTCCGCAACGTTTTAGTTCCTGAGCTAAAAAGCTTTGCGAAAATAAAATGATCAATAGAGCAGTGATTTGTAAATTAAATTTCATGCTGTTATTTGTTTTTGATGTATACCAAAGATAAAAATTAAACAGATAGCTTTTTGTTCTATAAAATCATTTAAATTCATATTTAAATCCATTATCAACGTCCTATTAACATCAAAAATCCTATTTATCAAGCACTTACGATGCGGTATGAATAAGTTTGGTTAATTACGCTGTTTTTTGTTAATAACCCAAATTCGTTGGGCTACAAAGCCTTCGTATTTTTAGATGTTAAACAGAACTATTTTAATGAGTTTACAGGTTAATGTAAAAGATTTGCTTTCAAATCTATACCACAATCGTGGTGTAGTGGAATTACTATTTGGACAACGTGACCATGTCACAGTAAACGAATTATTGGGCCGCGATGATATTTCGGAAGAGCAGTACCGAAAGCTGGTGTCACTGGATATTTTGTATGAATACGAAAATGTGGTGAGTTTGAATGATGCCGTGGTAGCCATGTTTGAAGACTTTATGGAGATCGGGGAAGTAACACCCGGATTTATTAACGACTACATTAACGAACTAAAGCGGCACATTAAATTCTACCAGGAAGCCCGCGAAATGCGATTCCTGCGTAGTATTAAAAAATATTTAAAGCGCA
>JAZKGE010000061.1:0-32861 GCA_040386075.1 Bacteroidota bacterium
ATGATATGGACAATAGCGTTCTTTGCCTTTGATGATGTGAAGCAGGGAGTGAAACGTGTTTTTTCAAATAAATGGAGCTATGTCTTAACCGGTTTCTTTTTTTTGCATGCTATTGGTTATTTTTTTTCAGAAAATAAAGACGGAGCGTTAAATGCCATTGAAATTAAATTAAGCTTTTTAGCTTTTCCTTTGTTGATATTTGCTACTAATTATAATGCATTACAGATCAAAAAAGTGATCATCTCATTTGTTTCAGGTTGCTTATTAGCTAGTGTTATCTGTCTTTTCAGGGCTTTGTATTTGTACTTATACGAAGACTTTAACGCTTTCTTTTATTCAGAGTTCACGTATTTCATGCACCCCAGCTATTTTGCCATGTATCTTATTTTTGCACAACTTATTGTGATGTTATATTATCCAACATGGTTATCACATTTGTCAAATTTAAAGGTAAAGATCGGGCTCATGTCTTTGATATTTTTAGGCAGCATCTTTTTATGTTCCTCTAAAATGGGATTGATCACAGCTTTTCTGCTATTACCTGTAACATTATGCATTATTTTATATAATCAGGGTTACAAAAAAATGATCATAGGATTTGTTATTAGTTTATTGGTGGGCATTGGAATTGCCTACAAGTTGTTTCCATCACCTTTCGACAGAATGAAAACAGCCATGAGAGTTACCTCTTCTTCTGAAGCTATAGATAAAACTAATGTAGAGAGTACCGCAGTACGAATATTGATATGGCAGGAATCTATTAAGCTGATCAAAGAGAACGTAATATTTGGAACCACAGCAGGCGATGCTAACGACCGATTGGTAAATGCTTATGAAAAAGAAGGTATGACAGGGGCTTTTCTTAAAAAATTGAATTCACATAACCAGTTTCTTCAAACGTTCATAGGAACAGGATTGTTAGGTTTTGCAATTTTATTATTAATGACCATTGGGGGATTGATCTATGGTTTTTTTAAACGAAATTACCTGTTGATCTTATTCAGTATTTTAATGATCTTTAATTTCCTGGTCGAATCGATGTTGCAGGCACAGGCAGGTTTTGTCTTTTTCGTGTTTTTCTTTTGTTTATTGTCGTATTATAATTTGTCTAAGATCTCAAAAAATAACACATCACTTAATAATTCATAACTAAAAAAATGATCCCATTTTCGCCACCACGTATCGATGATAAAATTATTGCAGAAGTTACAGCTGCTCTCAAATCAGGTTGGATAACAACAGGTCCGCGCACCAAAGATTTTGAAAAAAAAATAACTGCCTATTGCGGTAATAAGTCGACTTTATGTTTAAATTCGGCAACGGCAGGTTTAGAAGTAATGTTACGTTGGTTTGGAGTAGGAGAGGGCGATGAAGTGATCCTGCCCGCCTATACCTATTCGGCCACAGCTAATGTGGTTATTCATTGCGGAGCGAGGCCTGTGTTTGTGGATGTGAATGCGAACGACTTTAATATCAATGTTTCTAATATCGAAAAAGCAATTACAGAACATACTAAAGTCATCATGCCCGTTGATTTTGCAGGTTATCCTTGTGATTATAATGAGCTGAATGAATTGGTAGTTAAGAGTAAAAATAAATTCAATGCCAAATCAAAGAACCAGGAATTGCTTGGTCGTATTATGATATTATCAGATTCTGCACATTCGTTTGGCGCAAATTATAATGGTAAAAAATGTGGTTCCTTAACAGATGTTTCTGTGTTTTCATTCCATGCAGTAAAAAACCTCACAACTGCCGAAGGTGGAGCAATTGCATTGAACCTTCCTGCGCCTTTCGATAACCAGGAAGTTTACAATTATCTGTGCATGTTCACATTGCATGGACAAAATAAAGATGCCCTAGCTAAAACTCAAAAAGGGAACTGGAAGTATGATATCGTAGAAGCGGGATATAAATGTAACATGACCGATATATCAGCTGCTATTGGATTGATTGAACTGGAACGTTATGATAATGATACGCAGATCAAGCGTAAACAGATCTTTGATTGGTATAATGCAGGTTTTGCTAAAGACAATCGGTTTCAGTTACCAACCCATGTTACTCAAACAAAAACAGGTTGTTACCATTTATACCCTTTAAGAATTAATGGCATTACTGAACAACAACGTGATGCTATCATGAAAGAGATCTTTGATCTGGATGTTTCTGTCAATGTGCATTTTATTCCGGTTCCTGCCATGTCTTTTTATAAGAATTTAGGATATGATCTTAAGAATTACCCGGTGACCTATGATAATTTTAGCAGAGAGATCTCTTTGCCTGTGTTTTACGACCTGAGTGCTGAACAGGCTCAAACGGTTATTAAAGCTGTTATTGATTCGGTTAATAAAGTATTAGGAAATTAGTCATTTAAGTTTGGGCGTGCCTGCGCAAAGAGACAGCGCCGTCGGGCTGGCCCTCTTCAATCTTTTGCAAGAGGCAGGCAAAAGGATTTCCACTCGCATCCCTCACGCATAAACTAAATTGTAAAATAAAGTTCGTTTTCGGAAATTAAATACGTGTTAAGGATTGTAGCGAAAATCCTTTTTTATGAGGTACGAATAAAAAGATTGTAGCGTAAAGCCTGACCCGACGATAGGAGGGTAACGCCCAAATACTTTTCAATAGTATTCGTATATTCGTACAGATTCTTATCATTTGCTAAAACGGTTATTCGACATAATTGCTTCGTTTGCAGGAGTTCTTATTCTGCTGCCTTTCTTTTTGATCATCGCTATATGTATCATTATCAATAGTGGACTTCCGGTGTTTTATTTGCAAACCAGGGTTGGCAAGAACAGCAAGGATTTTAAGTTGTTCAAATTTCGCACCATGAGAAAAGATTCGGACAAAAAAGGATTATTGACAGTGGGTGGCCGCGATCCCAGGGTAACAGGCATAGGCTATTATTTAAGAAAGAGCAAAATAGACGAATTACCGCAACTGTTCAATGTGTTATATGGAACCATGAGTCTGGTTGGCCCTCGTCCCGAAGTACGTAAATATGTGGAGCTGTACACCAAAGAGCAGCAAAAGATATTATTGGTAAAACCAGGTATCACGGATCTGGCCTCATTGGAATATTTCAGCGAGAATGAACTTTTGGCAAGGTCGGATGATCCCGAACAAACTTATATAAAAGAGATAATGCCGACAAAACTGGCCTTAAATGCTAAATATATTGAGCAACAAGGATTAGGAGTTGATCTAGGGATCATCTTCAAAACGATCTTTAAAATAGTAAAATAAGGCTTTTATGTTTCTTTAATAAATTTTAATAAGTCTTGGCTTTTGGTCAGTGTATTCTTGTTTATATTTGCCCAATAATTTTAACTTATGAAAAATCTTTCTCTTATTTTAAACGGTATTTTAGCCATTGCTGTTGCTATTTTATTTTATCAGGTTAATTCTCTTAAGAATGGCGGTGTAGTTGCAGTTGAATCTTCGTCTGCCGAAACAGCAGTTAAACCTGCTATTGTGGCTAGTTCTACTAATTTAGTGGATGCAAAGATCGCTTACGTTAATACCGATAGCATCAATGAACATTATCAATATATTGCTGATTTCACAAAAGTGATCCGTGGAAAAAAAGCAAGCCTGGAAGCTCAAATGCAAAGCATGACAGCAAAGTTCCAATCGGAATATGAAGCATTTCAACAATCTGCACAAGCTGGAGTTGCCCCTCAATCGGAATTGCAAAAGCAACAAGCCAGTTTAGAAAGACAACAACAGGAATTGGCTAATAAAGAATTGCAAATGCAAAATTTAGGAGTTGAGCTGGAAGAAAAAAACATGGAGCTAAACAAAAGTGTAAAAGATTATTTGTTAAAGATCAATAACGGTCGTTTTGATTATATCTTATCATACTCTGATCTGATGCCTACTATTTTATTGACAAACCCTAAACTGGACATTACAACAGAGGTTTTGAACGGCATCAATACAGAGTATGCTGCTAAAAAAAGTAAGAAATAATTTTTAAAATTTGTGATCATGGAAAACAGAAAAGATCTTTTAGAAAAAATAATGGCGGTCCATCATTTTCATGAGACCTTCCAGATCGGTAATGCAGATAAACCAACGTTGATCAGCGAACGTGATTATACATTGCGTTATAACCTGATCAAGGAAGAGAATGAAGAATACCTGGAGGCCTGTGAAAAAGGCGATCTGGTTGAAATAGCAGATGCTTTAGGTGATCAGTTGTATATATTATTCGGTACCATTTTAAAACATGGCTTGCAGCATAAAATTGAAGAAGTGTTCGATGAAATTCAACGCAGTAATATGAGTAAGCTGGATGAAAAAGGTCAACCTATCTTCAGAGAGGATGGTAAGATCCTGAAAAGCGCGTTATATTTCCGTCCTAATATCAAAGATATTTTAGAAGCGTAACTAAAGAAAATAAATAATCCCTTCTAAATACCGATTACTTTTTTCAATTCGAAATACACTAAAACCGTTTTTATCAAAAACGGTTTTATATTTTGGATTCAGGTAAATGCAATAGATCTTTCTGGGATGATGTTTTACGCTCGCTTTAATGTTGTCGATCACCTTTTGTAAAATCTCTTCACCAAAAGGATTAAAAAAGTAAAATACAGCAGCATTATCGGGTATTTGATATTGAGTGGCGTCACTGAATGTGAAATTGATCTTACTGTCTTTATTTTTAGGCTGATAAACCAGTTTATTGGCATTGGCGTCATCCAGCAATTCTTTTGCGATCTCAACACCAATCAGGTTGGTAAATCCACATTGTTCAGCTACAAATAAAGCGCGGCCTTTTCCGCAACCATAATCTATCAATGGAAGATGGCGCACTTCTATGGGAACGTGCTCAAAAACGGTAAATAATATATAATAACTGGCACCTTGATAGTGGTGATTTTGATCCGATCCTTCCCCTGCAAGGGTTAAGTTATCAAGGTTTTCAATACTGTGAGTATTGACACCGAGCTGCTTTTCATATTTGCCTTCATAGGTCAGAAGCTTAAAGGTATTGACAATACCCCTATAGAAAAGTGACCTGAAAAAGTAATAGATATACTGAAAAACCTTCATCGGCTGCAAATTTAAGCTTTAGTTTAAGGTTTAACCGCAAAGAAGCAAAGTTTTTTGCAAAAGATCGCAAAGATGAAATACGTTTATCATACGTTGGTAATAGTGCGGTTGTCCCGATAGCTATCGGGATTGGCAATTCGGGCGAACCGCCATTCGGGGTAGCTCTTGCGGGGTAAATGAGGGTTGGCGAATTGCCTTGACTTTTTGTTTCTTTTTCGTCAAGGAAAAAGAAAAATAAGACCAAAAATAACTACCTTCATAGTCACAAATCGTACCTATGCAAATCGACCTGGAAGCAGAAAAAAAAGAGATCTTAAATCGCTACAAAAACTTAATTCAAGCTTGTAAACGCCGCTTAGAAAAAGGGGATAAGGAGATTATTCGTAAAGCATTTGAAGTTTCAGTTGAAGCTCATAAAGAAATGCGTCGTAAATCGGGGGAACCTTATATTTACCACCCCATAGCTGTGGCACAAATTTGTGCTGAAGAGATCGGCTTGGGAACAACAGCTATAGTGTGTGCGTTATTACACGATACGGTTGAAGATACCGACATGACCCTGGATGATATTAAGGGGATGTTTGGTGAAAAAGTCGCTCAGATCATTGATGGTTTGACCAAGATCTCAGGTGTTTTTGATCATACATCATCTATCCAGGCAGAAAATTTCAGAAAAATGCTATTAACCCTTTCAGAAGATGTAAGGGTTATTTTAATAAAACTTGCCGACAGGCTCCATAACATGCGTACGCTTGATCACATGAAACGTGACAAGCAAATGAAGATAGCCGGTGAAACACTTTACCTGTATGCCCCTTTAGCGCACCGTTTGGGATTAAATGCCATCAAATCAGAGTTAGAGGATCTTGGCTTAAAGTATACAAACGAAGATTGGTACAGGGATGTAGTTCAGAAGCTGGAAGAAACAGAACCAGTCCGTAAAAAATTTATTAAGAATTTCATTGATCCTTTAAACGATATATTAAAAGAGCAAGGTTTTAAATTTAAGATCTTCGGACGTCCGAAATCTATTTATTCCATTTACAATAAGATCAAGAACAAAGGCGTTCCTTTTGAAGAGATCTATGATCTGTTTGCTATTCGTATTGTGATAGATACGCCACCAGACAGGGAAAAAGCAGATTGCTGGAAGATCTATTCGATCATAACCGATTTTTATCATCCCAATCCCGATAGGTTAAGAGACTGGATCTCGACACCTAAAAGTAATGGATACGAAAGTTTGCATACAACGGTGATGGGGCCGGAAGGCAAATGGGTAGAGGTTCAAATTCGTACTGTGCGAATGGATGAATTAGCCGAAATGGGTTACGCAGCTCACTGGAAATATAAAGATGCAGCCGCTGAAAAAGAAAGTAATTTAGAGAACTGGTTGCGTCGTATTCGCGAAATGCTGGATAACCCTGATCCAAATGCATTGGAATTCATCGACGACTTTAAACTGAATTTATTTGCCGATGAAATTTTTGTGTTCACTCCGAAAGGAGAAATGCGCAATTTGCCAGTAACGGCAACTGCCCTGGATTTTGCATTTGAAATTCATACTAAGGTTGGCGAGCAATGTATTGGCGCAAAGGTTAATCATAAATTAGTGCCTTTGAGTTACCAGTTAAAAAGCGGCGACCAAGTGGAGATCCTGACATCGAGTAAGCAATCACCTAAGGAAGATTGGATCAATTATGTAGTGACCGCGCGAGCGAAGTCGAAGATCAAAAGTGCTTTAAAAGAGAACCGAAGGAAAATTGCAGAGAGCGGTAAAGAGATACTGGAGAAAAAATTCTATAAATGTAAGTTGGATTACACTATTCAGAACGTGAATGATTTTGTGACCTATTTAAAATTACCTTCATCAGGAGAATTGTTCTATAGGGCAGCTTTAGGGAATGTGGATGTAAAGGAGATCAAAGAATTTGTAGAGTTTAAAGCGCATCCTGAAAGATTTAAACCAAAGAAAAAAGAAAACAAAATTGAAGAACTGGTGACCAATGTTCGGGGAAGTTCCGACATGTTGGTGATTGGTGACGATATGCAAAAACTGGATTATGGCCTGTCGCCATGCTGTAGTCCAATTCCCGGAGATGATGTATTTGGATTTGTAACCGTAAATGAAGGCATCAAGATACACAGGGTCAATTGTCCTAATGCCGTTAAATTGCTTTCTAACTACGCTTACAGGGTTGTAAAGGCAAAATGGAACAATGATCACATGATATCATTTCTTGCAGGTATTAAAATAAAGGGAACAGATGAGATGGGATTGGTGAACAATGTGACCAAGGTTATCTCCAACCAGTTAAATATAAACATGCGTTCTATCAGTTTTGACACAGAAGATGGTATCTTTGACGGAACTATTATGGTTTTCGTTCATGATGCCAAACATCTGAGTCATTTGATCGATAACTTGATGAAAGTAAAAGGAGTAACGAGTGTAACACGTATTGACAATAACTAATGGGAGATACTAAAATGACGCAGGAAACCAAGGAAGCGGTTGAGAAGATCCTTACCGATTATTTGGAAAGGAACAAACATCGTAAAACATCGGAACGCTTTGCGATCTTAAATGAAATATATTCTCACGACGGGCACTTTGATATTGAAGGCCTTTATGTGATGATGAAAAATAAAAAGTATCGCGTGAGCCGTGCTACTCTTTATAATAATATAGAATTATTGCTGGAAGCTGGATTAGTTGTGAAACACCAGTTTGGCAAAAACCTGGCTCAGTTTGAAAAAGCTTATAAATTTAAGCAGCATGATCATTTGATCTGTAGCGATTGTGAAAAGGTATTTGAATTTTGTGACCCACGTATCATGCAGATCCAGAAAATGGCCGAGGATATGCTCAATTTTGATGTTTTTCACCATTCCCTTAACTTTTTTGCTAAATGCCGTGTACTAAAAGAAAATGGTGTTTGTGAGCATAAAAAGACCACCGGTAAATAAAAAAAACAAAGTCAAGCGAAAAGCTGTTTTATTATTTCGATTTTTTTTGTTAAATTTAAACTAGAAAAAATTCTCAATACAATTATTATGGTGCTGGATTATAAAATAACACAAGAGAACAACATCCAGATCCTGGCCTTAAGCGGCGAGCTGATCGATAAAAATCAGGCCATCGGACTTATCAAAGAAATGGATGAGTTATTGGAACAGGATAAGAATAAACTGATCATTGACCTTTCCAACCTAAGATACATGAATAGTAGTGGATTAAATGTATTGATCCAGTTACTCACCAAAACAAGAACCAGTGGTGGAGAAAGCGTGATTTGCCATGTGAGCAAAAAAGTAAACGACCTGCTGATCATCACTAAATTAAACACCTTGTTTAAAGTAGCCGATACCAAAGCAGAAGCCGCTAAATTGTTGGATTAAGCAAAAGCAACGTGCTGACAGGCTTTGTAAACCATGTGAAACACATCTTCAAAACCTTGTTCTCCTCCAAAATATGGGTCTGGAACTTCATTATTTTCGCCTGGATTCGAGGCATTCAACAACAGTTCCACTTTAGTTTTATGTTCATCAGTTGTAGCCAATGCTAATACATTGGCCATGTTACTTTTATCCATGACATAGATCTTATCAAATTTTTCAAAATCAGATGCCTTGAATTGTCTTGCCCTTAATGATTTCAGATCTACATTATGTTTAGCAGCATTGGTTATGGTACGTTTATCGGGAGCTTCATCAACATGGTAATTTGATGTTCCTGCAGAATCAACCCGCATGTTTAAATTATTCTCTTTTATTAATTTAAGCATGATACCTTCTGCTAAAGGTGAACGACAAATGTTCCCTAAACAAACCATTAAAATCTTTTGCATGCTAATTATCTTTTTTTGGAACAAAGCTGCTTTGCTCAGCATAAAATGCTGTTTTGGTTAACAACATCACAATGTTTTCTTTGGTCAGGGAATTCATTTCGGTAGTATATTTTAAAAATACCACATCATCCATTACTGCATAGGTCATAGAACTTAATCCATAATTTTTTTGAAGCAAATTTAATAGGAAACCTTCTCTGTTTTCAACTGGTAAGCCACATAAGGGCGAAACGATCTGAAATAAAAATTGTTTCTCCTGTTCCCAAACATCTATCATAATGTCGAAGTCGCCTTTTTTTAAGTTCCATTGGCCGGGTTGATCTCCTCTGGTTTCTTCAGGTGTTAACCCTAAGTCAGTAATGGCATCATCAACTAACTTATAAAATGTATCTATCATGTATTATTTCGCTAACTCGTTTAATTTTTCTGTAAAGAATACAGCTTTTTGGTTGGTGTAGAATTTGTTCTTGAATTGTCCAACCCATTGCACGCCTTTAATGGCATTAGTTAAGAACACCTCGTCGCCGTTGGTTAATGTATGAACGGTTAAGGGTTGCTCAAACGTGAGTAATTTATGCTGCGCAGCTATTTCCAATATTTGCTTTCTCATCACGCCATCAATACATCCATCTGTAATAGGTGATGTATAAAGAGTTCCATTCTTAATAACAAAAATATTTGAGTTGATGGATTCAATAATGTTTCCGTTATCATTTACTAATAAACAATCATCCAATTTTAAAGAAGTTTTGGTGATGCCTGCCATTACATACATTAAGGCACTTCCCGTTTTTAAATTTGATATTTTGGTGATCGGTTTTTTTATCTCAGCATAAATGTCGACCCATAAACCTTTTTGATTTAAGATGTAACCCGGTGTTTCAATAGCTTCACTTTCTATCAGGAATGAAATATCATTTGTGTCGGGTGTATAAAAACCACCTTCGTTTCTAAAAACAGTGAGTCTGATACGCGCTTCTTTTTTGATTTCATTCTGTTCAACTAAATGCATGATCAGCTGTTCAATATTAGCTGAAGTAAATTCGGCCGGTACATTCATTCTTAAGGTAGTCATGCTTAATTTGATCCGTTTCACATGATCAGACAAGAACATGATCTTACCATTTGTAAAACGGATGCTTTCAAAAATGGAATCACCATAACGAAATGCTCTATTAGAAAAACTAATAGCTGGTTCGTACATGCTTACCAAATGTCCGTTATATATACAATAAGAGTCCTGCATTGCTTATAAAAATAATTAAATATGCAGCAAAATTGGCTTTTTTGTTGAAAATTGTTGAAAACAAGCCGTGTTTTTAGAGATTTTATGAGTGAATTGTTGGAAAGCTAAATTTTGTTCGTAAGAACAGGTTTAGCTTTTTCCCTAAAGGAATTTCAATAAAATAAGTGATCAAAGTGGCTAACAAAACACAGATAGAAAAAGCTATTAAGGCGGAAGTCCAAAAATGAATACCAATTTTGGCGAGAAGCGGAATGATAATTTCGGTGCTAATGAACTGGTGAATGAGGTATAAGGCAAAAGAGATCTTTCCTAAAAATAAAATAGGTCTTGATACTAAGAACTCCAGTTTGTCATTAACGAATAAAACAAAGATCAAAAAGAAAATACCCAACATGATCATGTATTCTGTTTGAGAAACATACAGTATTGTTTTTTCAAAATTATCAAATAGGCTGATTTGAACTATAAAACAGCATAACAAGATCAGATAATTAAAATACAGCTTCCCTTCTTTACGGTAGATCTTATAAAAAATAATACCAGCCAGAAACAAAGGGAAATGTGTGAATAAATGAAACCAGTAAATCAATTGTGAATTTAAAGATGGATAGATATTCTCTAAATAAATACTGTAAGTGCCAATAATAGCAAGTAATGCTAAGCTAAAAGGTAAAATGTATCTTGTTTTTTTTGCGACCAATAAAATAAGAATACAAATATAAAATACTATTTCGATGATCATGGTCCAGTATGAGCCATCAATATCGTTTACTTTAAAATAGTGCTGAAACATGGTGAGATTGATCACGTATTTTGACACAGATAAATAGGAGTAGTTTCCATACATGTAAACCATCAATAGCAATTGCATTAGAGCTGTTATGGATACACAGGTCCAGTAAGTGGGGTAGAGCCTTGTAAAGCGGTTAATGGCAAACTCCAAAGCCGATGTTGTTTTTTGAACACTCATAAAAATAACAAAGCCGCTGAGTATAAAAAAAAGATCAACGCCTGTAATCCCTAAATGAAAACCATATTGAGCTTCGGGTCGGCCCAGAGTAAAATGAAAAAGAACCACACATAAAGCAGCAATTCCCCTAAGGGCATCCAATTCTTTAATGCGGTTCGCAACCATTAATTAGGGTTTTGCCATTTTTAGTAAACTATCGACCCATTTTTTTGGAGAAATGGATCTGGATAACGTATTTGAATGTGTACTCATCATCAGTAAGTCTGCTTCTGATGTATTCACTATTTTTTTCAAAGCATCTTTTATTTCTGAAACACTTTGTGATTTAAATTCAAAGCCGTTTTTTCCTGACTGTAAAAATTGCTCTTTAGCGCCAACTGCGTTGCTTAATAATAATGGAAAACCTGAGGCTGCAAACTCGTGTACCACAACACCCCAGGGTTCAAAACGGCTTGGTAAAATAAATACACCTGTTTGAGAAGTATAAGTTGCCAGCTCTTTTGGTTGTACAAAACCAAAATGTTTTATTTTTGGATGATCTATCGGTTCTATATCACCGATACCAAGACACCATAATTCCCATTCATTTGGTTGTTCGGTTTGTAGTTCAGTAAAGGCCTGCCATAATTCCTGTATGCCTTTAAATGTATAATAGCGACCAACGTATAAAAAACGCTTTGGGAATTGTGTTTGTTTTTGTGTTTTTTGAGATTGGTAAATGGACTCGAAATGATTGAGGTCGCAGCTATAAAAACCCGTTTCAATATTTTTTTCTTTAAAGCCTAAATTAAGTACATATTGTTTTTGTATCTGACCGGGTACCCAGGCATGTGAAAAGATATTGAGTAAGGTGAACCTACTTACTATCATTGCAAGGCGCTGCTTGAGGTCGCCACGCCAATGCGTGTCACAGGTCATAACGGTAGGGATCTTTTTGAAATAGGATTTTGTGATCTTCAGGTAATCTTTATCTATCCATCCGCTACAAATGATCACGTCAGGGTTTATCGAATCCACTAATTTTTTTAAACCTGCAAGATCATGATCGGCTTTTGAATAAAGTTTGATCTGTTGATTTTCCTGAAACTGAAAAGGAGCTTCTTTATTTACCGGCCAGCGAATTACATGAACTTCCCCATGTTTAGCCAGTTCTTTACAACAGGCTAAAAAATATTCAGCGATTTCGGTATATAAAAATAAAAACTTCATTAGGCTCTAATGTACTAAATAAAAAAATCCATCAACCAAAAGGTAGATGGATTTTTAAATATTAATTTAAACAGATTACGCTTTTTTAGAGTAACGTGTTTTAAATTTATCGATACGACCTGCTGTATCCACTAATACTTGTTTACCAGTATAGAATGGGTGAGAAGTCATAGAAATATCTAATTTTACTAATGGGTATTCAACACCATCTTCGTGAACGATAGTATCTTTAGTATCTGAACAAGATTTAGTTAAAAATGTGTAACCGTTAGACATATCTTTAAATACAACTAATCTGTAATTTTCAGGGTGAATTTCTGCTTTCATGTTATAATTCTAATATTTGTTTCAAAAAATTTGGAATGCAAAGATAGTAATATTCTTTAAATAGCAAGTATTTTTAGTGAAATTATAATATAATTTCCACTTTATCGTTATTAAAAGTATAAATTTGCTTTATGATACGGATTTTCGCTGTTTTAATCATAACTATTTGTTTGTCAATTAGTTTTATGTCCTGTAAGAAAGATAAATTGCTTACAGACCCTTCTGCTACCGTAGCTTTTTCTCAGGATTCGATCTTATTTGATACCGTTTTCACCACTATTGGGTCAGCTACCCGTAACATCAGGGTCATAAACCGCAATAATCAAAAGATCAATATTTCATCCATTCGTCTCGAAAAAGGACAGGCATCCAACTTCTTTTTAAATGTAGACGGAACTCCCGGCAAAGCAGTGAATGACGTTGAAATATTGGCCAATGACAGTATTTATATTTTTGTTCAGGTAAATGTAAACCCAACCAGTGTTTTAAGTCCTTTGATCATTCAGGATAAGATCCTGTTTGACATTAATGGCAACCAGCAAAGCGTGGCACTGGAAGCATGGGGGCAAGATGCGCATTACCATTTCCCAAATACTGCGATACAATATAAGAATGGTTATTTACCATATTCAACTGTATCTTATTCCATATCGCCTTCGGGTACGCCTGTTTCAATTACCAACACTACGGTTACCTGGGGCGGAGGCGCTTTGGGGCAACCCGATGATAACAGACCACATGTTGTTTATGGCTGGCTGGTTGTAGATTCCACTCAAAAATTGGTTATTAATGCGGGTGTAAAGGTTTATTTTCATCAAAATGCGGGCCTTTGGGTTTACCGTTATGGTACTTTGCAGGTTAATGGAGCGGTAAATAATGAGGTTACTTTTCAGGGCGACAGGCGTGAAGCAGATTATGCAGATATGCCGGGACAGTGGGACAGGATCTGGATAAATGAGGGGCACACCGATAATTATATCAATTATGCCATTATTAAAAATAATTTTATTGGGATACAGGCCAGTATTTTAGCAAGCGCCAGCCAGCCTCAAAAACTGAAGATCACCAATACCATCATCAAAAACTGTTCAAAATGGGGGCTTTACACACAGTTTTTCACTGTTTGGGCAGCCAATAACGTGATTGTTAATTGTAAAGAGTATTGCGCAGCTTTAAGTTGGGGAGGTAATTATACGTTTATACATAATACGTTTGCAAATTATTATAACCAGGATGGAGGAAGGGGAGAGCAACCCTGTGTGCATATTGATAATTACGATGGTACAGATGAAATTCCGTACGACAGTATTTATTTTGCCAATAACATTATTGATGGTACAAAAAGCGGGGAACTTGAAATGGATATCCGGAGTTTTTCGGGAATTGGTCCATCAAACGTATGTAAACTAAATAATAATTTAATTAAAGGTTCTGTACCAACTAATACCTTAATTACAAGTTTGAATAATGTATTTAATGGAGATGCTAAGTTTGATAATCCCGGCGGATATAATTTTAAATTGAAACCGTTTTCTTCTGCATTTCAAATTGGAGAATTTACAATAGTGCAGCAGTACAATACAATTTTAGGTACTGATATAACGGGAACGGTAATGCGTACTTCATCGGGAAATATTTCAGCAGGCGCTTACCAGTAATGTTTTTGTCATGCTGAACTTGTTTCAGCATCTCATGAGACCCTGAATCAAGTTCAGGGTGACAAATAGTGTAATACAGTATTTTAAAAACTACATTCTTTCCGGAACCTCAATGCCTAAACACATCATACCATTTTTAATGATGTTGGCAGTGGTTTCAATTATTTTTATCCTGAACTCTTTTACTGTTTTGTTTTCTTCTTTCAGTACCGGACATTCGTTATAGAATTGATTAAAAAGTTTAGTCAATTCATAGATATAATTGGCCACAACAGCAGGATTATACGTATTAGCCGACTCTTCTAAAATTGCAGGGAAATCGTATTGTAGTTTGATTAATTCTTTTTCTTTGTCATGCAATGTAATAGCATCGGCAATTGCAATCTCATTTGCTTTACCTTCAAACTTTCTTAAAATGGATTTGATACGGGCGTGCGTGTATTGTATAAACGGACCTGTGTGCCCGTTAAAATCAATACTTTCCTTAGGATCAAACAACATTTTCTTTTTAGGGTCTACTTTTAAAATAAAATATTTTAAAGCGCCCATCCCAATAGTTTGATATAAAGTTTCTAATTCTTCAGGTGTAAATCCATCTACTTTACCTAATTCTTCAGTCGTTTCTTTAGCAGTTGCAACCATACCATCCATTAAATCATCAGCGTCAACCACAGTTCCTTCACGGCTTTTCATTTTGCCTTCAGGTAATTCCACCATACCGTAGCTTAAGTGGTAGCACTCTTTGGCCCAGTCGTAACCTAGCTTTTCAAGGATCTTGAATAATACTTTAAAGTGATAATCCTGTTCGTTACCAACGGTATAGATCATTTTACTGATAGCAGGAAATTCTTTGAAACGCTCAATAGCAGTTCCCAGATCCTGTGTGATGTATACAGAAGTGCCATCGCTACGCAATACTACTTTTTCATCCAGTTTATCGGCAGTCAGATCAATAACAGTACTACCATTATCTTTTTTTACGAACACTCCTTTTTCTAGGCCTTCCTGTACAGTTTCTTTTCCTAATAAATAGGTGTTACTTTCGTAATAGATCTTGTCAAAATCAACTCCCAGTTTTTTGTAGCTTACTGCAAAACCTTCGTATACCCAACCATTCATCATTTTCCACAAGTCAATGGTTTCTTTGTCTCCGGCTTCCCATTTCAAGAGCATTTCCTGGGTTTGCAACATAATAGGCGCTTGTTTTTCAGCTTCTTCTTTTGTTGCTCCTTTTTCAATTAAAGCTTGTACCTCTTTTTTGTAGGCTTTATCAAACTCCACGTAATATTTTCCAACCAAATGATCGCCTTTCATTCCGCTTGATTGAGGTGTTTCGCCATTGCCAAATTTTTGCCAGGCTATCATACTTTTGCAAATATGAATACCGCGATCGTTCACAATATTTACTTTTACAACATCATGTCCCTGCGACTGATTAATGGTAGCAACCGCGTATCCTAATAAATTATTACGTACATGGCCTAAATGCAAAGGTTTGTTGGTATTGGGAGATGAATACTCCAACATAATTTGTTTACCACTGCTTTTTGCCGGTTTAATCCCATAATTCTCTTGTGAGCTAATGGTTTTAAATTCAGTTAACCAGAAATCGTTGGATAAAGAAAAATTAAGAAATCCTTTTACTACATTGAATTTTGTAATGGAAGGATTGTTTTTTATAAGCATTTCACCAATGAGCTCGCCGGTTTTTTCGGGCGTAGCTTTAGCGGCTTTAATATATGGAAAAGTAACTAAGGTGAAATCTCCCTCAAATTCCTTTTTTGTTTTTTGAAGAATAATATCGTTTGGAGTAGTTGATAATTCAAATAATTGATTGATTACCTGAGATATAGTAGTAGCTAAAAAGTGTTCGATGTTCATGCGCCAAAAGTACGGTTTTTTTACATTATCATTTAACTAATTCATGCCAATTTATATTGGCTAAAATTACTATATTCGCTATTGATAATTTTATGGGTTTATGAGGAAAATTTTAGTTACAGGAGGAGCCGGAAACGTTGGTGGAGCATTAGTTGAAAAATTAATTAAAGACAAAACAAATTTTGTAGTTATCGTTGATAATCTATCTACTGGTTTTTTGTCAAAATTACCTTCTACTGATCATGAGAACTGGAAATTCATCAAAGCTAATGTGAACGATTACAGAGAGATCTCTTCCATCATGCTTGCATATAATTTTCATTATGTGTATCATTTTGCAGCTGTTGTAGGCGTTATACGTACACAGGAAAATCCGGTAAGTGTATTGTCAGATATTTCAGGAATTAAACATGTATTGAATTTATCCAAAAACTCTTCGGTTAAACATGTGTTCTTTTCATCCTCCTCCGAAGTTTATGGAGAGCCTGTAGAATTACCACAACACGAGCATCGCACACCATTGAATTCGCGTGTACCGTATGCGGTTGTAAAAAATGTAGGTGAGAGTTATTTGAAAAGCTATCAGCAGGAATTTGGCCTTGCTTATACTATTTTCCGTTTCTTTAATACATACGGTCCAAACCAAAGTACCGATTTCGTTGTATCACGTTTCTTGTCTTTAGCTCTTAAGGGCGAGGATATTACTATTTACGGTGATGGCTCGCAAACCCGTACCTTTACGTATGTTGATGATACAGTTGATACCTGTGTAACGATCATGAATAAAAAATTATTGGAAAACGATGTGATCAATATTGGTAGCGATAAACTAATGACCGTATTAGAATTGGCAAACCTGGTGATCAAGATCACGAACAGTAAGTCCAAGATCGTACATATTCCTGCTCTTAAAGAAGGTGATATGACCCGTAGACAGCCTGATAATACCAAGATGAAAGAAATATTAGGAAGAGACCTGATCAGTGTGGAGGAAGGAATTAAGAACATGATGACGGATCAAAAGTACTTAAGATCAATCGGATTATAGGTAATTGTTGAATTAAAGATTTAATGAATTAGTGATTAGTTTTTGTTGATTGTTATTTTTATATTAAAAAATAATTAAATCAATAACTCAAAAATTGAATTTATATGTGTGGAATTACAGGTATTGTTGGAAACCAGATAAATAACCCGGTATACCATTCTGCCATAAAACAAATGAATGATGCTATTGCGCATCGTGGGCCCGATTCGGAAGGTGTGTGGAATGATGACAGTTGTTTTTCAGGCCATAGGCGTTTATCCATCATTGATCTTTCAGAAGCCGGTAATCAACCGTTTCTTTCACAGGATGAACGTTACGTGATGGTTTATAACGGAGAGTTATATAATTATAAAGATCTGAAGCTGGAATTGCAAAGGGCAGAGCATGGCTCAAAACATCTACCCTATATTTTTAAAACCAATACAGATACCGAAGTTATTTTAGCCTCTTATTTGCGTTGGGGAATTGATTGTTTGCAACGCTTTAACGGTATGTACGCTTTTTCCATTTGGGATAAGGTTGAACAAAAACTGGTAATTGCCCGAGATCGAATGGGGATCAAACCATTGTATTATCATTTTAAAAATAATGTATTGGTGTATTCTTCAGAGATCAGGGCTTTGATACATTCAGGATTAATTGATAAGAAGATCAATTTAAGATCAGTGGCAGAATATGTGCAGTATACAACTGTGCATGCTCCTAATACTATTTTACAAGATGTACTGATGCTGATGCCTGGGCATGTATTAGAGTTAAAAAACAATGAACTCAAAATTACACATTACTGGAACATTAATAATTATGCTAAATCAAAAACAAATAGCTATAACGAATTAACGTATAAAGAAACCTGTACTAAAGTCAATGAGCTGCTTACGGCCGCTGTTGAAAGACGTTTGGTGGCCGATGTTCCCTTCGGTGCTTTTTTATCAGGAGGAATTGATAGCAGTGCTATTGTTGGTTTGATGAGTAAAGTATCTTCCGAAAAAGTACAAACCTTCAATGTGAGTTTTGATGAAGGCGAATTTTCGGAAGCAAAGTATGCCAAGCAAATCGCTACAAAATTCAATACTCAACATCACGAAATTAAATTAACTCCTAATGATTTCTTAAAACAATTACCCGAAGCATTAGCAGCGATGGATCATCCAAGCGGCGACGGACCTAACAGCTATATTGTTTCTAAAGCCACTAAAAACGCGGGTATTACAATGGCTTTATCGGGTTTGGGTGGCGATGAATTGTTTGCCGGCTACGATATCTTTAAACGTTATTATGAGTTGGAAAAAAAAGGCTGGTTGAATTTAGTTCCTGCTAAAGGTTTATTGGGAAAAGCACTGGCTGCTAAAAAAAAATCAGTGCAGGGCGATAAAACTGCAGAGATCCTGGCCTTAGATACCATCAACGGATTTAATGCTTATCCAATAAATCGTAAGCTGTTTAATCAAAAAGATTATAAAGCTTTATTAAAAGAATATCATAACTCTGATAACTTTATTAAGAACGTTATCAAAAAAAGTGAGACCGATAAATACCATATTTTAAGCAGGGTGTCTTTGTTTGAAATTCAGACCTACATGCAAAATATTTTACTACGAGATGCCGATCAAATGAGCATGGCAGTGGCGTTGGAAGTGCGTGTTCCCTTTTTGGATTATGAACTGGTAGAGTTTGCGTTAAGTGTAAAAGACGAATATAAATACCCACACACTCCTAAAAAATTATTGACAGATGCTTTAGGTGATCTTTTGCCGGCAGATATAACCAATCGCCCTAAAATGGGATTTATATTGCCCTGGAAAGAATGGTTGAAAGGTGATTTGAAAGACTTTTGCGAAGAAAATATAGCTCAATTTTCCAAACGTAGTTTTGTGAACAGAGAAGCGGTACTTTTAATTTGGAACAGGTTTTTGAACAATGACCCTAAAATTACATGGAGTAGGGTATGGCACCTGGTTGTTTTAAATAATTGGATAAACACACACCAGATTGAATGCTAAAAAAAACATACTGATACTGTGCGACTGGTTTCTTCCGGGATACCTTGCAGGCGGGCCTATTCAATCCATAGCCACGTTAACCAAACAATTAGGCGATGATATTAATTTTAAGATCATTACAACCGACAGAGATTTTAAAAGTAAGGAAGCTTACAAAAATGTCAAAATAAATGAATGGACAATCTTTGATGGCAGAACTGTTTTTTATGTGAGTCCTGAGAACATGAATGCTGATTTTATTTTAAAGCTGGTTCAAAGCACAGAGCATGATGCTATTTATTTAAATAGCTTATTCTCAAAATATTTTGCAGTAAATCCTTTAAAGTGGAAGCAGCAGGGTAAATTAAATTCTAAAATTATTTTGGCGCCCCGTGGTATGTTGGGTGATGGAGCCCTTGCCATAAAAGCTTTTAAGAAACAATTATTTTTAATATATGCCAAAACTTTTGGTCTATTTAAAAACGTATGTTGGCAATCAACTTCTGTACAGGAGACTTCAGAAATAAAAAAACGAATCGGTAGCAATGCCGCTTTTGTAGAGGTATCTAACTTGCCTAATACTGCTGATGAAGTAAAAACAATCGAAAAAAAAGCCGGTGAATTAAGACTATGTTTCATTTCTCGTATCTCTGAAAAAAAGAACCTTAATTTTGCAATCGACGTTTTAAAAGAAGTAAATAATGATGCGGTCACTTTTGATGTGTATGGCCCGGTTGAAGATGAGAACTATTGGAATTTGTGTAAAGAAAACGCAAAGGCACTATCTTCCAATATCAGTTTTAATTATAAAGGTATTTTAACTCCTGATCAAATCGGAGTAACTGTAAGTCTGTACCACAGTTTATTTTTACCAACTCATAATGAGAACTATGGACATATTATTGTAGAAGCTCTACAGCATGGCCGGCCGGTTCTTCTTTCAGATCAAACTCCCTGGAGGAATTTGCAAGCTGAAAATGTAGGATTTGATATTGCATTAAATAATAAGGCCGGATTTGTAGAAGCTGTGAGAAGCGTGAGCTTGAAAGATCAAAAAGAGTATGATGCAATGAGCTCGCACTGCGTTTTATACATCAACCAAAAATTGAATTTATCCGACATTAAGAATAAGTATCTAAAATTATTTTTCTGATGAATTTATTTGTAACGGGTATAGGAACCAATGTGGGAAAAACAGTTGTATCGGCCATTTTAACGGAAGCTTTGCAGGCAGACTACTGGAAGCCAATACAAAGTGGAACTGTTGAAGGAAAGGATTCAGATATTGTGAGATCACTGATCAGTAATTCCAAAACAATCATTCATCCGGAAACTTATTTATTAAAAGAGCCTTTATCACCACATTTTGCGGCGAAACTTGAGGGAGTTGAAATTAAGTTGAATGAGATCCGATTGCCTAAAACCAACAATCATTTGCTTATAGAAGGTGCCGGTGGACTTTTGGTTCCTATCAATTCAACACATTATGTGATCGATATAGCCAGGCAATTTGAATGTGAGATCGTACTCGTTATATCAAGTTATTTGGGTTGTATCAATCACACGCTATTATCTATTGAATATTTAAAAAGAAATAACTTTAAAATTCATTCGTTTGTATTTAATGGAGAATTTGAAAAAGAAGTGAAAGATGTTATTACAGGCGCCTCACCACAAACTATGATCATAGATATTCAAACGCTTAAAATCCTCACAAAAGACTCGGTTTCAGGGCTTTCTAGTTTAATTAAGCGTTAATTCCTTCTTTTTGAGCCTTATTTGGGTTTTAAATTGCATTTCCTTTGTTATCTTTACGACTCTTAAAATAATCTATGAGTACACCTATGATCAAGCCAATCAAATTAATTGAAATAAAAAGTGAAATAGGGGCCGGAACCCGTGGTTCAAGTATGGGTGTTGATGCAATCAAAATTGCAGCCCTTGACTTTGGAAGTAATTTTTTCAAAAAATTTAAGTCCGTTGAAGTTCAGAATGAGAATCACCTGTTATTAGAGCCGGTAGTAAATGATTATGCAAAACGCGTAAAAGGTATATATGCGTTAAACGAACGTTTGGCTAATGAAATAAAAAAGACCTTATTAAAAGAAGAAGTGCCGATTGTTTTAGCCGGCGATCATAGCTCTGCTTTAGGGACTATTAGCGGTATTAAAATGGCTTATCCTAACAAACGTGTTGGTGTTATTTGGATCGATGCTCACGCAGATATTCATACTCCTTATACAACCCCGAGTGGTAATATGCACGGGATGCCTATTGCTTGTGTTTTAGGAGAGGATAATAAAGAACGTCAACAAAATAAACCGGATGATGAAACCATTGAGTATTGGGAAAAATTAAAAAGCATGGGAGGTATTACTCCTAAGATCCATTATAATGATCTGGTTTATATAGCACTTCGTGATTTTGAACCACAGGAAGATTTTTTAATTAAAAAGAACAAAGTTCGCGTATTTAACTTGCAGGAAATTCGCAAAAAAGCAGTAGAACGTGTTGCGATCGAATCTTTAAATTATCTGGATCACTGTGATATTATTTATGTGAGTTTTGATGTGGATAGTATGGATAGCCGTATCAGTAGTGGCACAGGAACTCCTGTTCCAAACGGAATTACTGAAAAAGAAGCAGGAAACTTAATTTACTATATCATGCGTTCCAAAAAGATCGTGTGTTTTGAAATGGTAGAGATCAATCCTACGCTTGATAAAGAAAATTTAATGGCAGAAAATGCTTTTGAGATTTTACAAAAAGCAACAAACCAGTTGAATAACGATTTTTAAGATCATCTATTTTTATGTCACATCGAGCGAAATAGAGATGTCTGTCTAATTCTCTACTTCGCTCGAACTGACAAACAAAGTCCTTATAATGAAATCTCTTAAAACCATAAATGCTTATTTTATTAAATATAAATGGCGGTTATTATTAGGAGCATTGTTTGTAGTGCTTTCCACTTTGTTCTCCATTTATCAGGGTGTTGTTGTTAGAAATGCAACCAATAAGATAGTAGATCTCATTGCCAATCACACAACAGTTCAGTCATCCGAATTTATCGTATTTGGCGTAACCTTGTTGGGCCTGGCCCTAACCAGCGGCTTCTTTTTGTTTTTAATGAGACAAACGATTATCGTTATGAGCCGGCATATTGAATTCGATCAAAAAAATGAATTGTATGCTCATTATCAAACCCTCGACGCTTCCTTTTATAAGAATAACAGTACGGGTGATCTGATGAACCGTATCAGTGAGGATGTTGGTAAAGTGCGAATGTACACAGGACCTGCTATTATGTATTTGATCAATACCTTTGCCACTGTGGTTATTGTATTGGTATTTATGTTAAAGATAAACTGGCAATTAACTTTATTGGTATTTGCTCCATTGCCATTACTATCTTTTGTTATCTACAAAGTATCTGATATGATCAATAAAAGGAGTACGGTTGTTCAACAGGAATTGTCGAAACTTACATCACATGCTCAGGAAACATTTTCTGCTATTCGCGTTATTAAGGCTTACGCGCGCGAAAAACATTATACCGGACAGTTAGAAAATTTAAATGCTAATTTTAAAAAGCAAAATTTACGTTTAGCTATTGTTGAAGCTTTTTTTCAACCAGTGTTGGTGTTAATGATCGGTGTAAGCGTTATTGCGACGGTTTGGTTTGGCGGTCATTTGGTGATCAGTAAAACTATTGAACCCGGAAATATTACCGAATTTATTTTATATGTTTACAAACTCACCTGGCCTTTTGCATCTTTGGGGTGGGTAACATCGTTGATCCAAAGAGCATCAGCTTCTCAAACCCGTATTAATGAGTTTCTGCAAACACAATCCACTATTATTAATACCCCTGAAATAAAAACAAAAATTGAAGGTGATATTGAATTCAGGAATGTTGGTTTTACATATTCTGATAGTAAGATTGAAGCCATAAAGAACTTAAATCTCAAAATAGAAAAAGGAAAAACCGTTGGGATTAAAGGACAAATAGGAGCGGGGAAGTCGACCATGGCTAATTTAGTGACCCGTTTGTATGATACCACTTCGGGCGAGATCTATATCGACGGGCATCCTATTAAAAAATATGATGTGTTTGCTTTACGAAAAAGCATAGGTTATGTACCACAGGAAGTTTTTTTATTTTCGGATACGATCCGTAACAACATTGCTTTTTCAACAGATCACGATTATTCTGAACAGGAAATTATCCAGGCAGCAAAGGATGCCGGTGTTTATGATAACATCATGGCTTTTCCGGATGGATTTAATACCGTAATAGGGGAAAGAGGTGTTACTTTATCAGGTGGACAAAAACAACGTATTTCAATTGCCCGTGCTATTATTTCAAAACCTCAGATATTGATCTTTGATGATTGTTTGTCGGCTGTGGATGTTGAGACCGAGGAGCTGATCTTAAATAATCTAAAAACCATTATGAAAGACAAAACCTCTGTGATTATTAGTCACAGAGATTCTGCTTTAAGGTATGCGGATAAAGTTATAGAATTATAACTTTTTATAGTCTAAAGGTCATTCCAATATTAGCTGAGCTAAATGATGTATATCCTGCTTCTGCATAGAATGAGAACTTAGGGGCAACATAATATCTAACACCCAATACTCCGTTTGGTCTTACCATAAAATCGCTGCGAACTGCATCTGTATAATAGTATCCATAATAATCATAATAGTAATTATAATAAGCCGCATCTCTATTCATTTCCTGGTATGTGAAATTTATACCTACGCCAGCATATACATCTAACTTTTCAACGGGGATCAATTTATTAAAGTGATAATAACCCATAAAGGCACCACCAACTCCCCAGGCATGATCAGTATACACCGTGTTGCCGGCTTTATATTTAAAGCTTTTACCTGCTCCCTGTAAAACAATCCCTAATCCTACTTCATCGCGGATTGCGAATTCATATTTTAGCATGCCGGGGCCAAAACCTACTCTTCTGCCATTTAATGTTGTGTTTGTTACGCCATAGCCATTGTATAAATAGTTAGGAAAGCCGTAGCCAAGACTTATTAAATTTGTTCCTCTATCGAAAGAGCCACTGTTACGGGTATTGTAAGGTGTATGGTAAAACTCTTTACCACTTTGTGCCTGAGTTTTAAAATTGAATAATGATAAAAACACTACTGTATAAAATAATGTTTTTAAAGCGTATTGTGTTTTCATAATTTGTATAGTTTGATTTACTATACATATATGAATTTTGTGCCAGTATGTTTAACTAAGCTTTATCAACGCAAAAACAGAATAATTGAGCATATCCATGTAATTGGCATCTACACCTTCGCTAACAATGGTTTGTCCTTTATTATCTTCAATTTGTTTTACACGGAAGATCTTCATTAATATCAGGTCGGTTAAAGAACTCATTCGCATATCACGCCAAGCCTCTCCGTAATCATGATTCTTATCTTCCATGAGCTGTTTTGTTTGTTTGGCGTATTTATTATACAATTGCTCTACTTCCTCGTATGGCAGCTCTAAACGGCTATCATCAGCCATTTCCAGTTGAATAAGCGAGATGATGCAATAGTTGATAATACCGATATATTCCCCACTTATGTCATCTTGTACTTTTTGGGTACCTTTTTCCTCAATACTTTTTATCCGCTGTGCTTTTATGAAGATCTGGTCGGTTAAAGAAGTTGGACGTAAATTGCGCCAGGCAGTGCCATAATCCTTCATTTTCTTTAAAAAAAGGTCTTTACATAACTTGATGGCCGCATCGTATTGCTGTGAAGTATTATTCATTCGGTGGGTTAAATTTTCTTGTTTGTCTAATGTTATATCCATTATAATATATTATTACTATCTTGAACTATGAATAGTTTGTAAAATAGATGTGCTAATTTAACAAATATGGATAAAACGTATTTAACAAATGGCAAACAATTGAGCTTCCAAAAAGCTCATGTAATGGCCATCATCAATATTACACCCGATAGTTTTTATGATGGAGGCAAGTTCTCATCGGTTACAGATATTGTTAAGGACGCAGAAATAAAGATCAGTGAAGGCGCGACCATCATCGATGTTGGTGCGGCATCGTCCAGACCCAATGCAACAACTGTTTCCGTTAAAGATGAAATGATAAGATTAAGGGAACCTTTGATTAAACTCAGAAAAGAATTTCCAAAGGTTTTTATTTCGGTTGATACGTATTTATCAGAGGTAGCTGAATTTGCTATAGATCTGGGAGCAGATATCATCAATGATATTTCGGGTAGTCAGATGGATAAAAGCATGCTCGACCTGGTTGCAAGACATCAGATAGCTTATGTGCTGATGCACATGCAGGGCACTCCACAGAATATGCAGAAAAATCCGCAATACAATGATGTGGTAAAAGATATTTCAAGTTTTTATGTTTCAAAAATCGAGCAGGCAAAAAATCTTGGCTTTGATAAATTGATACTGGATGTGGGTTTCGGTTTTGGTAAAGCCGTACAGCACAATTTTCAATTATTAAAGCACTTAAGTGAATTTACAGAATTTGGTTATCCAATACTTGCAGGGCTTTCCCGCAAATCAATGATCAATAAAATAATTAATACCTCGCCGGTAACCGCATTAAATGGCACAACCGTTCTTAATACGCTTGCATTACAAAGTGGAGCTAAGATATTGAGGGTGCATGATGTTAAAGAAGCCAAGCAGGCCATTGACCTGTTCGAATTCTATAAAAATGCTTAGTTCAAGTAATGCATTAAAGAGTTAGATTTAGTCTGATCCCCAAAAAGTGGGCATTTCCCCGATCAAGATTGTAACCAACATTGATAGCATACTGGTAATTTAAGGTTACAAAAAAATGCTCTTTTATATTCATACAATATAAAGTTTCAAGGATAGTTTCGGGAGCATAGTTTAGATTTCCATCCCCCAGCATAAATCCTGTGCCACCATCCTTTAAAAATTGCTGGTGTAATGAAGAAAGCATATTTACAGATGCGCATATCCCAAATCTGTCCATAGGCCTTTTAATGGCATTCATTCCTAATAAAGCGCCACCGTTGATACTGGCGTCACACTGTGTATATCCATAATCTTCGTATAGCCCATCGCTTTGGCTGTAACGTAAAAAGAGTCCACTCCTTTCATTCAGATCATAATTAATATCTATTCCGCCCCCTAGTTTTGTTGTGTATGAATGCAACGTATCAAAATAAGCAACATGAGTTAAACTGTCCTTATAGTAATTTGAAAAATTTCCTCCATTATAGCTATTGTAAAATCCCAGTAGACGAACTTTTCCTGTTTTACCAAACAATTGGAAGTTTTTTACTAATTGTAAATTAAAACTGTATGCTTGTGATATGTTCCAATCAGTTTCAGGTCCACCCGCATTTTCATTATGAGTATTTACCGATAAACTTACGGAGCCTTTTTTTAATTTCAATGTCTGAGCTAAGCCATGAGTATATCCATAAGCTGTTATGGCTGCGTCCCATGCATTCAGCATAGTATGCGAAAAGTTAAAAAAATCTTTTTTGGGATCGCTTGCATAAGGATTCATATCAAACATTTCCATTAGGGCATAACGCCCAACAGTAAGCTGGTATTCTTTTATAGTGGAATTCTTAAAGAAAAAATGGTGTCGGTAATGTGCTCTTAATAAGTAGGGACTGCTTTGCGGGTTGCCGTATAAGGCGTTGGGATAAGCACCCATACCTTTTCCGTTGCCTATTCCATTACCGAGCTGCATTTCAGGGCTTATTACAAATTCACCACGCTTCCATAATTTAATTAATAAATTAAGAGTTGCCATACTTAATATCTGATCATCTGCCGAGGAAGAAATAGAGATAGGCCCATCATACTTTGGTTTATTTAGGGCACTTTGGTGTTGGTACAAACAGGTTAATTGTCCGCCAATAGCTAACTGCCTGCCGAGGTACAGATCAAAACCTTCAGCCGAATAATTTTCGCCATTGAATTGCCGGATGGAATCATTTTGTGAAAAAGCAGTAAAACCTGAACAAAAAAACAGGGCAAAAAACCGTGTAAGTTTAAAGGGTAGTTTAGATCTCATAAATTAAACAGGTTAATATGTCACACTAACCTGTTTAATTTACATGCAAAAGGGTGGCCAGCTATTCGTCGGATGTAGCATTAGCCTGTTTCATTTTTCTAATGAACATATCCTTTTTAGTTGGGCTACAAATTGTGAACTGAAATCCCGGACCACTTTTCACATCCTGTTTCTTATCTTTTGATTTTAATTCTTTGATTGAATTATTGAATTCGGCATTGCTGCTTACTACACTCATTACACCTTTAAAATAGTAGAAATAATACCAGGTTTGCGGATCCAGCTCAAAATACAAAGTAAAGTTATCTCCGCCTTTTTTACGCTGTATCTGTATATTTCCGTTTACCTGTTTGTATATTTCTGATTTATTGATTGCGCCAAGCCCAATTTTCCCTACAGAAAGGAACGAACGGCTTACTTTGTCGTAACGCATTTCTGTATTTGTGATCAAAAATGTTTTTTCAAATTCATCAGGAAATTTTTTAATAGCACCATTTAAATTTAAATCAGCAATAACCTTGTCACCCTTGTCTTTTCCAAGGATCTCGGTAATACCTTTTGTAAATACTTTGTTACTGAAATCAATTGGTTCTAAAGTATTGGTGTATACTTCCACATCTTTTACCATTTTCTTTAAAGCACCTTTATCAAAAAAGAAATCGATAGTGCTCATTAATTCAAAGGTTGCCGAATCGTTGATGGTACTATGTGTGGCAACCCCAATGCTATTGAACTGAACCTGTCCCAGATCGGCACCCAGGTCCATTTTTCCTTCGGCATATACTTTACAATTCTCTGTATTTAAACTGATGTAATTACCCGGTAAAGATTGTTCAACTAATTTTTCTCTGTTAGATATCCTGTATTCTTTGGTTTCTTTATCAAAACCTAAAAAACCGTCGGCACCTATTACATCCACATCTTTTCTCCCACCTCTGAGGGATACAAATGATGAGTAGACCATATTTGTATCCTGGCCATATATAATGGCCGAGCCAACCGGTTTGCCATTCATATCCGTTGTATTTGCAGGCAATGGAATTAAGATGTCATTAGGATCGATCTCTCCGTTGAATTTCAAATAAGCTTTTCCTATTTTGCCACAGGCATGAACGATTTTTGTTCCGCCTTCGTAGGTTAAAAATTTATTTGAAGCAAATAAAAACACTTTTCCGGCAAAACTAAAGTAATCATTGAACTGGAATTTTGATTCTTCGGAAATGATACCTTCAGATACAGTTTGCCCTGATGTATCAGGTTTAATGGTATTAAACTTTATCAGGTAAGGTTTTTTATTTTCATCGAGGTATTGATATTCACCATTAGCGAGATAACTTTTCCTTCCAAAAAGATTAGCGGTTACATTTCTGATAGTATGATATTTTGTTACTGTATTGGCTAAAATATTTGCATTTTTTAAAGTATCGATCACTGCACTTCTATAGATGATCACTTTTCCGGAATCCGGGAAAACCCTGGCATCAGCCACATTGATAAAGGGTACATTGATACAGCTGATCACACATTTTCTTAAATTATATTTTGCTGCAGGTGCAAGGAATCTTAAGGAATCCTGTTTTGGATGAACAGAAATAAACTGAGGACCTTCCAGATCGAGTGCATTTTCAACACTTCCATCCAGTTTTTTATTTTCGTCACCCAATTGTATTTCCTCACTATCCATGAACCATTTAAAACGCTCCATATAGGCTATATATTGATTCTTAGGGAATTTAACAATAGAGGCACTACCATTGGCTACAAATTCGCCCACACGTTTATCAAGATCCATTTTTGCATTCACATTATCCGAAGCAAAGGTCAACCCTTCTTCGTCAATTGCTTTTAGATGGAAATTAGCGGTATCAGAGAAGAACTGATGCTGTTTGAATAATATATTGACAGCCTCGAGATCGGCCTTAACCATATCAATAACACCACGTCCGTGTAATTCTAAAGGGCTCAAAGAATACCTTCCTTTGAAGGTACATTTGCCGTTATAAGTTGTAAACGGCCTTGCCTTGTCGGTAGCATTCATAAGGTCCTTATAAGGCATCCAGTGAACGTATACTGTATCGCCATGGGCTTGAGGAAACTCTATCGGATCGATCTGTTCTTTCACATCAAAGGAATTTGCCATGGTATTCATACTATCCGGAAAGAAAATAAAGTCCTTGGATCGGGTAGTGGACGTCACGTAATTCAGATCTCCATCTGCTCTTAAACCTTTGTTACTTAAACGTATCTCGTTCTCAAACTTAGCTTTTCCTCCATATACCTGAAATCCGCCCGGTGGCGTTTGTCTTACAAATCCTAATGAATAATCTTTTTGGAGTGACAATTGTTCTCTGAAAGTAGGAAAGATACCGGCCGAAGAGAATTCTCCTTCAAATATCAAACCCTCATTTCTAAAGTTATCCAAACTATCCATCGTGAATGGGTCGAGTTTATAATAGAATTTATCACGGTCATACACACCTTTAAAAATAGATTTCTTGTCGTAGTATGTATAACTTTCTTTAAAGCTCTGGAATTGTGGGAACGTGGGGGCTTTTCCAAATCCACTGTGGTTTTTTGGCGCGTCTATTCTTAATTCACCATTCAGGTTTTCGATAACGGTTTGCACACGTCTGAATGGATAATTTCCATTGATATCAGGCTCTCGGGATACAACATAGATACGGCAGGAATCGATCGTTTTCATTTTTACTTTAAACATGTCGTAGTCAAACAAAAAATCTTTTCCGTGAAACTCAAACTTACCCGAAGCTACAACGCCCGAAAAATCCATGGTGCGGTTTTTCTTTAAAACCAATTCATTATGTTTTGGAAACATAAATACTTTTTGGGTATCGCTCAATAAAATACTTTCTACACCTCTGATCGTAATATCGTATGAATTGTTCACCAAACTCATAGTTGCATTATTCTGATTAGGCGCATGTTTTCTGTATTCTTCACTAAAAAAGGAGTGAATGGTAATAATGTCGTAATCTTTTTCGTGTTTTTGAGCTTTTACATAATCAAATAACCTTGGTTTGATCGTTACCAGATCGGTTTCTGGTTCGTAGAAGATCAAACCAAAGTTTGCCATTTTAAAAATGATCGGTCGAAGATCAACCGCCAGGTATTTAATGTATTTTGCAAAATCAACTACAGTAAATGTTAATAGGTTGCCGTTGTTATTGTAGTAGTCATTCATCTTTGTTACGGGACTGATGGTTTCCATACCTTTGATAGCCTCTAAACGGCCACGCGAAAAGAAATCCTGTGATTCAAAAAATGCTTCGCCTTGTGTATTATTTGGAAGGAAATTAAATTCGATTTTTTGTTCATCTGTTTTCCATATCAATTGTTCAAAATACATATCCACTTTATGATAGCTGTTGAAATAAGGAGATTTTTCAAGTCCATCATCGGTTCTTAAAAGTGTGATCGTTTTTTTATCTACCTGGTATACAAAGCTCAATCCCGGATGGATAATAGAATCCTTATCCAGATAAAACTTTACGCCTGCAGGTTTTGCATTTATTTTTTCTTTGGTCATTGAGAATGAACGTGCAGAGATCTCAAGGAAACGCACATTGTTTCTTTTAAATAATAGTCGGGCTGGGTTTTTTGCATTACCTGAACCAACAAATTTATTACCACGCATTCCAAAACCACCATCATAATCTACATCCGGATATATGTTTTTTACTACCAAACGCTTGCTGTATGAATCGAATCGGGGATAAGTAGGGTCGCCATTTTCGGTAACGATTTTATCGGTCACGCGTCCTTTTTGTGGTACATCAAAATATTGTTTTCCTACAAAAGTTGCTGAGTCGGATATATAACCACCTGTTTTACAATCCAGGGAAACCCTTATGAGATCAGCATATACATCATCACCAACACCAGTTCGCTTCCAGCTTAATCGCCCCCCCTTGCCAACAAATTTTCCGGACGAAGGATAATAAGTTCCCTGAATGTTGTCTATTGAAATGGAGTCGCCACGTGGACTGGAGCCAACCAATGTGAATTTTGGGAACACGACTTTTGGTACCGAATCAAACTCGAATTTATAGCTGGCCTGTTCGCTTCGATAAGCGTATGTGGGTGATTTGTAAAAAGTGTTACTGGTAAAAATATTTTCACTCATTTCTAAATATTCGCCAAAATTTTTGAGATTTTTTGAGCTGAATATTTTTTCGATACATTGTTGCCAGTTATCAAAAACTTCAGGATTTTGTTTTGAATCTATAAAGTTAACAACGGCATTCAAATAGCTAATGAAGTAGGGGTAAGGTTTTAATTTTCGTTGTAACATGGAGTTACTGGTTTTGTATATAGCAGCTCTGTATCTGCTAGAAAAATCAGGCGATTTCCAAACTTTACCAAACTTTAAGATATATTCTTCAGCATCTTTTTTATTAGCGGAGTTATCATAAAAATAGTCGTTCAATTCTTTAATGAATTTAACCGAATCGGAGCTGAATTGTGTTATCTTTTGAGCTTTGGCAATCTGTAATGCCGATAAGAATATTAAACAGAAAATTATTTTTTTGATCATCAGGTCTGTGTTTTATGATATACTTCAAATATATCGAACAGGACGAATAAATGGTACAGATAGTTACAAACAAAATGAGTGAATTTTGAAAAGAAACTGCAGATTTCGCTACTTTATAAAATTTATTACTTTTATCATTCTAAATAATAAATCACTGATAAATAATTTTTCATATTTAAAATTGTAAAGCCATGCCATCATTTGATATAACAAGCAAAGCAGATCCTCAAACATTAGATAATGCGATCAATGTAGCGAAGAAGGAAATCTTGAATCGTTTTGATTTTCGTGATTCGAAAAGTGAAGTAGAACTAAATAAAAAAGACCTTATCATTTCTATAGTAACTGAGCATGACATGAGATTAACTGCTATTATTGATGCGATACACAGTCGTATGATCAAGCAAGGTTTGGATCCCCGTTGTTTGGATGAAAGCAAAGCACATTATCCTTCGGGAATGGTGATTAAAAAAGAGATCAAAATCCGCCAGGGCATTGAAAAAGAATCCTGCAAAAAAATATTAAAAGACATTAAAGACAGTAAATTAAAAGTTACCGCGCAGATAATGGATGATATTATCCGTGTTTCGGGCAAAAGCATTAATGATCTGCAGGCTGTGATAGCGTTGTGCCGAAAAGGCGACTATGAAATTCCGCTTCAGTTTATTAATATGAAATAATTTATTTCAAAAACGGGATTTGATTTGATCGATTTTTCTTTAAAGCCCTATTTTTATTGGTTAATAAAGTAAATTTGTAAAAAAATAATACTCAGTAAATCAACACTTTACACAGAATAATTAAATCCTTCAAAAAAAGTTTGAAAAAATACTTTGGGATTAAGAAAAAGTTAGTAGATTTGCAGCCCGTTATTTGATAAGGTTGCAGAGTGAGTATATGAGAGGAAGTTGGTAAAAAAAATATTTTAGTAGAAATATTAAAATAAATTTGGAGGAAAGGAAAAGAGTATGTACTTTTGCAGCCCGCAAATG
>JAZKGE010000062.1:0-15743 GCA_040386075.1 Bacteroidota bacterium
CCAGTACTTAAACCTGTACTTCCCACATAACCAATTAAATCGCCACGTTTTACCTTTACACCGGGCTTGGTAGCCATTTTACTCATATGTCCGTAAAGTGTTTGATATCCAAAACCATGATTAATCACCACATGGTTTCCGTAGCCCTGAGCCGAAGCATCTGCTACTTCCACAACACCGTCTCCGGTTGCATAAATAGGGGTTCCCTGCTCTGCCGTAAAATCCATTCCGGGATGAAACTCCTGTGTTTTGTAGATAGGATGCGTTCTCCAACCATACCCGCTTGGCGCATGTTTTAAATTTTTATTATTTAAAGGCATGATAGCAGGAATAGAAGCAATTAATTTTTCTTTGCCTTTCGCCATCTTTACCACTTCATCAAAGGATTTGGACTGAATATATAATTGTTTGGTGATTCTATCCAAACGTTCTGTTGCTTCTTTCATCAACGCCGTATTATCATATCCTTCAAGGTCCTTGTAACGGTCACTACCACCAAAGCCTGCTTTACGTACTGAGTTAGGAATAGGTTCCGCCTCAAAAATTACCCTGTAAATATTATCATCCCTGTCCTGTAAGTCATTCAATACTGTTTGAACCTGGTTCATTTTTTGATTCAATAGGTCATACTGCAATTTCATTACCTCTGCTTCTCTACGCAATTGCTTCTCTTTTGGCGAATCAATAAACCGATAGGCAATTAACATGGTAACTGTAGCAAATACACTTCCAATTGCAAGATACGAGAGCACCTGCAAGAATCGCTGCTTAAAAGTAACTTTTACTTTTTCGTAAGTCAGAGATTTAGTATTGAACTTATATTTAACTTTTGACATGGTCCTGAAAAGGCTAACAAATATAGCAAAATGATTGGTTTTATAATGAGGATTTTTGTTGGAGAAATGTGAATAATAGAGGTTTATTTAACTGTGAAAAATTGCAATTATTTAAATAAAAAGCTTTTTTGGGCGTGCCCCCGCAACGTACTTCAGCTTCGCTCAGTAACCAAGGCGGCGGGGTCGGGCTGCCTGCTTCAATCTTTTACTTCTCACGCGAAGGAGCGTGATTAGTAAAAGGATTTCCGCTCGCATCCCTCACGCGGGTACACGGCAAACTTGGGCGTTCCAATTCTCACAAAAAGTGAATAATTTGTGATTTACGATGCCAGTGTTTTTAGTATATTCGCTACTTCTTTTAAAATATTATGGAATCAAATAAAGTACGTCAAACATTTTTAGATTTTTTCAAGTCAAAAGGCCATGAAATTGTCCCTTCTGCACCAATGGTAGTAAAGGGCGATCCTACGTTAATGTTCATTAACTCAGGAATGGCGCCTTTTAAAGATATTTTTTTGGGTAATGCGCCTATTAAATATCCGCGTGTGGCCGATACACAAAAATGTTTACGTGTTAGTGGTAAACACAACGACTTAGAAGAAGTTGGCGTTGACACATACCACCATACCATGTTTGAAATGCTTGGCAACTGGAGCTTTGGAGATTACTTTAAAAAAGATGCCATTGCGTGGGCATGGGAATTATTGACAGAAGTATATAAAATCGATAAAACGCGTTTATACGTTACCGTGTTTGAAGGAAGTGTTGAAGAAAATGTGCCATTTGACCAGGAAGCTTATGATACCTGGAAATTATATGTAGATGAACGCAGGATCTTAAAAGGAAATAAAAAAGATAACTTCTGGGAAATGGGAGATACAGGCCCGTGCGGGCCATGTACCGAAATTCACTATGACGGAAGAAGCGACGCAGAAAGAGCAAAAGTTGATGGTGCTACATTGGTAAATAACGATGATCCGCAGGTAATTGAAGTATGGAACAATGTATTTATGGAGTTCATGCGCAAAGCCGACAAAAGTTTAGAAAAACTACCTGCACAACACGTTGATACAGGTATGGGCTTTGAGCGTTTGGTACGTGTGTTACAAGGCAAACAATCCAACTATGATACGGACGTATTTACGCCGCTATTAAATAAAATTGAAGAGTTAAGCGGATTGCGTTACAAACCAGAAGGAGAAGAGAGTCATAAAAAACAACAGATCATCAATATCGCTATGCGTGTTATTGCCGATCATATCCGTACCATTTCTTTCTCCATTGCTGATGGTCAGTTACCAAGTAACACCGGTGCAGGTTATGTTATCCGTCGTATCTTACGTCGCGCTATTCGCTATGGATATCAATCGTTAAATATCAAAGAACCGTTCATGTACCGTATCGTTCCAACATTGGCGCATCAATTAGGACAACAGTTCCCTGAGTTGAACTCACAAAAAATATTGATCGAAAAAGTAATTAAAGAAGAAGAAACTTCTTTTTACAAAACATTAGAGATCGGTTTAAAACGTATCGATCAGGTTTGTATCGATCTGACCAATTCAAAATCAGGAAATGTAATTGACGGGAAAGTAGTTTTTGAATTATATGATACTTTTGGTTTTCCTTTAGATCTAACTTCTTTAATTGCTCGTGGTTACGATCTGAGTATTGATGAAGAAGAATTTAATCGTTTGTTAACCGAACAGAAAAACCGTTCACGTGCTGCGACATCAGTGGATACAGATGACTGGATCTCTATTGAGAAAAACAAAAAAACGTCTGATAATACTATAGCTGAAACAGAATTTGTTGGCTATACCGATCTGCAATGTGAAAGCAATATTGTACGTTACCGTAAAGTAAAAGCAAAGAACAAAGAACAGTTTCAGTTAGTATTGGATAAAACTCCTTTTTATGCCGAGAGTGGCGGACAGGTTGGAGATTCAGGAACGTTATCTAACATCAACGAAACCATTAATATTGTTGATACGAAAAAAGAAAATGGTGTGATCATTCATTTTTGCGATAAATTGCCTGATAATATGGAAGCAACCTTTAGAGCAAAAGTAGACATACACAAACGAAGCTATACTGAAAACAATCATAGCGCCACGCACTTGCTGCATGCTGCTTTACGTCAGGTTTTAGGAACACATGTAGAGCAAAAAGGAAGTTTGGTGAATGATGAACATTTACGTTTTGATTTTTCTCACTTCTCAAAAATTACGGATGAAGAATTACATGAGATCGAAAAAATTGTGAATATAAAGATCCGTGAGAACATCCATAGCAACATTAAACAAATGACCATTGACGATGCTAAAAAAACAGGTGCTATGGCTTTGTTTGGCGAAAAATATGGCGATGTAGTTCGGGTAGTAGAGTTTGACAAAAACTATTCAATTGAATTATGTGGAGGAACTCACGTAAAAGCAACCGGACAGATCGGTTATTTTAAGATTACTTCCGAAAGTGCTGTAGCTGCCGGTATACGTCGTATTGAAGCGGTGACTGCTATTAAAGCAGAAGAATTCTTCAATGAACAAACGGCTACTTTAAATGAAGTAAAAGCTTTATTGAAAAATAATAAAGATGTGATCAAGAGCTTAAGTAATTTAGTGGAAGAGAATAATGACTTACAAAAGCAATTACAATCTTTATTAAAAGAAAAAGCACAAAGCATTAAGCAAACTCTATTATCAAAAGTAGAAGCTAAAAACGGCATCAATGTGATCGTCGAAAAAATATCATTTGATAGCGCTGAAGAAATAAAGAATATTTTATTTGAAATCCGCAACCAGGTTGAAAACTGTGTATGTGTTATTGGAGCAGAAGTAAAAGGCAAGCCAAGTATTTCTGTGATCATTGATGATAATTTGGTAAAAGACAAAAACTTAAACGCCGGAAATATCATCCGCGACTTAGCAAAAGAGATTAACGGCGGCGGTGGTGGTCAACCTTTTTATGCTCAGGCAGGTGGAAGTAAACTGGAAGGTTTAAACTCTGCGATGGAAAAAGCGAAGGCTTTATTCTAAATTAATTGAATAAAAAAAGCTCATTTACCAGGTGGTAGATGAGCTTTTTTTATTGACAATTATCTTTACTGAATTACCAGTTTAAATACTTTACTAGTGCCATCCTCCATACTAAGTTTTAAAGTATAAATTCCTTTAGCTATACCATATAGGGAAAGCACATTTGTATCAGAAGTGATCGCTTTAGCTAAAATGGTTTTACCGTCTATCGCATTTACCTCTATGTTGCATTTTGCACTGTAATTGGCTCCAAAATCTATTTTTACATGATCAAACGCCGGATTAGGGTAAACTGATACTGCATTTAAAATACGCTCGTTAATGCTTGTAGGAATATTGTTAGGCACTACTGCAATACTATCCAGTCCAACTACTAAAGGTGTGATCGTTGCTGCATTATCAATTTTATCAGCATCTGTTATACTGATATGCACCATATTGGATGTTAAGGTATCCTGCAAAACAAACAAGAATGTTCCGATCTTACCATAGCCTGTTACATTTGTATGTGTTATTCTAACTATCGATGCATCCAGTTTTCCCTGAGTTATATTAATATTTGCAAATTTAATATTAGTGGAATTAGTATTACCTACCCATGAATTTATGAAGTTCATTTTTTCTGTATTAGGCTTTACTTTATTTGCTTCATAAGAAATTCTAAAGGAAGCTCCATAAAAATTATTTTGAATGTTAGTTGCAGAACCGATCAAAACATCTGCTTTTACAGTATCTCCAGGCAAATACAATGGTTTATTAAATTGTAGTGTGATATCGGTTAAAGTTGTAGTTGTTGCTGCCGTTAATTTTGGTAAATGGGTCAAATTATAATTTGCATTTATTGCCGTTGTATCGTTCATGTCTATCAAGCTATCGCCATTACAATCTGCATACTTCATATCTATTGACGAACCGATTTGATTCACATTCCAATCATTACAAAGATGCGACACGTAGTAATCGCTAATACTATCACGACGATAATTGTGATTTCCATAATGCAACCCAATTGAATACAAATCCTGACTGGTTACCTGCAGATCGCTATTAGCATCACCAGGCCAAACTCCTGTGAATGGGATCTGTATTTCATCTGCTCCAATGTCTATAGGACCGGCTGGTCTAGCATCACCATCAATATCTGTGGTTAAGGTTGCAATAGCAACTCCCATATTTTTCATATTTGCCGACAAGGAATGAAGGTCAATTGAAGAAACAAATAATGGATTAAAATCATAAGTTCTAAAACCAATAGAGGTTAAAGAAAAAACCTGAGAGATATTATTAATCATACTATTATTGATCTGTGTCTTAATGGATACATTAGGCGCATAGATATTATTATGTTCAAATTTTGTTTTACTAATGTTACAGCTCATGAATAATCCTATTGGAGTCATCCCATTATACACGATTGGCGTAGTACTTGTTTCATGAAAAATATTATTATAAACAGTAGCCGTATCGGCGCTGCTTAAGATAGTTGTTCCTGCAAAAGAATTATTTACCATCCTGAGTTTTTTAATATCAAAAAATGTAGAGTACGATGATTTACACATATTGTTTTCAAAAACAAATTCATCAAGTAAAACACCGGTATTATTATTAGAACGTACAGATGTACTTGAATTTATTTTATTATTTGAGATATTAAGTTTACCGCTCGAATTGAGAGCTACAAACCCAATGCCAATTAAATTGGTATTGAATATATTATGATTGATTCTGATCCAGTTATTAGATGCTAATTTCCTTATCATTATCCCATAATCACAAGAGTCAATCGTGTTATTTTCAAATACAAAATCGGTAGGATTTGGCAATAAAGCTACGTTTCCGGAAATATCCGGAGCCAATGATACAGCAAAATTTAAACTCACAAAATGGCAATTTGTTATTTTTGCTGAATGACCGGTATTTACAGCCTGAAAAAATTGGAACCCACCATAAGCTGGAGTGGCTGCATTACCACGTATCGTACAAGAATCTACATCTATAAAACCAAAACATTGAATTCCCGGATACGGACTATATATTCCCGAGAGGTTTGCAGTAGATGTTGTGATATGTAATTTCGTTAATTTACAATTACCACTTCCCCTACTCATGCCAATAAATACCTCGTTTACGTTTCCTGATTCCGGTCGGTATTCCTGCAAAAAAGCAGTAGGCCATGGGAAATTTACACCGTAATGTCCTGCCCTGATTAAATAACGAATGTTGCCAATTGCTCCGCAATTATAAACACTTGTAGTTACCTGATCTAAATCAGCAAAGTCAGGATATGAACCTCCAACGGTATAATCGCCCTGCATCGGTAATATGATAACGCGTTTCAAACTATCATCCGTTACATTGACTTCGTAATTATTAGGATTTAAATTTTCGAACCATACCTTGATGCTATACAATTTACCATTCGGTACATAAAAAGGCGAAGTAAATGTATAGGTCATAGAATCCTGAAGATGCAGAGTACCATGCCATTTTTCGATCACTTCGGGCTGGTTATTAACCTGATAGTGCATCCTTAACGAATCGATAGTACCCCTGTATTTATAAACATTGGTGTCCGTATTTTGAGGATATGTGTAAAACACTGAAGCTGTAATAGGATTATTGGTTCCTACAATCAAGGTAGAGGTTTGAATGCTTTTTAAACTTAAATATTTATTGATACTGTCAATAGTAGTATCAGGAGGCATTTCATAAGCCCCCGGATTAGGGGTTGTTAAATGCCGTGGTTTATTTTGCTGATCAATTAATACCGAGGCTAAAGGTGTTGCTTTTCCATCTAAAAAACTATTCTGATAATGCAGATCAAGGGTATCGTTTACAAATTGTGGGTTCGCTACAATAGAATTGACATCCATCCCAGTAGATGTGGTATAAGTCGTTAAATTTGTAAATGTATAAGTGGTGCCGTAGGTATAGGTCGCAATGCCTGTTCCCGCATTGTAAAAAACGTTATAATCACTTAATGTTGTGGTAGGAGAATAGATCGCCAGCAACATGGAGCCTTTAGAAGTGATTACGTTATTATATATCTTATTTTTTAAACCTGTTTTTAATACTGTGTATCCGGCAAACGGCTGAGGGAGATGTAAAGAATTATATAAAATTGAAATACTATCGCAATAGATTGAGATACACTCATGTGTTGCCATCGACCCTATAATAGAATTATTCTCAATACTGGAAGCACCGATGTGATTTCCGTGCTTGGTCCAGATTAATACACCGGTTTCAAAAGTTCCTGATATTTTATTTCTTGAGATTTTAAAATAATCTTTAGGGTCAAAAATTCTAATAGCCTGGCTATTATAGGTTGTTACCAGATTTGTTCTAAAAAAAGTATTGGAATCAATCACCAACGAATCCACATTTCTAATATCAATAGCAGATAAACCCGGTTTGTCAAATATATTTCCTTTAATTATCACTCTTTTAGGATACTGATAGGTAGGACTGAAATTATGAGTATAATTAATAAAATCATTTTCACTATTTGTAAAATAATTATTGATTATACTCACATCCTCATGATATTGACTGGAAGTAATCATTGAAAATATTCCATTGTTATAGGTTGGATATCCTAAAAAACTGTTGCCTTCAAATTTAATGTGTTTACAGCCGAGGCCTAAAACAAAAAGACTTTTCTTAAGTGTCAGATTCCTGAGCGTTACACCGGTTACCAATCCAAAATCAAATTTTACCACATCAAAAATAACAGAGCTATTATTTCCGGTAGCTGATTCAAATGTGATCGTATTTAATGTACTATTTCCGGGTATATTAGCCAAAACACCAGTAAGAGGGGATGATATACTATAAGTTCCGGGATTAAATTTAAACGTAACAGGTCCGCATACTCCATTATAATTTAATGTAGCCAAAACCTCATTCAATGTTGCGAAATTTGAACCGGATCCTCCAACGAGATATACACCATTTAGTTTAGCCGAATTTACCGATAAACTAGCTGTATCATTACCGGTGTAGCCATCCACATTTCCATTCGGTAAAAATGAATTAACCTCAACCAGTGTAGTAACTCCTGATTGAAATAAAGCATTGCCAATTGTAATAGTAGTAAACGTAGTGGGAGTTAAATTGCCAGTCCATAAATAATCCGGTTGTACGACGCCGTTTACTCGCCATTGAATAGTTGCGCTCGTTAAATTATTAATACCGTAGTTTTTTAATGTCACCGATATTGGCGCAAGTGTATTATTGCAATACTGCCCTGTATTTTGGAAGTTTAAAATGCCTGCATTGTCCGGCACCTGAACAGAGGTAAACTCATACGCGCCTGCATCAGGAGTCGTGGGATTTCTTGTTACTCCATCCAGATCAGATATTGAATATATACTGGGAGCACCCACGTTATCAATATTTTGATCGTTAACAATGTGAAAATCACTCACCCCTGCAAAAGAAGGCAGATCAAATAAAGAGTTTTGATCCTGAAAATACGTATTCTGCCACGATGCTCTGGTAATATATGAGTTATTACTTGGATTATTTAAAGCAACTATGCTATCTCTTGATGCATACAGTACATTGTTATTAAATATATTCGGCGTACTTGACCCCATAAATGATGGCGTAGTAACAATGGATATACATACTCCGCCACCAGTATTGCTAAAAATATTATTCTTTACCCGAAGCATCGTTGGATCTCCGCTGATTCTTAAGCCACCTCCAAAATATCCCGTAATAAAGGCTTCATTAAATGAAAAAGTATTGTGATATAGATCCATTTTTGGGACATTACTTAGCTTTAAAAAACATGAATCCACAATATTATTGTAAAAATTCTTTGAGTAAGATGACGCTAAGCAATTTTCTATCTTAATCTCCGGACACTTGTTGAACTTGTTATTATTGATAGAAATTGACTTATTACAATCTGTAATCCAAATGTATAAATTTCTATCGAACGTATTTCTGGAAAAAACCAAGGAATCAACTTCATCAATATTCACGGAAGTACCTTTCTCAAAAATATTTCCCGAATAAATAGAAACGTTACTATAGGTGCCGATGCTACTAGACCCAGAATGAATACCTGTTCCTTTTTTAAATAAATTATTGCTAATGTATGTGTTCATCGGTTGGTAGTTTCGTTGAAAGTACAATCCAACATCCCCACCTAAAATTACATTACTAAATACACAATTAGATACAATGATCTCATCACTAAGAATGCCAATAGCAGAGTATCCGGTATTGCCTTTTTCTTTAAAGGTCAAATGTTTAATTGTTATAAAATTGGCATTTAGTGTTATACTGGCCAATGAATCAGCGATAGTTACTAATGAACTATCCTGATTTTCGCTTTGGAACGTTACGCGGTTGATAGAAGAAGATCCCTGAAATCTATTTAATTGAAAAGCTCCTTTATGAATCCCGTTTCTAATATTGTAGGTTACCGGTCCACAAACACCAAAACGCTGTAAACTATCAGCCGCCTGTTTTAACGTTACATAGTTAGGTGATGATCCGCCAACCGTATAAATACCTGACAAACGGGTTTTCATCCTATTTGTAATCAATGTGTCATTAAAGTTTGAAATATCCGTGGCCCCATTTGGATTTGACGTATAAAAAACAAAACCATTCTTTTGTCCTCCCGATAAATTTACCGAGCCCAAATTTATAATTGCAGAGTCTCCTGACGCTAACGTACCCGACCAATTGTAAGGGGTTTGCGTAACATTATTTAATTTCCAGTTAACAGTTGCTGATGTTAAGTTATTAGCTCCAAAGTTTCGAAGAACTACATTGATTAAATTATTTCCGCTACATAACACACTATCTAACGAATTTACAAATCGTCCGACACCTGCATCATTATTTGACAAATTAAATTCATAAGCGCCAATATCCGGAGTGCTTGCACTTCTTGGATTGTTTTCTATATCTGTTGTAATACCAGCAATCGGCAGCGCGTGGTTATTTAGATCATAATCTCCAATCACCTGATAAGTTGAATCATGTAAAAAATACGTTACCTGGTTTTGAGAGTTTGCATCAAAGCCAGTAAGCGTTTTCCAGGCTTGCAAATTAGATGCCGGAGTAGACAAATAACTTCCGAATTGTGATCCAAAAGAACCATATCTGTTATTAGTGATCGTTAAAGTATTATTTAAATTAACGTCATATATCTTACCGTTCCCTGGGTTGTCAAAGATATTATTTTTGATAGTTGTATTATTATTGTACAAGTATATTAAAGGGTACGTTCCAAGCATTTCGGCACTAATCGTATTATTATATATTTGAGAGGCTGCAGATAGTAGATCAAATGATAAGCCATATAAATTACTATTGGTGATCTTACGAACTAAAAAATAATTATTATATAATTTTAAAGCACCAGATCCGTTAATTGCTGTAGAGTTAAACGTCTTAATAATATTCCTTCTTATTGTAACACCTGCATCCGTTCTGATATTAGTTTTATTGATAAGATTAGAACTTTGAATAATGTTATCCTCCACTAAATGGTTGGCTCCAGATAGGTATCTCAAATAAATACTAGTGGATGTTTGTTCATCAAATACATTTCCCTTTATTAAACTGGAGCTACCTGTACTTCCCTGAAATAAATAAAGGCATGACGTTCCACCATAAAAATAATTGTTTGTAATTGTAGCATTGATATTATATAAATTAGTTCCATCATCATAGATAGAAAAATGAGAATAACTATTTGCTAATAGCCTACAATTTTTAACAATAACAGATGCATTATTTGATAATGGACCGCGCTTAACGCATATAAGCTGTGAGTAAAAAGAGCTATTAGAGGTAATTAACTGCTTGAATGTAAGTTTAGAAAAAATAACATTTCCAATATTATTCAATCTCACTACATAATGTGGGTAACTTAACGGAGCTACCGCAAAATCACTTAAAATAACTGAAGCGCTATCGCCATTTTCGGACTGAAAAGTAATGGTATTGACCGAAGATGAACCTACTACAGAAGGTATTGTGAGTGTATCCTGATAAGTACCCGGCCTTAGATCAAAAACCACTGCGCCGCATAATCCATAACTTGCTAAAGCATTTTTCGCCGTTCTTAAACTCACAAAATCAGGGTCAACTCCACCTATCTTATAAGTGCCTTTTAAAGCTGTATTTGGTAATTGAGATACAATAGTATCGTTTACAAAATTGCCGTCAACAGATCCGTTTGGTAAAAACGTCCAGGCCTTTATACTTGTATTACCATAAAGATTAGAAACAGTACCTAAAGAAATAGAATCTTTAGTTTGCCCCTGAGCCAAATTACCATTCCATGTAACCGGAGAAATACTGGCATTACCTACTATAGCTGATAGTTGAACAGTTGTTAAATTAGTAATTCCTGTATTTTTTATTTTAGCATATAATGTTTGCGTGCCCCCACACCCCGAATTTGTAACAAATGTTTGAAGCGTCTGAGCATCATTACCAATGTTTTGTAATATAAACTCATCGGCTCCCATATCAGGCGTTGCAGCGCTTCTTGGATTACCATCTATATCATCTGTTACATTTGAATTGTATAGCGCGCTTCCGCTCACGGCAGCGCAATTAGACACGTGCAGATCAGAATAAGTATTGAAAAGCGGGTCTGACGATACAGAATTACCTTCCATGGATGCTGTTGCTGTGTAAGCGGCTAGTGTAGAGTAAGTAGCCGAACCCACAGAGAATAATTTACCGGCAGCATTATATATACAGTTGTAATTTGTAGAGAAACTAGGATTTGAACCGCTTGCATTCACACAAAAACCACCAGTACTATAAAAAATATTGCTTTGACTTACCGAGTTATTAACGTTAGCGTAATTTAAACAGGACGCTCCTCCTGCCTGGTTAATTGAATTATAAAGTAAATAACCGTATTGTACATTGGTTAACTTAATACCTTGACCTCCTTTTACTGAAATAAAGTTATTGGTTAGATATAAAGGATTAGTAGCGGAGCCAGCATTGAGTATCTGAATAGCACTACCGGTACCGGATGTGTAAGCAATTTTATTCTTTGATATCTTACCTCCTGCTGTTCCGCTGATATTAATTGCAAGTCCGCTGAAAGCCGTATAAACAAATTTATTGGAAGAATAATCAAAATTTAAACCATTACCTGAGATACTGGTTTGTGACTGATCTTCGAAATAATTATTTAAGACCTTATTATATAAAGCGTTAATATACACAGCTACACTTCCTTTATAGAACCTGTTATTGAAGATCAAAGCCGAATCGCAATTAGTTGATAAGGACAATAAATAGCCACTTGAAGCTTGTCCGTCGAATAAACAATTTTTGATCTTGACCTGATTTGTCTTATTAGTAAATGTGAGAATATTTCCATAAGACGCGCTCAATGCTTTAAAACCTAATTTATAAAAGGTTATATAATCTACGCTGTCTACTGTAGCTACATAATTTAAAGCAGATGTTCCTGTATACTGGATAGACACCAAAGAACTGTCAAGGCTCTGAGATTGGAAGAGGATCGTGTTTGTAGCTGAAACACCTTTTATATTTGGTATTTTGATCTGTTCGTTATATATACCATCTCGTATATTAAATATAACAGGACCACATAAACCTCCATTTTTTAAAGCTGTGATAGCATTTCCTATCGTTGTAAAGTTGGGAGATGCGCCACCTATTGTAAAAATACCCGACATACCTGCATTTGAATATGTTTGGTATGTGGTATCATTTGTTTTAAATACATCTGTGCTACCGTTTGGCAAATAAGACCAGGCTTTAATCACGTAATTCGTATTAAATGCAAAACTATAACTTCCAATGGTAACTAAGGTTTGTGTACCCGGAGCCAAACTCCCGCTCCAATTATAAACCGGAAGAGATGTTGTATTTACTTTGCAACCCAAATTGGCTGAAGTTAAAACATTTGTTCCGTTATTTTTCAAAACTACCTGCACAGGATTAGTTCCTGCACATAAAATAGTATTGAAATTAAATCCATTGGTACCTGCATCAGTTGCCAATGCTGTAAATTCATCTGCTCCAATATCCGGATTACTTACATTTCGGGTTTGCCCATCGATATCATCCACAAAATAAGAAGACACTGAAGTACCGGCTCCTTTAAGCAAAATTTCATTGACATGCAAATTGGTAGCAGATGTAAACTGTGCATTTACAGAAATAGCATTTGTATCAGAATTAGTAGCAGTTTTCCAGTTACTGAAATCTGTATAATTAGTCCCATTAAAGTTGGCAAAATAATACCCTTTATAGTAATAAGCATTATTTCTGAATCTTGGTGGTATTCCCGTTGTAGTTACTTTAGTAGCAAAGCCCGGTCCTGTATTTTGTACAATATTATTCCAAAACTTCATACCTGTACCCGACATGTTATTGTAAGAATATATCAAAGTAGTAGTTGCAGTATGCGTGTTTACTGAATTAAAAGAATTATTCAATACGTTCATGCTGTTTGAACTACTAATGGTAACAGCATTAACCTGCGCGGTACCCGAAACACCAAACATATTGTTTGCTATTGTTCCACCATTGATATAAGATCCCGAAAAGGCATAATTATCCTTTGCATTGATTTTATTTTTAGTAACCGTTACAAAATTAGTACTACTGATGTTCAGATAAGGACCATTACTATTTGTAGTTGTTGCAGTATTACCTATGTACTCTAATGTGTCAGCATATGAAATAACAGTATAATTATTGATATTACCTGTAAAGCTATTATTGTTAACTTTTAACCCTTTAAATCTATAAGAAGGTGTTCCGGCAAGATAAATGGCGTTATTATTAACAGGAAAAATATTATTTATGATCCGCAGTTTATTAAACAAAGCCGAACTAATATTGCAGACAATTCCATCATAGTTCAAAGAAGTTATAATACACCCGTTTATTTCTATATTACCTGATCCTGAAAGAAGAAGAACTGAAGCAGCAGCCACACTACTCCCACCAATGGTAATGTTTTTGACAGTAATGTTTTGAGCACCATTAAAGAAAAAAGTGCTTTGACTGCTTGTAGATTGAACCTGTACCGCTGTATTTACGCCTGTTTCAGATTGAATAACCAATGAGTTTGATCCTGAAAGACCAATTATTGCCGGTAAATTAAAACTCCCAGTATACACCCCATTTCTGATATTAAAAACAGCATTTCCACAAACACCCCTTGATGTTAAGCCGGAATTTGCAGCTGCTATCGATGTATAGGTTGGAGAAGCGCCACCGATCGTATAAGTGCCGGTTAACGCAGTATACATAGTTGAACTCCTGGCTGTATCATTTTGCGTAAAATTATCAGCAACACCATTTGGCATTGAGGTCCAGGCTTTTACAATATAAGAACCCAAGTTTAAAAAATTAAAATTTCCGATCGTCACAGAAGTAGTATCGTAAAAATTTAAATTTCCGGTCCATCCAAATGGTGATTGCAAGGCACCATTGACTGACCAGTTAACAGTGGCTGATGTTAAATTGTTAGTACCATAATTTTTAATTTGTAATCTAACAGGATTATTGCCGATGCAATTATATGTTGAAGTATAAACGGTGTTTACAGAAGCATCAGATGCATTTAAAACATTAGCATATTCATACGCCCCAAAATATGGAGAAACGTTGTCTCTTACAGTTCCTTCAATATCATCCGGGATCGAAGACTGATATGGTATAGATAAATTCTGAGAAAAATCGGAAGCTATATGAAAATTAGTAGTAGAAATAAATTGCGGTATATGGTTCAATGAATTAAGATCATATCCCATATTTTTCCATTCGGCAAATGTTTTGTTTGTAGCACTAATATTAAATACCAGACCTGATGCATAAAGGTCGTTATAATTAGAGCTAAAGTTAGTATTGGTTGCTGCACCATAAATTACATAACCCACAGACTTGTTGTAAAAAATATTATTCCTGAGGCTTGCAAAGTTTGTACTTGCCAGCCAAATACATGCGCTACTATTATTAGTATTGGACGTAACAACCGTATTATGAAACACATTATAATAACTTCCGTTTTGTAAATAAATACCATAACTATTTGATGTTCCTGAAATATTTATCCTGTTGTTACTGATTTTAGAATATACACCAGGAGTTGTTGATTGGGTAAGACTTACGATCCCATCTCCAAAAGTTTGATCGATGATATTCTTTTCAATAACAAGTGATTGTGTACACGATGAAAGATAGATACCTTTAAATGTAGTATTTGCCAGCGTATAACTTACTTTATTGGAAGAAACTACAGGACTTTTACAACTAAGTAAATAAACAGAATATTCATATTGATCCGTAAAAACATTACCGGTTAGCTGCAGATCATTGGTTAGAGTATTCAGGGAAGCGACATCGATGCCTCGTTGGCCTCCTTTGAAACTAGAATTCCGAACCAAAAAATTTGCATTTGTATTTGTGGCAGAGTTAACTAAAGATCTATTAGAGTTAGGTAAACTGGAAGGAGAATTTGGGCTTTCGACAACACAATTACTCAAAGTAAAATTCAGAACACCATTTAGTAAATAAAAAACCCGCGCCACGTTAAAGTCTGTATTCTTTATGGTTAATTTTTTAAAATTTATATAGTCTGCGCCATCTAGTTTAAAAATGTAGTTAAGTGCTGCTGATGTACCTGCTTCCTGAATGATTACAGAGCTACTATCAGAATTTTCTGATTGAAAAGTTATAGTGTTAACAGAGGTTGTTCCTACAATTTGAGGGATAACCATTTTTTCAATATATGTACCTGGTCTGATATTAAAAGTAACAGGTCCACAAACACCATTTAATGTTAAAGTATTAACAGCTTGATTTATTGAAGTAAAGGATGGTGCAGATC
>JAZKGE010000063.1:0-16525 GCA_040386075.1 Bacteroidota bacterium
CTAAAAAATTAGTGATCATTAAGTAAGAGGTCTTATAGATAAAAAACAGCGCTTTCGAACAACGAAAGCGCTGTTTTTTTTGATACCATAATTTGCTTATTTTTAGAAAAATTTATTCCATGAAAAAACTTTTTGTATTATATCTGCTTTTTACTCAATTTTCAATATTCTCTCAATCAGTTAATGAAGCTTGGGTAAAAGAACATTATACTAAAAAGGAATATAAAATTGACATGCGCGATGGTGTGAAATTATTCACCGCTGTATATACGCCTAAAGAAAATGCCGAGAAACATCCGTTCTTAATGATCCGCACGCCGTACTCCTGCGCACCTTATGGCGAAGATAAATTTCAATCTCGTTTATGGCAGTTTCATTGGAAAGAATATTTAAAAGAAGGATACATTATTGTTATTCAGGATGTTCGTGGCCGCTGGATGAGCGAAGGAACATTTATGGATGTTCGCCCGTTTAATCCAAACAAAAAAACAAAAAAAGATATTGATGAAGCAAGTGATACCTACGATGCAGTGGATTGGTTGGTGAAAAACATTCCAAATAATAATGGCAACGTTGGTGTATTTGGAACTTCTTATCCCGGTTTTTATTCTACGATGGCTGCTTTGAGTGGGCATCCTGCAGTTAAAGCGGTGAGTCCGCAGGCACCGGTAACAGAGTGGTTTATGGGCGATGATTTCCATCATAATGGTGCTTTTATGTTGGGCGATGCTTTTAATTTTTATTCAGGTTTTGGACAGCCGCGTCCAAAACCAACAACTTTGGGACCTAAGGAATTTGAATATTATACCTCTGACAAATATAAATTTTACTTGGAAACAGGCGCTTTAAAGAACTTTACTAAATTAATGGGCGACAGTATTTTATTCTGGCAGGACTTAATGAACCATCCAAACTACGATGCATGGTGGAAAGAACGTGACGCTCGTGTTGGCTGTAAAAATATAAAGCCGGCTATTCTTACAGTTGGTGGTTTATTTGATGCAGAAGATTGTTACGGAGCATGGCGGTTATATGAAGCTATTGAAAAGCAATGCGCAGCAACTAATAATAAAATTGTAATGGGCCCCTGGTTTCATGGGGGTTGGAGTAAAAGCGACGGTAGTTATTTAGGAAATGTAAGATTTGCCACTAAAACATCCGAATATTTTCAAAATAATATCGAAATTCCTTTTTTTAATTATCATTTAAAAGGAAAAGGAAATTTGGATAAACTGGCAGAAGCCTCTATCTTTTTCACAGGAGAAAATAAATGGAGAAGTTTGACAACCTGGCCACCAAAGGAAATGGTTCCTACGGCAATTTATTTTAATGAACAATCCAAATTATCTTTTTCAAAACCTGTTATTCAAAACGGTTCAACCAGCTACGTGAGTGATCCTTCAAAGCCGGTTCCTTACACGGAAGACATTTTGGACCATAGAACAAGAGAATACATGACGGATGACCAGCGGTTTGCAGAAAGAAGAACAGATGTCATTACATTTAAAACATCAGTTTTAGAAAATGATTTAACCTTAGCTGGAACTGTTATTGCAGATCTTAAAGTGGCGATCTCAACAACCGATGCTGATTTTGTAGTGAAAGTGATCGATGTGTTTCCTGATGGATTTGAATATGATACATTGATTTATGGAAAAGGAAATGGCGAAGATTATTTAATGGATGGTTATGAGATGTTAGTACGTGGCGAAATTATGCGCGGACGATACAGGAACAGTTTTGAAAAACCGGAAGCTTTTGAGCCAAATAAACCTACTACAGTAAAATTTGAACTGCCGGATGTAGCGCATACTTTTAAAAAGGGCCATCGTTTAATGATCCAGGTACAGAGTTCCTGGTTTCCTTTAGCTGATCGAAATCCACAACAGTTTGTAGATATATATCATTGTGATGACAAGGACTTTATAAAATCGGAGATTAAATTATTTCATGATGCTACTAATGCATCCAGTATCATTCTGCCAGTGTTGAAATAACAGTTTCTTGTTGATAACAAAAAAGCCGCAATTATTTTGCGGCTTTTTTTTAAGAGTTATGTTTCTATTTACAATGCTTGAAAAGCAATCTCAAAAGCCTTAATGGTTTTCTCAATATCTTCTGGCGTATGCGCCTCGCTCATAAAACCTACTTCGTAACCTGATGGACCTGAATACACACCATTTTCCAATAAAGAGTGATATAAGGTTTTAAAATGTTTCATACTGTCGGCATCAATATCTTCGGCACAGGCAATGGCTTTTTTATCAGTAAATGCTAACCAGAAAATTGACCCAATACTAAAGATCTTAAAGTTGTATTTTGTGTTTTTTGATAGACCGGTAATTAACGTTTGTGTTTTAGCTTCCAGGTCTTTGTAGAAATTTGGTTTTAAACATTCAGTTAACTGCGCTATACCGGCGGTCATAGCAACAGGGTTGCCACTTAATGTTCCTGCCTGATAAACATTGCCTTCCGGAGAGATGGACGACATGATTTCTTTACTGGCACCGTAAGCGCCTACAGGAAAGCCACCACCTATAATCTTTCCGTATGTGATAATGTCAGGTTTAATATCATAATAACCTGCTGCTCCTGTAAATCCAATTCTGAATCCACTGATCACTTCATCAAATAGTAATAAAGTTTTGTGCGTTGTGCATATCTCTCTTAAAAACTGCAAGTATTCTTTTCCCTGTAATAACAACCCATTGTTTGCCGGGATTGGTTCAATGATCACACAAGCGATCTCATCTTTAAATTGTTCGAAAGCTTTAGTCACCGCTTCTTTATTATTAAGAGCAACAACTATAGTTTCTTCCACAAAACTCTTAGGTACTCCGGCTGACGATGTTTCGCCAAACGTAACTAAACCGGACCCTGCTTTTACTAATAATGAATCAGAATGTCCGTGATAACAACCTTCAAATTTTAAAATTTTATTTCTTCCGGTAAAACCTCTTGCTAAACGAATAGCACTCATCACGGCTTCGGTCCCACTGCTTACAAAGCGAATTTTTTCGATATATGGATTATTGGACAAGATCAATTCAGCTAATTCATTTTCCAAACGCGTAGGAGCACCAAAGGAAGTCCCATTACGCATGGTCTTTTCTACGGCATTTAAAACGTTATCATTTGCGTGCCCTAAAATTAATGGTCCCCAGCTCGCGCAGTAATCAATATATTCATTTCCATCGGCATCCCATACATGGGATCCTTTACCTTTATCAATAAAGATTGGGGTGCCACCTACGCTTCTAAACGCACGCACGGGAGAGTTTACACCGCCCGGAAAGAAAGATTTTGCTTTTTCAAATAATTGAACTGATACCTGATTTTTCATATTTGGAAATTTGCTGGCAAAGATAACCGTTTGAAGAGTATAAATCAAATGCTTGTATAAACAAAGAAGGCTACCCGTTTGGATAGCCTTCTTATTATATTAAAAGTACTAATTAGTGTTTAACAATTTTGCCAATTTTAATGGCTTTGTTATTACTGATCACTTTAAACATATACATACCATCTGTTAATTTAGTAGTATTGATCGTAGTGATTTCAGAAGTCAATGTTTCTTTGATCACTAATTTACCAAGAGCATCATAAACTTCGATAGAAGTTGCGCCTGCTAACTCTGTAGAGATAGAGATGTTTAAGATGCCATTTGTTGGATTAGGATAGATATTGATTCCTTCAGCCACTAATTCCTGAATACTGTTACAGTTCATTACAGAAACTAATACAGTAGCATCAGCAGAACAGTTTCCATCATCTACAGTAACTGTATAGTTTGTTGTTACCGTTGGTGATACAGAAATTGTCATTGTGGTAGATCCTTCAGACCATGAGTATGAAGTTGCTGACGTAGAAGCTGTTAAAATAGATGGACCTGTACTTCCGTTATCGCATAGCAATGTTTGAGATGCTACAGCTGTAACTGAAGGCAATGGAGTTAATCCTACTGAAACAGTCGCAGTATTTGAACATCCGTTTGTTGTTCCAGTGATTGTATATACAGATGCTGCTGATGGAGTTACGGATTCAGTGAACGCGGTTCCACCAGAAGACCAGCTATAAGTAGTTGCTCCGCCAGCTGTTAACGTTGCAGATGAACCAGCACATACCGAAGAGCTGGAAGCACTTGCAGTAACTGTAGGAACAGGGTTAACAGTAACAGATAAAACACTACTATTTGAACAAGAAGTAGTAGTGTTGGTAATTACTACAGAATAATCTGTTGTACCGGCAGGCATATCTGTAGGGTTAGATACCGTTGAAGTAAACCCTGCAGGAGCAGATGTCCATGAATAAGTATAATCACTGGTAGTTGTAGCATCGATTTTTACATTATCAATTGCCCATCCATATCCCCATGTTGCATTATAATTAAAACGAACATATAGTGTAGGATTATTTACATAGGCATTTAATCCGATAGTTGTATTTGAGAACGATGTTAAAGCTCCAACACTGGCTGCCGCAACTTTATAATCAACTAATGTAGTCCATGTAGTTCCGTTAGTAGAAGCCTGAACCATCACCGCGCTGTCGCCACTTGCCCAATATTGATAGAATTGTTCAAAGTTTAGGCTTAACGTAGTCATGTTCATTGTATTAATAGCTGGCGATTGTAAAATGGTTTTTGTTTTAGAACCATTTCCTTGTGCATCACTGTTAGTTACATACATTTGGGAACCATCAACGTTAGCGGCAACGAAACTACTCCATATTGTACTATTTCCTGGCACTAACGACCAACTTGAAACAGCAGGAGTTCCGCCTGTAGAAGCGTTAAGTGTTGTCCAGTTATTTGTAGAACCGTTAAAATTTTCATTTAATAAAACAACAGGAACAGCATTAGCCATAGCAGTTAATGATACCGTTGATCCTGCACAAACCGGATTAGGCATACCTGATACAGTAAGGCTTGTAGGAGCTTCTAAAATTGATACAGAAGCACTGGTAGCAGATGCGCAACCTGATGTGGAATTACTTGCATTTACATTATAATTTAATACGCCAGCAGCTGTACTATTTACATATACCATAGACATGTTTCCACCTGTGTAAGGCACTGTAGCTGCAGCATCAGTATATAAACCTGTGTTTGGAGACCAGATATAAGAATCGTAGTTGGCTGCAGCCGAAGTAACACTAAATGTTGCTATACCTGAACCGCCACAAATTGCTGCTGGGCTGCTTAAAGTAAGTGCCGGAGGAGAAGTTACAGAAGCTGTAACAGCTACACGTGGGCTTTCACATATAAGGTTAGCTCCAAAAGTAAATTGCGGTCTGTCTTGTGAACTGCCATAAGAGAAAGTTCCTGCACCTGTAGAACCTGTAAAGGTAAACATGTTAGCAGCAGTTTCACTGTCTTTTCTATAAGTTTGACTAGCGTAGAATGATGTTACATCATACTTAATAGTTGAACTTGTATTACTTGTATTGTTGTTGCTCCAGCTAATAGAAACGATAATATTTGAAGTACCGTTCCAGTTGAAAGGAGTTGAAAAGTTAATAATATTCATACCTGTTACCGGTGTAAATAGGGCTGCAGGATAAACAGTTGTTAAACCACCTTGGATGTTTTGTCCGGTAGCATTAAAAGCTGTTAATGTAGTTGTACCAACTTCAACAGCAAAACCACCTAAAGTAGAACCAGGAGTTCCTGTTAATTCAAATGTTAAACTGGTAATATTACCTGCTGTGATACCTGCACCTGCTAATTCTGCAGCAGTGTATAAGTATTGACCTTTTAATCCACCGTAACCACCTTGTGTGAGGTTATAAGAAAGCCCTGTTCCTGAAGAAGCTCCAAGCCCAATTGCTTTTGATCCAGGATAAGGACTTCCTGCAGTTACATAAAAATCAGTTGTAGTTGTTAATGAAGGTGTAGTATACAGTGTACCTGTTGCTACTGCCGCACCGCCTACTGCATTGGTATACCAATTTAATGTTGCGCCAGCATCACCTGTTGCAGATAATGTAGTTGTTCCAATACCACAACGGGTAGATGGAGTTGTACCGGTAATGTTTGGAGATAGACATGGCGTCATAAACGTAATTGGCAACCACGTGCTTAAGTTACCTGCTCCGCAGTTTGATCTAACATAAACAATATACGAGGTATTAGGAGTTAAACCATTTAATGTATAACCAGTAGCAGCTGTAGTAGCAGTAGGCACTGTAGTAGCTGTAGGAGCAGTTAATGGTGTAGTACCATAATACACATCCCATGCTGTTTCACTTCCGCCAGCTGTCCATGTAGTAGCAGCCATTGTTGCTGTATTTGCCGACATTGCTAAAGAGGCAGGAGGTAAACAACTTGGAGCCAGAATGATATTTACTAAATAATCTTCTGTTTCTCCGTATGCCGAAGTAGCACAAGCATTAGTAGTGTAAATGGCATCTGATCCACCTCTTACTCTGATTCTTGTTAAACCTAACGGAGCACCGGCAGGTACTGCAAATGTATATGTTACAATTGCACCTCCGCCAACAGCTGTACCTGTTAAGCCAATGTTTTCGGATACTTCATAAGTACCGTTTGCGTTTAAGTCAATCCACGCTGCACCATATTGTGACCCATCAGAACCCATTGTGATAGCTACGCTGTTTGATGCAGATCCCTGAACTAAATCCAGAGGAGTGTTATTATAAGAAACAAAATTTGGGGCTACAGAGCTTGAAGCCTGATTTAATACACCGCCAAGACTGTTTGTGATTTTAGTGTTAACGATGTTATCAACTGTATTTGACGTTCCGGGGGTTGTTACACAATAACAGTTATAAAATGGGTTAGCATTAACCTGAACTGAAGATGAAGCTGCTGTAGTTGTTGCACACGCTAAAACAGCTTGATAATAAACAGCAGAAGAATAAGTTTGTGTTAATACAGATGTTGTTGCAGATGGAATAGATGTCCAGCTTGATCCGTTAGGTGATGATTGCCACTGATAAGTTAGTCCCGGGATCGACGATGCTCCTGTTAAGCTTAAACCAACCGTTTGACCGGCACACGCTAAAGTTGATGTAGCAACAGATGTTCCGCCATTCGGCATAACTCCAAAATTTACTGTTACAGTAGATGATGTAGCAACATCAGTCCCACAAGCTACTGCACATTGGTAATAAGTTGTTGATGTTACAGATTGTGTAGTTGCAATGTTAGTTGCAGTTGGGATCGGACTCCATGAAACACCATCAGGTGAAGATAACCATTGGTATGATAAACCTGTAGCTGATGTAGAACCCGTTAAAGATAAATTTACATTTTGTGGAGCACACAATACCGTGTTAGAAGCCACAGCTGTTCCTGCAGTTGGCATACCAGAACAGGCAGGAGGTACTGAATACGTAACTACCAACATTGGTTCTTGTCCTGCAGCAGCACCATAACCATAAATATTATAGTTATTGGTTGATCCTCTTGAGAAACCAACACATAATTGATTACTGGTAACATTAGCTTGCACAAAACTTACACCTGTAGCATTTAATACTTTTGTATTAGTTGCATTTGCAGTCCAGGAAGTTGAATTTATAGCTGTTCCAGCATTGCAATTTGTATACAACGTAGTTCCGGCAATTAATGCAGGATCACCAATAAAACCATATAAATTATTTACGGCAGTTGATGATGTTGTTGTATACGTTGTAAAGGCACAGGTAACCGACATAATCACCGCACTTGTAGGTAATGTCGTCATATCAAATTTAGCCCATCCTGCATTCTGGCCACTATTGATGTTGATCATATTCCCGTCGTTCTTTGTTCCCGCTGAGTTAACAGATCCTGTATTAAAGGAACCTGGAGCACCCGTTGCGGTAACAGTTACGGTTGTTTGAGCTGATACGCTAAAGCATAGCGTTAGTGCAGCAAACACACTTAGTAATTGTTTTTTCATATTTATTAATTTTTAATTAGTCGTCAAAGATACGTTTTTAGTCGGGGTAATTAGCTAAATTATACTCTACTTTGTTAACAAATCATATAAATTTAACAAAATGAGCAAGGATTTCTACAATAAATTTACGGTATGCATTTAGATGAGTTAAGAAATTATTGCCTGATTAAAAAGGGGGTAGAGGAAACTATGCCATTTGGAAATGAAACACTTGTATTTAAAGTAATGAGTAAAATGTTTTTATTAACAGGCATCGAATCACAGCCGGTTGAGTTCAATGTGAAGTGTGATCCTGAAAAAGCTATTGAATTGAGAGAGAAATATCCCTGTGTTTTACCGGGATATCACATGAATAAACAGCATTGGAATACCATTATCTGTGACGGGTCGGTAAGTAGAAAGCAAATTCAGGAATGGATTGATGAAAGCTATAATTTAGTGGTAAGCAGTTTAACTAAGAAACTAAGGGCTGAATTAGAGAATTTGTAAGTGAATTTACTCGTCCTTAAAAAAACTAAGTTTGTGAAGATCGATCAACTGTGTTTTTTGATAATAAAAATTGATCACGTCAGGGCATTTATAACCCAGTTTAGCCATACGCATCGCACCCTCCTGGCACATGCCAACACCATGTCCAAACCCTCTGCCTTTAAATATGACCGTATCTCCCACAGATATCACGCTAAAAAATGTTGATTTTAGCTGAAGATCCGATCTTACATTTTTTAATGGTACTCTCACATTATTCGCTTCTAAATAAGGTTTTCGGATCTCCTGTTTAAAAGTTAAGGCCAGCCATCTGGCATTTGAATCCTGAACAGGGTAATTATGTTTCAATTTTAAATATGACAACCAATCTTCTTTCGACATTTTTCTTTCCCATCTGGCATTTGGCATTTTTGTACTAAAAGTATCGTTTACACTTCGTAAGTAGGAAAGCCTACTACCCCACACATCTTCAGAATTGGCTGTTTGGCCACCGCTATTGCTATGAAAAGCAGCGTCTATCAAATTCAAATTATCATCTACCACCACTTTTCCTTTTGTATCGGTAACTGCTTTCATAATGTCCAGTTCAGTTGTTTTCCCAAAGTAGGCCTGACAATGGGTATGATCGCATAAATTAAAACTCTCGGCTACATGTTTTTGTAAGTGCGACAATGCAAATGTTCTTGCCAAAATAGCCTGTACCTTATAAAATTCCTGGAAAGACCGTCTGCCTGATTCTGCCTGCACAACACCAGCAATATAATTATCCAGTGATATTTCATTGATGCATTTAAGATCTCCTAATTCAGTTGTAATCAATAAGTTATCTTCGTAAAAACGCGGTTTGCGATCAGGAAGGATCATTTTCATGCGAAACGCTTTTACAAAATCCGGGCTTGAAATTTTAATTTTTTTATACCTGCCTATCACATTTTCAAAAGTTTTTACTTCTATCGAATCGTTAATGTAGGTTAGTTTTATCAATGGTGTTTTTGTAGTTGTGGTTAATTCAATACCATTAGCCCATATACTATATGTACCGGCATCGGCACTAAAAGTAAATGATTGAACTTTTATCTGTGAGAAGATCTTAATATTTACAACTTCGTCGGCTGCAATTTTTTTTGTACCTGCTACATTTTTTTTAGCAATATTTAGCGATGATTTTTTTGAAGGATCGGTTGATTTTGCAAACACATCCGTTAAGTGCACCGACACTAATAACAATAAAGAAGATATGATTATAATATTACTTTTTTGCATGAATGTGGTCGTACATTAAACGGGCAACTTTTTTTGAAGCACCACTGTTTCCTAATAATTTTATTAAACCGTCATATTCCTGCAACATCGCTTCACGCTCAGGACCGCTTATTATTTTCGTTAATTCTTCTTTTAAGTTTTTTGATGTCAGATCTGTTTGGATCAGTTCTTTCACAACTGGCTTATCCAAAATTAAATTTGGCAAACCAATGTATTTTACCCTGCCTCCCACAACCATTTTTGCAATCGAATAAGAAACAGTTCCCCCTTTGTAACAAACTACCTGTGGTAATCTGAATAAAGCACTTTCTAATGTTGAGGTTCCTGACTTAATGATTCCGGCGTGTGCATTATGCATCAATGCATAAGTTTGACCAAATACAACTTTCAATCCCTTATCAAGTGCCATTTGATAAGCTTCTTTAGGAAGGTTTGTAGTACCTGCAATAACGAATTGATGACCTTTAAAATCATTCACCACATCTAACATGATAGAGAACATGCGTTCTATTTCCTGCTTTCTGCTGCCTGGCAATACAGCAATAATGGGGCGTTCATCTAAGTTATTCTTTGAAATAAATGTAGCTCTGTCTGGCAGTGTTGCCTTCTCTTGTTCAATAGCATCTAATAAGGGATGACCTGCATAGTCGGCATCATAACCATGTTTTTTGTATACTGCCACTTCAAATGGTAGTATCACAAACATTTTTTCCACACTGCGTTTAACGATCTCTACACGATCTTCTTTCCATGCCCAGATGGTTGGAGAGATGTAGTAAAAAACCCTGATGCCTTGTTGTTTGGCCCAATCGGCAATACGTAAATTAAATCCCGGATAATCAACCAGTATCAGGATCTCAGGTTTAAAATCTAAAATATCCTGTTTGCAAAAAGCAATGTTCTTAAAAATTGTGCGAATATTCTTTGCCACTTCCACAAAACCCATAAAAGCCAGGTCTTTAATGTGCTTACGTGGTTTTTGATGGGTCACTGCTTCCATCAGATCGCCTCCCCAAAATCTGAATTCAATATTACCGTCAAGCAATAATAATTCCTTCATCATGTTGGATGCATGTAGATCTCCTGATGGTTCGCCTGCTATAACATAGTACTTCATTATCTGAATCTCTTTTTTTACAATAATGAAATATATAATACTAAGCCCACATAAAGGAAAGTAGCAATGATCAGTCCTCTTCCAAAATCAAATATTTTTTTATTGAGAGACAAATAAAAGATCCCCAGATTGGCAATGACACATACAATAGCTACTTCCTGCAACATATTGCCTGCCTGAAGGTAACGGATAAACCCATTAGGAAAATTTAATTGGCTATGACGGAACAACCAATAACAAAAAAAACAGAAAGATGGGAATATGCATCCAAAGATAAACCCCAACCATATTTTATCTATTTTATCTAACATTCTTACAATGTATTTTTTAAGTGAGTAATATAATTATGAGCCGTTAGATCATGCATAACAGGCACAACAGATACAAAACCATTTTGCAGCGCCCACTCATCAGTGTCTTTTGCATCAGGTTCAAAGTTCACAAACTTGCCGGTTAACCAATAATAAGAGCGTCCGTAAGGATCTTTACGTTCTTCAAAATCTTCAACCCAATTGGCTTTTGCCTGCCTACAAACTTTTAATCCATTGATCTCATCTGTTTTTAATTTTGGGAAGTTAACATTCAAGCAAACACCATTCGGTAGTTTGTCTTTTAAGCAGGAAGCAATTATTTTCTCTATAAAAGAAGTGGTTGCACTAAAATCTGCATTGATGTCATAATCGCTTAAGCTAAAGCCAATAGCAGAAGTTCCTTCCAACGAGCCTTCAATAGCAGCACTCATCGTTCCTGAATAAATAACGTTAATTGAACTGTTGCTACCGTGGTTGATACCTGACAATACAAGATCAGGTTTACGAGGCAATAATTTGTTTACAGCCATTTTCACACAATCCACGGGAGTGCCAGTGCAGCTGTATTCTTCAGTAGCCCCTGCATGGTAATTGGTTTTCTGAATTCTTAGTGTAGAGTTTATGGTAATGGCATGGCCCATTCCGGATTGCGGTTTATCGGGCGCAATGATAAAAACATCTCCAAATCGTTTGGCTATTGAAGATAGGTGTAAAATGCCTGGAGCACTTACGCCATCATCATTGGTCACTAATATTAAGGGTTTTTGTTGCATTGCGGTAAATCTATTGATTTTATAACGGCTTTTCGTTAAAAAAATACCTTTTTACTAAAATGACTTTGTTAACTCTCTTATCCGTTTTTTTATTATTTTTGTCTTACTAACTAACATATTTATGAAAAAAATTATCATTACAACAAATGCTCCTGCTCCAATAGGGCCTTATAATCAAGCCGTTCAGGTTGGCGATTGCGTTTATGTATCAGGAACAATTGCCATGGATCTGGGTTCTAAACAATTAATTAAAACCAACATTAAGGAAGAAACAAAAATTGTGATGGATTACCTGGGTGCCGTTTTAAAAGAAGCAGGCTTAACCTATGATAATATTGTGAAAACAACTATTTTTTTGGCTGACATGAATAATTTTGTACATGTAAATGAGGTTTACAGCAGTTATTTTAAAGGCGATTATCCTGCAAGAGCAACCATTCAAGCAGATAGATTACCAAAAGATGCTAACGTTGAAATTAGCGTAGAAGCAAAGGTTTTCTAATAAAAAATCGTTTTTTTGATCATATTTAAGAGATTTTGAGTTAAAATGACCCAAAATCTCATTTTTTTTGCGGTTTTTTATCATTTATAAATACGTATTAAAACTCTTCTGTTAAAATTGAGAGTTAAAAAAGGGGTTCTAATAGATAAAAAAGTTTTATTCAACGAAAATTTACATCAAAAAATAGTTGTTTATTAAATTTTTTGTTATAATTTTACTATAACTAAATAAAACTTTACGTTATGAACATTTTTGTAAGCAACATCAGCTTTAAAGTAAGAGAACAGGCACTAAGTGAACTTTTTTCTCAGTATGGCGAGGTAACCTCGGTAAGAATTATTAAAGACAAAGAAACGAAACGAAGTCGCGGATTTGGTTTTGTTGAAATGGCAAGTGAAGATGATGGACAAAAAGCCATCGATTCTTTAAATGGAACAGAGCATTATGAACGTGCTATCGTTGTTTCTCAAGCCAAAGGAAAACCTGAAAACGCTAACGCAAGCGCATAAAATTTTTACTATATAAAAACAAAAAGTCCCTGTTAACCAACAGGGACTTTTTTGCTATTGTCTTTTTTAGTTTCTGATCGTTAATGTATTGTTGCCATCAAAGACTGCATTATACAATCTTAGGTTTTGTGTGGCCGATCCGGAGATCAATCCACCATCAAATATTTGCCATTTTGATCCACTGATCGTATCTTTTAATGTAAAATTATCTGACTGTACTTTTACTTTTGCATCCGGATCATCCGGTAATGCCGTTGACGTACGCTCTATTGCCACAAAATCATTTGGGGAGTTGGTTGTAGTTTTCCGGTAAACAATGATGCCGTTTACACCACCATTAATGTACACCCATCCTCCTACATGACCTAATTGAATTGTATAAAGCGGATCGTTTGGATACATTGTAATGTTTACGGTTTGATAGGCAATATTATCCTGAACCGGCTTATTCTTCTTTTTACAAAAACAAAAAAAAAGTGAGGCGGTAACTGCTAATAATAATATGCTAATTTTTCTAAACATTGTCAATCAGTATAGGTTAAACAAATACCTTTACAGGTACAAATATAAAAATTTCTTATGGACTTTGACCCATCCACGCCTCCCAAAAAGCATAACGTTTTTTTACCCATTATATTGTCGTTTGTTCTAATTGGTGGTATTTGGCTTGGATATCTGTTAAGTAAGCGCATTAACGACGGAACTTCTTTTGGTAGAAGCAACCAGGCATCAACTAATGATAAAATAAATAGTTTACTGGAATATATTGAGTATCAATATGTAGATACGATCAATAAAAAAGACCTGGTGGAGAAAACTGTAACTTCCATGTTGCAAAGCCTCGACCCTCATTCAGCCTATATTGCAGCCAGTGAGTTTGAATCTGTTAATGAACCACTGGAAGGAAATTTTGACGGTATTGGTGTAGAGTTTAACATCATTAGGGATACTATCCGGGTGATCACACCTATTGAAGGCGGGCCTTCCGAAAAGATCGGCATCAGGGCAGGAGACAAGTTAATAAAAGTTGAAGGAAAAAATGTAGCAGGAGTTAAGATCACTAATAAAGAGGTGTTTGAAAAACTAAGAGGGAAAAGCGGAACTGTTGTGACTGTTACAATCTTAAGAAGCGGAATCAAAAAACCTTTAGAATTTAAAATTATCCGCGATGCGATTCCGTTATATAGCCTGGATGCCTATTACATGATCACAACAGATATTGGGTATATCAAGATCAGTAAATTTGCAGCGACAACATACGAGGAATATTTAAAGGCCTTTAATGGGTTGAGTAAACAAGGCATGAAAAAACTAATTCTCGATCTGAGAGGAAACCCGGGAGGATACCTGAATGCAGCGGTTGATATTTCGGATGAGTTTTTGGCCAATGGATTACAAATAGTTTACACACAAGGAAAAGCTAATCCTAAAAAAACATATAAAGCTACTGAACATGGTAGTTTTGAGAATAATCCCTTGGTGGTTTTAATTGATGAAGGTTCGGCTAGTGCCAGCGAAATTGTTGCGGGAGCCGTTCAGGATAACGATCGGGGAACCATTATCGGCCGTCGTAGTTTTGGAAAAGGCCTGGTGCAGGATCAATTGCAGTTACCGGACGGTTCAGCTATTCGACTGACCATTGCAAGGTATTATACGCCAACTGGGCGTTGTATCCAAAAACCATATACGGATGATAAGGATCAATATTATAATGAAGAATACAGCAGGTATGAACATGGCGAGCTATTAAATGAAGACAGTATTAAACTGGATAAAACAAAGCAATATAAAACACCCGAAGGAAAAACCGTTTATGGCGGTGGTGGCATCATGCCTGACGTGTTTGTACCTATAGATACAGCCAAAACTAATTCGTTCTTAAATAAAGTGTTCTATTCGGGAGCCATCAATACCTTTGCTTTTGAGTATGCCGATCAGTACAGGGCTAAATTAAAGTCATATTCTAATGCAAAGAATTATATTGAAAAATTTGAAGTTAGCTCTTCCATTCTCGAAGAATTTTATGCCTATTGTGCTAAACAAGGATTAGTGCCAAATAATGCCATCAAAGATAAAACCAATGAAGCTTTAAAGCCCTACCTGAAAGCCTTTATCGGACGCGATGTATTTGACAAGGACGCTTATTATCCGATTATTAACAAAAAAGATAAGTGTATTTTAAAAGCCACCGAAGTATTATCTAAGTAAAAAATGTTATTTTTGGTAGATATATACACATAATATGACTACCAAATTTATAGCTAGTTCACTTGTTGCTCTTTCGTTGGTTCTTGTTTCCTGTAATGGAAACTCCGAAGACTCAAAACATGCAGAATCCGGTGATGGATTAGACTCCATTGCTGCAACTACAGACTCCACAGCTCTATCTTCCAATGAAGATACTGATGTAAGCTACAATTTACCATCAGCTTTACAGATCGCTTATGTATTTAAAAAATCTGGGGCAGGTTTTGTTCCCGCACTTTTGAATAATAAAGCTAACTCCAATAAATATAATACCAGCAATTATAAACGCGCTGTTAATTTTGGAGTTTATAGCTCTGATCTTGCTTACTGCTTATTCAACAAAAAGTATCAGGAATCAAAAGAGTATTTAAAAGCATGTAAGGATATGGGAACTTACCTGGGATTAAACTCTGCATTTGAAAGCGATAACATGGCTCAGCGTTTTGATAAGAATATCTCAAACGAAGACTCAGTTATTAAAATTGTTTCAAGCGTACAATTAAAAACTGATGTTATGTTTGAGCAAAACAAACAAAAACATATTACGGTTATTGCTTTTACAGGAGCATGGACAGAAAGCATGTATATTGCTGTAGAAGTTTATGCAAAAGACAAGAACAAAAAAGTATTGGGTAGTTTATTAGAGCAATTATTACTGTCTGAAACAATTATTAAAGCTCTTAAAACCCACCAGGGTTCTGAGCCTGAAATAGCTGGATTGATATCTTCAGTAGAAAAGATCAACTCACAGTTTAATGCAATTGCCAGTGTAAAAACTGCAATGGAAAAAGATGAGGAAATGGATTTTAACACCATGTCTGTAACCGACGACGAGATAAAAGCAATTGGCGAGTCTGTGAAAAAATTAAGAACAAGCATGATTGACTAAATAAAAAGACTATGAAAAAAATTATAAAACCTTTATTGAGTATCGTTATTGTATTTGGCTTAATGGCATTTCAAAGTGGTGATGTGTTATGCAATGCAAAAGAATTAAAAGAAAAAGCAAAGACCATATTAGAGCCGTATAAATATGATAGTTCTGAGCTAACCCGTATATTATACAAGGCTAAAGAAACGATTAAAGAGATAGAAGTGCCTTTATTTATTGGAGAAAAATACCGTATGGTGTTTGAGTTGGAAGCTTTGCCTAAGCAGGTAGAAGTACAGATCTACAATAAAGATAAAGAATCAAAGAATCGTAAATTATTATTTTCTTCAAAAGATATGGGTGACAAAAAAGAATTTCTATTCGAGATCTCTAAAGTGCGTCATGTGTATGTAGATTATATTGTTCCTCCAACAGAAGCAGGTTCTTATAGTGGCTGCGCTGTATTTATGGTAGGATACAAATAATTAGAATTATCATTAACTAAAAAATCCCCGCTCGCTTGCGGGGATTTTTTT
>JAZKGE010000064.1:0-3924 GCA_040386075.1 Bacteroidota bacterium
ACGATTCTGGGCTGTTTGAGGCCTGTTTTTCACAGGCCGAGTTTCCAGAATCGGGCGGGAAAATAAGTTCAGATTTTCAAGGAAAATTTAAGCAGCGGTGATCTTTCTTTGTTACTTTCTTTGCATGGTAGGCAAAGAAAGTAAGTTCTAAAAATAAGCTTCACACACCGTACAGGTTTCAAATCGAAGTGTAAACTTCAAACCTACCGCCTCACATGCCCAAATAAAATACATTATTCTCAAATCCGTTTCTGTAATATTTTCGTAGATATGAGTAAATAACTTACCAGAATTTCTACACTTAAGGTTCTTTTTTCTCCTATTAATGGCAATTTAAAGGCGGTGTTAACTGGTATAGTATTTATATAACTAAAGTATTGTATCACTTTTTGATCCTTGTACTCATGATAAAGCCATTGATAGTTGTATTTTTAATTGGATTGTTCTTCAGTGCACTTTCTACTTTTTCGGTAAAGAAAAATGTTAAAAAAAACCCCGAAGTTTATGCCTGGTCTAAACCCGATAAGAATTTTTGGATGGGGAAAGATTATAAATGTTACAAACTCGGGTCGGATAATGTATTAAAAATATCTGATGATTTTGTGAACTGGCGCCCGGCCAAAGACTCTATCTGGAAAGACAGATTCGATCATAAAATGTGCATATCACAAAACAAATTAATGACAACCTTAAACGATATGGAATGGGAAGAAGTTCCTGACCGTACCTGGCAAAGTATCGATGGTAACTGGTATCGTTTTGATGAGAACCTGGTGCTTTATAAGTCTTCGGCTAATCTGGAGTTGGTTGCAGGGAAGTAATAACTTCTCTTCTATAAATATATTTGGAATGTCACCCTGAGCGGAGTCGAAGGGCGTTCTAAATCAATCGCTTCCCTCTTCTAAGGGAGAGAGGTTGAGGTGAGGGCGAACCCGCATTTATATTTCTTTCACCATCATTTCGTTTTCTTTCATCTGCGTTTCGTTTTCTTTCATCTGCATTTCGTTTTCTTTCACCTGCAATTCGTTTTCTTTCACCTGCATTTCGTTTTCTTTCACCTGCATTTCGTTTTCTTTCACCTGCGTTTCGTTTTCTTTCACCATCATTTCGTTTTCTTTCACCTGTATTTCGTTTTCTTTAACAAATATTAAATTTTTAACCCTAAACAGGGGGCAACATTTCGGCAATAGTTGTCGTTTAAATCTCAAGGTAAAGCATTTAAGCCTATTCTATATGATTTATTTAAACCTCAAACCAATTTTCGAAGCCAAAGGCATTGATAATCCAAACTATTTTTTATGGAAAAATGGCTTTACGCGCCAGGCAGCACACCGACTTTTAAATAATACAAAAGAGGGAATAACTTTTCGGCACCTTGAGCAGTTGTGTTTGTTATTGAGTTGTTCACCCAACGATCTGTTCACCTGGCACAATACTGATAAAACTAATGTATTGCCCACGCATGCACTTCAAAAGTTAACAAAAGAAAAAAGTAAAGGTAGCATCACAACAACTTTACAGAATTTGCCGGTAAATAAACTCAATGAACTTCGTAATTTTCTGGATAACCTTTCTCAAAGTAACCAACCAGAAACCTGATTTTACTTGTTCCTTATATTTTTGCGGTACTTCTCACGGGCTTTTTTAAATTTATCGCGTGGGGCTTTGCTGTTCAGCTCATTGATGCGTTCGTAGTCTTCTTGCAGATCTTCCGGAACCTCTCCTTTGTAGCTGATCTTGTATAAAGAGAATCCATTGTAAGGCACTTTATCCAATTTTGCTAATATTTTCACACGACTTTCTAAGCCAGCTTCTTTAAAGTACGATATAAATGTTTTATATCTGTCTTTTAACAGTTTATTGTACTTGCTCTCTATTTTTTGAGTGCCTATTAATCGTATGCATTTGTCCTGAACAGTATAAAGATCCTCTGCTTTTACTTTTCTATCCAGGTAATTAATGAACGATGAATCTTTAACAGATATTCTGTCGATAACAATGGTATCAGCTTCGGTCAGTTCTCTTGATCCTATATTTGAATATGACAGGTAGAATAGTTTTTTTGCTTCAAAGAACATGATATATTCTTTTTCTTTCTCCGCATACCATATTGGCCTAACGGTAATATTGGTTTCAGGATTTTCTTTCAGATTATCAACAATGTGCTCCATAAATTCGGCCTGGCTATTTGGTAAATAGCTCCTGTTCATATCCCATCGTACGATCAACGATTTTTCGATCTCCGTTTCAATATGTTTTACTTCTGCTCTGTAAGGAGTTGTAGCAGGTTTTACAAATATGTTGGTTACAACATCAAGGATCACATCCTTGAACTTGAATTTAGGATCTTTTAAATTACCCGTGATAGGCACTTCATAATCTATCACATTACCACGTTCTCTTACAAAGAACATAATTAATTTAAGCGGGATCCACTGGGCCCCGTTGCGTTTTTGTTTTTTATTGATGCGCGGGTCTATCACCAGTAAATGATTACGGCTGTTTATAACTCCGTTCTCTACCTTCCAATCGCCTTTTATTTCAATTGACCCCCTGTCTAAAGGAAAAGAGGTGTAAGTGATCAGGTATGGATTGAACATAGCTGCTGGTAATTTATCCAAATGATATACTAAATTAAAATCAGAGCTATCCTGCGGATTAATGCTCAGGTCAAGGGCTACCTCGCCATAAGGTTTCATGTTGGTTCTTAATCTCAGGTTTACCCAGTTTTTATTAGTACGGTCAATAGAGTCGGCAATGATGGTGAGTGGAGTTGCAGATACCGAGAATTTTTCGTTAAGGGTATAATCGCTGTATTTTACATCAGCTTCATAAATAGCCAGTCGTTGTATCTTATAATTGGATCTGAAAAAGTTCTTTGCCAGTAGCTTTACATAATCGGCCAACTGGAATAAGATATTGACCTCTTCGTGTGAGGCTTTGGCTTCTTTTACTTTGCCTCCTTTTTTACCAAACATGTTCTGCAGGTTATCAAGGTGGTCGTAACGTTCATATTTAAAGTAAGGCCTGGTAAGTGCAATGGAATCGAAACTATATATTTTATTAACCGGACTCAGTTGTTTAATTCTCACTACAGATCTTACAAAGGAGGCATAATCTTCGTTCTTATTTTTACCAAAGTGAAAATCATTTACTGCTATCAATCCTTTTGCATTAAGTTGCTCAGATTTTTTGAAATTACCTGTGGCATATATATCAGCATCCAGGTTGGCTCTGAAGCTTCCGTAATTAGCAATATCTTTTAAATACTGTTCTAATACTGATAGGTCGAACTTGTTTATGAGAGCCTGGATCCTGTAATCCAAAGAGTTGATGTTTATAGTAGTGTTGCCTTTAATATCTCCGGTTCCTATGCCCGATACCAAAGCAAACTTAACGGCAATGGTATCCTGATTCCACATTTTACCTTCGGTTTCGATATTTACCTTTCTTACAAAATAATTTACCGGGATATTTCTTTCATGGTAATAAAAGGTACCATCCTCGATCTTTATATCCATTATATTAAAATGAACAGGTTCTTTATTTTTTTTAGGTAATTTATCTTTAGGAGAGAATTTTTCGATCAGGTCGTTGAAATTAAAATCTTTTTTATTTTGAATAATATGCGCGATAGGCTTGTTTAAAGTAACACTGCTGATCTCGTATGTTTTAGAAAGTAATTTATGCATCTCAAAATTAACGGAGATACCGTCTGCCGAAAAGAAAATGCTATCGCTATTTTGTTCGTGTATTTTAAGGTTATCAATATGCGCATAACCGGTAAATGGGTTAACATAGATCCAATCCATGGTTATTTCACGTCCCGAAAATTTAAGATCGTACTTTTCAATAGTAAATTTTGCAATAGGGGAAATAAAAATGATGACCAGGGCTACAATTGCTATAATTACAGTCGTAAGC
>JAZKGE010000064.1:3934-20336 GCA_040386075.1 Bacteroidota bacterium
GTTTTTTTAAACTTTGTATTCAAAAACTTCATAAATCAATCAATAGGGTTAAGGATCTTGTGATTGAGTAGCTTAAATACTATGCCAGTAAAAATGTATCAGTTTAGTACATGAATTATAGCTGAGTAGGGAATTCCCCTGTTTACTAACTCCTCAAAGTGGGGAGTATGTTTCTCAAATTAGTGCATTGGGATTATTTGACTACTTTTAGAAAAAATAAAAAAAATTATGGCTAAGACAAAAATTACAATTAATACCAACGGATCAATGCGATTAGAAGGCGATTTTGAAATTGTAGATAAAACCGGAAATGCTTACGATTTGGGTGGAAGAGAAATTGTTGGCTTGTGCCGTTGTGGTTTATCTAAAAACAAACCTTTTTGTGATGGTTCGCATAATGGTCATTTCGATCATGAAGCTGTAGCTTTTGCTTTGCCTCCGAAGAAGTAGTTGTTGTTTTTTTTCTTTTTCCTTGAAGAAAAAGAAAAAAATCTCTATAGCTATCTAGGCAGTGCATTAGTGAAACGTTTTATTAAACATCTTATGTTACTTTTTTTCTTAGTCAAAAAAAGTAACCAAAAAAGACAAGCCAAAAATATGCTCAGCCCGCCTCTTGGAAAACTACGATTTTTACGTTCCGCTCCGCTGCACTAAATCTTGTTTTCTCAATTCACCGCTGTGCCTGCTCGCATTTTTGGCGACCCCTACGCGCCCTAAAGTTCAGGCCCTTATTTACTTTTAATCTTTAGCTTGCTTTACGCCGAGTGCATACATGGAGATTCCGGAAATGAGCATTAAACCGTATGCTTTGAGTCCATGTGTGCTATCATTCAGGCACATGATCAATAGAAAAACACAGGAGATCATAATTAAAACAAATCCCCAGGTTTGATTTCTTTTACCTTTTACAATTAACTCGCTTCTGAGTTTACTTGTATCAGCTTTATCGATCTGGTAGGTTTTTTCAAGGTGATCATCAATGTCGGTTACACTGGCGCCCTCTTGTTTCATTTGAGTGATAGAGCCAAAAACTTCTTCTTCAAATTTAACTTCTTCTTTTAAAAGTTCAAAAACATCAATGCCGTTTAACCGGAAATCAATTTTTATGCTTTCCATTTCTTCACCGGCATCAAGCCGTTCCCTCACTATTTCTCTCAGTTCAACTAACGACAAACCCTGATACTTTAACTTCTGAGTTTCTTCCAATATCTGATCTACGACTGCAGCATCATCTCTTTTGCCGCGCCTGATCAATTCAGCTTTTAAAACAGGAATAACTTCTTCTCTAAGGTCTTTAGGCTTTTTGGATAACCTGATCAGGTCGTCCGTAAGCATGGCCTGATACTTTTCTTTGATGAGCTGCAAATCCAGCATACGTTCAAATTATTTTATCAGTTTCATCTCATTCAATAAATAGCCGGCACCGGCAAATTTATCGATGATGAAAAGCGTATAGCGTACATCCAATACTATATTACGACACTGGTTAGGATTGTACATAATGTCACTCATGGTTCCTTCCCAGTTACGATCGAAATTAGTTCCTATTAACTCGCCTTTGGCATTAAAAACAGGACTGCCGCTGTTGCCACCGGTAGTATGATTACTGGCGGTAAAGCATACCTGTAGTTTACCATCCTTGTTGGCGTATTGGCCGTAATCTTTTTTAGCATGCAGTTCTCTTAGTTTTGCAGGTACGTCAAATTCCTCATCATTAGGAATGTATTTTTCCATGATACCGTCCAGGGTTGTGTAATAGTTATATTCCACACCATCCCTTGGTTTGTAATTATTTACTTTGCCGTACGCCACACGCAATGTTGAGTTGGCATCTGGATAGAATTTCTTGTCTTTAAAGATCTCTTTTTGTCCCTGGATGTATAATTTTTGTAATTCGTTTATCTCACGTTCATCGTATTGAAACTGAGGGAAAACAGAAGTGTTGTAGTATTTTACAATAGCATTAGTAATGTAATAAACAGGATCTCTTTCATAAAGTGTATAATATTTTTCAAAGTCATTTAACATGGCCTCTGTTTTATCCTTATCAACAAAACTGGTATTGCTGTAAAGGAATTCGGTCATTTTTTTTGCGTCGTTATTATTGGCAACAATAAACGAATCTAATACATACGGACGACTATTAGAAGGCACACCTTTGATATATTCTGTAAGCATGGCCTCGCACATTTTAACATCGGTAGGTTTATTATAGTTCTTATAGAAGCCTAGTTTTTTGTATTCGGCTAATGTTTTATCAAAGGTGTTATTAAGGCCTTTTTGTTTTTTATTTAATTCGGTTATTAAGCCAATGTAATTTCGAGAATACCCAAATGCATCAATGGCCATTAAACATTCGCTGTAATAATCAACCTGTTTGTTCAATACTTTGTATTCGGTGTATACTTTTTGAAGTTGTGGAAATATGTTGCCGTATTTTTCTTTTTTTGCAGGATCGATACTGATAGCTTCGGTGAATTGTTTTTCGAATAATTGTTTTTTAGTAACAGCATCGTAGTTCTTTAAACCATTCATTTCGCCCATCCATTTTTTGTAATAGTTGGCAATGCTGGCATATTTACTGGCGTATGCAATACGAACCGCATCGCTTTTTAGCATGTCTGCATTCATAATATTTAAACGTTTTTCGCGCAAAGCAACTTTCAATGGGTCGCTTTCGTTCATGATCATATCAACTGCAAAGCTCGATAGATACTCCTGTGTGCGGCCCGGAAATCCGTATACCATGGTAAAATCGCCCTGGTTATATCCTTTAATGGAAATTGGAATCACATTTTTTGGTTTGTATGGAACGTTATCAGGACTATACTCGGCAGGCTTATTATCTTTACCGGCATAGATGCGAAATACAGAGAAATCGGCATTATGGCGTGGCCACATCCAGTTATCGCTTTCGCCACCAAACTTACCAATAGATGAAGGTGGTGCACCAACCATGCGCACATCTTTAAAATTCTCAACAACAAATAAATAATATTCGTTTCCGTAAAAGAACGGACGAATAAAAGATTCGTAATGAGTTCCTGCAATGGCTTCTTTTTCTAATTGTTTGATATTTGCTTTGGTGATAGAATCTTTTTTTGCTTCGGTACTTGTAGCTGTGATACCTTTTAAAACTTTAGCAGTTACATCTTCGATACGTTGAATGATGGTTGCATTTAGGTTGGGCGTATAAACCTCCTCGTTCTTATTCATTGCCCAAAAGCCATTGGTCAAATAATCTTTTTCAACTGTGCTGTGATAAGCAATGGCTGAATAGCCACAGTGATGGTTTGTAATGATCAAACCCTGATTAGAAACTATTTCGGCAGTGCAACCGCCGGCAAACTGTACAATAGCATCTTTCATGCTGGATTTATTAACGCTGTAAATTTGCTCAGCAGTTAATTTTAATCCGTTCTTTTTCATATCCTTTATATTCATTGCATTTAAAAGTTGTGGTAACCACATACCTTCATCGGCTTTCGAAATTAAAGAGATGATCAATGTTAATGCTAGTAATGTTTGTTTCATTTGTTTATTTTATGTTGATTACGAATCTGTGTATGCAGTTACGATTCGTATATTGGTACTGTATTCGTAATTATTATTTTACATACTTCTGATTAATTCTTTCATCAATAAAGTCATCTTAGGTTCCTGCATTTTTGCAATTTGTTGAACTTCTTCATGACTCACATTTTGAACATCACCTTCAACACCTAAGTCAGTAACAATACTTACACCGAAAACTCTCATGCCTCCGTGTTTAGCAACAATAACTTCGGGTACCGTACTCATCCCAACAACATCAGCTCCAATTCGTCTGATATAAAGGTATTCGGCAGGAGTTTCAAAACATGGTCCGGTTAAACCAGCATAAGAACCCTGGCTTACTTTAATGTTGTTTTCTTTTGCAATATTAACAGCCATTGCAATTAATTTTTTGTCATATGCTTCGCTCATGTCCGGAAAGCGTGGACCTAATTCAGGATAATTTTTTCCGATCAACGGGTTGGTTGGAAATAAATTAATATGATCGTTGATGATCATAATTTCACCGATCTCAAATGTCGGATTCATTCCACCGCTTGCGTTTGATACGCATACTGTGTGAACCCCTAATGCTTTCATGATTCTTACAGGAAATGTAATTTGTTGCATGGTGTAACCTTCATAAAAATGAAAACGTCCCTGCATGGCCATTACTTTTTTGCCACCCAGTTCCCCGAAGATCAGCTTGCCACTGTGGCCTTCTACGGTACTAACCGGAAAGTTTGGTATTTCTTCGTAAGGTATTACGAACTCTGCACTTATTTCTGTAACTAATCCTCCTAATCCTGTTCCTAAAATGATTCCTACTTCGGGACGAAAGTTATTTGTTTTATCAAGAATACTTTTTGTGGTAAAATTTATTTGTTCTAACATAGTTTATTATTGTATCATTAAATTCCTGTGCTTTATCTTTAAAATCTACTTCTATCGGCAAAACGTACAAAGGTAATGTATTTGCTATATCCTGCAAGTCGGTACCGCGTAATCTCATGGCATCTTTTTCGGTAGTTACCACTATTTTGTTGCCCCCTTCAATAGCATCCAGTTGGGTTCTTACATCTGCAATGTCCTGAAGTGTAAATTGGTGATGATCGGGATGCCGGATATGTTTTACTTCTGACGAATATTCTTTAAGATAGGTGATCATTGGATCGGGATTACCAATGCCGGTGAAAACAACAATGCGGTAACGGAACAGATCATTTAACGTGTCAATTGTATCGGCTGGATTTTGAAAGCCCATTAATTCACCATACTTAAGCCAGGTGAAAAATAACTGCTGATGCGCCAAAGGTTTCAGATCTTTGATAACATTACGGATCTCAATGGCTGTTGTTTTATCAGGTGTTTTACTTACGATGATAATGTCGGCTCTTTGTATCCCTTTTTTTGATTCTCTTAAATATCCGGCAGGCATCATGCAATCATGTAAAAACAAATTGGTGTATTCGCTTACTACAATTTTTAATTCACAATGTAAAGCACGGTGTTGAAAAGCATCATCCAGAATAACTACGTTTGGTGGTTCGGCAAACTCAAGCATTTTTTTGATGCCATTTACACGATTTGCATCTACACAAACTTCTAAATTCGGATTCTTTGTTTTGTATTGCAAAGGCTCATCGCCAATATCCAAGGCTGTGCTAGTTTGATCTGCCCTGGTAAAGCCCGACGTTTTTCTTTTATAACCACGACTTAATATGGCAATTTTATAATCGTTTTGTAACAAGTTTATGAGATACTCAACATGCGGTGTTTTTCCGGTGCCACCAACTGCCAGATTCCCAACACAAATGGTGTGTACATCAACCGATTTGCTTTTTAGTATCTTCCAGTCGTATAATAAATTGCGTAATGAGGTGATAATGCCATAAATAACGGCAAATGGAAAAAATACTATTTTCTTTAAAGTCACCTAACTAATATAAAGTAGTGAATTTAGGAGGTTTTTATTAAAAAATGAAATCTTTTTGAGGGTTGTTTTTAGGTAGAGAATTGGTTTTATTGTCTTTTCTTTTTCTTTTTCCTTGAAGAAAAAGAAACAAAAATTCAAGGCGAAAGACCAACCCCATTTGCCCCGCAAAATCTTCGCAGAATGGACCTTCCCACATGCTGGCTCAAAGCTTAATACGCTTTGCCCCACTCTCTTTCGCCAAAGCCAGCCGCACTATTACCAATGTATGCCGTAGCTTAAACTAGTTTGCTTTTAGATCCCAATTTATTGCTTTACCTCGATCCATAATCCAGCAGGGGCTAATTGGCAGCCTGTTGCATCGGTTTCGGCAACTTCCAGATAGCCGCTTTGATGATCAACATCCAGGGCGATTGAATTGGTGTTTTTGCCGGTGGTGATCCACATTCCGGCAGGCATATTCCAGGAATATACGGAACCCGGATTTAAGGGGACAGAGTAGGTGAGACCTTTTGTTTGAGGTTTTACAGAAGTTTCGCCGGCAATAGGGTATGGTGATTTGATGATGCCGAAAAATTTTGCGGCCCAAAAAGTACTATGAAAATCTTTGTCGATGGAAAAAACACCTGTCTTGCCACCCTGTGTAGGGCAACTGCCGGTATCAATTGGCAAGGCATGGCCAATACCTCTTATCCTGAAATAGCGTACTATCTCCTCCTGTTGTTTGTTTTTATAAATTGTTAATTCAATGGATTCATTATTTCTGAAATTCTCATAATGTTCGTCTTCTTCATAATCGGCATTATGAATATTGACCCATTGCTTGATCAGTTGATTAGAGTTATTGGTGCTAACCACAGGATCGATACCGCCATGAAAAACGATCAGTTCGGGATATTTGCCTTTATAATTTGGATTTTCTTTTCTTACGAGATCACCCCATTCTTCAGGTGATTTGGATACCATTCCCAGCATTGAGGGACCTGCTTTTATAACCGATTCGGCAGATTTGTAGGGACCTCCTGCCATTACACCGCCTTTATCAAACACTTCCGGGAAAGCAGCCATCATGATACTGCTCATGGCTCCGCCGGCTGATAAACCTATCACATAGATCCTTGAGGAGTCAATATTCTTGTTTTTTTTAAGATGCGTGATCATTTGCATGATAGAGGCAGGTTCGCCTGTATTCCGGCTTTGATCAGCATCGCGGTACCAGTTAAAGCAATTTTCAGCGTTGTTTAAGATGATCTGTTCGGGATAAAGTACATAGAATTGATGCAGTTTGGCCAATTTGTTCCAACCCGATTGTTCAGCACAGGATCTTGCCATTTGCGTGCAACCATGTAATACAACTACCAAAGGAGCTTTCTCAGTAACATTACCAGGGTCATAGAACATGAGTTTTAAATTACCTGGATTGGTGCCAAAGGGGCGTATCTGTATTAACTCATCTTGTGCAGAAGCAGAGAGAACTAAAAATGTGCTAAAAAAGATATGGATAAATAATTTGAATAAATGATTTTGTAGCATTACTCAAATATAGATATATGACTTTTACAAAACAATATCTAAAGAAAACAAGTCTTACCTTATTAAAGTAATAAAGCCGCTTTTTTTATTCTCTTCACCTTTTGCATCTGTGTATTGCAGGATATAAAAATAAACACCGGCTGAAACAGGTTCTCCGCTTGTTGTTCTTCCATCCCAATTAATGTAATTCTGACTTTTTATTTCATTGAATTTAACTAGATTTCCCCAACGGTTATATATTGAAAATGCCTGCAATGAGGTTCCTTTTCCTAAACTAAAGTGCCATACATCATTAATACTATCACCATTTGGTGTAAACACGTTTGGAATAATAAACCCTAATTCTTCGGGTAAAACAATAATTGTCAAAGAATCAATATCGATGCAAGCACCACTTGTTACAGTTAGGTAAACATTGTAAGTTCCGGCATTTGTATAGGTTACTGCAGATGCTGTTTGTGTATTTGCAGTGGTGTTGTTACCAAAATTCCATAAATAAGTAGTAGCACCGGTACTATTATTTGTAAAATTAACAGCCAAAGGTTCTTCGCCACTTAATGGATTAGCAGATATGCTTGCATTTAAATTTACAGGTATGATATTAATTGTTTGTGTTGTAGTGCCACACGCGTTAGTATTTGAAACAGAAACAGTTCCTCCTGTTGATGTGACCATAGAACCTGTACTTGTACTATTTGACCACACATAAGGTGTAAATCCACCAATGGCAGTTAAAGTAGCTGTTTCATTTGGACATAGTGTTAGAGTACTTGCAGTTAAATTAATGGTTGGTAATGTATTTAAAATTACGCTTACAGATGCTGTTACAGAACCACAGGCATTTGAAACGGTTACTGTTCTGATTCCAGGTGTTGTTACCACAATAGAATTAGTTGAAGCCCCGGTATCCCATAAATAATTGCCTGCATTACTAATAGCAGTTAATGTAGCTGATTGGCCGGCACATATATTTTGAGTGGCAGGTAAACCGGATAAAGTAGGTGTTGACATAGCATTTATAGTAACCGAATTAATGGCGGTTCCACAACTATTTGTTAATGTTGCCGTATATACACCGGCTGTATTAACTGTTGTGGTGGCAGAGGTTGATCCATTACTCCAGTTTACAGTGCCTGTTCCAATAACGCTTAATGTAGCTGTTTGAGCACCACATAACACACTGTTAGTAGTAACGACATTTATGCTTGGAGTTCCCGTTGAGCCGGTAATGGTATAAGTTTCAACTTTTGTCGAATAGCATGAACTAGTTACGGTTACCTGATAAACCCCCGAACATAAACCCGAAATACTACTAAGGGTATTAGTTGTATTAGCTACAACAGTTCCATCACTCCATTGGTATGTATAAGGAGCTTCGCCGCTGGTGATACTAACATTGGCTACACCATTACAAGTGCAACTTAAATTATTGGTTTGTGTTTGGGTTGTTGTAAGCGGAAGAGGACTGAACTTCAATATACAACCATCATCATTTCCTCCATTAAATGTAGGGTCGTAATACGAACCGGTATTAATATTAGCCAAAGGGTAAGTGCTGGAATTAGGAGTACCGTTAGAACACCATTCACCAGCCATAAATAAATTTCCAAGATGATCAGTTGTTAATACAGATCTTATATCGTAATCGTTACCTCCAATGTAACTATCCCAAATAATGGCGCCGGAGCTGGAAAATTTTGTAATAAATACATCGTTTACACCGCCTCTGTAAGTATTGAGGTCGTACCCCAGGCTTGAAGTAATAAGTCCGGCCGGCACGCTTGTGAATGTAGTAATACCAACATATAAATTATTGCAGTTATCAATAGCAAGGTTGTTTTGGTTATTACCATTAGTTATAGCTGAAACTCCATTGCCAGCATAATAGGTAGCCCATTGTCTTACGCCTGCGTTATCAAATTTCATGATAAAACAAGCCTGACCTCCTATAAAAGTAGTTTGGTTATACGCACCTGGTAAATTCTGCAAACTCAAATTAGTTGCCATTGTACCACCATACACATACAAATTATTTACATTATCCGTTATTAATGTAAACCCTAATGATCTATCATTTCCGCCATAATAAGTGGACCATTGGAGAGCGCTGGTATTGCTGAATTTGGCGATAAATGCATCGGAAGAGCTTGTGCCCATTAAAGATGATTGATTATATGAACCTGTTAGGTTTTGTAATGGAAGATCAGTGGAGCCTGTTTCACCGGTTAAATAAACAGTATTGACATTATCAGTGGTTATTCCGTATGGTCTTTCATAACCATTTCCTCCATAGTAAGTTGACCATTGAAGAGCATTTGCACTATTGAATTTTAAGATAAATGCATCGGAACTTCCACCTGACAAAGGTTGATTATAAGCGCCTGGTAAATTTTGTATGGGAAGATCATTTACAGCAGTGCCCGAAAGCGGCATTGTCATTCCTGTAATATAAATATTATCTAAATTATCAGTTGCAATAGCGGATACTAAATCAAAATCGCTTCCGCCAAAATAAGTAGCCCAAAGCCTTGCACCTGCAACATCAAATTTTAATATTGCGGCATCCTGGCCAAGTGGGGCAGTTTGATTATAAGCACCGGGTAGATTTTGTAAAGAAATCCCGGTGTATGGATCTCCAACTATGTATACATTATTGAAATTATCGATGGCAATTGATCTGGCTTGAAAAGCTCTGTATATAGTAGACCATAGTCTTACCCCAAGATTATCATATTTTATAATAAAAGTAGTGGAACTTCCGGTTGAGGCGTATGTTTGATTGTACGCACCCGCCAACACCAATAGCGGGAAATTAGCAGATACCGTATAGCCTGTTACATAAACATTTCCAATATGGTCTGTAGAAATATCCAAAGGCCCATCTAAACCATTTCCGCCAATAAAAGTTCCCCATTCCAATTGTGGATCAATTATCAGGGTTTGATCAGAAGCTATTGCTAAAGTATCGATATCAAAAATTACTTCTGTCTGATGTTTGTTTATTTGTTTTTTTATAAAGCCGGTTTTTACTTCTTTTTGGGTTTCCTGAATATAACTGTATGGTGCATTCTCTGTTAAAGTGCCTAATTTGGTGGTTAATTGAATATTGCCTTTACTATCAATATTGAGTGGCTTTTCACTATCATATATCAGTTTAATGAGTGCGGGGTTGGCGCCTGGGTGTACAATAAAATCATACTTCATTCCACTCTTATCAGAGTTATAAAACACCCAGTCTATATTGGGATAAACATTTTTAATGGTAATTTTTTCGTATTCGTATACATTATAGATACCTTTTGGATTATTAGAGTCAAAAAAATTAAAATGTTCGGAACCTCGTTTTTCTTTAATTATATTTTCTTTTTTGATAGTTGCATTTTTCAAAAATAAATTGATCCAGGAAAGTCTGGTTTTAACTTTCTCTTCATGCAATTCGCGTTTATGTTCTTTTTCCTTTTCTTCCTCATCTTCTTCAATTGTAACAAACACATAGGAAACGCCTTTTTCAGTGATGTAAACATCCATGCCCGGAGCTTCGGCTTTAAATAAAACAAAAGGAACAGCCTTATTATCTGTGTTTAATATTTGTCCATTGTTTTCAATAAACTTTACAGGCTGATCGCTGATATTTTTATGTATCTCGTTCTTTTTTTCTATTGATAGTTCAGTTATTTTATTGCTTTGTTTTTTTTCCGGTAGCTCTTTATAGTTAAAATGATTTTCAGGTGCTTTGGCAAAAAACAGAACGGGAATACATAGAAGTATTAATGTGCGTATGTTCAATAGAGTTGATCTTAAGAGGAGGATCATAATTTTATTATTTAACAGTAGATAAGAAAAGCAAAACCGTTGGGTTAATCAACAATCATTCCATATATATAGCTAATTGTATTTTAATGGTAATTATTCTATATAAATGAAAAGATTTGCATTTAAAGGGTGTGTTGATACTGTTTAATAGAGCTTACCTGAATAGTGAAATATGTCCGTTACGAATGATCTTCTTTTCTGTAACTCTTTGAATGGCTTCTAAACGGTATACGTATACATCATCGGGACAAGGATTGCCTTTAAATTTGCCATCCCATTTACCATTAATATTGTTTGAAGTGTAAACTGTGTTTCCCCATCTGTCGAAAATGGTGAGTGAAAAATAATTGTATTCGCATTGAAAAGCAGGGGAAAACAAATCGTTGCGATCATCATCATTAGGTGTAAAGCTATTTGGAATATACACATCGCAGTCGCAATTCTTATACTTAACGGTAACGCTATCGGTTTTTGTCCCGCAATTCTTAGATGTACTTTTTATCCAGTAAACACCTTCTTTTGATATATTTATGGCTGACGTATTAGCCCCTGTATTCCAGTACAATTTCATATCGGCCGGTGCTTTAACTGATATATTCTTTGGAGGATCGTTTTCGCAGATCATAAGCTCTTTGCCAAAGTTTGGGATCGCGAAAGCTGAAGGATTCACTTTAAACGTATCTGTATGAAAGCAGCCTTTGTTATTGATTTTTACCCAGTAGGTACCCGGTTTTTCAATGCTTATCTGGTCGGATGTTTCGCCATTGCTCCATAGATATTTATAAGTTTTATTATTGGTAGTAATAACAATAGGGTTGCTGCAAATTATGGTATCTCTGATACGAATTCTGGGACGATCGTTTAACTTTACGTAAGTGGTATCTACCAAGATCTTTTTTCCATCATTTATTCTAACGATATGAAGCCCTTTATACTTTAAATAGAGTTGTTTTGCATGCACAATAATAGCCTTTGGTGTTTGCCAGTTATAAGTAGCTGTTTTGCTTACCTGTTCATCATTGAATTTTACAAGGAAAGAATCTCCTGCACAAACAACCGTAGTATCGGATAGCATATTCAGCGGTTTGACCTGAGCAGATAAATTGCACAGGAGTAAACCGAATAATAATATGAATATGCTTTTTTTGATGATCAAGTGATTTGCAAAAGTTGTGCGTTTATGCTGTTGTTATGTGTTAATTTATGATAATTATTAAAAAATTTAAATCTGCAAAGAAATTGTGATTCTCGTTCCTTGTTCGGCGGGGGATAAATCAGATTTGTCGATTATCTCCACTTTCTGGTTCTTTCCTGTGAGTTTTGTGTTTAATTCCAATATGTTTTCAATGGTTTTTGTACCTAATGATTTGTGTCCGGCTTTAGCATTTTCTTTCGCTTTATTAAAACCTATACCATCATCTTCAATAATGATCAACAACGTTTGTTCGTTCTCCTTTTTGAAACGGATATATAAATTGCCATGTTCATGTTTAGGTAAAATGCCATGAATGATCGAATTTTCGGCATAAGGCTGAATGATCATGTTTGGGATCTTTATTTCTAAGGTATTTATGTCTGGCGCTACTTCTATATGAAAATCAAATTTGCCTTTAAAACGTTCCTGTTCCAGGTCGAGGTAGTAATTTAAACGGGTTAGCTCTTCGTGTAACACGATTTCGCTTTGAGAAGCTTTTTCAATGATCATGCGAATTAAACGAGAGAATTTCGCCAGGTATTCGCTTGCTTTTAAAGAATCGTTTAGATTAATGTAGTTTTGAATAGATGTTAATGAATTGAAAATAAAATGCGGACTCATCAAAGAATTCATGGCCTGGTGCTTTAATAAATTCACCTGTCGGTCTTCCTGCACTCTTCGGGTTGCCTTCATTCTCACTCTCCGGATGGCGATATAGGCAAGAATCGAAATAGATAACAGAGTTCCTATAACGATAGTTAAAATAAACCAGTTTGTTTGTTTAAAAGGAATTTCTTTTTGAATGCTAATTGTAACAGGGTTGCTCCAGGAGATACCATCATAGGAACATTGTACTTCTAATTGGTGTTTCCCTCCTTCAATAGAGGTTAAATGGATCTGACGGTTCTCTATGCTGAATCTTCCTTTATCGTATTTATATCTATAGTATTGTTTGTTTGGTTTTACATATAAGGGACTCGAAAAGCCGATCATGATATCTGATTGCGAGCTGTTCAATTTTAATACATTCCCTACTAATTCTAACATCTCACCTTCGGCATCAATGGATGTGATAAATATATTATTTGGATAACGACGTTCCTTGATCAGATCGTCGATGGTACATAAAGTAATTCCTTTATCGCTGCATATACAGCAATTGTTGCCATCAAACACAATATCATTGATAGTATTTGATAATAAGCCGTTTGATTTATTGTAAATAACAATCGGCATGAACTTACTGTCGCAGATAAATAATCCATCCAATGTAGCGATCCAGATACGGTTTTGATAGAATTTTATTTTTTTAACTGCCGTTAGTTGTTGCGTGCCAATTTCCTGTATAAGTGTAGAATCTTCAAAAACAGTGATGCCGTTTTCATGCGCCAGGTATGTTTTATTTTGATGATGCTGAATATCGTTTATGCCAAAGCTGAAATATTGGCTTCGGTAATTTTTGTGTTTTTTGGTTTGAAAAGAATAAACACTTAAGCCATCGGAAGTACCAACAAATAGATCATTGTCTGATTCGTAAATGGTATTGATCCTTGTTCTGTAATCCGAATAAGAAATGAGTGTGTCGATTACTGTATACTTCTCATAAGTATAATTTGTTATTTTAAATAATGTTCCTGTTCCATCAGCCATATATGCCTGGGCAGGATTTTTACAATACTTGAACAAACGTGCGGCGATGGGAGCAAACGTATAAAAAGAAGAATTGATTAAAAAGGAACGCTTAGTGTTACTGGCCGAATTTGTTTTTGAATACATCACGCCTCTTCCTACAGGATGCAGGCCATAAACAGTTTCATTAAATAATTCATCAGGCTCAACAACTATTTGTGTATTGTTACTGGTCTTGTCAAAAATAAACATACCATTGTTTGTTCCTACGACCACACTTTTTTCAATAAAAGCAGCACTGCTTACCGGCAGGATCTTGCGGCCTGATGTAAACGAGAAATTTTGTAGTTGCGGATTTTGAATAAAATAAACACCATCGTTGAAAGTTCCGATCCAGATATGATCGTCGGTATCTTTGTAGATACAATTGATCAAAACCTTGTCAATACCCAGCAAATCAAAAGCATCAAAGGTGATGTTATTTTCTATAACATATAAATTATCGTCAGGATTATTGGTGAACCAAATACGCTGATATTTATCAATGATCAGTTTGCTCACATGCGCGACATTATTAGCGCTAAAAAAACTGGTAGCCTTTTGTGTTTTTACGGAAATGGTTTTGCTGATCCGGTTATCTTTTATACAAAAAATGGCATCATCGCTTCCTACATATAAATTACCAAGTGTGTCTTCCGTGATCGAATAGATAGGAATGTTCTTTCCGATATTGATCTTTTCCTGTTGCCCGTTTTTGAACTGATATAAACCGTCGCTTCGGCCTACAAGTATCTGGTTTTGCCTGTTCTTAAAAATGGCAAAGGCCTGATTGTTATTATCTCTTTTCTTAATATTATCATCATTTATTTTTCCGGTATTTAACTCAGTTGATGTAACAGAGATCTGGTCGTTTAAAGAATAACCATAAGCGTCATCAAGAAGTAGCTCATCTACAGAGTTTTTAAATACCAGGTTTTTTACCAAAAAGGCTTCGTTCTTTTTCTTATCAAATTCATAAATACCTTCTCTCCGGTTAATGATGATGAGGTTATCGCTTTGGTTAAACCCTATATTACGAATGAAGTTGGATTTGAGAGGTGTCTTGGGTTTTATTTTCTCAAATTTATAGCCGTCGAAGTTATAAACTCCATTTTCTGTAGCCAGGTATAGAATATGCAACTTATCCTGTTTGATAGAAAATACATTAGCATTGCTTAAGCCGTCTTCGGGGCCGTAATGCTGAAAAGAAAAACTCCGGTTTTGGGCAGGAACACTTATAACCAGCAAAAAAATACTGATGAATAGAAAATATAAGTGTTTTATAGGCATATTATACTCTCTAAAAATACGGAATATTTTACAATTTACTTTAAATGCTGATCGCGGAACAAGCCCGCGATCATTATAATAAAATATATGCTTTCAGCCTTATTTTGGAGTAACTGCTCTTGTTTTTAAGAATTCGGCAAATTCCTGTGAGCGGGCTTTGGAAACCTGGATACTGGTGCCATCTGCCATAATAATAGTACCGCCCTCGGCATTTGAATATTCTTTAATAAAATCAATGTTAATTAAAGAAGAACGGTGGATACGGAAAAATACGTTAGTTGGTAAAATAGACTCGAACTCTTTTAACGTTTTTGAAGCAACAATCTTTTTAGCGTTATTTAAAAAGATATTAGTGTAATTATCAGAGGCTTCCAGCCAGATAATATCTTTATAGTCGATTAATGTAAATCCTTTACTGTGATTAATAAGAACAAGATTCTTGTCATTACTCGCAGGTGCAGCACTGCCGCCTTTTTGCTCGTAATGTTTTACCACTTTTTTAACCGCACCCTGTAATTCGCTTAATAATAAAGGCTTTAATAAGTAATCAATAGCGCCGGCTTTTACGGCGTTGATACCATGTTCGCTGTAGGCCGTTAAAAATATCAGACAAAAATCCCTGTGAACTAAACCATCGATCATTTCAAGTCCGGTCATGCCAGGCATATTGATATCGCAGAAAACCACATCCGGTTTCAATTCCTGGATCAGTTTTTTGCCTTCCATGCCGCTCGAAGCTTCAGCAATAACTTCTATTTCGGGACAGTATGTAGCCAGCATAGTTTTAGTGTTACTACGGCTGTTTTCTTCGTCGTCAATGATAATGGTTTTGAAAATCTGCATAATTGGTTTTATTATAACGCTAATCTACTAAAAATTCACATAACATTTTAGTCATTTATTTAACATAGCAACCGTTTGAGTAAAATAGTGTTTGTTAATAGGGAGTAATGATTATATTCATCCTTTATTAAATAATATACCTTATGAAGTCATTTTTTCTGTCAGTTGCCGTTTTTTCGGTTGTTTCAATTAATTGCCTTGCGCAGCAATCCATATCTGTTGAAGATATATGGAGTAAGTATGCATTTATGCCTGCGTCGGCAGGTGGTTTTAATGCCATGAAGGACGGGTTGAATTACACTGACCTTGAAGCTGAGGGAGATTTTAATAATATTGTAAAATACGACCTTAAAACAGGAAAAAAGATCGCTGTACTTGTAAAAGGATCAGCCGTTAAAGCAGGAGATAAAACCATAGATATTAGTGGGTATTCTTTTAGTCCGGATGAAACAAAATTGTTTTTTGCTACAGATGCCGAAGGAATTTATCGCCGTTCATCCGTTGAGAATAATTACGTGTATGATCTTAAAACGGGTACAACTACCGAATTATCTTCGAACGGAAAACAAATGTTTGCCACTTTTTCGCCGGTA
>JAZKGE010000065.1:0-37526 GCA_040386075.1 Bacteroidota bacterium
TTTAAGTTCAGAAATGAAGATCCTATATATTCGAGAATTTAGTATGGAAGGGTTAACAATAGAGGAACTTAATAAGCTTGGCAAAGATAGTTTTAAAGAATAGTGTACTATAATCTTTATAATGCCTGATCTTTAGGCAGCAAACCCTGTTTGATAACTTTCCTTAAAGGAGCCTCTATAAAATAAGTGATCAATGTTGCCATAACAATAATGATAGGCATTGCCAATAGGAATGAAGCCGTCCAGAAACCAAAATGTAGATCTTCCATGAAATAAGGAATGAGTATTTGTGTTGAAATTGCCTGGTGCAATAAATACAACGCAAATGATATCTTTCCCAAAAAAAGGGTAACCGGGTTTACCAAAAAACCTAATTTGCGATGAATAATACATATAAATAACCCAAAATAAATGAACAAGCTTACAGTGTATTCTGTGAGGCTAAGAGAACCACTAAAGCGGCTAGAGTAAGTGAATGAAAGTATCTGGCAAATTAAACAGGTTAATAATAAGCCATAATTTTGAATAATCTTTCCGGGTTGAAAATACAGTTTATAGAAGATAATTCCCGATAAGAATAATGGAATGTATTGAAGAATTTGAAACATATCTAAAGTAGTTTTTATAGTTTCGTTTTTAGAAAAAAATACGCCACAAATGGTAGCAATAATCATTAATGATAAAGCAATGCCATTGATGTACTGTAATTTTTTGAATCTGAACAGGGCTAGTATCGCTATATAAAATGTCATTTCAATAATTAAGGTCCAGTAGGAATCGTCGATATCTTTGATCTTTAAATAAAATTGAAACATTGTCAGATTTCCTAAAAAGGTGCTAACCTGTGTTTGATCTATAGTGATATGTTTATAAAAAAACAGCATTAAAAAAGTAATGCTCATACAGATCCAATAGGTTGGGTATAGTCGGCTAAACCGGTTAACGATAAATTGTTTGCTGGTTTCTACATGATTTAGGCTCATGAAAATTACAAAACCACTGATCATAAAAAAAAGTTCAACACCCGTAGTTCCATAAAAAAAACCAAGGTCGGCCTGGGTACGATACGCGGTGAAATGATACCACATTACCATAAGTGCCGCCAACCCGCGAAGCACATCTAATTCTTTAACCCGTGTAGCCTGCATATAGTTTATGAAAATACACTTTTTATATGATGTAAAAAAAGTGAATTAAACAAAAAAAGGCGAAGCTGTTAGCTTCACCTTTTGCTTTAATTTATTTTCATTTATTCAATGATCAGTTTTCCCGATTGTATAGTAGAGTTGCTATTTTTTACTTTGTAAAAATAAATACCTGCACTTAAACCTTCCAGGCTAATAGTATTTTGCTCGTTACTGATAACACTGTTTCTCACTTCCTGCCCCATGCTATTAAATAAACTCATTGATGTGTTTTTTGAAACATCAATTCCTGTTAATTGAACGTTTAAAATACCTGCAGCAGGGTTAGGAAATAATCTTACTGCATTAGAAGATGTATTGAAATTATTAATTCCTGTTGCTACATTTCCTATTTTAGTTACAAAGGCATCGCTATAGCTTGCTGCAGTTGCAGTCATGGTAAATGTTCCTGCGCCCGGATCAAAATCACTGGTTGCTTCAAAAGCTCCGCCAACAATGATGTTACCCATAGGATCTACCGCTACCGAAGGAGGTCTGTCGTAAGAGTATTGAGAGGCCAACGAAAATGCGTTTACATAATTTCCGGAAACATCCAGAACAGAAACAAAAACACTGGCGTATGAACCACCTCCGGCTGTTAAATTAGCCACACCCGCACCCGGGTTAAAATCGGCGGTGCCTTGAAAATAACCGGATGTAAGAATATTATTATTGCCGTCAATAAAAATGTTGTTTCCTGCATCAGCGTCTGTGCCGCCCATGGTCTTTGCCCATACTAAATTTCCGGTGGTGTTATACTTCGCTACAAAAACATTTCCGCTGCTCGCACCATCTAAAGTATAAGTAGTAGTTGAACTGGGATCAAAATCAACTGTTTCATAAAATTTTCCGGTAATGTATACATCACCTGCACCATCGCATTTAACATCAAAGCTATCATCGTAATCAGAATTACCTATAGTAATGGCCCATGCAAAATTCCCGTTCATGTCCAGTTTCGATAAAAACACATCGTTGTTAAATCCTCCGACACAGGTTACAGTATATGTTCCTACACCCGGATCAAAATCTACGGTTTTAATAAAATTTCCGGTTGTGTATACATCTCCGGCAGCATTGGTGGTAATTCCGGTTCCATTGTTACTAAAGCTGCCGCCTGCGCCACCTATACTTTTTGCCCACACAAAATTCCCGTTCATATCCAGTTTACTTACAAAAATATTAGCACCGCCTGCACTGGTAATAGTAAAGGTTGAAGTAGGAGAGGGGTCGAAATCAGCTGTGAGATTATAAGATCCGGTTGTATAAACATTTCCTGAATTATCCACATGAATAGCTTGCCCTGCATCAGTACCATTGCCTCCCATGCTTTTTGCCCATACAAAATTACCGTTTGCATCCAGTTTTGAAACAAAGATCTCGTTGCTGGAGCCTGTTGATGATAAATTTGATGTACCGGAACCCGGATCAAAATCAGCTGTTCCTATAAAGTAGCCTGTCGAGTAAACATTTCCGGATGCATCTACCGCCAAAGCGCTTGGATCATCGTTACCTGTACCTCCAAGCCTTTTAGCCCATATTAAATTTCCACTTGGGTCAAGTTTGGTTATCAACATATCATTGGCTCCTTTTGTGGCAACAGTGAAGGTTCCAATACCAGGATCAGCATCAACGGTTTGGCTAAAAACACTGAGTGTATAAACATTACCTGTTGGATCAGTTGCTACAGATACTACAGCATCTTCAAAACTGGCACCCCAGCCTTTGGCCCATTGAAGGCTGGCCTGTGATAAAATTGTTGTGCTGCTTAAAACAGCAGAGGCTACTAAAAATAAAGTTGTAATTTTTTTCATGATATATCTGAGTTTTAAAAATGGTTAATAGAACCGAACAAAACTCAGGATAAAAAAAACAAAATCGGTACCGTGTATTGGGTATTTTAAATTAAATGATAATCAGAGATACAATATTTACAAATATTTTTTCAGCCATTCTTTCGCCTCTTTTTCATTAGTAAAATATTTAATGGGAATTGGTTGGTGATTTGTAGTTAGAAAATGATTCACCGTAAATCTCCCCAATGCTGAGTCTGAAATTATAGCCATAGCTATAAATAAATTGGGGATTTCTTTTATCATATAAGTGGTGGTTACTTCATCCTGTTGCGAAGCCGTAGTAGTGTCGGATAATAAACACACCTTTTTGTTTTTGGTAATTCGCCGGATAAGCGCATAATTTTCTTTTTGTTTCTCTAAAGTACGTGGCGTGCTTTTTGAAAGAGCATATAGGATACCGTTTTCATCAAACCAAAAGCTGGCTAATTCGCCTTCTGTGACTTGGGTATTTACAGGTGGTTTCATCGGCCTTCATCATTTAGAGTTAACAAATATGATCACCATTTAATTTTTCCTTTACATGAAATTACAAAAACGCCAACAGTTTTACAAATTTTAATACCTTTGATAACATAAAAAGAACATGAATAAACTATTTTGCCTGAGTATATTGCTTTCCTTCATGTCTCGTTTATCGGCACAAGAGGCTGAACCTGTTACATCTTTCCCGGATACTGTATATACAGGAATATATATAACAAGTATACATGATATTGATTTTAAACAAAAAGAATTCACGATCAATTTATGGTTGTGGCTAAAATATAAGAACAGGGATTTTGACTTTTTGCAAAACCTCGAGATACCCCAGGCAAAAACTGTAGTTAAATCCTTTTCAACCCTTGATACAAGTGATAATAAAGCTTATATCCTGATGAAACTGCAATGCGTGATGAAGGACTCATGGAAGATAGATAATTTTCCATTTGACAGGCAAAAACTAAGGCTTTCTATTGAAAACTCACAGTTCGACTCAGATGCTTTAGTGTTTGCTGCTGATACGTTTGGCGATCATTTTGATCCGAGATTTACAGTTCACGGATGGAAAATAGATACCTTTAAAGTATCTACAAAAATAAAGAATTACGAAACTGCTTTTGGTGACGTAGAGCTTGACAAGCCTCATTCTGAGTATGGTTCATACAGGGTTAATATTGGATTGGTAAGAGATGCAATGGGCCTGTTCTGGAAAATGTTCATTGGAATGTATCTGGCATTTTTCATAGCCTACGTATGCTTTTTTATTCATGCCGATAGTATTGAATCCCGCTTTGGATTAAGTGTAGGCTCCTTGTTTGCCGTTATTGGAAATAAATATGTGATTGATTCGGCTTTACCTGAATCTTCATCATTTACGCTGGTCGATACTTTACACGGCATTACTTTGTTTTTTATATTTTTAGTGATCGTTTGTACGGTTCACGCATTAAATCTTGTAAAAAAAGACGGTAATATTATCCGCGCCAATCGTTTTGACAGGCGATCATCCATCATAGTTTTAGTGATATATATTATGCTTAATGTCTATTATATCTGGGACGCTAGCAAGTAAATATAGATTATCGCTTCCCATTTAATCATTCTATTTCAGTTGGTCACTTAATCATTTGAGGAAAAGAGTTCTCATTACTGGATTACTACCACACTTTGGGTCACAGGATTTTAGCTCATAATCAGCTAGTTATAGATGGCATTTCATTTTTATATGAAACATTACATAAATAAAATAATGTTCAACTAAAAAATAAAAAAATGAAAAGAAAATTTACTAAAATCGTATTAAGTACTGCTGCGCTGTGTATGTTCATGGCCGTAAAAAGTTATGCAGCAACCATAACGGCAACAGTGTCGGGTAACTGGTCAAGTGCATCTACCTGGAGCGGTGGAGCAGCTGGTGCTACTGTAGGCGGCCTTGATAACATTGTTATTCCGGCAGGTATAAACGTTAACCTCGACATGGATGTTCAGGTAACAAGCCTTTTAAGTTCTATTAGCGTGTCAGGAACATTGACAAGTACTGCTAGTCATAGTTTAATGATCAATCAGGGAACTTTATCAGGAAATGGAGACATGAATTTATATTACCTGGAACTTGGAACTGTAGGAGGAATGAGTTTTTCAGGTGACTTAGCAGTGAATCACTTTATTACCTCAAATTCAAGTTTGAATTTAGGAGCTCAGGTAACCTTAATGGATACTTTATGTTTAAAAGCAGGGAGTTTGACTTTAGGCTCTGGCTCTATTTTAACACTTAACACAAACTCCAATATTAAAGTAGATGATGGATCTATTGCAATCGGTGGTGGTTTATTTGCCGGTACAAACTCATATAATGTAATGTATGTAGGTAGTTCAAAAACAAGTGGTATTGAATTAGGCGGAACAGGATTCAACGATATGCATGTGAAATTATCCGGTTCAAACCAAACATTAACGCTTGCAAGTAATACAACAGTTAATGGAATTTTGCACCATACTATGGGATCAATAGCTTTGAACGGAAGAAGTTTAACTATTAAAACCAATTATATGACCAGTACAGCAATGTTCTCTGGTTCTGCTACCTCAACTTTGGTTATTCAAACTTCAAATACACCGGCATCTACATTTATGTTCAATACCGGCGCACAAACACTTAATAACTTAACCGTTGATGTTAACAATTCAGGTGTTGCTACTCTTGGAACTAATTTAGCAATTAACGGAGAACTAATGTTAAATAAAGGAGATTTGAATATCAGCAGTAGCTCAACAATTACTATGAACGCGGGTTCAGAAGTTACTGTTAATGACGGATCTCTAATGACGGCCAGTAATAATAATTTTAATGGAACAGCATCTTATGACGTTAATTATATAGGTTATACAAAAAGCGGTGGAGTTGAATTAACAGGTTCAGGATTAAGCGATGTTACGCTTGATATGAATAGTTTGGGAGAAGATGTTTCTATAAGTTCTAATACAACAATTGACGGCACATTAACATTAAATAAAGGAACCATTGACTTGTTTGGTAATACTTTACAAATTAATGGTGATTTAAGTTCAACCCAGTCAGGAAGATTTAAAGGTAATGCTACTTCTGATTTAATGATCAATACTAACGCAGGATTAAACGATACTATTTTCTTTATTGGCGGTGGAAATACGCTTCAAAATCTTTCGATCAATACCGGAAACGGATCTAATGTAATGATGGGTTCCAATTTAATGGTTGAAAATTTAACCTTTGTGGATGGCGGTATTACAATTTATAATAATGATATTACAGTAATATCTACAGGAATGATTACAGGCGCAGGCATGAATGAATTTATCATGATGAAAGGAACAGGTAAGCTGATGATGAATGTTAATACATCTTCACCTTATGTTTTATTTCCTGTAGGAACTACCAGCGGATATGCTCCCGTACATGTTCAAAGAACTGCAGGTACAAGTGCTGAACTTGGTGTTAATACATGGGATGGTGTTTACGCAATGGGTTCATTGGGCTCAGGAGCCAATATGGCATCATCTTTAAGTGTTGTTGACCGTACATGGGATATTTCATCTGCAAGTACTTCAAGCGTTAATATGAACGTGAAATTTGAGTGGCCGGCTGCATTAGAAATGAATGCATTCGATCGTACCATGGCTTATGTTTCTCAGTACGGAAGTAACTGGGATGCTGTAACACCTACTACATCTACGGTATCAGGAACAATGTATCAATTGGCAAGAAACGGTGTAACTTCTCCGGGCATGTTCGCTGTAGTTGATAATTTATCAGCATTAAGCGTTAAAGAACAAGAAGAAATTACCTTCTCTTTATTCCCAAATCCTACTCAAAACAACTTAACAGTTGTGACTAAAGATAATGATGGATTTACTGTAGAAGTATTTGACGCATTAGGAAACAAAGCGGTTTCTGAAAAAGCTATCAAAGGCTCATCTACTAATGTTGATTTTAGTTCATTAGCTACAGGTGTATATTTTGTGAAAATATCTAACGATAAAACTCAAAGCATTAGAAGAGTTGTTAAACAATAATTTGATGCTTGGTTAAGAAAACGGCTGCTATGTTTAGCAGCCGTTTTTTTTGTTTAAACCCATTAAAAAAGCCTTTCAGAAGTGAAAGGCTTTTTTGTTGTATATATTAGTATTTAATCATCTGCCAGATACTCCGTTTTATAGTTGCCGATGTGAATTTCGCTCTCTTTTATTTTTTTGCGTTGCCTGAAGTAATTAATAATTCCTAGGAGCAGGATCATAAAACCAAGAATATAAAATAGTATTTCAAAAGTTAAACTATGATCTACTTTAAACAGGTTCTTCATACTTAAACCCGCTACTATAAAATACATGGCTGTTCTTAAGAACGATAAAAAGGTAGTTTGGTTGGCCATCCTGGTTCTTTGTATAGCCAGTTTTTCGCGTAAGATCAGTTCTTTATTAGTTTCACTCATAGATATGCTTACTAAAAAAATTATGCCAGTAAACAGCACATAGTAAAACATAAAAAAGCCTCTCATTACTGAAAGGCTTTTGGGTTTTAGTTGAGTTAACTACTAGTAGTTACCTTTTAACTGAACACCTTGTTCAATTTTTTGCAAAGCTGTAATGTATGCAGCAATACGCATAGATGTTTTGAATATAGCCGCATTGTTCCAAACGCTTGAGAAAGCAATTTCCATTTTCTCATCGTGTTTCGTATTTACTTCATTCTCGCTCCAGTAGTAACCTGCTTTGTTTTGTACCCACTCAAAGTAAGATACAGTAACACCACCACTGTTAGCTAAGATATCCGGAACTACAATGATCTTTTTCTCATTTAATACATGATCAGCTTCTGGCATAGTTGGTCCGTTGGCACCTTCCACAATTAGTTTAGCTTGAATATTGTGAGCAATTTCTTCAGAGATCACATTTTGTAAAGCAGCCGGTACTAATACATCACATTTACATGTTAAGATATCGTTTGCACCAATAACAGTTCCACCGGTAAAACCTTTTAATACACGACCGTTTTTAGCTGCGTAATCTAAAGCTCCATTTATATCAATTCCGTTTTCGTTATAAAAAGTTGCTGTATGATCACCGATCGCTACGATCTTAATTCCTTTTTCAGATAATAAACGGGCTGCATGAGAACCTACATTACCAAAACCCTGAACGGCAGCAGTAACTGATTTAGGATCTAAGCCCATTTTCTTTAAAGCAGCTAATGTATTTACCATTACACCACGTCCAGTTGCAGCATCACGTCCTAAAGAACCACCAATTACTATTGGTTTACCTGTAATAACGCCAGGGCTGTCTTCCCCGGTTACTTTGTTAAACTCATCAAGGATCCAGGCCATTTCGCGCCCTGAAGTCCCCATATCCGGAGCAGGAATATCTTTGTTTACACCAAATACATCTTTCATTGATGAAGCATAAGCACGGGTCATACGCTCTAATTCACCAACACTCATAGCACGTGGATCGCATTTGATACCACCTTTAGCACCACCGTAAGGTAAGTTTGCCACAGCGCATTTAAAACTCATCCAGGCAGCTAATGCCATAACTTCATCCTGGTTAACATCCATTGCATAACGGATACCACCTTTAGATGGGCCTAATACAGTAGAGTGAACAATACGGTAACCTTCAAATACCTGAATTTTACCGTTATCCATCATCACAGGTAAACTTACTTTAACTTGTTTGATAGGACTACGTAATATAGTGGCAACGTCATCAGACATATTCATCAATTTAGCAGCTACATCTAAGCGGGCTAATACGGCTTCGAACATAGATTCGTGAGCTGTTTCATTTGCAGTTTGTGTTGACATAATGATTTTTGAGTTTAGTTTTTTTATAGTTATAGTTCGGGGTACAAATTTAATAAAATTTTATAATGATTTTAAAGCATTTAGTCTAATTCTGAGGAGTTTTAAACCCCTAAATGTTTAATAATCTACTGTATAAGGGTTAAGTAAGCATAAACAAATGGTGCCACAAATAAAAGGCTATCAAAACGATCTAAAATGCCCCCGTGACCGGGCATGATCCTCCCCGAATCTTTAACACCTGCCTGACGTTTGATCATCGATTCTACCAGATCACCAATAGTGCCAAAAACACATACCAATAGCGAAATAGCTATCCAGTGCTTTAATGCCAGTTCAGGAAACCAATGAGCTATAATAAAAGAGCAGCCAATAGTTAATACGGCAGAACCAATTGACCCTTCCCATGTTTTGCCGGGAGAAATACGCTCATACAATTTATGTTTACCTATAAAACTGCCAACCAGGTACGCACACACATCGCTGGCCCAAATCAGTAAAATGATGCCTAACACATAATGAAAATTGTAGGGAGCAATATGATCATACGAATTACCTTCGGGATGGTTAAATGTAAAGGCTTTGTCGATACAGGATATGTTAACCAGTACCATGAAAGGAATAACGGCATACACCAGGCCTGCTAACGTATGAGTGATGTTTAAAATGGTGTTAGGCTTATTATCAAATAAAGCCGCAATGAACACACAAAACACAAACACTAGAATATATGGTATAATGTTTTCGGAAGGGTAGAAGAGTGCAAGATTGGAGTTGGCAACTATAGCGTAACAAAACAAACAAATACCGGCAATATAACCTATCAGTTTATAAGGTTTAGCACCAAGTTTTTCTGATAACTGATAAAATTCAAACAGTCCCCAGATAGAAACCAAAAAAAACAAGCCGGTGAAGGAAACGTAATTAAAACAAATACAGCTTAGTAATACCGCTACAAAAACAGCAGCAGTAATAGTTCGTGTAGCAAATGTTTTAAGATTTAATGCCATAAAAAAATCCCTCTCGTGTTGAGAGGGATAGCTGTTTTTTAGATAAATTTATTCAGATACTTTTAAAGCTTCGTAACATCTTACATCACCCGCTGTTCCTAAATATTCAGCATCAATAGTAACCAAACCGATCTTTTTGATCTGCTCTTTACTTAATGGTTTAGCCGGAGTCCAGGTATCGTCTACTAATTTCAGATCAACATCCTTACCCAATAATACCTGGTTCAATTGCTTTTGAGTTAAGAACACGCAGCCATTGTCTTCTTCTTCTTCGGCAGCGATCAGAATAGTGCCAATTACTTTTAATTTAGGTACATCAGGTTTGTAAGTAAATTCAAGTCCATCCTGAGTATTTTGTTCTATAAATTTTATTCCAAGTAAGTGAATATCTGCCATAATAAGATTTTGTTTAATAAAGGCACAATTTTAATGATAAAATCCCTCTAATCAAATAAATTAGAGGGATTTATTTCAACGTTTTTGTGTAATAATGTTAATAAATCAACCAATTATCTGGCAACAGTGATCTTTTTAACAGCATTTACCTCCGAATTATAAACTTTAACCACATACATCCCATTTGAAAGGTCGCTTAGGTTGATCGTATTCTGAAAATCCAGTTGTTTAACAACCCGCACTAATTGTCCGTTTGAATTATAAATCTCACATTTTAAATGTTGTGGTGTAAATTGAGTAATGTTTACATGCAATATCTCATTTGCAGGGTTTGGATATACATAAACATATTCACTAAAATTAGAATATAATTCTTTCATGCCAACGGTTGAGCATGTAATTGGTGAGGTTTTAATAGCTAAACGGGCAGGCTCGGTATTGAAATAAGAGTACATGCGTGCTTTTTGTCCTTTAGTGAACATGGTCATGCAAGCATCTGCTGAGTAATCCATATAGTTTTCCACCATATCCGGAGGATCAATAGCTCCCCAATAAGAAGATTCATTAGAGCATGAATTGATGGTTAGGTTACAATCTGATTGAGATTTAGCCGCCTGGTTGGGGGTATCGTCTACAAAGTCTGTCGAATCACATTGGCCTGTAGTTCCACCATCATCATCCGCCCAGATGTGACGCATTCCAAAAAAATGTCCTGCTTCATGAACTGCTGTCATTCCCAGGTTATTTGGTGCAGCCGCGCTACCATATCCAAAATACTCACTTTGAACAACCACACCATCCAATGCAGGCACTTCACCCGGAAAGGTAGCGTAACCTAAAACGAACGCCTGGCCAAAAAGACTCATGTCGCACACCCAGATATTCATGTATTTGTCATTTGGCCAAGGATCGTCTCCGTTGGTGAGCGAACTTTTTACTTTATCAAATCCAAAAATAGGATCGAACTGAGCATTGGTAGGAGCCGATTTACGGATAATGCCTGTTGTTGGATTTCCTATGGGATCAGTTGCAGCTAAACAAAACTGGATTTCAGTATCTGCTCCTATCGTATCAAATATGGCACGTGTGTTAGCAAAATTGGGATTTGTTAAACGATAACAGTCATTGAGGATCTGTATCTGGCGAACGATCTGCGTATCAGGGATATTTTGAGCTGCATTTTTATAAACCACATGCACAACCACTGGGATCATAATGATTGAATTCTGTTTTTGTGCCGCTGTCGTTTTATTAACAGGATTAGCTAACCAGTTTTTGGCCGCATTGTCCGCATTTATAAAATTTGCTTTAGCAACAGGATCTTGCAAACGTATATTGTATGCAGGCATGGCAGCACATTTATCTGCCGTTTGCGAAAAGCTGGTTCCTAATGTAAAAAGGCCAAGGCCGATAGAAAGTAATTGTTTCTTCATGTTTAATGATTTAGTTAGGGTAAATATATAAAATGAATTTATTATTTTACACATAAACTGATTTTAGAAAATAAGGAGAGAAAAAAGGGTAGGGCAATTAATTGTTATAAATTATTTGAGGATTATTTCCGGACTTGTAACTACATTACTTTTGTTACCTGCCGCATCCAATAAATAAAAAACATATTTAACGTTCTTTACCCAATCATCATGTCTGGATTGCTGCAATCGAATACTCATTTCACCGTTAATTGGTTTTCCCTTATACGAATCTGAAGGGGACTTCACATTGTAACCAATTCGTAACGTATCGCCTGGCGCAGGAATAGGACGGTAATAAGCGCGGTACTGATTAGTAACAGTATCTTTATAATAATAAGTATAAAAAAATGTAGGTGTAACATCACTTTCACCAACGCCAATATCACCATCACCGTCTTTAAAAGTAATCTGAAGATCTGCAGAATCACCGGTAAAGGCAATAAAGTCTTTAAACTCAATAGTTGGTGTTGTGGGATACGTTGTTTTTTTTACACAGGCATAGGTAACCAGTGCAATTGCCGCAGCAAATAATAAATATTTAAAAAAAGATCTCTTCATGAATAATTCAGCATAAATTTACGGAAAAATAAATTAATAAATACGTGTCGATATTAAAAGATATGCAAAAAAAAGTATTTGGATTGACAGCCGATACTGATGACGCTATCTTTAATTCAGTGGCATTACATGTATTCGAATACCAATTCAGAAATAACCCGGTTTATAATAAATATGTGTTGAATTTGAAGAAAGATCTGGGCTTGATAACACATTATAGACAGATCCCTTTTTTGCCTATTGAGTTTTTTAAATCCCGGGAAGTAGTTTGCGGAGAAGTGACCGAAAAAACACTCTGTTTTTCGAGCAGCGGCACTACGGGACAGATTACTTCAAAACATTACGTAAATGATGTGACAATTTATGAAAGCTCGTTTACCAAAGGATTCGAATTGTTTTATGGAAAACCTTCTGAGTACTGCATTCTGGCATTATTGCCCAACTATTTAGAAAGAACCGGCTCATCGCTGGTATATATGTTCGATAAACTGATCAAGGAAAGCGAACATCCGCACAGCGGTTTTTATTTAAACAACCTGAGTGAATTAAAAGATACGATTGATAAGCTTAAACAAACCGGACAAAAAACTATTTTACTGGGCGTTACTTATGCTTTGTTAGATCTGGCAGAAATGGGAGTGGAACTCAGCGAACACTTTATCGTAATGGAAACCGGTGGAATGAAGGGCAGGAGGAAAGAGCTGTTGAAAGAAGAATTACACGCGGTTTTAAAAAATGCGTTTAAAGTTTCTTCTATTCATAGCGAGTATGGAATGACCGAATTATTATCCCAGGCTTATTCGAAAGGAAATGGCTCATTTGAATGTCCGCCGTGGATGAAAATTTTAGTGAGAGACATGAACGACCCTTTTTCGTATGTGAAAAGTTCAAAAGGTGGAGGTATTAATGTGATAGATCTGGCAAATATTCATTCCTGTTCATTTATTGAAACTAAAGATCTGGGAAAAATAAATCAAGATTCTCATTTTGAGATACTTGGAAGATTTGATAACAGTGATATACGGGGTTGTAATTTAATGATACAGTAATAATAATGGCAAAAACACCATCCGATTTTTTTGAGCAGGTATTTCAGGTAGTACGTTTAATACCTAAAGGCAGGGTAACCAGTTACGGAGCCATCGCGTGTTATCTGGGCTCAAAAGGTTCTTCCCGCATAGTGGGTTATGCAATGAATGCGGCACATTCGCAAAAGAAAAAAGTTCCCGCACATCGGGTGCTTAACCGTAACGGAGAACTAACGGGTAAACATCATTTCAGCACTCCTTTCGAGATGCAGGAATTGCTCGAAAAGGAAAAAATAAAAGTAGAGAACGATAAAGTGGTTGATCTTAAAAAACACTACTGGGATCCAATGATAGAATTGGCGTTGTAATCAAAGAACCAAGTACTGTCACTTCGAGTGTCTTTACCTGTGCTTTGCAAAGACGTATCGAGAAGTAGACAAAAAGTTCTCGATACATTTTTTGCAGAAGAAGCAGCAAAAAACACTCGAACTGACTATGCAAAGAAATTATATTATTTTCGTAAAACAATGGTGAAGCCTTGTTAATATTCATTGAACAACCACAAAAAACAATATATTTGCCATCCGTTTTATGCAACAGAAGAAGTTTGTTAAAAATATTGCTTTTTTAATTGTCCTTAATTTATTAATTAAGCCATTTTGGGCATTAGGTATTGAACCTGAGGTTCAAAATGCAGTCGGCAATGCTTCTTATGGAGAATATGCGATCCTTTTTAATTTCTCCTTTTTGCTAAACATTATATTGGATTTTGGAGTAACCAATTTCAATAATAAAAATATTGCTCAAAATAACCATTTATTAACCAAGCATTTCAGTAGTTTGTTTTCATTGAAATTGGTTTTAGGGATCATATATTTCATTGTTACAGTTCTTTTAGGTTTAATAATAGGATATGATTTCAGATTCATGAAGCTGTTATCTCTACTTGCGGTTAACCAGTTTTTAATTAGTATGATCTTATATTTACGGTCCAGCCTGTTAGGGTTACATTTATTTAAAACAGATACTTTTATCTCAGTAGCCGACAGGGTTTTAATGATGCTGATCTGCGCACCATTTTTATTACTTTGGTTTGGGTATAAGATAGATATTATGATCTTTGTTTATGCACAAACAACCGGCTATGCCTTAACAACGATTATTGCATTCTTAGCTGTACTCTTTAAAACAGATCATTTTAAATTAAAATGGAACTGGCCATTTAGTTTAATGATCTTAAAGCAAAGTTTTCCTTTTGCTATCCTGGTACTACTGATGACCTTTTATAACCGATTGGATAGTGTGATGTTAGGTTATTTGTTACCTGAAGGTGAAGGAGCTGAACAGGCTGGTATTTATGCAAAAGCATTTCGATTGCTGGAAGCCGGTAATATGGTGCCTTTATTATTTGCAATGCAGCTAATACCTGTTTTCAGTAAAATGTTAAAGCAAAAAGAAAGCGTTGAACAACTCGTGAAACTGTCATTTATTTTATTGATCACGCCTGCGTTAATTGTGTCGGTAGGTTGCTTTTTTTATTCTTATGAATTATCAGGATTAATTAACCATGGTGTTACCGATTCAGAACACGAATTCAGTATTTTAATGCTATGTTTTACTGCTGTTTCTTCCACTTATGTTTTTAGTACTTTATTAACGGCTAATGGTAATCTCAAACAATTAAATATTATGGCCATTATAGGCATATTAATAAATTTAGTGTTAAATGTAATTCTAATTCCAAATCATAAGGCTTTGGGCAGTGCCTATTCAAGCTTAATTACTCAATTTTTTACTGCAGCAATTCAAATTTATTTTGTTTATAAAATATTCAAATTTAAGATCAATGTGCGTCTTATTATTGCCATTGTTGTATTTATCGTAGGCATCATCATATTTAACATTTTATCCAAGTCTTTTACTCCTATGTGGGAAGTTAATTTTACAATTATGGTTGTTTTTTGTGGTATCTGGGCTTTTGTTTCGGGATTAATAAACCTGAAGTCTATATTAAGGTTTATAAAGTATAAGTAGCGTTATAACTAATTACCTGATTATTAGCGACCTATTTCCCCTTAAAAAAAGCTGTTATATATATGAAAATAGTATATTTGCCCGATGAATCATTCAGATTTAAATAACGAGTCGATTAAGCTTTTAGCTAAGATATATACCTGGAGAAAAAAGCTGATCATTGTGTCCATTATTGCAGCGGCACTCTCTATTGCAGTAGCTCTTTTCTTATCGCCACAATATAAAGCAACGGTTATTGTATTTCCGTCGCGTACCTTTTCAGTATCAAAATTATTGATAGAACAAAACCAGGGTGCCCAGGAAGATTACATGGATCTGGGGGACGAAGACGATGCTGAAAAACTATTACAAATATTAAACTCAACTGAAATAAGAACCCGGATTGCCGATCAGTATGATCTTTGGACAAATTGGGATATTGAAAAGAATAACGTTAATTCCCAGCATTACCTTAAGCTAAAATGGGAAGATATGGTAAGCTTTAAGCGTACCAATTTTGTTTCTATCAGGGTTGAGGTTTATGATTATGTAGCTCAGAGGTCGGCAAAAATTGCCAATTCAATTGTTGCTTATGCTGATACAGTTAAATTTCACATGACCCGGGAGGTTGCTAAGGAGGCACTTCAGATCACAAAGGATGAATATTACAGCACTATTCACCGGATCAATGAACTGGAAGATAGTTTACAGATCATTAAGGAATTAGGCGTGATAGATTATTCAGCCGAAATAAAAGCCTATTCGAAAAGCATGGCAAAAGCGGTTGAAAGTGGTAATCAATCGGGGCAAAAGAATTTACAAACTAAATTAGATCTGCTTAAAAAGTATGGTTTAGCATATGATAACGTTTACGGTAATCTTAAAAAATACCGATTAAAATACCCTATTATCAAAAATAAATATGATGAGGCCATCGTTAATTACAACAATGCCATGCCTTCAAAATTTATTGTTGATAAAGCCATTGCCGATGAGCAAAAAGCCAAACCTTACCGTTTTTTAATTGTTCTGTTGTCTACTGCGTCTGCGTTTTTATTAGCTCTTCTCTACCTTTTGTTTGCAGAACGCTTTACTGAATTAAAAAAAAAAATAAACCATCATTTAAATTCACAAAACCCAGAATAATGGAAAATTTTAAAACAGAAGATATTTTAAAAGGGTTATTACCTCATTGGAAAAAATTGACTATAGTGGCAGTTCTGGCAATTATAGTTGGTATATTCATCTCATCACCCATGGTAATAAAACCGTTATTTAAATCGTATGCTGTTGTTTATCCGGTTAATCTTAGTCCAAGTTCAGAAGAATCTAATACTGAACAATTATTGCAATGGTTCAATAGTGAAGAGGTTAAAGTAGCCGTTCGCGAAAAATTTAAGCTTTATGCGCATTATAATATTGATACTTTGGATCCCCGCCACCAAACCTGGTTTAATTTAAAGTATAAAGAGTTGGTTACAATTAACGCTACGCTTTATGAATCCATTGAAATTTCGGTAAAGGATCAGTCACCTGAAATGTCAAAAAAATTAGTGCAGGGCATAATTGATGCGGCCAATGAATTGATAATGACAGTTAAAAAAGAAAGATTGCGCGAATACATGGCCAATAATGAACAAGAATTAAAGCTATCTTCACAAAAGGTTGACTCGTTAAAATTCATGATCAACTCCATTCGTAAAGAATATAATATTGTTGATTTTCAGTACCAATCCAAATATATTTCCAAAGAATTAGCTAAAAGCCCTAATTTATCAGAAGCAAATTCTAAAACGGCCGAAGGCTTAAAACTTCAGAGAACAGAATTGGAAAGATTACGGGATGTTATTACAAGCCAGATCATTTCTTACAACGAATTAAGAACAAACATCGATAAATACCATCTTGATTTCTCCAATAAAATTAGTTTTACCAATGTGGTTTCCAAACCTACATTGCCGGATAGTAAATGTTACCCGATACGTTCATTGATTGTAGCTATCATAACCTTGTCGTCGCTTTTAATAGCTTGTATTGTTATTATATTTTTAAATATTAAGAAACAAAAAATTGCTTAAGCTAAAAAATACAGCCGTATTTTATTTTGTAATCATTAGCTATATTTTAATTAATGCTTATGTATTACTCTTTGCAAAAGATATGTTCTATCTTTTCAATTTGCTGCCGTTTATCATACTCATTGTTTTATTAGCCATTTTTGACATTGAAAAGATCATGTACGTGATGGTTTTTTCTACCCCTTTAGCTATTAGTTTAAAAGAACTGGGTTACGACCAGGGGCTGAATTTAAGTTTGCCTGCCGAACCTTTGATGATAGGCATCACACTTATCTACTTTTTAAATGAGTTAAGCAGTGGCGTAACCGATAAACGTATCTTAAGGCATCCCATAACGGTTATTATTTTTATTCAAATGCTTTGGATACTGGTAACAACCATTACCAGCGAATTGCCGGTAATTTCCATTAAATTTATCCTGTCGCGTACATGGTTCCTGGTTTCATGCTATTTTATATGCACACAGCTATTTAAAAGAAAACGTGCCATCATTAATCATATACTGTTCTACTCGTTTGCACTTGCTATTGTAGCTATTGTTACTACCTACAAACACGCCGCTTATTCTTTTGATGAGAAGATCGCCGATTGGATCGTATCTCCTTTTTACAATGATCATACGGCTTATGGAGCAGCCCTGGCCATGTATATTCCGGTAATGTGTGGTATGCTGTTTATGAAGAACATTTCTGCAATGATCAAAATAGTATGTTTTGGCTTGCTCACTATTTTTATTATCTCCATCATAGTGTCGTTTGCAAGAGCGGGTTGGTTAAGTTTAGTAGTTTCGTTAGCCGTATTAATTAGCTTGTTATTAAAAATAAAATTCAGAACTATCCTCTTTACGCTCATTGCAAGCATTGTGTTGTTCATGTCATTTCAAACCGAGATCTTGATGATCCTGGGAAGAAATAATACCGACTCTGATGGAGATATTACTGCTAACATCGAGTCCATGTCGAATATTTCTACAGACGCTTCAAACCTCGAACGATTGAATCGCTGGAGCTGTGCCCTGCAAATGTTCCAGGATAAACCGGTATTAGGTTTTGGTCCGGGAACTTACCAGTTTCTATATGCACCTTATCAAAAAAGTAGTTTAAAAACGGTTATCTCCACCAACTTTGGCGATAAAGGAAATGCACATAGCGAATATTTAGGGCCATTGTGTGAACAGGGCTTTCTAGGTGCACTCATTGTGATTATTTTAGTGTTTGCAGTCATGTTCCTGGGCTACAGGCTGGTTTATAGTGTGAAGGATAGATCCATGAAAATACTTACCATTACTATTCTTATGGGAATGAGTACTTATTTTGTACATGGTTTCTTAAATAACTTTCTTGATACTGATAAAGCATCCGTTCCTTTCTGGGGCTTTTTAGCAATGCTGGTGTGCATTGATGTTTATTTTAAAGATGAACAACCGGAAGGGGAGAAGCTGATTTAGTATCGCGCTTAATTTTTTATAAAAACATCTTTTGAATATCCTTTTAATAAAGTAACCTTATAAGGTTTATTACTTTGATAGGCGGTTTCGTATTTGTAGAAATGAAAGTTAATGATCTTGTTGTTACTTAGATCTAATACGGCTAGCTCCGCTGCAGTAAAATTAACGGTAACAGAGGATTGACCATTTATGGCAATATGTTTATAATAGGGTAGGGGCTGGATAAACGCAAATAACGAATCGGCATTGGCCACATTGGTAAGCGTAAAATTAAAGCCTTGCGATTTAACCAGTGTATCAGTTAATTGACTGAAGTTACTAAATGACGGATACGTGCTGTTATTAGACAATGTAAAGGATGGTATACTTGAACTTCCGGTTGTAGTTATGGTAAAGGGCGATGTGAAAATGGTGTGTGTTGAATCCCTGTAGTCTGTAGCAAAAAAGCCATAGTTTCTTTCTAATTGTACACCGTTTAGAATAACGTTTCCCGCATCTTTAGGCGCTATATCCGGAACTTCATTGTTGTACATCACATCATTGAACTCGGCGGTTGCATTGCCGCTTAAAATGACAGAACTATGTTGTTGCCAGATAAAGTCGCTTAAATAAATGTAACCGTAAAATCCAGTGGTGACAGCGGGCGGTGGGGGCATGGGATCGGGCGCTGCTGTTTTTTTGCAGGACAGACAGCATTCGAGTATTAAAACGAGTGAAATATATTTGAGCTTATTCATCATTTTATATAGTGTTATATTTCTTTAACTAATGTAGTTATAATTAGGCCATTATTAAAAAGTAATACAAATAATTTGCAGCGACTAGAGACTATTTTTAAATAACAAAAGCCCAATCAATAGTGAATGGGCTTTTTTATTATATTTTATAGAATCTTAATTCTTAAACATCTGCAACAGCGTTGCCAGTTTTGCTTTTAATTCTGTTCTTGGAATGATCTTATCTAAAAAGCCATGCTCTAATACAAACTCCGCTGTTTGAAATCCTTTTGGTAAATCTTTACCAATGGTTTCTTTTACCACGCGCGGGCCGGCAAAGCCAATTAATGCTCCCGGTTCAGAGATGTTAAGATCGCCTAACATGGCATAACTTGCCGTAACACCACCTGTTGTTGGGTCGGTACATAAAGAAATATATGGAATGCCCGCTTTATCCATCAGCGATAATTTTGCTGAGGTCTTGGCCATTTGCATTAATGAAAAGGCTGCTTCCATCATACGGGCACCGCCCGATTTTGAAATGATCAATAAAGGGGTTTTTGTTTTTAAGCAGAAATCAATGGAGCGCGATATTTTTTCTCCAACCACACTTCCCATCGATCCGCCAATAAAACCAAAGTCCATGCAACAAACAACCAGGTCGTTACCATTTACTTTGCCATATCCGCTTCGTAAAGCATCTTTTAATCCCGATTTTTTAATAGAGTCAACCAAACGGTCGGCATATTTTTTAGTGTCGGTAAATTCCAAAGGATCACCGCTTACTAAATTTTCATGCAATTCGGTAAACTGGTTCTCATCAAAAATGATCTCGAAATACTCAGCACTGTTTATACGTTCGTGGTACCCGCAATCTATGCAAACATGCTGATGCGCTTTATGATCCTGCGCGGTATGTATCTTTTTACACGATGGGCATTTGTACCATAATCCTTCGGGAGTCTCTCTCTTCTCGGTAGTAGTAGTGGTAATACCTTCTTTTAATCTTTTAAACCAACCCATTTCTTTATAATTATTGAATTATTGATTTGTTGAAATATTGAGTTACTAAAATTCTATAACTCTTCAATTCTCCAATTCTTTAACTGGTTATGCTACTGTAATTGTTTTATCTAAATAAACGTCCTGAATGGTATTTAATAATTCAACGCCTTCTTTCATTGGTTTTTGGAATGCTTTACGACCCGAAATTAATCCTTGTCCGCCTGCTCTTTTATTGATAACTGCTGTAGTAACCGCTTCGGCCATATCCGAAGCGCCTTTACTTTCGCCGCCACTGTTAATTAAACCTATTTTACCCATATAGCAGTTAGCTACCTGGTAACGGCATAAGTCAATTGGATGATCAGTAGTTAATTCAGAATATACTTTTGGATGTGTTTTACCATGTCCGATCGCATTATATCCGCCATTTTTATCAGATAATTTTTGTTTAATGATATCAGCCTGAATAGTAACTCCTAGGTGGTTAGCCTGCGAAGATAGATCGGCGGCTGTATGGTAATCAACACCGTCTTTTTTAAATCCGCTGTTACGGGTATAACACCATAAAATAGTTGCTAAACCTAATTGATGAGCGCGTTCAAAAGCCTGTGCTACTTCAACGATCTGGCGACCTGATTCGGCTGATCCAAAATAAATGGTAGCTCCAACCGCAACAGCACCCATGTTATATGCATCTTCTACTGAACCAAACATGATCTGGTCAAATTTGTTAGGGTAAGAGATGAATTCGTTATGGTTGATCTTTACGATAAAAGGAATTTTGTGAGCGTATTTACGGGCAACAGAGCCTAAAACGCCGTAAGTGGATGCTACAGCATTGCAACCGCCTTCAATAGCCAGTTTCACAATGTTCTCGCTGTCAAAATAAATAGGGTTAGGGGCAAAGGATGCGCCTGCGCTATGTTCAATACCTTGATCTACAGGTAAAATGCTCATATAACCGGTATTGGCCAGGCGTCCTGTTCCGTATAATTGTTGCAAGCTTCTTAAAACCTGAGGGTTTCGGTTACTGTATACAAAAGTTTGATCAACAAAGTTAGAACTTGGAACTACAATATGATCTTTTGATATTGTTTTACAAGTGTGATTTAATAAACTGTCAGCTTGTGTTCCTAATAGATCGGTAATTTTAGACATAAATTATTTCTTTTTTTTGAGACAACAAATTTAATCAAATATTGCTGAATGGCCATAAAAAAACCCCGAAATTTCGGGGTTTTTGAACATTGTTATATTTAAAATTATTCAGCAACCTGAACCATTTTGAATGGAATATTGATAATTGCCTGGTAATCTTCACCAGCTTCTAACATATCCTCATCATCTTCTTCATAATGCCAGTTAATGGTAACTGCACTTCCACCTTTATGAATAGCTTCTAATTTCTTAAATACATCAAGGATGCATTTAGAAGAACTTGTGTTGAAGTATTCTAATTGAATATTAACAGTAGTTGCCGGTTTAGATGCTGTAGAATATTTATCTAAAGCATCAACTAATGGCTTGTAAAATTCGATTGAATTTTCAGGAATAGAACGTCCTTTAATTTCTAATAAACCTCCTTGTATATCAAATGATATAGTTGGTGTTTTTGGTGTGCCTTCGATAGCGTATTTTTCCATAGTGATCTGTTTTTTTATATTAATTGAGGTTGTGTAACTTTTATAATAAGTGTAAAGAAAGAAACTTTATTGTCAATTTCCAAGAAATCGTAATCTAATTTTTCACCTGTTTTACGGGCAATATCAATCATTCCTAGTCCGCCGCCACCTTTTAATGACATTTCTCCATTATTTAAAACGGATTTGTAGTAATCTTTCAATTGATCTTTATTCAAGGCGTTAACTTCATCTAAACGGGTCTTTAAACCATATATGTTTTCGTTCAAAATGTAGTTTCCGGTAATGATGTTGTAAGAACCATTATTTTTAGCGATCATGAAAATCGCGCTTCTGTTCTTGTCACCGTTAAAATCGGTGGCATCATCCATGTGATGATATAGGTTTTGAAGGCATTCAACCAACACATTGTAGACCTTCTTTTTGGTCTTTGGCTCTTCCTGCATGTTATCCATCTTATTCTCCATGATCTGGAGTATAGACGTCAGCAGTTCAGAAGTAATATCTCCTTTAAAGGACAGGAGAATATTATTCTTGTCCATTTTGTCGTATATGTTGAACGCATCAATCATAATATGATTGTAAATCAATTTATTTTAATTTAAATGAAATAGTTTGACCATTAACAGTATAAGTAGCATCATCATCGCAAGAACCATTACCAAAATCCACTGTTCTGGTTTTAAATCCTTCAGGTGTCAGATCCAAACTTCCTGATGTAATGTATTTACAATCTGATTTTTTAACTAATGCATTGGTAATAGTTGTAGTGAATCCACGGCCCTCTCTGTTTTTACCTGAAGAGCTGCCTGTGATAGAGAAAACATCATCTGCCTCAATGTTAGGTGTGCCGATTCCTCCTGTTTGCGTTAATGTTTTTGTTCCAGAATAATCAATACTCCATGAACCATCCGTACAGTGACCATTAATTACTTCGAGGGTAACACTGGTTGCATTTGTTCTTGTAATTTTAAGCTGACCAGAGAAAGTTACATTATTTACTTTATAACCAACCAGATCAATAGTTATTACATGATTCAATTCCGACCATCTTTTTTCTGTTGTAATATTTAAAGCGCCGGTTCTGAAAGATAAACCATCATTTGCCACACATCCGGTGGTACCATAATTGATCTGGAAAGTAACAGGACCATTATCGTATTTGTCATCACCATTGGCATCAGTTGTATCGCTTGCACTTGGTGTAATTGTAGGATTACCTAATGCACCTAAAATAGAAAATGTTTCGCAAGCAGTTGTTCTTTTGATCCCAGCCTGGTTAATACCTTTTTCGTTAACAACAGGCTGAATAGACATGAACTGTTGCTCACACATAGCATTATCAACTACTGATTGAGACTCATTATCAACTTCTGTTTTCTTTTTACAAGAATTCAAGGTGATGATCGATGAAACGATTAATATGGATGATATAATGCTAACTTTTTTCATTTTATGTTTTTTTGTGATTCTATTTAGACAAATAAAATGCCAAATTCATAAATCAAATATAAAAACTTTATTTATTTAAAAAACACTTTTTTCTTTTTTTTTTAAACTTTTATTCCAATGACCAATACATCATCTACCTGTTCAAAACCACCTTTCCAGTCGTTGAATTGTTTTTCGAGCTCTTTTTGCTGTTCCGAAACGCTGTATTGGTGTACGGCAACCAAATTCTCATGAAACTGTCTGATCATGAACTTTTTGCCTTTTGACCCTCCAAATTGATCGGCATAACCATCGGTTGACATGTATAACATGTCATTTTTGTTCAACTGGCGGCTGTGTGTTGTGAAAATGCGTTCAGAATCAAGTTGTGCACCACCTACAGGATATTTGTTACCATCTATTTTATCCAATTCTCCTTCGTCGTTTACAATAACCAAAGTTCTGAAAGCACCGGCCCACAAGCATTTTCGTGTTTCAGTATTAATGGCCAGCAACGACACATCCATTCCATCGTTTGTATTAACATCATTATGCCCTTGTTTTAAAGCGGACTGAACACCTTTGTGCAACTCTTCCAATATTTGTCCTGGATCGGAAATCCCTTTTTCAGAAACGATCTGATTCAATAGATTGTGACCTATCATGCTCATAAATGCACCCGGCACACCATGCCCCGTACAATCTACTACAGCAATGATCTTGTAGTCGTTCTTTTCTCCAAACCAATAAAAATCGCCACTTACAATGTCTTTTGGTTTATATAGGATAAAGGCATTTTTTAATTTCGAAAAGATCAACTCTTTTGATGGCAAAATAGCTTCCTGTATACGTTTGGCATACTCAATACTGCTGGTAATATCCCTATTCTTTTCTGCTAATTCTTTGGTACGTTCTTCAACTTTATTTTCTAAGATCTTATTTTCTTTTTTAATGGAACGTGTGCGGTAGCTAATAAATGCAAACACGCCACCGGTTATTAAAATAATGGATAAAATATAAAACCAGGTTGTTTTCCACCAGGGTGGAATAACTTTAACTCGTATCTCAGTTGGTTTTTCATTCCAAACACCATCGCTGTTGGTTGCCTTAACTTTAAATATATACTCTCCGCCGGGTAATTCGGTATAGGATACAAAGCGAACTGAGGTTGGCGATGACCAGTCTTTGTCATAACCTTCCAGGTAGTACATGAATTTTGTTTTTTCAACCGATACATAATCTAATGCAATTAATTCAAATGTGAAGTAGTTTTCTTTATAAGTTAATTCAAGATGCTTTTTGTAAGAAATATTTGTATCGCTTGGCACATTTTTTCCCTGCCTGGAATAGGAATAGATATAGGAGTTAGGTGTGATCTTGCTTGCTTTAATAGAGGAGGGATCAAAGTAATTAAAGCCGGCAATTCCGCCAACCAGTATTTTTCCATCCTTGCATAAAAAAGAGGCTCCCTGGTTAAATTCGCGCGCCTGAAGACCATCATTGGTATTGTAATTTACAAAAGCTGAGGTACTTTCATTTTTTACATAAGGATTAAATTTAGTTAAGCCAAAATTACTTGGTAACCATAGATTGTTGTCTTTGTCAGGAATAACATCATAAATATAACTATTAGGTAAACCATCTTTTTCAGAATAAACTGTGAAACTTTTTTTCTTAATATCAAACCTGTTCAATCCATTACTGGTGGCGATCCAAAAAATACCATGTTTATCTTTGTATATACTATTGATGCTGTTTGAGCTAATAGAGTTTTTGTTTTCGATGTGCTTATAGATCGAAACCATTGGTTTTTCAACACTTAACACAAAATCAATAATACATAATCCGCCGCCATCAGTCCCTAGCATCAACGTATGATCAGATCTGTTTTCATAAACAAAATAAATATTATTCGACGACAATCCTTCTAACGTTGTGTAACGGTGAACAGCGTATGTATTTGGATTAATTGAATACAGGCCATCTTTGTACGTTGCTACCCAAATAACCCCAGCCTGGTCCTGTATAATTTTCATCACCGTACCTCCCAGGTTTTTATCTGCAAGCAGTTTAATGTCTTTTTTAGTAGTAGGATTGTATACAATAATACCCTGGCCGTAAGTACCGATCCAAATATTTCCCCGGTTGTCTTCCAGCATACTTAAGATCGTATTTGCCGAATGTTTTTTTAGTAAAGCGTTGTAATCACTTACAACATTTGTTTGAGGATTTAGACTATACAAGCCACTTTCAGTGCCAATTAAAATGTTCTTGTTGTTGAGTTGGTATAATGAATATACAAAGTCACTTATTAAACCATTGCTTGCATTATATAAAGGGAATTTATTTAATGAATTAAAATAGATATTAAGGCCGTTCTCTTCTGTACCAACCCAGAGGTTATGTTGCTTATCTTTAAGAATACATGAGATCTTATCGCTCGATAAAGAGTTGATCGATTTTTCGTTTTTCTTTTCGATTGTATATGAAAAATCCTTTAAATTCAATTTAACCAAACCGCCCCAGGTTCCATAAATGATCTTATTTGAATCTACTGTATTCACAAAACATTTCACACGGTTATTATATCGATTGTCTCGTTCTCCTAAAGAAAATATGTTGGTATAGGTTTTTGTAGTCAGATCAAAAAATAATAAACCGCCATCTGAACCACAAATCAATTTGTCTTTATTTTGGGTAATTTCATAAATGTTTCTCCTGGCAATATTAATGTTGTTGTCTGTTTCCGTAAAACGTTCAGGTAGTTCATAATTAATTAATGTTGAATGCTCAATATCATATTCAAAAAAATAATTAGACTCAGATCCTACCCAAATATTTCCGTTAGAGTCTTTTAAAAATTTCGTGAAATTAATTTCTGTATTGTTATAATAGATCTGTTTAAATTTTCTGGTATCCTTATTATATAAATTAATACCGTTTGCTGTAGAGATCAATAATTCGGCATCATTAAGCTCTATGATATCTTTTACCAGGTTGTTAGATAATGAATTTAACCCAAGCCCGGCCCTTAAATTTAAAAATGACTCTGTTTCCCTGTTATAGATAGAAAGACCGCCGCCATTACTCCCAAAATACATAATGCCATGTTTATCTTCAAACGCACATTTTACATCATTAGATGAAATAGAGGTTTTATCAGATAAATTATTCTTAAACACTTTAAAATGATAGCCGTCGTAGCGATTAAGGCCATCCTGTGTGCCTACCCAGATAAAGTCTTTTGAATCCTGAAAAATAGTATTGACAGTAACTGCCGATAAGCCTTCATCAATACTTAAACGTTTAAATTTAATATTTTGGGTATAACCCATCGAAGCTATACAGGATAGTATCAATGAAATGTAGAACCATTTGACTATTTGGATTTTTTTTAGGGCCATTACAAGTGTATAAATTTAATAAAAATTGTAAACGAATGTAATTTTTTATAATCTTGTACAAATTAACATATTGTGGATTTTAAAAACAGACGAGATATAGTTTTTCTAATACTGGCAGGTTTCTTTATAACCAATGCTATTGTGGCTGAATTGATTGGTGGAAAGCTGGTTCAGTTTTTTGGTTTGTTTACTCAAAGCATAGGGATCATTCTTTGGCCGGTTATCTTTTTACTCACAGATCTTATTAACGAATACTATGGAAAAGATGGCGTGAAAAAATTGACCTATATAACTGTAGGTTTAATTTCATTCACCTTTATCCTTTTAACGATCGCTTTAAATATTCCGGCTACATCTTTTTCACCGGTGTCCGACAGTGTTTTCCACACGGTCTTTGGATTGTCGCAATGGATCATTATAGGAAGCATTATTGCCTTTTTATTGTCGCAGTTGGTAGACGTATACATGTTCTGGTTCTTTAAAAAATTAACAGGCGATAAGCATATCTGGTTGAGGGCTACAGGTAGTACGATGGTTAGCCAGTTGATCGATACGTTTGTTGTTCAATTCATAGCATTTGTATTGCCTGGTAAATGGCCTTTTTCCGAGTTTCTGGTGAATGCCAGCTGGGGTTATGCATTTAAATTATTGGTTGCTCTGGCATTAATTCCGTTGATCTATTTAGGGCATTACCTGATAGGTAAATATTTAAAAAAGGGTAGTTCAGTGCTTGTGTAATCCTTTCGCGTCATGCTGAACTTGATTCAGCATCTCTTAGATTCAGATTATGATTGTTGAGACCCTGAATCAGGTTGACGTAATCAAATTGGAACATACTTGATTTAAGTACTTACTCAATCAACTCATACCTGGCTGCAGCCGTAACTTTGTTGGTAGCATTAAAATGCCACCATTCGGAAGTAATAGGCGTAAAGCCTGCTTTGGTCATCACATTCCTTAGTAGCAACCGATTTGCCAATGCTTCCTTTGATAGTTTGCCGTTCTCCACTAATTCTTTTTCTCTTTTGGGTTCGCTTAATTCACCAAAAAAATCAAAGGCTGAGCCCATATCTAATAATACATCGTTATCTCCAATGATGCCTATATCAACAGCAGCACCGTAATTGTGTAGCGAAATATCGCTGGGATGAGCCAGGTAATTGATCTTTTCTTTTGCAGGCAGGTCCAATTCATCCCACATTTGTTTTTGAATGTGTAAAGGTCGTACGGCATCAAACACAATTAAATGGTAGTTGGCAAACTGCGCATGCAAAAACTGTTGAGCATTGCTCAATTTAATGGCAACATCGCAGGGCAAATAACAATCAGTTAAGCCATTATACAATGCTTTATTTAAAAAATTTTGATCGGTAGAGTAGTGGAGTACCACCCGAATAGAAGGGTCCAAAGAGCTAATATTAACAAGGTTCTTTTGAATGAACAGGCGCTCTAATGCACAGGTGTCGTGCACTTTCACTTTTTCCTTTTTTAATTGTAAAACAGTTTCATGTTTTGTGTAACTGTTTGTTTGTTGGGAGTTTGTTGAACAACCAATAAATAACAAGACTACACCAAAAAAACAAAACTTCATTACTTTACGGGGTAAACCACATAATTACGTGGCGTTTCATATAAGGTAATTTCAAGTTCGTATTGCAGATCTATTTTTGCCCGAAGTAACTCGTATATGATGCGGGCAATATTTTCGGCGGTAGGATTCAGTGTTTTAAATTCGGCAGTGTCAAGATTCAGGTTCTTATGGTCAAAACGTTCAATGATCTCATCTTTAATAATGTCGTTCAATATTTTCAGATCGAAAACATAGCCCGTTTTTTCATCTACTTCGCCAACCAGTTTTACAATAAGGTCGTAGTTATGTCCATGGTAATTGGGATTGTTGCACAAACCAAATACTTCCTGATTGGTTTTATCATCAAAGTGCGGGTTATGCAAACGGTGTGCAGAATTAAAATTGGCCTTTCTAAATACGGCTGTCTTCATTTATTTAGTGAATTATTGAATTGATGAGTTATTGATTATTCAGAGATCAAGTTTAATGTTTTATTCTTTAACTCACTAAATCTCTATTTCAAAAATTGGTATTAATGTTTACAATAGGTTTCAATTAACTGGATGGCCATTTCATCGCCCAAACTATCAGCTTTGTTAAGATCATCGCAGGCGCCGTGTTTATCTTTACTGGCAAATTTAACCGCAGCGCGGTTCACAAAAGCAGCGGCATAATCGTATTTTAATTTAATGGAGTAATCAAAATCTTTCAGGGCTTCTACAAATTGCCTGCTTTCGCCTTTGGCCACACCTCTGTAATTATAGCTCACCGCATTTTTCGGATTCAGTTTAATAGCCGCATCAAAATCGGCAATAGCGCCCGAATTATCTTTGGTTTCTATTTTACAAGCTCCGCGGGCCACAAGCGCTCCTTCTTCTTCCGGAAATGATTCGAGATAAACGTTCCAGTCGTTGATGGCATTTTTGTAATCTCTCAACTCAAACCTTGCCTTTGCCCTGGTTTTATATGCCTGATAATTTGGATTGGTTGCCGGCATCAGCGTAATGGCTTCCGACAATTCTTTAACACAGTAAGCATATTCTTTTGAAGCAAAACGGATCTCTCCTTTTAAAAACATAACATCTAAATATTTCGGATTCAGATCTAGTGCTCTCATAGAGGCATCTAACGCAGCTTTATAGGCTTTGCCGTCATACATCAACCTGGCCTGGTAATAAAAGAGTTCAGGGTCGTCAATATTTAATCTGATGGCCGAATCAAGGGTTGCTTTTGATTCTTTATATTTTTTGGTCTCATAATACAAAATGGCCATGGTCTTCTGGCTTTCATAATTATCGGGGGTGATTTTTTGAGCTGCCTGAAGATCTTTTTCAGCACCTTTATAATCCTGGGTCTTTAATTTTGCCAAAGCCATTTTATTAAAGGCCTCCGTATAATCCGGTTTTATTTTTACAGCTTTCTTAAATAAGGCAATGGCATCTTTGTACTTTGCAGAATCCATTAACTTCACGGCCTCTTTATAAAGCTCTTCTTCTCCCCCTTTAGTTTTAGCTGTATCTTTTTGTGAAAAACAGAGGTTGGAACAGAAACAAACAAATATTCCTAATATTATAGGTTTGATACCGTTCATAAAAAAATATTTTGTTTTTTGTTTTGGATGATTAAATTTACGTAAACAATTTAACACAAAAAACTATGCCATTCATTATTTTCATTCTCGTATTCGGGTTATTGCTGATCTTTTTATCTTTTGTTACAGTGCAGCAGGGAACTGTAGCCGTTATTACCGTGTTTGGAAAATACCGCAGGATATTAACTCCGGGTTTAAGCATGAAAATACCGTTTATTGAAAAGGTATATAAAAAGATCTCTATTCAGAATCGTAGTGCCGAGTTGGGCTTTCAGGCAGTAACTATTGACCAGGCCAATGTGAACTTTACCGCGATGTTATTATATGCTGTAGTTAACCAGCAGGAAGAATCCATAAAAAATGTGGCTTTTAAGTTTGTGGATGACAAGAACTTAATGCAGGCACTGGTTCGTTCCATCGAAGGATCGGTAAGGGCATTTGTGGCTACTAAAAAGCAGTCGGAAGTACTATCTTTAAGAAGAGATATTGTAGAAGCCGTTAAGGAGCAACTAGATGTGATGCTGGAAGAATGGGGTTATCATTTGATCGATCTTCAGTTGAATGATATTACATTTGACGAAGAGGTGATGCGCTCCATGGCTAAAGTAGTAGCCAGTAACAACTTAAAAGCAGCTGCCGAAAACGAAGGACAGGCTTTATTGATAACACGTACAAAAGCTGCTGAAGCAGAAGGAAATTTCATCAAGATATCGGCCCAGGCCGAAAAAGATGCTTCGCAGTTGAAAGGGGAGGGTATTGCTTTATTCCGTCAGGAAGTAGCTAAAGGTATGGCCGGTGCTGCCAAAGAAATGGAAGAGGCAAAATTAGACTCTTCTTTGATCTTGTTCAGTATGTGGACCGAAGCAGTGAAGAATTTTGCCCAGGAGGGAAAAGGGAACGTTATTTTCCTGGATGGAAGTGTTGAAGGGATGGATAAAACCATGAAACAGATGATGGCCCTGAACCAAATGGACATTAATCCAAAAAAATAACAGATTTGCCGATTATATTTGAAAAATATTGACTTTTAAACGAAGGTTTATTATCTTTAATAAATAGTAAAAACTAAACACAACACAAATACCTAAATCGATCACATGAAAAAACAATTATTTACATTATTGGGAGTTACTGTTTTGACTTTTGGCTCAATTGCCCAAAATGGCTTAAAGTTACATCCATGCGCTACTTATGAGGCCATGGAAGAAGGATTTAAAGCGGATCCAGGCGCAAAAGCCAGATATGAAGCATCTCAGGCGCAATTTGAACTAGAGTATGCCGCAGAAATAAATAGAGTTAATTCAGCCGCTAAGGTGGCTGTTCCAGTATATACTATTCCTGTTGTATTTCATGTCATGGGAAACTTAAATGTAACTGATCAAGCTTTTTTAACTTTAATGACTTATGTAAATAATGATTATGCTAAAACTGGTTCAGATGTTGGTACTATTAATCCTAGTTTTTCTTCTTTGTATGTAGATTCTGAAATTAGATTTGTTTTAGCTAAAAAAGATCCGAACGGCAACTGTACAAATGGAATCATCCGTCATGATGCAGATAACAGCTACTGGAGTCAAAGCAATCCAGCTTACAATTATTCAGGAACAGGAACAAACCGTTGGCCAACAAATAAATACCTGAACATTTATATTGTAGAATGTATTTCAAGTGCATCAATGCCTTGTCCGCCGGTAGGTTCTTACATCGGTGGTTATACCTATTTACCAGGAGGAGTTCCTATGTTTCCAATTAACTTACAAGCTAATGGCAATATGGGTGATGCCATCGTTATGCTAAGAAATCAAGTTAACGTATCGGGGCCATCAGATGCTCGTACAATAAGTCATGAAATTGGCCACTGGTTAAATTTAGCACACACCTTTGGTTCTTCAAATAATCCAAAATTTGATCCATCTAATATGCCAACTGCTCCAATTACTTGTAGTACGGATAACGTAGCAGATACGCCTCCTACGGGTGGTTATTTTTCTATTTGTACTCCTAACGCATTAGATTGCTCTATACCAAATATCGAAAATATCATGGATTATGCATCTTGTCCAAAAATGTTCACACAAGGTCAAACAACAAGAATGAGAACTGCTTTAACGAGTTCAACGGCTGGTAGAAATAATTTGTGGAGTCCAGCTAATTTGGATGCAACAGGTATTACACCAGGTTATACTTGTACCGCATTTGCTGATTTTGAGGCTAATAAAGTTTATAACTGTGCTGGTAATACCTTTACATTTACAAGCTTAGCACAAGTTGGTACGTCGGGTGGTATTAGCTGGAACTTCCAGGGAGGTACTCCGGCAACATCAACAGCCACTACCCAGGTTGTAACGTATGCTACTCCAGGGACTTACTCGGTTAGCTTAACTGCAACAAACAGCATAAGTTCAAACACCATGAACAAAACATCTTACATTAATGTGATCAATGGAGTAGGCGGCCCTACATTGCCTACATCTTATGATTTCCAGGGAGCAACCTTACCTTCCAGTATAACTGTAACAAACGTTAATGCAGGTTCACCAACGTGGATCCAAAATAACTCTATAGGAGCCAGTTCAACTACTAAAAGTATTTATATAAACAATGCTTCTGTTTCCAGTACTCCGGGTCATGTTGATATCTTTGAAACGCCTGTTTATAATTTTTCAAATACTACATCTATTAATTTCTCTTTTTATTATGCATATGCAAAACGTGCAGCTGCTCAGGCCGATACGTTTAAAGTGCAATATTCTTTAGATTGCGGAGGTTCATGGTCAAATGTAATTGGCAGTCCAAATACGAGTGTTATGGCCAGCGCATCGGGCGGAACAACAACAGCGGCTTTTGTTCCAACAACAGCACAGTGGATATTAAAATCGTATGTGCCTACATTACTTAATGCCCTAAACAATAAACCAAGCGTGAAATTCCGTTTCTGGTTCAAAGGCGATGCCTCTTCTGGTATCAGTCGTTCAAATAATATTTACATCGATCAGATCAATCTTACAGGAAACGTTGTAACATCTATTACAGAGTTGGAAAGATCAATGGAGCTTACTATTTATCCAAATCCTACATCTTCTAGCTCTACTTTAGATTTCACGATAACTAAGGATCAAAGTGCAAAGATAAGTGTGGTAGACGTTATGGGCAGAGTATTAGAACAAAATGCTGCTACTTCGGGTAACGACGGCCATGTTACTTATAAAATCAACCAAAACGGGCATTTAGCTTCGGGTGTTTATATTGTGAATATTGATGTAAACAACCAACGCATCTCTAAAAAATTAATTATTCAATAATTATCTTTTTCATAAATTAAAAGCCCTTCAATAATGAAGGGCTTTTTTTATGCCCTTTCGCCCCGATAGATATCGGGGTTGCTCAGGACAACACTACTTTGATATTTATCAACTAATTTTCAACACTATAGCAAGTTTCAACAAAAAATGTAAATATTTGTTATGTACTTATATAAAAACAAAAGATATGTCTGAAGAGATCGAAAGAACAGAAAGAGAAGATTTATTTTCTAAAGCAGTAAAAGCAGGAAAGCGCACGTATTTTTTCGATGTGAAATCCACACGCGGTAATGATTACTATTTAACTATTACCGAGAGCAAAAAACGTTTTGGTACCGATGGTAAGTTTACTTACGAAAAACACAAGATCTTTTTATATAAAGAAGATTTTGAAAAATTCATGGAAGGCCTTAACGAGTCCATTGAAGTGATCAAAGAGAATGCTCCTCCTATTGTAGAAAGAGAAGCTTATTCTGACAGGGAATCTTCTTATTCGGATAAAGGAGCATCTTCATCTAATGATGATGTGAATTTTGATGACCTGGGGAAATAGTAATATGGTCATTCCGAACTTGATTCGGAATCTCATAGAGATGCTGAATTATACCGATAGCTATCGGTATCAGCATGACAAAAAAATATAAGGCAGTTATCCAACGTTGTTAGGTAACTGCTTTTTTATTACAGCAAGTGTTCTTTTTTGTTATCGGTTCGTGTTATAAACCTAAACTACGTTATGGAAAACCAATTATTTTATCCCCACATTCGCTGGAACTTTGCAAAGAAGTGTTTGCTTCGGTTTACGTTAATTTTCTTTTGTTTACAGATCCTGCCATTACTTTCGTATGTTGGTGATCGTTTGTATCCGGGGATAGCTAAATCCGTTTTTAATATTTCCGAAATATCACTGGAAACGACAGGCAGTGGCGATATGTATTACAATTACATGGAATTGTTCGTTTGTTTTGTGATAGCTTTTGCTGGCACTATTATTTGGTCGTTATTTAATAAAAGAGAAAAAAACTACGATACCTTATTGCATTATTTTTTAATTTTTATCAGGTATTATTTAGCTTATTCTATGATAAGCTATGGATTTGCCAAAGTGTTCTATAATCAATTTGGGGCACCTGGTTTAGAAAGGCTGTTGCAAACTTACGGAGAATCATCGCCAATGGGTATTGCCTGGACATTTATAGGCGTATCCAAGCCATATACTGTTTTCTCAGGTTTAGCTGAATTATTGGGAGGTATCTTATTATTGACAAGAAAAACAACCCTTGCTGGTGCATTGGTTTCTTTTGCCGTGATGTTTAATGTGATGATGCTGAACTTTTGTTACGATGTACCGGTTAAACTGTACTCAACACAATTAGTGGTTTTAGCAGCAATTATTATGTTTTGTAATGGCCATTACCTTTGGAACGCTATTTGGGCGCATAAGGCAACAGTAGCCACAATAAATAAGCCGTTGTTCAGTAAAAAATGGCTGAAGATCACGCGTATAATTGTAAAGGGCCTGGTAGTATTTTATTTAATCGGTTTTGACGGTTACGAACAATATCAATCTGTTTACGAAGTAGGGCCTGGTGCACCGAAAACTCCTTTATACGGCATTTACAAATCAGTACAAATAATTAAAAACAATGACACAATTCCTTTATACACTTATCCTCACCAGTGGAAATATATGGTAATTGATTATCCTGGCTATGCGTCAGTAAAACAGGTAAATGATAATCAGTTTTATATGGTATTTAATGTAGATACTGTTAAAAAAAACATCACTGCCAGTTTACAAAATGATCCTGCTCATAGTTATGTATTAGCTTACAAACAGGTCAATGATTCTACTCTTAATTTAAAAGGTGAGTTTGCAAAAAACAACATCGATTTTACGTTTCATAAAGTAGATCTAAAATCTTTCCTTTTAACCAACCGTGGTTTCCATTGGGTTAACGAGTATCCTTTTAACAGGTAAAATTTAGACCTTATCAACCTTTATAATTATTAAAGTACATTTTAACTCCTACCTGAACTCCAAAAATAAAAACCGAATTGTAATTATTTTGATACTGGTCATCAAAACGATAGCCCAAACGGGCTTCGGCAGTTACCGCCATTTTACCGGCTATGTCCGAATTCTTTTTACTTATCCTTACCATAGCGCCAACAGGGACCGTAGCATGATAAAATAATTTTTCAGGAAGCGCTGTTCTTTCCACTATGGCATCCGGGTAAAATTTAGGATTGCCGGTTACTCTTATTTTTTCTTTAAAGTTAGGCGCGGTTACTGCTTCAAGTTTGTTATTAAAAGTATAGCCAATACCAAAATTGATGCCTGTATAAAAGCTTAACATTTTTAGCTGATCAGTATGATAGGTTTTGGTAATATCGGCATAACCTTGCATACCGGTTATGGTAAACTGGTAACGCTGATCGGATTCATCATCTATATGAACTGTTTCGGTTGGGTTACCACTGAAGATTGTATCGAACGAGCGTGTGTTTTTTACGCTGTATTTTATTTTTTCTTTGAAAACGGTCCCCACATACAGCCCTACGCGCCATTCGCTGGAGAACCTGGTTTTACCGGATTTAAAATCTTTGGTCTTTAAATGAAAATTGAGTCCGGTATTTGATCGTATATTTCCGCCATTGTTTGTATGCAGTTGCTCATAACCTTCCATGTTTGAGTTTACGATACTGTTTTGGCTGGTCAGTTTTTTCAGGTCATCAGGTGAGTGCGATTGGTATTCATTGCCTATGAATCCAAATGAAAACGAAAAGGCATTGAAATAAACATAAGGTTCTTCTTTCAGTGAATCCGTTTGACAAAAGGCAGAACTGAGAGAAAGAAAACACAGTATGAAAAATAAGTTTCGCATTTTACTTGTAAACCTCTCTGTTCAAATAGATCTTTACACCGAAATTAAAGTTAAAGAAAAACTGTTTGTACAAACCAATGTTTGGAAGATCCAGCAAACGCAAACCTACTTTCCCATCAACATTTATGGCAAAATTGCTTACCCTGTTTTTTCTGATATTTGAAAAGCGCATCAGTATCCCGGCGTTAATGGCTCCTTGGTAAATGTTGCTATACTTCAACCGTGTTTCTTCATGGATGTTTGATCCCGAATCATTACTCTTTGTATAATATGAATAGGTGGTATGGTTTTGGTCTTCAAAGCTCTCGGTGTATCTGAGCCTTGCTTTTATTATATTCTGAACGATCATGCCGTAACCAAGTCCGCCACCAATGTAAGCACTAAAGATCTTATTTTGCGGCCTTAGATACTCCACATACGACAGGTCTATTAAAAAATTCGACTGTTCGTTTTCTATAAAACAGGTATGCGTTTTTACAGTATCAATATAATAAACTGCAGGGTTGGTATTGCTTAATATCGTATCGAACCGAACGCGCTCTTTCCTTTCCAGGGCCAGGTCCGAAGTTTGGCTAGATTGCCCGTGAATGCCAATTCGTATTTCCTGTTTATTGTTGTAAGCTTTTTTTGAACGGTTATAAAAAATAAAAGCGGTTTGTAAGGCGCCGTCAAAGCCGCCTCCTGTTGTATTAAACTTATTGTTATAGTATGAGTAATCCTGGTTCAATAGTTTACTATCCGGACTCATTTTCCTTAATGCATTTATCGTTAAAGTTTCATTATTCATGAGCGTCCCTGCATTTAAGCTAAAGGCGTACAATTTCATGAACGGCTTTTTCTTAAGCGTATCCGTTTGTGCTTTTAAAAAGCCGGAAAATACTAGAAGTATTAAAAACAGATATGTTATTCTTGATTTCATTAGTTACGTACCAGTTTTATACCTGCCTGTACATAAGCAATGGGTGTAAACAGGAAATTGGTGGTTGTATATTTTTCATATTTCACGCCAAAACGGGTTTCAATAAATACAGAAATAAAGGTTGGCTTTGTTTTTTTATTGAGCGACAAGCCAAGCGGAATGGTGGCATAGCCTGCAAAGCTTGTTTTTAAACGGG
>JAZKGE010000066.1:0-4833 GCA_040386075.1 Bacteroidota bacterium
TTTATACAAATATACATGGATTGTTTAAATTATATAATCAGTTTGTGTGATTCAATAAAAAATTAAAACCCCGGCATATGAAATATATTTTTACCAGCCTTATCATTTTTTTATCTTCAATTCATTTACTGGGCCAATGCCCTGTTGGAAGTGTTGAAGTAAAGATCGTACTAACTACAGATAATTATGCATACGAAACTACATGGCAGTTAAAGGATAAATTTGGCGCTGTTTTAATGTCGAATGGAACGTTAACAAATGCTACAACATTTACCAGTACTATTTGTGTGCCATCAACAGGCTGTTTAAGTTTTATCATTAACGATTCATTTAATGATGGCATTTGCTGTAATTACGGTTCGGGTAACTTTCAGATCTATTTAAACAATGTGTTGCAAACTAGTAATAATGGTCAGTTTGGAGGTTCCTTTACGTATTATTTTAACTGTCCTCCGGGCGAAAGTTGTAATACAGCTATTGCAGTAGGAACAGGTACTTACACAGCTCCTGGAAATGAATATTATTATTCTTTTAAACCTACTCAGTTAGGTTTATATACAGTTTCAACCTGTAGTTTAGCCGGTTGTGATACTAAATTATGGGTGTATGAAAATTGCAACGGACCATTTAACACCAATAATACAGGTACTATTCTTTATAATGACGATTTTTGCGGTTTGCAATCCGAAGTATCAGGAGCATTAGACACAAGTAAAACATATATTGTAAGAGTTGGATCTTATAATAATAGCTGTACCGGACCTATTACGTTTGGGATTAATTACCAGGGGCCAATTTCGGGTTGTACCACTTTTAGTGCCTGTAATTATAATCCTTTAGCAACGATTGATGATGGTAGCTGTGTGTATTACCCAAGTCCATTTTGTACTGCTCCCGATCTGATAATCGTTCAGCCACAATTTATCAGTTCATTAAGTTTGGGAACGGTTAATGCTGGTGCAGGTGATTGCCGTGTTGCTGAAAGCTGTTTGAATGGATACGGAGCAAGAACAGTTATTAATTTTGATACTTATATTAAGAACATTGGTACCCAGGATTATTTTATTGGCGATCCTGGTAACAACCCGGGACAGTTTACAACCAACAACTGTCATGGACATGCGCATTATGAAGGTTATGCAGAATACCGCTTATACAAACCAAGCGGACAAATGATCCCAATAGGGTTTAAAAATGGTTTTTGTGTATTGGATTATGATGGCTGTCCGGATGGCGGTACCGCAAAATTCTCTTGTGGTAATATGGGGATCAGTAAACAATGTGGCGATATTTATCACGCAGGTTTAGATTGTCAGTGGATCGATATCACAGATGTTGATACAGGGAATTATGTGATGGCAGCAAAGGTAAACTGGGACCAATCGGCTGATGCATTAGGACATCATGAAAGTAATTACAACAATAACTGGGCACAGGCTTGTATTAAAATTACAGCCAATTCATCAGGACAAAAGAATTTCATATTGTTAACTTCTTGTCCTTCGTATTCTGATTGCGCAGGAGCACAATTTGGAAATGCAGAAGTTGATTGTAATGGTGTTTGTAACGGAACTGCTAAAATGGGCGACCTGAACAATAGTGGAACACAGCAATTGGTAGATGGTCAACTTTATGTGAACAAGATCTTAAATGCGACCATTACACCTAACAGTTGTAATGACCTTAATAATACAGGAACGATCACAGTTTGGGATGCCGCTTTAATGGCTAATTGTGTAAATCATGGAGCAGGCAATAATACAAAGTGCCTATTCCCACGAGGAAATTTAAATCCAAATCAAACAGCTACTTTAAGTATTGGAGCGTTTAATTTATCACAAAACTACATTGATGTGTATATCAAAAATCCAACAGCCAGAATCGTTGGTTATGAGTTTAATATCAGCGGAGCTACTATTTTAAATGTAGTTAATTTGGTTCCCACATCTGTTTATCCCGAAGTACCTGATTTTTTAGTGGGCGGAAATAAAGTGATCTGTTTATCTTACAAAGATTCAACCATTGCTAAAAGCACTATTGCTCAGCCTTTATGCCGTATTTATTATACCAATGCAACAGGTAATGTGTGTATAAACAGTGTAATTGAAATAGTTAATAAAGAGTATGAAGCCATTTATAAAGTCATGCAAAATCAATGTGTTCTTACAACCGGTATTGCTCAGGTAGCAGATCAGAACCATTATTTCTCGGTAGTTCCAAATCCTGCCAGCAACGAAGTTCAGTTAACCGGTTTTGTAAAAGAAGGTGATAACACGTTAATTGAAATTAAAGATATCGCGGGCCGTTTATTGTTTTCGGAACGCGTTTATTTGAATGATGCATTTAACCATCCTTTAAATTTCAGCGAATTTAAATCGGGTGTTTATTATATTACAGTTTCTTCAAAATCAGGCGCAGCAACCAAACCTGTTGTGATAGTTAAGTAGCATTTATTAATTATTATTTTTTGGGCGTGCCCCGGCGGTGGCCGGGTCGGGCTGACCCGTTGCAATCTTTTATTCACTATGTTCATAAAAGGATTTCCACTTGCATCCCTCACGCGAGAGGCAAAATGCCTGTTTGAGACTTAAGCTTCGAATTTTGAAATGCAAACCCCGCGTGAGGGATAGAGGCATTGTCTGAGCTCTTTTTATTTGTTCCGCAGGACAAATAAAAAAGCGAGTGCCGAAAGCCCGACCCGACGATAGGAGGGGCACGCCCTAATCCCAAAAAAAATCCTTATTAAACCAAATCATTTTCTAAATTTGGTTTCACTAAAATTTAATTTATGAAATACTGCCTTACTTTTATTATCATTTCTATATCTGTACACTTATCTTTTTCGCAGGGTAATTTTATAAAAGATAGTTTGGATACATATATCAAACGTGAAATGGTTCGCTGGAACTTACCAGGTATGGCAATTGCAGTTGTAAAAGACGGAAAAGTAATTTTTATGAAAGGTTACGGTTATGCTGATATTGCAAAAAAAACACCGGTTACAGAAAATACCGAATTTCAAATTGCTTCAAACAGCAAGGCTTTTACAGGAACTTCTTTGGCCTTATTGCAACATTACGGGAAACTAAAATTGAATGATAAAGTAAAAACGTATTTGCCGTATTTTAAAATGCATAATGATTACCTAACAGAGAATGTAACGGTCAGGGATGTTTTGTCTCATCGCATTGGATACCAAACCTTTCAATCTGATCTGTTAAATTGGGCAGGAACTAAAACCAGAAAAGAATTAATTGAAAATATGGTAAACGTGGTTCCTCAAAACGGGTTCAGAGAAAAATATGGATACTGTAACATGGGCTTTGTAACCGCCGGCGAAATTATTCCTGCAGTAACAGATACAACCTGGGATGATTATTTAAAGTACCATTTCTTTATGCCACTGGGTATGACACGTACCGGAACTACGTATGATAATTTTATCAAGTCGCCAAACGCATCTAAAGCTTACACGCTGTTAAACGGAAACATTTTTGAGATCCCGGTTTCAAAAGTAGATAATATAAGTGCCGCTGGCTCTATTACCTCTAATGTAAACGACCTGAGCAAATGGGTGATGATGCAACTGGATAACGGAAAATATAACGGCAAACAGGTTGTACCCGCTAAAGTTATCCAGGAAACTAGAGTATCAAATACCATTGTGAACGGACGAAGCGTAAAGGGATCTAATTTCAGTACATACGGATTGGGTTGGTTCATGAAAGATCAGCATGGTAAAAAAATAGTAGAGCATGATGGAGGTGCCAATGGCTTTTTAAGTAAAACCGTTTTAGTGCCCGAAGAAAATTTTGGATATGTGATATTAACCAACAGCGATGGACAATATATGTACGATGCCTTGTCGACACAGATACTGAATGATTTTACAAACCAAACCTATGTAAATACAAGCGAGTTTTATTACAGGGATTTTAAAGAAAACTACGATGAAGAACAAAAAGCAATTAAAAAATTAAAAGCAGAAGCTGTCGCTTACAAAGCACCGGCTGACGCGTACAAAAAATTGGCGGGAATTTACACAAACAAAGTTTATGGTAAAATTGCCATTGAAGCCAAGGATAAATATGCTGAAGTAAGTTTTGAGTTTCATCCGCAATACAAAGGAAAGGTATCTTTTAAAGGCCCAACAACTTTAGTGATCGAGTATAATGACTCATCTTCGTTGGGTGTTAAAGAAATTAACTGTACCGATAATACCATTGAAATTAAAGTGAATGAGTTTGTGGATATGGATACATATCTGTTCACTAAGGTTTCTGAAACATTCAAAGCGTTTTAGTTTTATTGTCATGCTGAACTTGTTTCAGCATCTCCTTGTATTTGGTTATTGTTTAATTTATTTATGGCGTGTCCCTGCATCGTACTTTGTCCCGATGGCTATCGGGATCGCTCAGTAACCAAGGCGGGGTCGGGCTGTCGCTGCAATTTTTTTGCCGCACTTCGACTCCGCTCAGTGTCCGGGCAAAAGGATTTTCGTTCGTTGTACCCCTTCGGGGCATCCCTCACGCGGCTGCAAATAAAATTCAATTTTTTTAACGACTCAACCCAACAAAAAATAACTATCTTTGTTGGGTAATAAAGAACAGTTCTTTAACATCATGGGGCCGACCGGTTTTGACAGCGAGCGCGGTTGATAAGTAAGCAGGTGGTGCGTTGTGGATATGGCACCTTAAACTCAACTCTCAAACTTTTATTCGGCGAAGAGAATTCTTACGCTATGGCTGCTTAGTCCAAGACTATTCAACCTTTGCAACCCTCGTAGCGTCTTTGCTTAGCGACGAGAATTTTGCATCATAAATTAGCAAATTG
>JAZKGE010000067.1:0-13877 GCA_040386075.1 Bacteroidota bacterium
AGTCAAACTATCTGATGTGATGGGTAAAAAACATGAATATGTTGGCCATGTGACCTTATTAAGATAACATTTAAAAAGCCCTTCACTGAAGGGCTTTTTAATTTATAAGACTGTTTGAAATTATGCTCATTTATCTTAACTGTAAATCACAGTAAGTAATATCGTAGTTAATCTTGTTTATGAAGAGGCTGTTACAACAACAAGTTATTTAACTATAACTATTTTAGAATTAAAAGAATTTCCGTCCCCATCAATTTTCAGACTATAAACACCGGCTTCAAGAGAACCAGTAAACTGATATTGCAGATCCTTTTGTTCTGATTTTATTTCCTCATCAAAAATAAGTTTGCCAATAGCATCATAGATTTTTACGTGAAGAGCAACGTTATTTTGGTGTGCCATTTGTATGGAAAAGTTACCAGTGGAAGGGTTTGGAAAAATAAAAAATGGATCGTTGTTCTTTCGTTCCATCGCTATAATATTAGAGTACTGATAAGATAGATCAAGATCTATGGTTTTTAATCTGTAATATGAAAGCCCGGAAAGCGGCTTTTCATCAGAAAGTTGATAATTTCTAACCGTATTACTATTGCCTGTTGCATTTAGTTTACCTATTGTTTGCCATTCCAAAGCGTTAGTACTTCTCTCAACTAAAAAATGATCGGTATTGATCTCGGTTGCAGTAGACCAATTTAGCATAATACTTTCAGTATTATCGGTAGCGTTAAAATATAAAAGTTCTATAGGTAAGGGTCCACTCGAAGCAGTAATAATTCCTGAATTGTTGGGGCCTGTTCCCGGAATACCATTTAGAGTTCCGGTACAAGTGGAGCAACTTACACCGCCTGTGCCTGATGTTGCAGTTGTTACAACGTTTGCTGTGGGCTGAGCCGAAGAATAAATCACTACTCCCTGTCCACCACCACCACCACCACCATGCGCCCCGGTACTACCTGCATTACTTGAGCCACCGGCCCCTCCATTAGCAGAAATCGTTAAAAGACAGGTAGAAGATATACTGTAGGAATTAATTTGTAATATAACAGATCCGCCTGCGCCGCCACCGCCTGCGCCATCATTTGCAGCGTTGGTAGGTGTTGCACCGTTTGTAGTAATTGAAATACCTCCGCATGATCCTGTAGTAACCAGTGTTCCTGTTTTAACCAAAATAATTCCTCCGCCATTCGCGCCTTTAGTACCAGCGCCGTCATTCTCATGACCACCACCACCACCACCGCCCATAAAAATGCGGGCAGCACTTATAGATCCCGTTAAGGCTATACCTCCTAATCCTCCTACACCTGGATTACAACCTGTACCGGCAGCAACCCATCCCGAGCCTCCATTTCCACCCGAAGTGTAATTTCCTCCTCCGCCGCCGCCTGCATTTACGTCATTACCACCGCCACCACCGGTAAGTATTTTTCCTCTACCGCCACCAAATGCTGTATTGGTGTTTTTGTAAATCCCCTGACCCTTACCTGCATATCTTAGAGCAATAGCAGTGGCATAAGTTGTAGCTTCACATGAATTGTAGCCGTTAGTGTTTTTTAATCCTCCTGTAAAACCAAGACTATCGGCAAAAATTCTATGCGCAAGCGTTAATGAAGTGCCTGTTTCAATAGCAATAACACCTCCTATTGTTCCGTTCCATCTTAAACCGGTAATTGAAGCCGTTGTTGTAAAAGCAGTTCCACTAAGCCTTCGGAAGCTGATCAATTGTACCGACGCATTAGCATTTAGATTGTAAGTATTTGTTAACGCATTAGCTACCGCGATGCTTGTTGGAGTTCCGGCACTTAAATTTACGGCAGTGATAGTAGCGATCTCATACCTTCCTGCATTTTGAATGTTGCTAATGTCTCCAAAAGTTGCCGAGTTGGTGGTGGTATTTGCTCCAATCACATTATCCTGCATTTGCATGATAACCACTTTGTCGTTAATATTAAATGTGTGATTTACCTGATTAACATTGTTAACCGTAATTAATGTACCTGTTATAGCCGAAACATTGGCGTAAGCATTATAAATAACCTGTGATGAAAGGTTTGCAAATGTTAGGAAAATAAGAAAAACAACAACGTAAATTTTTTTCATTAATTGAAATTACTACAGAAATAATACCAAATGTACTAAAAACCAGGATTTAACTATAAAAATATTCGTTCAATGCCTTAAAGTAATCGGCGAACGATCGCTAAACCAGGTAAACGGCTTCTTTTCCTTTCTTAGAAAAATCAGTATCAATTCTTTCCTGCAAAGTAGTTGATAAGGATAATCCTACAAAATCTGCCTTCACCGGAAAACGGGTATGGCTACGATCAACCAATATTAGCGTGTTTAATTGCTTTACAGGTTTGTTTAGGAATAATTTAACAGCATAGATCAATGTTTTTCCGCTATTCAAAACATCGTCTACCAGGATCACAGATTTGTTCTCGAAATCTTTTTCAGTAAAATCAATTTTTGGTTCAAAAGACCATGGATTTTCTTTATCCATTTTTATTTTTCCTAACTTGGTTTTAATAGGAGAGATAGAATTTAAAATACCGACAATACGCTCGGCCACTTTGTAACCATTGCCTTCGATTCCAACGATCAGTAATTCTTTTTCTTTGAAATTATTTTCGTAAACTTGGTAAGCCATGCGATTTAACTTCTGATCAATTTGTTTAGAATCTAATATTTTAGTCTTTTCCATATACAAATCTAATTAATGTTTCAGAAAATCAATCACTGCTTTATTCACTTTTTTGCTTTCTCTAAAATGAGCATCGTGTTTAGCTTTTGGAAACACCAATAATTGAGTTGTATTTGGAAAGGCCTGATGTAAATTTCTTCCCACTGATATGGGTACAGCACCATCTTTTTCGCCCCAGATCAAAAGGGTAGGGGTTTTATCAATGCCATAGTTATAGGCCTGGTAAATAGACTGCCGCTCAAATAAGTAATCCATTTGCGCATCTCTTATGACTTTAGTAGGCGTGAAAAAATATTTGACGATCTTACGTTTTAACCTTTTTGTAGCAGGAAATCCTTGCGACATAACCGCTTTTTTCATGCCATTAAATTCCGATATGGAAGAAGGTACGATCACATTTTTAATGGTTTTTACACCAACTACATTCGCTAAACTATCAGCAAGTTGTCCCGAATAAAATTTCACCGGCCCGTCAATGATAATTAATTTTAGTATTTCGGTTTGGTAAATCTGATTATACATAGCTGCTGTTAAGCCACCATAGCTAAAACCCATTACATTAAGTTTAGATGTAAGTCCTAATTTTATAAGCGCCTCATGTATTTGTTCCACCTGTAATTCAATCGCATAATTTTTAGATTCAGAAGTACTTTCTCCAAAGTAAATAAGATCCGGCATAATCAAGTTAAACTCTTTTGACAGATCTTTTACCTGGCTACCCCAATTAGTTCTGGCATTGGCACCCATTCCGTGAAGCATTAATAAATAAGGCTTTGCAGGATCGTTGTTGTAATGAATATGAATAATGGCATTACTTGTTTTAACAAGCGTGTCATGCTTAATGTATTTATGAATATTTTTTTTAGCGTAATTATCCTGCCAGCGAAACATGGCAGGTGTTTTGGATTGCGACAAAGCCTTACAAAAAATGAGAGTGATGAATATAATAAGGCCCGGTTTTTTCATGATTTGTTATTTACACTAAAGGAAGGTCTTTAACCATTCTATAGCTTCGCTTTTATTATTAAATACCTTATATGGTCTTTTTGGTTTATTGAATTGCATGTAAAAATTGGCAATTAGTTTATAGGCCAGGTTAGTAACAACCACCGCAGTTACAGCACAGGGTGATCTTTCTTCCAATACAATAGCATTGTCCCTCGCTTCTTTAGTAACAGTTACTCCATTATCGGCAAGAAATAAAAAAGGGTTTAATTTACTGTCTGTTATTTTATGATAGGACTCATACAAACGCAATTGCAATTCAATATCCAAAACACAATTTTCCTTAAAGAATACATATACAAGACCATCCGATCTTAAAGAAACGTTTGCTTCTTTGAGATCGATCTCGGAAATAATGTGTACAGTTTCTAACATTGATAAACATATGCTTTAGGTTTGCAGAACCCCTACATTATATTGCTTGGTAATAGGTGAGTGGTCGGCTGCTTCTATTCCCATGCTGATCACTTTACGGGTATCCATAGGATCAATGATCGCATCCAGCCATAAACGCGATGCTGCATAATAAGGCGTGGTTTGTGTATCATATTTATCTTTGGTCTTATTATATAATTCTGCTTCTTTTTCAGGAGTAATTTCTTCGCCTTTTGCTTTTAAAGAAGCCACTTCAATTTGTACCAATACTTTGGCAGCTTGTGCTCCACCCATTACTGCAACCTGTGCCGTTGGCCATCCAACAATTAAACGCGGATCGTAAGCTTTACCACACATGGCGTAGTTTGCAGCGCCATAACTATTTCCTAAGATGATCGTGAATTTTGGAACTACAGAGTTTGCCATAGCGTTAACCAGTTTAGCGCCATCTTTAATGATTCCCCCATGCTCGCTGCGAGAACCAACCATAAAGCCGGTTGCATCCTGTAAGAATACCAATGGTATTTTCTTTTGATTACAGTTCATGATAAAGCGGGCTGCTTTATCAGCACTGTCGCTATAAATAACGCCGCCAAACTGCATTTCGCCTTTCTTACTTTTTACTACTTTACGCTGGTTGGCAACGATGCCAACAGCCCATCCGTCAATGCGCGCATAAGTACAAACAATCGACTGACCGTATAATTCTTTGTATTCATCATGTTCGCCATTATCAACTATGCGTTCAATGATCTCACGTATCTCATATTGCTTATCATTCAAAATGCCATACATCTCTTTTTGATCCTTTTTAGGAAGAGCAGGTGTTTCACGGTTAAAGCCGGCTTTGTCATAATCGCCAACTTTGCCCATGATATTACGAATGCGGGTTAAACAATCCGCATCATCTTTACATTTATAATCGGTTACGCCACTTATTTCGCAATGAGTGGTTGCTCCACCCAAAGTTTCATTATCAATGTTTTCGCCAACGGCAGCTTTTACTAAATAACTTCCGGCTAAAAAGATAGAACCTGTTTTATCAACGATCATTGCTTCATCGCTCATAATTGGCAAATAAGCGCCACCTGCTACACAACTTCCCATCACGGCAGATACCTGTAAAATCCCCATGCCACTCATCACGGCATTGTTACGAAAGATACGGCCAAAGTGTTCTTTGTCAGGAAATATCTCGTCCTGCATTGGTAAATATACACCGGCACTGTCAACCAAATAAATAATCGGTAAACGGTTTTCCATAGCTATTTCCTGTGCACGTAAATTCTTTTTACCGGTAATAGGGAACCATGCACCTGCTTTTACAGTTGCATCATTAGCTACTACAATACATTGTTTGCCGCTCACGTACCCTATCACGATCACTACGCCACCACCGGGACAGCCGCCATGCTCGGGATACATTTCGTAGCCTGCAAAAGCCCCCATTTCAAAACGAGGCGTATCTTTATCCAATAAAAAATCAATGCGTTCGCGGGCAGTCATTTTACCTTGCTCATGTAATTTTTCGATGCGCTTTTTACCACCGCCATCGTATATTTTATTTAAGCGTTGCTCCATTTGCGAGATAAGCAAACGCATTTTATCATCATTTTTATTAAATTCTAAGTCCATCGTATTTTTATATAAGACCATAAATATAGTAAATGAAATGTGTCGTGAAAATTTTTAAATCCAAATTTATTTTGAATTATAATTTCGTGATGTTGTAAAATAATTGAGGTTTAATATGTTGGGGAGTGTCCCTGCGGGCCTCAAATACTTGTATTCGCTGTCACCAATTGCAAAATAAAAAATAGCAGCAATCACTCAGGCGGCTTTAATGCATGTTTGAAGCTATAGCTCCGAACAGAAAAAATAATCTCGCGTGAGGGATGCGAACGGAAATCCTTTTTGCTGCCTCTTTGCAAAAAGATTGCAGTGGGTCCGCCCGACGGCGCTGCCTTTTTGCGCCGGCACGCCCAAAATTGAAAATTAACCAGCTAATTTAAACCTACATTTTTCTGGACCTCCGCCTGACGAACGGGCAGGTATGTGGTTAAAGGAACATAAAATCCCAATAAATTATCCAGTTCAATTATTTTATATACATTCGAATCAAAAAAATAATTGTTCTTGAATAATAGCAAAATCATACAACAGGACCAGCAATACGTTTGGCATCCCTTTACACATCTAAAATATGCCGAAAGTCCTGTTCAGCTTGTAAAAGGCGAAGGCGCTTTTTTTTATGATGCCGATGGAAATAAGCTGATGGATGCTATTTCGAGCTGGTGGGTGAATTTACACGGACATTGCCATCCTTATATCTCACAAAAAGTGGCTCAACAATTAGGCATTTTGGAACATGCCATTTTCAGTTCTTTCACGCATGAGCCGGCAGTACTTTTAGCAGAACGTCTGATAGGTCATTTACCAAAAGATCAATCCAAAATATTTTATTCAGATAATGGTTCTACGGCAGTGGAGGTTGGTTTGAAAATGGTGTTGCAATACTGGCATAATAAGGGAATTCAAAAGAAAAAATTCATTGCTTTTGAGAATGCCTACCATGGTGATACCTTTGGAGGAATGAGTGTTGGCGCTCGGAATGTGTTTAATAACGCTTTTGAGAATTTATTGTTTGATGTGATCCACATACCACTGCCAACTGCTGAAAATATAGACAGTCTTATATCTACTTTAGAAAGTTGGTTTACTAATCATAATGATATGGCCGGATTTATTTTTGAACCTCTGGTACAAGGTGCAGCCGGTATGTTAATGTACGACGAAAAACACCTCGACGATTTGATAGCAGTGTGTAAAAAACACCATGTAATTTGTATTGCCGATGAAGTAATGACCGGTTTTGGCCGAACAGGCAAATTTTTTGCAACAGACCATCTCGAAAATAAGCCCGATATCATTTGTTTATCAAAAGGCCTCACAGGCGGTTATATGCCCTTGGGTGTTACCAGTTGTGCGCAATTTATTTACGATGCTTGTGTAAGTGAAGATAAGACCAAGACCTTTTTTCACGGGCATAGTTACACCGCAAATGCTACGGCTTGTTCGGCAGCGTTGGCCAGCATGGATCTGATGGAAAAAGAAGAGACCTGGCAACAGATCCGGTTAATTGAAAGCCTGCATGAACGTTTTTTGACCGCTCATAAAACTCATAAAGCCTTGAAAGATATCCGTCAAAAAGGGACTATTTTGGTTTTGGAATTAAATACCGAAGAACACACACATTATTTAAATAATGCTTCTGAAAGTATAGCCACTTATTTCCTTAAAAACGGTATTATTGTAAGGCCTTTAGGCAATGTATTGTACTTGATACCACCTTATTGCGTCACAGAAAGCGACCTGAAGAAGGTTTATGAAGTCATAGATGGCTTTTTAGAACAATTATAAGCAATTTCCCTGTGTAATTATTTTCTCAAAAAATGCTTGCTTTTACAATAAAAATCCTATTTTTGAGAGCAAATTTAGAACTAAACACTATCATATGAATATTCACGAGTATCAAGGAAAAAGTATATTAAAAAGTTTTGGTGTAGCAATCCAGGAAGGAATTGTTGCCGAAACTCCGGAACAGGCTGTAGCTGCCGCCAAGCAAATTATGGAAACCTATAAATGCGATGGCGTTGTGGTTAAAGCTCAGATTCACGCTGGTGGCCGTGGTAAAGGGGGTGGAGCTAAATTCGCACCTAATTTGGATAAAGTAAAGGAAGTTGCAACTAACATTATTGGTATGCACTTAATTACACCTCAAACAAGTGCTGAGGGTAAATTAGTAAGCAAAGTATTGGTAGCTCAGGATGTATATTATCCGGGAGCAAATCCTACTAAAGAATTTTATGTGAGTATCTTATTGAACCGTTCAACCGGCCGTAATATCATCATGTACAGTACCGAAGGTGGAATGGATATTGAGCAGGTAGCTGAAGCTACTCCTCATTTGATCTGGAAGGAAGAGATCGACCCTAAAGTTGGTTTGCGTGATTTCCAATGCCGTAAGGTTGCTTTTAACCTAGGTTTAAGTGGAAACGCTTTCAAAGAAATGACAAAATTTATTGCAGCATTATACAAGGCATATGATTCAATTGATTCATCTATGTTTGAAATTAACCCTGTTTTAAAAACATCTGATGATAAAATTATTGCTGTAGATGCAAAAGTATCTTTAGATGATAACGCATTATATCGCCACAAAGATATTGAAGCGATGCGTGATGAGTCGGAAGAAAATCCGGTTGATGTTGAAGCCCGTAAAGCAGAGTTGAACTATGTGAAATTAGACGGTAACGTTGGTTGCATGGTTAACGGAGCTGGCTTAGCAATGGCAACGATGGATATCATTAAATTATCAGGTGGTGAGCCTGCTAACTTCTTAGATGTAGGTGGTACAGCAAACGCTGAGCGTGTTGAAAAGGCATTCCACATTATTTTAGGAGATAAGAATGTAAAAGCAATTTTGGTAAATATTTTTGGTGGTATCGTTCGTTGCGACAGAGTTGCGCAAGGAGTTATTGATGCTTACAAAAATATGGGAACTATCAATGTGCCGATCATTGTTCGTTTACAAGGAACTAATGCTGTAGAAGCTAAAAAATTAATTGATGAGTCAGGATTAAAAGTATATTCTGCTATTCAGTTACAGGAAGCTGCTGATCTTGTGGCAAAATTAATCGCTAATTAAAACCAGAAACAATAAATTTATGATGATCAAACGTAAACATTTTTTAATCGCTCCAATAGCATTAACTCTAGTTCTTGCTTCTTGCGGAGGTGATAAAACGGAAGGTGAAGATGATATGTCAGGTGGGGTTGATACCTTAAAGACAGAAACTCAAACCGAGCAGGTTACTGAAACTTTTTTCCAGGTACCATCTCCGGGCGAGATGTTAACCTTCATCAAAATGGTTGGCGGAAAGAACAATAAAAATGTATCTTTTTTAAATAGTGTTGATAACCAAAAAAACTATACAGATAATAAATCCAAAGCATTGAATTTTGGTATCTATAGCTGCGATCTTAGCTACTGTAGTATTTTTGAGATCGGTTCAGAAGCCTTGAAATACTTTAAAACAGTAAAACAATTAGGCGATCAGATAGGTGTATCATCTGCTATTCAACCTGCTGTGTTAAAACGTTTGGAAGGAAATTTAGGAAATCCTGATTCTTTATCCGTGATCACGGATGATGTTTATTTCTCATCTTTTGAAGCCCTTGAAGCAAGTAAACAAGGCCCAACCTTATCATTGGTTGTTGCCGGTGGCTGGATCGAAAGTTTATACATTGCTACAAGTTTAGCAAAGTATGATGCGAAAAGCCCGGTTGTTGAGCGTTTAGCGGATCAAAAATATACGTTAGATAATTTGATCGAGTTTTTAAAGAAATACGAAAGCGATGCAAATGTAGCCGGTGTATTAGCTCAGTTTATTGATCTGCAAGGTGACTTCGCTAAAATTGGTGAAAAAGATGCAGCAGCAGCTACTGACAAAACAAAAAATGTTTTAGGAGGAGGAAAAGAACTTGCTATTACAGCTGATCAATACAAAGCAATTGTAGATAAAATCAAAGCAATTAGAAACTCTTATACATTAACTAAATAATTAAGGTTATGAAAAAAATATTCTTCTCATTATTCATATTAAGTACTGTGTTAATGTATTCACAGGCCAGCGTATGCGGGCAATTTCATCGTAAATTTTGTGTTGTTGAAACTAAAAGAGGCGGTAACGGTGGATGGTTATATAATGCACAATCTAAAAGCGGGTTATTTAACCAGGGCTCTACTTCAAAGATCCGTTGCGTGATCTATAAAGGAATGGATTACCGTATCAACGTATGTTGCGAAACCGCTATCGGTGATAAATTAAGTTACAAAATTTTTGACGCACGTACCAGCGAATTATTATACGATAACTCTACTGCTCAAAACGAACCATTATTCGAGTTCCAGAGTACTGCAAGCCGTCAGTTGATCATTGAAGTAACTGTACCTAATGGAGCAACTTCTCAGGATAAGCATAAACCAATGGAAGCTGCTTGCGTAGGTTTATTGATCGAACATAAAGTAACAGAAAGACAAGGTTTCTCTCAGTACTAATCGTCACATAAATATTTTAAAAACCATCGGCCCACACCGGTGGTTTTTGTTTTGTATAGTTAAATTGTGAAAGTCGGTTCTAATAAAAGTAAAGATTTGGGCGCGCGCGGCGGTAGCCGCACCGGGCTGTCACTGCAATCTTTTTCGCTTCGCAAAAAAGGATTTCCGTTTGCATCCCTCGCGCGGGGCTTGCGATAAGGTCGAAGTGTAAGCTCCGAATTTTGAAACGTAAAACCTGCGTGAGGGATTGAAGTGAAAATCCTTTTGCCTGTCTCTTGCAAAAGATTGAAACGGAAAGCCCGGCCCGTAGGGACACGCCCAAATATTAATAAGGCAAAAGAAATTAATAGTAATAAAAATCCTTGGTACGTTTGTATAAAGGAAGTATCCAGCCAAATCTAAAACCCATCAACATATCAAAACGTTTTTGGGTATCCTCCTGGCCTGTATCGTAATTAAAGCCTCGAAGACTTTGCGTAAAGCCTTCATAAAATTCAAAACCAAAATAACAGTTAGCCAGACGATTATTGCTAATGTATTTATAACCTACGAATTGCGTTAACCCAAAACCACCCGTTAAACGGTCGTAACCTTTTTTCAGATCGCCGTGAACAGCTGCTACTTTTTTATTGGCATCATACAAATTAACCTTATGTTGCATCCAGCCTGCACCGGCCGTTACAAACAAGCCTGAGTTTGGATTATTGCCTAGTTTAGAGAACATATAGCCAACATTACCATATATGTTCCAGCCACGTTCTGTTAAACGCAGATCGGCAGGATAACCTTCATTATCTATTATCGCACCATTTTCATTACGCATGGATGCAACCACATCTTCGCGTACACGATTGCCAAAAAAGTAACTGCCTTCAACGCTGAATAAGATATTGTGTTTTGTTTTCCAGGTAAAGCTTGCGCCTGCACTTAGGTTTGGACCAAAACGTTTTTCCAGGTCATACTTTGGTAATTGTCCGCTAAAGTGGAAGCCAACCATTAAAATGCGAAAGCAGGAATCTTTAACCGATTGCGCCTTTGTTTGTGATTGTAGCATCAAACAAAAACAGATGATGAAATAAAATTTATGTTTCATTAAAATACGTATTACAACCGGGGAATTGTTGTTTCAAAGTTAAAGGATAAATTCTGTAAAACCTATATAAAAGCCGGTTACCCGCCTCAATTTTTAAGCAATAGTTTATTGGGTTACTATAATTTTTTGACTAACAGATCCTTTTTCTGCTTGCCCCGAAATAAAGTATATACCGGCGCTCAACGCCTCTATATTTTGTTGAAAATGATTGCTTTCATTTAAATCAATTACTTGTATGATCCTGCCAAGGTTATCGATCAGACTCAGTTTTATTTTTTCTTTTGCAACAACTTTAAATTTACCGTGGCTTGGATTAGGGTAACATTTAATTCCATAAAGTTCACTATTTGTCATTTCTTTTGTTCCAACCGTCATATCGCCTCCACTAAATCTGCTTATGTAAGCAGCGGTTGATCCCGACGAACTTAAATAATGAGTGATCATACTATCAGGATCAAAGTCTCCGGTTCCCGAAAAATAACCCGTGGTCAATACATGGTCATTCATGTCAATGGTTATTCCCTGCCCAAAAGCTCCATAAGCTCCGGTTCCAAAAGCTTTTACATTCATAAAATTTCCAAGGGAGTCGAGCTTTAAAATATAAGCGGCATTGTTTGAGTTGATCGACGACATATAAACATAAAATGAATCAGGTCCCGGATCAAAATCAGTTGTATTCATATAACATCCGGTGATGTATAAGTTGTTGGAACGGTCTTTTGCCAAAGATGTTGCAGTATTATTTGAAAGGTTTCTCCCGATATTTTTTGCCCATACAAAATTTCCTGAGCTGTCGAGTTTTGAGATAAATGAATTTAAACCGTAAGTTGTGTTCAGTGTATAAGTAGCAACCACATGTGGATTAAAATCAGAGGTGCCTTCAAAAAAGCCTGTAGTATATACATTTTTTCTGGCATCAATTAAAAGCGCATTACTTTTGTCAAGCCCACTTCCACCCAGTTTTTTTGCCCAGATGTAATTACCATTAAGGTCTAGTTTCAATACATATATATCAGAATATGCTGTGGGATTTAGAATACTTACCCCGGAGCCGGGATTGAAATCAGAAGACCCTTCATAGGTTCCCGTCAGGTAAATATTTTCTGAAGCATCCAGTGTTACACAATTACCCTCGGTATTAGCAGTTGACGGGCCAATATTTTTTGCCCACATATAGTTTCCTGAAGAATCCAGTTTTAATATATAAGCGTCCCAGTTACCAAAATTCTTCAACGTATCTGCATTTATTCCCGGATCAAAATCTGTACTATTAGAAAAGCATCCCGCAACATATACATTCTTTGATCGATCGGCGGTGATTGATCTTCCGGTGGAACTGCTGTTATAACCATTGATTATTTTTGCCCAGGTAAAATTGCCGTTATTATCCAGTTTAAGAATAAATATACTTTCAAAAAAAGTGTTTCCGCTTAAAACATAGGAAGATGCCGGGTGTGGATCAAAATCAACCGTACCCGTAAAAATGCCCGTAATTAATAAGTTTCCTGAGGCATCTAGTGTAATTGAATTACCCTCGTCTCCATATAACGAACCCAACGCTTTAGCCCAGATCAAACTTCCGGTTGAATCATGTTTTGTAATAAAAACATCGGATTGCCCGTTACAGGCTAATGTATAGCTGCCGGCAGAATGATCAAAATCGGGCGAGCCACTAAAATACCCTGTAGTGTAAATGTTACCTTTCAAATCGGTAGTAATAGATAATCCTTTTGATCCATCTACACTTTGTGTCCAGTTGAGGGTTTGCGAAAAAGCAAGTGTAGATAATAAAGTTAGTATAGAAATAATGAAGTGCTTTATCATAATTTATAGTGTGGTTATTAAATAGATTTACTTACTTATAATAATTTTTTGGTTTATGATTTTTTTATCAGATTGCCCCGAAATAAAATAAATACCAGAGCTGAGAACTTTAATATTTTGCTGAAAACTATTTCCTTCATATAATTCAATAGATTGTATGATTTGCCCAAGGTTATCTATAAGGTTTAAATTCATTTTTTCTTTTGCAACTATATTGAAACTACCGTTGTTTGGGTTAGGGAAAATCGTGATAGGTAAATTTAATGAAAAAACATCTTGATTGCCGGTAACAGAGGAACCAAGTTTTAAAATATAGGTTTGGTCAATTCCAAGTGCATAGTTTAGACTGGTGTTACTTGCTCCCGGGTCGAAATTAGTTTGACCATAAAATACACCGGTAGCATATATATTTCCAATGGCGTCTGATGTTAACTCACTTCCTGAGCAAGCCCCATAGCTTTTGATTTGTTTTACGTTAATGAAATTACCGGATGTGTCTAACTTTAAAATAAACGCATCAGAGTTTACTGTTCCTCCAGTTGATGTAATCGCATGAGTGGAGCTACCAGGATCAATGTCAATTGTTCCATAAAGCTGACCAGTTGTGTATATATTTCCTGTAGCATCAGTAACAATTGATGGAATGAATGCCAGAGCATTATTATTCCCGATAGATTTGGCCCATATAAAATTCCCCGCAGAATCTAATTTAGAAATAAATACATCAAATATTCCCAAAGCATGTATAGGATAAATAC
>JAZKGE010000068.1:0-53634 GCA_040386075.1 Bacteroidota bacterium
AAAACAAAAATCCATACGGAAACAAAGAGACATTACCATACTTTTGGTAATGGTGGCTATTTTATTATTGATCAATTTTTCGGCTTCTTTTCTTTTTAAACGTTTTGACTTAACAACAGAAAAGCGTTATACACTTTCAGAATCTACTAAAAAACTATTGAAGAATCTTGATGACGTAGTTTATATCAAAGTTTATTTACAGGGTGATTTCAATCCTAATTTTACGCGCTTAAAAAATGAGACCAAAGAAATACTTGATGAGTTCAGGGCATACTCCAATGATAATTTACAATACGAACTGATCAATCCGCTTGATAATCCAAGTAAAGAAGAAACTGACAAAATTGAAAAACAATTATTTGATAAAGGCATTATGCCCGAACAAATTGTTGACAGAAGTTCTGAAAAGGTATCAGAAACCCTGATCTGGCCTGGTGCAATTGTAACCTATAAAGGAAAAGAAAGTGTTTGGCAGATCTATAAACGCCAGCTTGGATATGACGTTGAACCAAGCATCAATAACTCTGTTCAGGATTTAGAGTATGGATTAACCAATGCTATTAAAAAAACTATTTTAGTAAAAAAGCCTGAAGTATTATTCCTTGAAGGTCACAGCGAACTGGATACGATCCGTGGCGCTGATTTTATGCGTGCCTGTGCCGAATATTATAATGTTTCCCGCGTCAACATTAACAATAAATTATACGCTTTAAAGGGCGCTGATGCTATTGTAATTGCCCAACCCGATTCGATATTTGATGAAAAGGATAAATTCATCATCGATCAGTTTGTGATGCATGGCGGCAAAGTATTATGGTTGATAGATCCTGTATATGTAAATCGGGATACATTAACTACAAGGGGTTTTTCATTAGGTTTTAAAAATGAATTGAACTTAGATGATATCTTGTTTAAATATGGTGTACGTTTAAATCCACTCTTGGTTCAGGATCTTCAATCAGCAAGAGTTCCGGTTAATGTAGGTTTCAAACAGGGGCAACCCGAGTGGCAAGCATTTCCCTGGAATTATTATCCTTTAATTTTGCCAGCAGCCAATCATCCCATCGTCAAAAATCTGGACCTGATCCGCACGGAATATATTGGAACATTAGACACAGTTTTAGCTAAAGATGTAAAAAAAACGATCTTATTGCAAACCTCCAGATACACCAAAACTTTGCCTACACCGGTTCGTATCATGGCAGCCCAGGTAAAACTAAAACCACAGGAAGATCAATACAAGAATTCATTTCAAAATATTGCCTGTTTATTGGAAGGACAGTTTGAATCTAATTACAAGAACCGTATCACCAGGGCTATTATAGAAGACAGCATCTTTAATTTCAAAGAAAAAAGTTTGCCAACTAAAATGATCGTGGTAAGTGATGGTGATATCTCTAAAAACGAATATGATAGAAAAACAGGCATGATCTATCCGGTGGGTTATGACACCTACATGCAACAACAGTTTGCTAACAAAACATTTTTATTGAACTGCATGAATTACTTGTTGGATGATGAAGGCTTGATCAATTTACGCTCCCGCGAAGTAAAATTAAGATTACTTGACAAAAAGAAGATCTCAACACAGGTTAGCAAATGGAAATTAACCAATGTTGGTTTACCATTATTGATCATTGTGTGTTTCGGCATAATTCAATACTACATTCGTAAGAAAAAATACAGCAAAAACGCTTAATTATTACTATGAAAAAATCTTCTATTCTTATCCTTGCCGTTCTCATTGCACTAGCAGGGGTTTCTATCTATATCTATAAAACAAAAAGTAAAACCTCAACTATAGATAAGGAGGCCAGTGATTTTAAATATAAAGATACCGCGGCCATCGACAAAATATTTATAGCCGATAAAGACGGGCACCAGATAACAGTGGAAAAGAAGAACGGAACCTGGATCTTAAATGGAAAACACCCTGTAAGGCCTGATGTGATACAGGTTTTGTTATATACCATTCACTCTGTAGAAGTAAAATCTCCTGTATCAAAACTTGGGCGAAACACTGTTATCAAAACGATGGCTGCAAAATCCACTAAAATAGAAATATACAGCAAAGGACAAAAAATAAAGCAATATTATGTTGGTCACCCAACACCAGACCATTTAGGAACTTATATGATCCTAACAAATCTTGAAACCGAACAAAATTATGAAGAGCCTTTCATTACACATATTCCGGGCTTTGACGGATATCTGTCAACCCGTTATAACACACTTGAGAACGACTGGAGAGACAGGTTATTGATCAATTATACGCCACCACAGATCAAACAAATAAAACTTGACCTTCATGAAATTCCGGACTCATCTTTCGTGGTCGATCTGTTTAGTATGAAGCGTTTCGGTTTGAAAACTAAAAAAGGAAATATTGCTTTTGAAGAGGACAGAATGAAGCAATACATTGCCTATTTTCAAAATGTGAACTGCGAGCTCGTATTGGAAAAAAATGATCGCCTGGTAGACTCCCTTTCCAAATCTGGCGTGCCATTTGCCACATTAACCATAACCGATAGAAATAACGGTACTAATGTTTGTGAGTTTTATCACAAGCATGCTCTCGCATCAAAAAATGCAGAATATGGAGTTAACTATACCTACGATCCTGATAAATTATTTGTAAAATTCAATAACGGCAAAGATTATGGTGTAGCACAATTTTTCGTTTTTGGAAAAATCTTACAGACATATCAGTATTTTGTTCCAAAAAAATAATGTTAAAAAGTAGTTTATAAATACCTCACTTTTCAAAGCAGTTCCCGTTTTCATATAGCTAAATTTGGTTGATTAAAAACTAGCCATATGAACTTTGTAGTATCATCATCCACATTATTAAAACATTTAAAATCTATCAGCGGAGTATTAAACTCAAGTAATACTATTCCGATCCTGGATTGTTTTTTGTTTGAATTGAATAATGGAAGCCTTACACTTTTTGCGAGTGATATGGAAACAACTATTACTACCAGTATCAAAGTAGAATCATCAGAGAATGGTAATTTGGCTATACCTGCAAAAACTTTACTGGAAGCATTAAGCAATTTACCGGAGCAGCCAATATCTTTTATCATTGATAATAAAAAATTCAGCGCAAAATTAAAAACGGAAACAGGTGATTACACCTTAACAGGACATAACGGAGATGAATATCCAAAATTACCAAAAGTAGATTCTGCAACATCTGTTATCATTAAAAGTGATGTGTTAGGAAATGCTATCAATAAAACAATTTTTGCAACAGGTAATGATGATCTGCGACCTGTAATGAGTGGTGTATTTTGTCAGTTTACTGATGAGAATTCGATCTTTGTTGCTACCGATGCACATAAACTAGTACGTTACACCCGTAATGACGCCAAAGCCGGTGCTTCTGCGTCTTTTATCATGCCGAAAAAACCTTTAAATGTTTTAAAGAATTTATTAGCAGGTATTGATGATGCAGTAAAAGTAGAATTCAATAAAACAAATGCTTATTTCAGTTTTGGACATATCAATTTAGTATGTCGTTTGATCGATGGAAAATATCCAAATTACGAAGCAGTAATCCCCAAACAAAATCCAAACAAACTAACAGTTGACAGACCATCATTCTTAGGTGCTATTCGTCGTGTGAGTGTATTTGCTAATAAGGCAACACACCAGATCCGTTTAAAAATTGTTGGCAGCCAGTTAACTATTTCTGCTGAAGATCTAGATTTTGCAAATGAAGGACACGAAACCTTAATGTGTACTTATATTGGAGAAGATATGGAAATTGGTTTCAACTCTAAATTTGTATTAGAAATGTTAACTAATTTAGAAAGCGATGAGATCACTATTGAAATGAGCGCTCCAAACCGTGCCGGAATTATTGTACCTACACAAAAAGCAAATCCGGCAGAAGATGTATTGATGCTGGTTATGCCGGTAATGTTGAACAATTAATTTAAGAAATTACATCATATAAAAAAGGCTCTTCGTTTGAAGAGCCTTTTTTGTGCTAAAAAATTCCTTTCTTATGTTTTTCTTTTTCAACCTCGATGTAATCATCCAATTCATCATTATAAATAATGTCATAACCGTGAATAGCTTGTAAGGCAGCTCTTGCCCTCCCAACTTCTCTTCCGTTATATATGCTTTGATTAGCGATGGATTTTAAAGCTTCAACATCTTCCCAATCTATATTATTCATTTTAATTTTGTGCTTATAGTACATTACAAAGTTACAACACCTGCAAATAATTTATACGCCCTAAATTTTGATTTTAAATATCCTTAACGCTTAGTGTATATTTTTAACATAAAAAAGGCGTTCTTTCGAAACGCCTTTTTGTTTTTGGGACTGTGTAATTAAACTAAAACTAATTGATGGCCTTACTATTAAAGTTAACCAGGATCATTTCTTCTAATGTATATCGCTTGCCATCAACAAATACTGTTAACCAAGCATCCTTCTGCCCTTTAGCCATAATTTTCTGACGGGCAGCTTCTGCTTCCTTCATTGTTGCAAAGCTAAGCTGGGTAAAACGTGTGATCCCGTCAGGGTAATTTGTTACTTCAGGAGCACCAAACTGTTTTAAATGCCCATACTTATAATTTTCGGGATGTTTATACGCTGCAATCTGAACTTTGAATACAAGTCCTTCAATACAAATCTTTCCTGCCAGATCCATTAGCTGCTTATAAACTGCGGCGTCGTTCAATGATTTACCTTTCAGGGCAGACATGTCTGGCATAGACGAACCATCACAAGGAACTTTAGGATCTGCTATTACAGGTTCAGTTACAGCGCTTGTTGTTTTGGTAGGCGTTGCGGTTAGAGTTTCAGTTACAGTAGCCAGATTTGCGTCATTTTTAAATGTTTCAACATTTGTTGCCGTATTTAACAAGCTATCCAAAATGGTTTTCACAGATATTTGATTCTTTTTGTTTTCGAAGCCTGGAGAGTACACATAAAAATCTTTTCTGATCTCAACAAATTTTTGAAGTTTTTCCACATCAATTTCCTCTTCTATAGGATCCATTCCTGTTACTGTGATCTTGATCTTGTATCCGTGGCCCGGCGTAATTGCCATCAGGTATTTACCTGTTTTTGAGTTAGCATAATAAGGCCCTATTGCCTCATTGGTCTCTTTTTTAATGATCTCGATCTTTGCTTCTGTTGGCCTGTCATCAACATACACACTTCCTTTTAATAATGCTAAAACTGGTTTCTCCCCTAACATACCGGGAGTTACTGTATAAATATCCTGCTCGCCTTTACCACCTGTTCCACCTCTGTTTGATGAAAAATAACCAACATCACCTTTAGCGTTTATCACATAATACCTGTCATCCTCAGTTGTATTTAAAGGAATTCCCATACTTAACGGCTCTATCCAGTTATTTTCTTTCTTGATAGAATACATGATATCATATCCACCTATACTTTTATGACCCTGTGAACTAAAGAATAGAGTTATACCATCAGGATGAATAAAAGGTGCGTCCTCATCATATTGTGTATTGATCATTGGACCCAAATTTTGTGCGGGACCCCAATCGCCATTTACTTTTTCGGACACATACAGATCTCTTCCGCCTAATCCGCCCGGACGTTCTGATGCAAAATATAAATATCTGCCATCGGATGTGATAGAACAACTTCCTTCCCAGAATTCAGAATTAATATTTGGATTTAATTTTTCAGGTTTACTCCAATCGCTACCGGCCAGATTACTGGAATACAGATCACCTGGATTTTTCACATCACTCACAAACGTAAACAATACTTGTCCGTCGGGAGATAAAGCTACAGCTGCATCATTAGCATTTGTATTTAATGAGCTGATACCTTTTGGTTCATTCCATGTAGAATCTGTGCTTCTGTTAGCCATAAAAATATCCAGCCTGTATGCTCCATCAACTTTATCAGGCTTTAGCATATCATTTAATAACCCACCTGTACTTTTTTGACCAATATAGGTATAGATCATAATTGATTCATCGGCAGAGATCACAGGAACACCTTCGGTCTCGTTTGTATTAATTGGTCCGCCAATATTTTTAATATCAGCAACGATCTTTTTTGCAATTAATTCTTTACCGTTGTTACAATTCATGACACCCAGTTTGGCATCTTCCACAAAAAGTTTATCCTCAGGCTTTAATTTATCTCCTTTGGCTACTATAAATGCTTCATAAGATACGATGGCCTGATCGAATTTATAGTTGATATGGTAGGCTTTAGCTAAATAGTAATCGGCATCGGGTGACTTATCAGTTCTTTTAATATCCTCAAATATTTCAATGGCTCTTGCCTTTTTTTCGGGATAAAATAAAGAACAGTAACCTAACCGGAATTTATATTCGAAGTTTTTTGGAACCTGAGTATATAACTTATCATACAATTCGTAAGCTTTTTTATAATCTTTGATATCGAAATAGTATGCAGCTTCCTCACTTACATCTTTATTTTGAGCCACTGTGGCTAAAGAAATAAATAAAATCAAAACTGACAGCAAGAATTTTAATTTTCCCATAATTCGATTTTTAAGCATGACCAATTAGTTGAATGAATGAATAAACCAAAGTTGATGCTTTTATTGAATTTTATTTGGGTAAAAGAAAATGATTATTAACATTCAGCCGTTAAAAGCAAAAAAGCCGTTCCGATATATCGGAACGGCTTAAATTAGACCAAAATTGTTATTATTTTCCTCCTGCTGGTTTTGTTGTTCCCGGTTTAGTTGTTCCCGGAGTAGTTTTTGGAGCTCCTGTACCTGTTGAGCCTGGTATTTGAGCTGCAGGTAAAGTATCCAATTTTTTCTTTACTAATGGTAAAATATCATCTGCAGGTTCTGAATATAATACGTTTCCTGTACTTGTATCTAAAACGTATTTGTATCCGTTTTCCTTAGCTACCAAATCAATTGCTTTTTTTGCTTTATCATAAATAGGCTTTGATAATTCGCCATATTTACGCTGATAATCCTGTTGAGCCTGAGCTTTGAAATCTTCGATGCGCTTATTCAGGTCTTGTAATTCACCTTCTTTAGTTGATTTTACTAAGTCAGACATTGTTCCTGACTGAGAGTCTTTCATATAAGCAGCGTATTTTGTTTGCAACTCAGTATCCATTGTAGCTACCTGGTTTTCCAGATCTTTTAAATATTTTTGAGCAACTTCCTGAGCGGTTTTGCTTTCAGCCATTGTTGTAATTAAAGAATCCAAGCTAATGTGAGCAATTTTTTGAGCCTTTCCTACTGTGATTGATCCTACCGTTAAGGCAACAATTGCAATTGATTTTACTAAGTTTTTCATTGTTTTTTTTATTGGTTTTATTTATTTTTTCGATTTGTTATATCCCATGAAGTTCAAGACGTCCTCGCTTTTATCATACTTACTGTTTGAATACAATAAAGACACTTGTCCTGCTTTATCAAAAATAAAGGCTAATCCTCCTCTTTCTGCTACCTGTTTAACAGCGCTGTAGATCTTATCCTGAATTGGTTTTACTAACTCCATGCGTTTACTAAACAATTCTCCATCAACTCCAAAGCGTTGTTTTTGCAGTTCCTTTACTTCTTTTTCCTTATTAATGATCTCATTTTCACGTTTCTTTTTCATGTCGTCTGTTAACAACACTGATTCGGCCTGAAATATTTTATATAATTTATCGATCTCGGCATATTTAGCTTCGATCTCTTTTTGCCAGTCAACCGAAAGTTTATCCATTTCTGTTTGGGCAGCTTTATATTCAGGAATATTTGAAAGGATATAATCTGAATCTATATATCCTATTTTTTGAGCAATAGAAGCAGATGTCATTAAAATGACCGTTACAATTGATAAACCTAATTTTTTCATGATGTTCTTATTTTGTGTTTTAGAAATAATCATAACGTGTGCCAAGATACATTTATTTTAACAATTAACATTTTTTCGGTTTATAATTCTCCCAGTTGCGCTCCTAAAGTAAAATGGAACTGACCTTGTCCGTTTCCTGAACCTGCATTTCCAGGAATATTATCAAAGCCCCATCCATAATCCAAACCTAATAAACCAAACATTGGCAAGAATACCCTTAAACCAACGCCTGCACTACGTTTAACCTGGAACGGATTAAAATCCTTATATCTTGACCATGTATTTCCAGCTTCAGCAAAACCCAAAATAAATATGGTTGCCTGTGGGTTTAAAGAAATAGGATAACGTAATTCCATAGTATACCTTGCACATAAAGGATCTCCACTTGTACTTGATAAAGAGTTATCTGTATATCCTCTTAATGCAATGATCTCTCTGGCCACAAAGTTTTGATAACCGCTTAATCCACTTCCTCCCATATAATAACGTTCGAAAGGAGAAACACCTACCTTTTTATTATACATACCAAGAATACCATAACCAATTTTTGTTCTTAGCACCAGATTACGTGCTTCTTTTCCTTCGCCTGCTTTTTTGTTGGTTAACTGTGTGAACCATTCTGCTGTGAATTTATATTTTTGGTACTCAATGAATTTAAATTTCTCAGCTGCTGTGGCCGTTTCATAATTTTTTCCGTTAAACAAAGAGTAAGGTGGTGTAAATTGCCCTAAAACAGAAAAGTTGGAACCATTTTTAGGAAATATTGGCGCATCTACACTATTTCTGGTGATGTTGATCTTTCCATTAAAATCGTTTGCATACCCATTTGCAAGAATGAAATAGGGATAATTTTGCAATTCATAATAATTGTAACTCGCCTCTGTATATATAGAGAAGTAATCATCCGGTTTTTTCAATCGTTTTCCAAATCCAACCGATCCACCAATAATTTTCATTGTACTTCTGTCAGGATTCAGGATCTTATTTCCCTCTCCGTCTGTGGCATACTTTTTAGCGCCTGTTGTATTGAACATCGAAAAGAAACCTGATACACTTAAAGAATTAGGTTTTTTACCTCCCAACCATGGCTCGGTAAAAGACATATTATACGACTGGTAATAAATACCATTGGTTTGTGCTCTGATGCTGAATTTTTGTCCATCGCCTGTTGGTAAAGGACTCCAGGCTTCCGGTTTAAAAATATTTTTCATAGAAAAATTATTGAACGATAGGCCTAATGTTCCTACCACACGGCCACCGCCCCATCCACCGGATAATTCAACCTGATCTGATGGTTTTTCTTCAACTCTATATTCAAGATCAACCGTTCCATCTTCGGGGTGCGGCGTTGGAGTAAAGCCTAGTTTTTCAGGATCAAAATAACCTAACTGACTTAATTCACGCTGCGTACGGATAACGTCTGAACGGCGGAACAACTGACCCGGCCTTGATCTGATCTCACGATAGATGACGTGGTCATTGGTTTTAGCGTTTCCTAACACTGTAACCCGGTTAACTATAGCTTGTCTTCCTTCCGAAATATGAATATCCAGATCAATGGTGTCGTTGTGAACGCTCACTTCCTGTGGGGTTACATTAAAAAATAAGTAACCGTCGTCCATGTATAACGACGTAATATCAAAACCCCCATTTGGATTCATAAACAATCTTTGATCAAGTAACGATTGATCAAACACATCTCCTTTTTTAATATTCAGGATAGTATCTAATTGCCCACTACGATATTTAGCATTTCCAAACCATTTGATATTACCAAAATAATACTTATTTCCTTCCTCAATTTCCACATCAATGTTAACCCGGTTCTTTTTCACAAAATACACGGTGTCTTTTTTAATACGTGCATCTCGATAGCCTTTGCTGTTATATTTAGCAATGATAGTAGGCAGGTCTTTTTCTAAATTATCCTCTAAGTATTTACCGGAGTTCCAGAACGTATATAAGCGAAATGGTTTACTATCGCTCATTTTACGACGCAATTTCCAATCGGCTACAACCGTATTTCCATTAAGATGTAAGTTCTTGATACGAACTTTTTTACCTTTTGTAACGTTAATATAAACAATAACGTGTGGTGTTCTAGCAGTTTTATCAGGTTCAGTTGTTACATCAACCTTGGCATTGTAGAAACCTTTATTTACATAAAAATCTCTCACGATGTTTTTAATATAACCTAACGTGTAATCAGTTACTACCTTCTCTCTAACTAAACGGATCTTCCCGCGGATCTCATCAGCATCGTTCTTTTTAACTTTTCCTCTGAAAGAGAATTTTGACAATTTTGGTTTTTCAACTACTACTATTTTCAGAAACGCGTCATTTCCGATCGTTTTTACCAGATAAACTTTTACATCTTCAAACAAACCCTGCTTCCACAAATTTTTTATTGCTTCCGAAATTTTATCTCCAGGAATTTGGATCTTATCGCCAACCGTAATTCCAGATAAAAGCCTTACCACATTTTTATCAGTAAACTCTGAACATTCTACTTCAATACCTGCAATCGAATACTCTTTTGGTTTCGACCAATCCAAAGCTTCAACAGAAGTTTCTAAAGGAATTACCTGGGCAAAAGCGCTATTGCAAAAAGCCAAAAGAAAAAATAATACGGAGTATTTAAAAAATGTCATTATTAAGATTGAGTTAGTTGCTCGCTGGTTTTTCCGAAGCGACGTTCTCGGTTTTGGTAATTTAAAATAGCTTCATACAGATCGTCTTTTCTGAAATCAGGCCATAATTTATCAGTGAAATAAAATTCGGCATAAGCCAGTTGCCATAGTAAAAAATTACTGATACGGTGCTCGCCACTGGTGCGGATCATTAATTCAGGATCAGGAATATGTTTAGTACAAAGGCATTGTTCGATCTGTTTTTCTGTAATATCGTCAATTGCTAACTCACCATTTTTAACCCGTGTTGCTATTTGTTTTACAGCGTCTATTAGTTCCCATTTGGATGAATAACTTAAAGCAAGAACCAACGTGAGTCCTGTATTTTTTGAAGTTAATTCGATGGATTCGTTTAACTCTTGTAAGCAAGCAGGTGGTAAACTATTTAAATTACCAATTGCCTGAAGGCGTACATTTTTTTTATTTAACTGAGGTGTTTCGGCACTGATCGTAGAAACTAAAAGTTCCATCAGGGCATCCACTTCTTCTTTCGGACGGTTCCAGTTTTCGGTACTGAAAGCATAAAGAGTAATATACTTAACGCCAACCGTTCCTGCCCCTTCAACAACATCCCGTACAGAATTCACCCCTTCATAATGCCCATAAATACGATTTTCGCCTTGCTGCTTGGCCCAACGACCGTTGCCATCCATAATAATGGCAATATGTTGCGGCACATTTTGTTTATTTATTTGCTCGGCTAAGCTCATAGTTTTAAGAATCACGAATTTACACTTTTAACCGAAATACGGCAAATATTAGCCGTTTTTAGTCTTAAAAGGTGTTAATTTTATTAGCCAATTAATTTTTAACAAACTACTTTATCAATGAGGTGTTCCTGGTGTCTTTCATGAACACATATACTGTTAAGGAGATCAGGATACATCCTGTTACATACCAATAAAAATAAGACTCGTGTCCGCTATTTTTAAACCATAAAGCCACATACTCTGCTGTGCCGCCAAATATAGCAACCGTTATAGAATAAGGGAAACCAACCCCCAAAGCCCGGATCTCTGTAGGAAATAGTTCGGCTTTTACAATAGCATTGATTGACGTATAACCACTAACAATGATCAACGCTACCATAATATAAACAAATGCCTGCCATTGAGATGTAGCATGACTGAGGCCTGTGAGTAAAGGAACTGTAGCCAGGGTACCCAAAATACCAAAGCCCAATAAAAGAGGTTTTCGTCCTATACGATCTGATAACAAGCCAAATAAAGGTTGCATACAAGCATATATTAGCAACGATAAAAAAGTAATAAGTGTTGCCTGCTGTTTGGTTAACAGGACCGTATTCACTAAAAACTTTTGCATATAAGTGCTGTAAGTGTAAAACGCAATAGTACCACCCAATGTTAAACCAACCACAATAGCTACAGCCCGGGGATGTTTCATCAATTCCTTTAATGAACCGTGTTTACTTTTAGATTCGTTTTCATGTTTTTTAAACACCTCCGATTCGTTCATGTGACTTCGTAAATACAATGCTACCAACGAAAGAATGGCGCCAATTACAAACGGAATTCTCCAGCCCCAGGCATGCATTTGTTCATCTGTTAAAAATAATTTTTGCATTAAAAGTTGTATGCCAAGTGCTATAAGTTGTCCGCCAATAAGCGTTACGTATTGAAAACTGGAATAAAACCCTCTGCGGTTTGAGGTTGCCATTTCGCTCAAATAAGTAGCAGATGTACCATACTCGCCACCAACACTTAACCCTTGTAATAAACGGGCACTTAATAATAATATGGGCGCTATAACACCAATGCTTGCATAAGAAGGTGTTGAAGCAATTATCAAAGAACCAAATGACATTAATAATACCGAGAGTGTCATGGCATATTTTCGTCCTTTTCTATCGGCAATATTGCCAAACAGCCATCCACCAACCGGACGCATTAAAAAACCCACTGCAAAAATACCGGCGGTATTCAACAACTGAGCCGTTGAATCGCTTTTTGGAAAAAATACTGGCGCAAAGTATAAAGAGAATGCGGAATATGCATACCAGTCATACCATTCTACTAGGTTACCAACAGAGCCACTAATGATAGCCTTTAAACGCGCTTGTTTTTCCATACCTCAGGAACAAGATAAACAATATTTTCAATAATTTAAAGCCTTATGCTTAGAGGAAAATTAGAATTAATTATAAATTTGTTTAAAAAGACTAACGGGTTACTAATATTCTATGGTGCGTGTTGCATATGCGGCCCACCTCTTTAAAAAAAAGATCTGAAGATAGTATCGTTTATCTGCTCGTTGGAAAAAATTACCTTAGAAAATATTAGATAGTGTTTGCATGATCGGAATTAGATTATGATCATCCGTTCTTACTTATCAGGCATCATCTCAAAATTTTTGGTGCTATTTATAACCTCTATTTTCAAAAGCTTTGTATGATCAGCATTATAGTAATAAATTTGTTTACTGTCGGGCGTTGTCATTTTTAACCCATTTCCTTTTACTTCTTCCAAAACTCCCATTTTACCATAGGTTTCGGTGTAAACACCATCGCCTTTTTTGGGTATCTCAAAATATAATCTCCCTGCCGACCATTGTATAGGTTGAGTTAAAGTAGTATCCCGGTAATTATATTTTCGGGCATGACAATCAATATCATAATGGTCTTTTTTCCACAATGTATTTGACACATAGGATTGTCCATTAATTGTAGTTTTCACATAAGCTTTAATGAGTGCACCATTTTGATAAACAGCTTCGGTTTTAACATCTGCTTTAATAGTAATAAAATCAATTACACTATGAGCCATATAAACATCAATATTATCTTTCTTAACATGCACAGCTTCCAACTTTCCTATTTTTAACCCTAGTGCTTTTAACGTAAAAGCTTTAGTTTGCGAATAACCTGTATAGCAACGAATTACTAAAATAAAAAAACAGATATACTTATATGATCTCATTTAAAATTAGGCATAGTTCTACGAACGCATATAATTTTATGCCAGATGTAAGATAGGGATCAAATCACATTTAAACTAAAAAATCCCGAACAAGTCGGGATTTTTTGTGGAGAATATCAGATTGAAGTTCCGATAAAACCAATATTGCAAAATAAAAGTCAGAAGTAAACTTCTGACTTTTATTTTATACGTGGAGAATATCGGATTCGAACCGATCACCTCTTCACTGCCAGCGAAGCGCTCTAGCCAAATGAGCTAATCCCCCGGTTTTGAATTGCAAAATTATTTAAAAAAACCGCAACTCAAAATTTATAATTTTATTAAAGCTTCGCTTTGATCTCAACCATATCGTAACCTTCAATAATATCATCAACTTTGATATCATTAAATCCTTCAATGTTTAATCCACACTCGTAATTAGCCGTTACTTCTTTCACATCGTCTTTAAAACGTTTCAATGATCCAAGAGATCCTGTGTGAATTACAATACCGTCACGGATAACACGTACTTTGGTATTACGCATTACTTTACCATCTAATACGTATGCTCCTGCAATAGTACCAACTTTAGTAATATTAAATACTTCACGAACAACGATATTACATACGATCTTCTCTTCAAATTCAGGCGCCAACATTCCTTCCATTGCTGCTTTCACTTCATTGATAGCATCGTAGATAATTGAATATAAGCGGATATCGATCTCTTCTGTCTCAGCTAATTTACGAGCTGTAACCGAAGGACGAACCTGGAAACCAACGATAATGGCATTAGAAGCACTCGCTAACATAACATCAGTTTCACTAATTGCCCCAACTGATTTATGAATGATATTTACCTGAACTTTTTCAGTAGATAATTTCAACAATGAATCCGATAAAGCTTCAATAGAACCATCCACATCACCTTTCACAATAATATTTAACTCTTTGAAATCGCCTATCGCTAAACGACGTCCGATCTCATCCAATGTAATATGTTTTTGAGTACGGATACCTTGCTCACGTTGTAATTGTAAGCGTTTGTTTGCCAATTCACGTGCTTCACGCTCATCAGCCATTACGTTAAATTTATCACCTGCTGTAGGCGCTCCATTTAAACCTAATAATTGAACCGGCATTGAAGGCCCTGCTTCTTTAACATTAGCTCCATGCTCATTAGTCATAGCTTTTACTCTACCACTATAACAACCAGCAACAACGATATCTCCAACACGCATAGTTCCTTTTTGAACAATGATATCTACCACGTGTCCACGGCCCTTATCTAATTTTGCTTCAATTACTGATCCAGTTGCTCTTGTTTTAGGATTAGCTTTTAATTCTAAAATCTCTGCTTCCAATACAACTTTCTCTAATAACAACTCAATGTTTTTACCCATTTTTGCTGAAATCTCCTGGCATTGAACTTTGCCACCCCACTCTTCTACTAAAATATTCATAGCAGATAAAGCTTCACGTATCTTATCAGGATTTGCTCCCGGTTTATCAATTTTATTGATCGCAATAATCATTGGAACCCCTGCAGCCTGCGCATGATTGATCGCCTCTTTTGTTTGAGGCATCACGCTATCATCAGCAGCAACCACAATAATAACCACATCGGTTACTTTTGCTCCACGTGCACGCATGGCAGTAAATGCCTCGTGACCCGGTGTATCCAGGAATGTAATTGATTTGCCACTTTCCATTTTCACGTTATAGCTACCAATGTGCTGGGTAATTCCTCCTGCCTCACCAGCTAAAACGTTTGACTTACGTATGTAATCCAATAATGATGTTTTACCATGATCAACGTGACCCATGATTGTAACAATTGGCGGACGTTCGATTAAATCTTCAGGATTTTCTGCTTCCTGTTCTTCAATAGCTTCCTGAACCTCAACACTTACAAATTCTGTTTTATAACCAAATTCCTCAGCAACAATTGCTAAAGTTTCAGCATCCAAACGTTGGTTAATGGAAACGAACATACCTAAGCTCATACAGGTAGAAATGATCTGAGTAACTGATACATTCATCATTTGAGCTAATTGATTAGCCGACACGAATTCTGTTACTTTCAATGTTTTCTTCTCTAAGTCTGATGCTTCCTGTTCATCAGCCATTTTCTCTCTAACATCATCACGTTTATCTCTACGGTATTTTGATGTTTTGGATTTGGAACCTTTGCTGCTTAAACGCGCTAAAGTTTCCTTAATTTGTGCCTGGATCTCCACATCTGTTAATGCCGGGCGTGCTTCGCGCGTTGCCGGTTTTTTAGCACGTGGATCACCATATTTTTCTTTGGCTCTGTCTTTAGCAATTTGAGCTTGCTCAGTACCAACTTTTTTAATTTCTTCCTGGCTCATTCCACCTTTACGGATACGCTTACGTTTTTTCTTATCCGCAGCAGTACCGGCAGCTGTATTAGGAGCAGGTTTTTTGGTTTCTTTGATAACAGGCAATTCGATCTTACCCATGATCTTAGGACCATCTAATTTTTGATATACCGTTTCATGGAATACTTCCTTTTGCTCTTCCGCTTTTTCAACAGGTTCTTCTACTTCAGGCACTATAACTTCTTCAACAACTTCCTCGGTTTTCTTTTTTCCTTTGGTTGTTTTAACTGTTTTTTCTTCAGCAACTTTTTCTTCTTCCTTGTCTTTTTTTGCTTTCTTATCCGGTTTTGTTTTTTGGTTAAGAGCGCTCAGATCCATTTTACCCAAAACCTTAGGTCCCGAGATAATAGTACTATCAGTAGCTTCAATAACAGGCTCAATTTTCTCAACCGGAGCTAATTTTTCGGCCAGTGCTTTTGCTTCTTCGGCTTTCTTTTTTTCTTCAGCAGCTACTTTTGCAGCAACTAATTCTTTTTCCCGAAGTTCTTCCTGCTCTTTCGCTTTAAGGGCTTTTACATCTTCAACAACCAACGACTCGCGTTTTAATTTATTGAGGTTAAGGCCCACAGTTTGAGCTTCTTCTTTGGCAGACTTATCTCCTGAAAATTCTTTGGATAACAAAGAATATTCTTCATCGCCAATTTTGGCGTTGGGATTATTTTCTACCGGGCGACCTTTTGAAGCAAGGAACTCAGTAATTTTCCCTAAGGATAAATTAAATTCTTTTGCTACTTTACTTAATCGCATTTGTTTTACGTCTGACATACTTTATTCCTCGTCTTTTTTATGTATCAAATTTGCTTTTTTATCTCTCTAAAAGAAAGCTAACTTTTCAATCTTAACAATCTGTTAATCTTCGAACTCAGACTGTAACACCTGTTTCACATCTTCGATCACATCTTCGGTTAAACCTGTTCTGCGAACTAAGTCTGCAACCTCTAACTCTAATACTGATTTTGCAGTATCACAGCCAATTGCCTGTAAAGCATTAATTACTGATTCTTCGATCTCATCAGAGAATTCCACCAAATCAACGTCATCAATATCAACAACTGCTTCATCGTTATCACGGAATACATCAATTTCGTATCCGGTTAATTTACCAGCTAATTTAATATTGAAACCACCTTTACCAATTGCTAAAGAGATCTGATCAGGTTTTAAGAATACCTCTGCACGTTTTGTATCCTCGTTTAATTTTACGGAAGTCACTTTTGCAGGACTTAATGAACGTTGAATTAATAATTGAGCATTAGATGTATAATTGATCACGTCAATATTTTCATTTTTCAACTCACGAACGATACCGTGGATACGGGAACCTTTCATACCAACACAAGCTCCCACCGGATCGATACGGTCATCATAAGATTCAACAGCTACTTTAGCTCTCTCTCCTGGTTCACGAACGATCTTCTTGATAGTAATTAAGCCATCAAATACCTCAGGAACTTCCATTTCAAATAAACGCTCTAAGAAAGTTGGAGCGGTACGCGACATGATCACTGAAGGAGTTCCGTTCTTTAATTCCACTTTATATACTACAGCCTTTACTGAATCTCCCTTTTTAAAGAAATCCGAAGGTATTTGTTCTGTTTTTGGTAATAACAATTCGTTACCTTCATCATCCAGTAACATGATCTCTTTTTTCCACACCTGGTAAACCTCAGCATTAATGATATCGCCAACACGTTCTTTGTATTTGTTATAAATACCTGTTTTTTCTAATTCAAGGATTTTTTGAACTAAGTTTTGACGAACCGATAATACATTACGACGGCCGATCTCATCTAACTTTACTAATTCAGTTACCTCTTCACCGATCTCAAAATCAGGTTCGATCTTGTGAGCATCAGTTAAGCTGATATGTTTATTTGGATCATAATCAAAAGAATCTTCAGCAAACTCATCATCTACAATAGTTCTGTTCTTATAAATCTCGATATCTCCTTTATCAGGGTTTACGATAATATCAAAGTTCTTATCTGAGCCATATTTTTTAATTAACATGGCACGGAATACATCCTCGATGATACTCATTAACGTTGCACGATCAATGTTTTTATCGTCCTTAAATATTGAGAATGATTCAATTAAATTTACACTTTCCATTGTTTTGTTTTTTTAAAATGGTAATACTGATTTTGTTTCTTTTGTTTGATTATATGTTAGCGTTATGTTTTCTACTACAGTGTGATTGCCTTTTCCAACTACTTTTTTCTCTCTTCTTGTTTCTTCGATCACAAATTCATTATCGTTGGCGCTTAATAATGTTCCTTCGTGTTTGGCGCCTTCCTTTGTTACTACTTTTACTTTAGTGCCGATGTATTTTTTATACTGCGGTATCACTTTAAAAGATTCTGTTGCACCCGGCGATGACACCTGTAATTCAAAATCTTCTTTTTCTCTATCTAAATTACCTTCAACAAATCTGCTTAAGGCAACGCAATCTGCAATTAAAATATGGTTAGGTGCATCTACATATATTTCGATCACACTTCCTTTAAGCACTTTTACATCCACCAAAAATTTATCGGTGCCTTCAAAATGTTTGTTAACCAAGTCTATTATTGTTTCTTTTTTGATCATTTTGGTAAAATAAAAAAGGGACTTATCGGTCCCTCATCTTTTCTATCATTCTAATTTCGTTGACAAATGTACAAAGATTTTTCTTTACTACCAAATATTATTCGCTTGACACGAATACTATTAAAGCCTTAAATTTAGTTAATAGTCCCTTAACATAGTGTTTAACAGTTTAGCTTATCCTCTGGCACGTTTTTATAATAGAGATAGATTAAACCCTAATTATTAATAATATGGAAACAACATTTAACAAACCCAAAAACAAAGGATTTTTAATGATCTTTATCTTATCAATTCTTTCTATTTGTGCAACTGCACAGCAATCAGACAAGTTTGTAAACAATTTAACCAACGACCTGGCTAAAGACAGCCATGTGAGCTTAATGATCGTTGGAGGAATTGCCCTTTTTGGGGTAATTATCTTTATTGTAGCAAAAATTGCCGCAAAATATCAAAAAACGGATGAACATAAAGTTCAACGTCCATTTTACCACAGACATCATCACCATCATCAACACCATAGAATGATAAAAAAATCGTCCTAAGAATTTAGTAAAACGCTGTTTTCTATGCGTGAATTACAATTCTTAGTTATTAAAAAAAGATGTTTTTTGATTAATCGTTTGATTAACAGTTAATTACTAAGCATCTTTTTTTTTTGTTTTTTGTTACATAGCATTATCTTTGTCCCGAATTTAAAAACCAAAACACAATGTCAGACATTTCATCAAAAGTAAAATCTATTATCGTAGATAAATTAGGTGTAGAAGAAAAAGAAGTAACTCCAACTGCTAGTTTCACTAACGACTTAGGCGCAGATTCATTGGATACTGTAGAATTAATCATGGAATTTGAAAAAGAATTTAATATCGCTATTCCAGATGATCAGGCTGAAAAAATTGCTACTGTAGGAGATGCTATCTCTTATATCGAAGCAAACGCAAAAAACTAAGAACTTTAATTAAAAATTTATTCTCTTATGCAATTTAAGCGCGTAGTAGTTACGGGACTTGGTGCTGTTACACCTTTGGGCAGTAATGTTAACGATTATTGGACCAATTTAATTAATGGCGTTAGCGGTGCCGCACCTATTACACGTTTTGATGCATCTAAATTCAAAACGCGTTTTGCATGCGAGGTAAAGGGCTTTAAACTGGAAGATTATTTTGACAGAAAAGAAGCCCAGCGCTTAGATGCTTTCTCTCATTACGGAATTGCAGCTTCTGTACAAGCAGTTGCCGATTCAGGACTTGATGCTGAAGGGATCGACAAAAATGAAATCGGCGTTATCTGGGGTTCAGGTATTGGAGGTTTAGATACTTTTCAGACCGAGACCTTTAATTTTGCCAAAGGAGATGGAACTCCACGTTTCAACCCATTTTTTATTCCAAAAATGATCGCTGATATATGCTCAGGGCATATTTCTATCCGTTTTGGATTCAGAGGGCCGAATTTCACAACCGTTTCGGCTTGCGCGTCTTCAACTACTGCTTTAATTGATGCTTTTACTTACATTCGTTTAGGTAGAGCAAATGCGATTATTACAGGCGGATCTGAAGCTGCTATTAACGAAAGTGGTATTGGTGGTTTTAATGCCTGCCAGGCCATGAGTACCCGTAACGAAACTCCTGAAACTGCTTCCCGTCCTTATGATAAAGAACGTGATGGTTTTGTATTAGGAGAAGGTGGTGCCTGTTTGGTATTAGAAGAACTGGAACACGCTAAGGCACGTGGCGCAAAAATTTATGCAGAAATCATAGGTGGTGGTATGAGCGGAGACGCTTACCACATTACAGCTCCACATCCTGAAGGATTAGGTGCAACTCTGGTAATGAAACGTGCATTGGAAGATGCAGGAATCTCTGCAAGTGAAGTTGATTACATCAATACACATGGTACAAGTACACCTTTAGGTGATGGTGCCGAATTAAAAGCAATTACTAATATTTTTGGTGAACAGGCTTATAAAATGAACATTAGTTCTACAAAATCAATGACAGGCCATTTATTAGGTGCTGCAGGTGCTGTAGAAGCTATTGCAACTGTGTTGGCCGTTCAAAATGATATTGCTCCTCCAACTATTAACCACGTAAATGTTGATCCTGAAATTGATCCTAAATTAAATTTAACGTTTAATACAGCTCAAAAACGCACCATTAATGTTGCAATCAGCAATACTTTTGGTTTTGGTGGACATAATGCAGCGGTTGTTGTAAAAAAATACAAACCTTAATTTATTGCTTTGATAAAACTTTTATCAGCATTAACACCTCTCTCAAAAAAAGACAAAGAGTTTAAACAAAAGCTCAAAAATATCTTGGGATTTTACCCTGATAATATTGCTTTGTATAAACAAGCCTTCCGTCACAGCTCTTCATCAAGCGAGATCAATGAACACCAGCCAAGCAATGAACGTTTGGAATTTTTAGGCGACGCCGTTTTAGGCGCTATTGTTGCCGAATATTTATTTAAGATGTTCCCTAAAAAAGATGAAGGTTTTTTAACGCAGATGAGAAGCCGCATTGTAAACGGACAAAATTTGTTTACCCTCTCTAAAAAATTTGGCTTTGATACTTTATTGAATTCACGGCTTACCAAAAAAGAAAAGTTAAGTTCCTCGGCATACGGCGATGCTTTTGAAGCCTTTTTAGGCGCGGTTTTTCTTGATAAAGGTTTTGAAAAGACCAAAAAATTCATTTTAAATAATATCATCAAAACACATCTGGATATTAATGAGTTGTTGCAAAATGACACGGATTATAAATCGCAGTTCCAGATATTAATGCAACGCCAGAAAAAACAATTTGAGTATATTATTTTAAGCGAAGAACGTAAAGGCAAAGAAAAACTATACGCGGTACAACTTACTATAAACGGCGAAGAACAAGCCGTATTTGAACATAAGTCGAAAAAAGTGGCCGAACAAAAGGTTGCGCAAATTGTGTTAGAGAAGCTTTTGAAGGAGCAATAACCTACTTCGTAACCGAATACCAAAGACCTTTTCCCTTTTTATACTTCCCAAAGATCTTCAACAAATAATTGATATCATCGGTTTGCATAAAGTCGGGGCATTTTTCAACGGCTGAATAATTTTCTTTTTCGGTTTGCACACCATAAATAGTAACGTGTATGTTACTATCGTGCGCCTGTTTAACCTGTGATGCCGTTATTTTAGCATTATGAATGGAAATACCATAATAATTTTGCGTCTTGCAGGAACCGAAGCCTGCTTCAAATTCATCAGTCAGTATAAATAGTCTGGCATTATTTTCCAACTCCCGTATGTTGTTTAAAAAAGTTTCATAAGGATGTTCAATATAAACATGTTGTGTCAAATTATACTGATGAAGTGTTCTCACAATAGTTCGTGCAAACAAACGGTAATAAACGCCTCCATCATCTTCCTCTTGCTTGGTTTTACAATCAAATGTAAAAATATAACGATGAGGGTCAGGAATATTTTTTATAAATTCATCAAAAGATAAAAGTTCAAGATTTTTAAAAAGATTAGATCTCATTTTGCAGTCACTGATCTCACTCCAATTCAGATCTTTTATTGTTCCGTTACAGGAAGCACCGCTATCTAAAAATTCATCATGATACAAAACCAATACACTGTCTTTGGTAATTTGAACATCCATCTCTGTTCCGTCTGCACCACGGTCCAAACAAGACTCGAAAGAAGGCATGGTATTTTGCGGATAAATGGACCGCGAGCCCATTCCTGCATGACCAAAGCAACTGATCTGGTTATTATTAAGATTTACCAAATTGAACGTTGCAGGATCCTTTGTGCAGGAAATGCAGCACACTAAAAAAAATATAGCTAATATTCTTATCAAACAAATGTATCTTAAACCACATAGGCACATAGAAATTATACTATGTGCCCATGTTATATTTTAAGTATTAATAAATTAAACTACAAGTTTTTTATAACGAGGGCGTTTTGGCTCAACATTACCTAAACGTTTTTTACGATTCTCTTCATACTCGCTATATCCGCCTTCGAACCAGTAAACCGAACTATCTCCTTCAAATGCCAGAATATGTGTACAAACCCGATCCAGGAACCATCTATCGTGACTGATAATTACAGCACAACCAGCAAAGTTTTCTAAACCTTCTTCCAATGCACGTAATGTATTAACATCTAAATCATTGGTTGGCTCATCCAGTAATAATACGTTACCTTCATTTTTTAAAGCCATGGCTAAATGTAAACGGTTACGTTCTCCACCTGATAATACCGATACTTTTTTTCCCTGGTCGCTTCCACCAAAGTTAAAACGGGATATGTAAGCTCTTGAGTTCATTGCTTTACCGCCCAATGTAATATTATCCAAGCCTCCGCTTAATATATCATAAACTGTTTTATTTGGATCCAAATCGGCATGAGATTGATCGACATAAGAAATTTTCACAGTTGGTCCAACTTTAAAATCGCCGGAGTTAGGTGTTTCTTCGCCCATGATCATACGGAATAATGTTGTTTTACCGGCACCATTTGGCCCAATGATACCAACAATTCCGGCAGGAGGTAATTTAAAATTCAAATGTTCATATAGCAAACGATCGCCAAAACCTTTAGATACTTCAGTTGCTTCGATCACTTCATTACCCAAACGCGGACCATTAGGAATAAAGATCTCTAATTTTTCTTCTTTATCCTTAATGTCTTCGTTCATCATTTTGTCGTAATTGCTTAAACGGGCTTTTTGTTTCACCCCACGTCCTTTAACTCCCTGACGAACCCAGTCTAACTCGCGCGCTAATGTCTTCTGACGCTTGCTTTCTGTTTTCTCTTCCTGTTTTAAACGATTTCCCTTTTGCTCTAACCATGATGAATAATTTCCTTTCCATGGAATACCTTCCCCACGGTCTAATTCTAATATCCAACCTGCAACATTATCCAGGAAATAACGATCATGGGTTACGGCAATAACAGTTCCTTTGTATTGTTGCAAATGGATCTCTAACCAATCAACGCTCTCAGCATCCAAGTGGTTAGTAGGCTCATCCAATAATAAAATATCCGGCTCCTGTAATAACAAGCGACATAAAGCCACACGACGACGCTCACCACCTGATAAGATCTTGATTGGCGTATCACTTTCTGCACAACGTAATGCATCCATCGCACGCTCTAAACGCGTATCTAAATTCCAAAGATCATGTTGATCAATTAAGTCCTGCAATTGAGCCTGACGATTAATTAACTTATCCATTTTATCAGGATCATTTAAAATTTCTTCGTCCATGAATTTATTATTCACTTCTTCGAATTCATTTAAAATGTCAACGTGCTTTTGGGCACCTTCGCGAACAATTTCAATAACTGTTTTGCTTTCGTCAAGTTGTGGTTCCTGTTCCAATAAACCAATACTGTATCCCGGCGATTGGTGGATCTCTCCTAAATAATCCTTATCAAGGCCAGCCATTATCTTTAATAACGACGATTTACCTGAACCGTTTAAACCTAAAACACCAATCTTGGCTCCGTAATAAAAGGAGATATAGATATCTTTTAATACCTGTTTTTGAGGGGGATGTATCTTGGATACATTCACCATACTGTAAATAATTTGTCTTCCTACTTCTGACATAATAAATAAAATTTGAGGTTATAAAGTTAGTAGAAAAAGCCAATAAAAAAAGCGGGATTGAACAAATTTCATCTATTTATTAGCTGACAAAAAGAATTTAAAAAGACTTGCTCCGTCCTTTATTACTGCTTCATGCGGCTCTTTGCTGTTTAATATTTTGTGCTCATACGTAACATTAGGGACGTTTGGGTCCAAGCTAATTTTTCTAAATCTCCAGCCTATTCTATTCACTTTAAAACTTTGTGTCAATTTAATCGTATAAAAATCAATGATATAGATGTTTTTTGCTTTATGCTTAGAGAACACAGAAAAAAGTTCCGGACTATAATTTCCCCATTCTAATGTTTCCTTTTTAGCATAATTCTCCTTTTTTTTTAGTTCAAATGGGTAAGGGTAAGGATCGGTACCGGAAGAATAGAATATTTTTTCAAATAAAAACTTATTTATAATTCCTTCTGATATGCTACTTAATGAGTTTATTTTATGTTGATCAGCAAACGGCAAATCAATCGTGAGATAAACATTGGCCAACCCTGTGGTGTTTTTAAACAGCTCAAGATAGTTTTTTGTAAAATCTGAATAAGACTCACCGATCTCACTTTCAAAATATTTCAAATGATTAATAGATGGTAAATTAAGAATATATATGTTCTCTACATAGTTCGTTTTTGATTCCAAATGCTTTATGTAATCTGAACAATTGAATACTGTGTTTTTTTCTAAAACCTGTGTGGCATTTTGATTATTCGAACCAGAATTAAGTAAAGTAGAAATAGCACAAGGTTTACAATCTGCGTCCAACCCTTTTTGCATGAAATAAGTAAAAGCCTGATCGTATGTTGTAAATTTTAAATTTATAGAATCTAATAAATCTACAGCGCGCACCTTACTCAAATCGAGTGATGGCAGATGTAACAAACCTTTATTTAAATATTTCAAAACGCTGGTCGTTGCATCATCAACGTACTTATAATTATCGCTTCGTTTTGATCCTCTACCCTTATACTGTTCAATAATAAATTGTTTTTCTTTTTGCTTTGGATTATCCTTTAAAAATCTCCTTATCCCTTCAGTCAACAAAGCCAAATTCTCCTGATCTGTGGGAGCATACAGGTGTTTAGTAAACGACAATTCAATTATGTCATTATACTTTCTATTTTCAACCATAATATTAAAAGCTTCCTGACCTGCCATCTTCTTTAAATTCATAAACTTTATTGAATCCACTAAAAACAGTTTTTTACCAACATTAATAGAATCCTTGGCTAAGATTCTTAGCTGTTTTATCCTATCACCCGGATCAGGATGAGTATAACTGCCTGCCCTGTTGTTACCATAAAGTAATTCAGCTTTTATTTCAAATCTTTTAAATATTTTAAACACATTCGAGATACCTTTTGTAGAATACCCTGAATTTTTCAGGTAATTGACCGCCATAAAATCTGCAGCATTCTCCTGATTTTTACTGTAATAACTATAATCATAATATGGCAAAAACTCTAAGAAGCTTTCAAAACTACCTTTTTGCAAAGCATCTTTATTAAAAAAATGAGCGTATTCGTGCGCCAAAACTCCAGCCAATTCAGCTTCATTGTGGATATAATTAAACATCCCCACATTTATTCTCATGTTACCTAAAGCATCCATTGAGGCATTAAAACCAGCATCATGATAAAAGTAGATTGACAACTTGTTTACCATTAAAGTATCTGTAATAACTTCTTTCAAAATCTCTTTAATATATTTTTCATAGCCAAAAAAGTACGGATAAATATTTCCTGATTTGTAATCGGCATAAAAACCAGACGCTTCAGTCTTAGCTGACTTCTCATCAAGTACTCCCACATATATATTATTTTTATAATAGGTTTTATAAAAATCAGCGGCATTATCAAATACTTCTTGATTTATTCCAGGCATACTATCCCATTTATAGTGAAACCACGCTGAATTCTGGGAAACGGAGCAGACTTGTATTAGGAAAAATAAAAATAAAAAATTATTCTTTTTCATATATTTACCGAAAATATGAAGCAATTTACCATAATATTTCTATTATTTATGTGCTTTGTAACCGGGTATTCTCAAAAAAAAACTGCTTACTCCGATACAATATTTCAATATGATCAAATGCGAATATCATGCAGAGGTTTGGCCTATAGGGGTTTTGGCAGATTTATAATGAATGTAACAAATTTAACAGACAGCTTTAAAATTATTCATTCTGCTGATGTTAGTATAGCGGATATTAAGGGGCAACAAATTCCAATCATTAGTAAAATACCATGTATTGTTCCTCCTAAAGCGACCAGACGATTTAGTTTGGTCGCGGAAGCAAAAGATTTTAAAGGTGACTTTTTAAAGATTGTGATCTCTAATATTCATACCACAGGTGAAATAGACACTATTTATGATTTTCAACCAATTTCTTTAGAGCTAGCGACCTTTAAACTAATAGATGAAAAAAAGCAATTTCCAACCTTGACAAACGGCGCACTGACTGTGAAATTAAATAATTATGAGTACTTTATGAAAGGAAATGTGGGAGGGCAGCTGGTTGTGAGTTATACTGGAAACAAGTTTCTCAGTATTTATGCAAAAAACATAACCCTACAAACACCGGAAGGAAAAATTTATGTCAACCATAGGCAAACCATGAACTCATTATCATATATTAATGGTAAAAAAGAAATGAAACTTGTTTTGGATTTTGAAAACCCAAATGGCGCATCAAGAGAAATGAAAGGCGATAAGTTAATATTAGAAAATGTGTTTATAGAGTACAATACCTATAGTCTGAATAAACCTTTAGAGTTAAAGCTATACAAAAAAGGCGAGGAAGAATTTAAAGGGGAAGAAGAAAAGAAAGAAGATATCGAAATGCTACAGGAATAATTTTTTATTCGCCAATAAAAAAGGCGTTCTGAAGAGCGCCTTTTTATAAATTTTGAAAGTCTTATTTAGCCAATGACTTCCATTTTCTATAATAATCTTCATTGATCTGCTTGATAATATGTTTGATGGCACCGCCCCAGAAATTCCTTAAACCTATACCCATTGGTTTACCGCCAATTTTTTCAAGCACTAAAATATTTTTTGTCTTAATGTCAAAAATGGTCACATATACTAAGGCTTTATCCTGCTGTTTATTAAAACTCTCAACAACAAATGTAACACCAATTCCTTCTGTTTTTTGTCCTCCCTGCATATTAGAAAGAGCCTTAGCTACTGATTTTTGAGGGTCGGCAAAGGTATAATGATTGTATGACATAAATTCATCAGTATTGATCGCATAATTAGCTTTATCTGTTGGAGTCACATCATAAAATATATCATCTTTCTGAAAAGCCTCTGCGATCTTAAAATTTTTCTGTTCTCCTTGTATCAATGCATTCCAGTTTGGGATCCATTTATTTTTAAGGTCAGCGGCTGTTGCAGGTCCTGCTCCCATTGCCTGGTCAAACATACCCACCATTTTGGCTTCTGTAAAATTCAACCCATACCACACCATGCTTTTTGAAGTAAAAACATCTTTTGCCGTGTACTGGGCAAAAAGGGTGCCTGTAGCTGTTACAAATAAACTTAGAATTATTTTTTTCATATCCTTCTTTTAAATAATTAGCAAAAATAATATTTATCCTTTAGGAAAATATACCCAATGTTTTTCGTTATACATCCTGATATATTTTGTGGCCAGTTCTTTTTTCTTTTTTTTATTCAAGGCAGTGTATTCCTTGTATATCGCTTCGTCCCGTTTCAAAAATTCTTCCATTTTTTCTACACTAAACGGTGCAACTTCTCCACTGTAAAAATCAAATAAATATTGTCTGATCTCTCTTGTTTTAGTTGCTGTACTACTCATAGGGGCATTCATAAATGGATCATAACCGGGAGAATAGTTAGTTACTTCTACGGTACCGATAAAATTGCTGATAGCACCAAACACCGGGATCCGAAAAAAATTATTTTCCTGATTTATGAAAACGATATTATTCTGGCAGTAGCCCCATACTTTTTCGGATTTCACTTTAGTAACGGCACCGTCTCTTTCAATATACTCGATCAATTCTTCATCCACTAATTTAGAATAAAAGTCAAGTTGATCCTTATTGATGTTTGTATTGATCTTCTCTTTAGGTATAGGCCAATTGTATCTGAAATCCTGATAGCCGAGGTATAACCCCTCATAAAGTCTGAAATCTTTGGTAAAAGCCACAGAATCCTGAGCGCTTGAGTTAAAAGAGCATAGAAAATAGAATAATGTCAAAAACAAGCAGGATCGCATACTGTAAATATCTAAATAATTTGTAATTTAATGGCTATTAATCCATCACATGAAGATTTATTTTACATTTTTTATCATACTCATATTTTCCAACTTACACGCACAATCTGTTTTTAATGCCGAATTGATTCGGAAAATGGAAGAACTGAATGCTAATGAAACAATAAACGTTTTCGTACTCTCTAAACCTCATACCGATATCGATGTTGAAGCGGCTAACATACAGGTGCTTTACCGTGTAGGAAATATCTATTCGATTACCGCCAACAAACAAGACATCGTGCAATTAGCCAGGCAAAAAAATGTGGTTAGAATAGAATATACTCAACATCATTTGCAACTAATGGGCGATACAGCACATGTTAGAAATCGCATCAAAAATATAAAAAGCGGCATGGCTCCATTAACACAGTCGTATAACGGAGCCGGGGTAATTGTTGGCATTATTGACTCAGGTACCGATTTTAATCATCCCGATTTTAAAGATGTAACTGGCAAATCTCGCATCAAATATTTATGGGATATGACAAAGCCGCTGGCTGCCAATACACCCACTCCTTTTGGTTACGGACAAGAGTGGGACAATACACAGATAGACCTTGGACAATGCACCCACAACGACCTGGCATCTTATGGTCATGGCACCAATAGTAGCGGAATAGCTGCAGGAAATGGCTTTTCCGTGAATAAATATGAAGGCATTGCCTCAGGTGCTGATATCATTGTTGTAGCACTGGACTTTAGCAAAGCCGGATTTACCATAGCAGATGCTTTGCAATATATTGTTACTAAATCATTGATACTAAACAAACCGCTTGTTGTAAATGCCAGTGTTGGAGATTATTATGGCAGTCACGACGGTACTGATCTTGAAACCCAAATGATCAATGGCATGATCACTAATGTACCAGGAAGAGCATTGATAGCATCCTGTGGAAATGGTGGTTCATTACCATTCCATGTTGGCTATAATATTGTAAGCACCGACACAAACTTTACCTGGATAAAGAACAATGCAACAACGACGGTAATAGCCGAATTTGCTGATACCAACCAGATAAAAAATGTATACTACAATATTGGCGTTACAAATCCCGGCTTAACTGATCTTGGAGCTACATCCTTTAAACCTTATAACTATGCATTAAATACAATGCGAAAAGATACGATCTACCATAATACTCATCGCATAGGTATTGTGACCAGTGTAGCAAGTATCAATTCCTTTGGTGTTTATGAATTAGATATTACAATCAAAGCAGATAGTTTGAATTATTTATGGAGTATAGCTCATGCCGGTATAGGTCGCATAGATTCCTGGAACTTTGATTATGTAACAAGCAACTTGCCACCAACATTTCAATATCCAAAGATCATTAATTACAAAAAAGCCGACACGCTCCAAACCATTGTAAGTGGCTTTCAATGCAGCGATCAGGTAATTGCGGTTGGAAATTACGTTAACCGAAACCGGTACATTGATGTAAACAACAACGTTCAAATATCCAATGAAATTGCCGGGCAGCTTCACGCCAGCAGTAGTACAGGTCCAACACGTGATAACCGGATAAAACCCGATATTACTGCCTCGGGAGCAAATATTTTAGCAGCCCTGCCGTTGAGCATGTTACCGACCTATGTTACCTCTTTCCCAAGTGTTGTAGCTCAGGGCGGTTATCATCGTACTGCAGGTGGAACATCCGCTTCCAGCCCGGTAGTAGCAGGATTGGCCGCACTTTATTTCCAACGACAACCAACCGCTACGAATCAACAATTAAAACAAGCGATCATCAACTGTGCTTATAAGGATGTTTTTACGGGTACCATTCTTCCAAATAACAAATGGGGTTACGGCAAGCTCGATGGATTTGCCAGTATGACCTGCGGAGAAATATTTATTGGCTTAAATGAACTTAGCAATGAGAGTGAGATTCAGGTGTTTCCTAATCCTTTGCTCAATGAAACCAACCTGTATTTTGCGAATTCAATAACCAGAATGATAAAATTGTACAATTCATCGGGGCAAATGGTACTGGAAGATACCTGTACATCGGATAAATATGTTTTAAAAAGAAACGATCTGGCTGCCGGTCTGTATTTTTTGTTAGCCGAAGATAAAACTGTAACTTATAAAATTAAAATCGTTATTTTGTAGGTGCTTATTTAAATCGTTAAATTTACGTTACTTACACACTATTTTAAATATTTTTACGTTACACACCAATGAAGTTTTGTCTCTCTATATTTTTAATACTTACAGTGCTGAGTTCCTCTTTATTTTCTCAACAAAGAAGGAGAAATTTCAGGCAACATGAAGTAGGCATTATGATAGGAGGTTCATACTATATTGGCGACCTTAATCCCAGAAGACAATTTTTTTTAACACAACCTGCAGCGGGCATTTTCTATAGATTTACCCCAAATTACCGTTATGCCTTTAGAGTAGGTGTTAACTGGGGAAGTATTATGGGAGATGATTCCCAAAGCAATGATGCTGATCAGGTGCAACGTAATTTGAATTTTAAATCCCAGATCATTGAGTATAATGTTCTTGCTGAATTCAATTTTTTAGAATACAGGATCAGTAATGATAAATATAAATTTACAACTTTCTTATTTTTAGGGCTTGATGTGTTTTCTTTTAAGCCACGCGCTCAGTATGGTAAGCACTGGATAGACCTACAGCCGTTAAATACCGAAGGACAAACCAAGGGTTATAAATTAGTGCAGGTTGCAATACCATTTGGTATCGGAGCCAAGATGAATGTATCCAAAAGAGTTGGTATTGGCCTGGAATGGGGCCCACGTAAAACGTTTACCGATTACCTGGATGATGTGAGTGGCACTTATCCTGATTGGGAAACAGCTGTGGCCAATGGCATAAACTCTATTAAACTATCCGATCGTTCTAAAAACGGTGGTAACAATATCAATAAACAGCGAGGTAATCCAAGAACAAAAGACTGGTATTTCTTTTTTGGAATTACATTAAATATCAAGCTAAACTTTAAGGCACCGCCTTGTTATGCCTACGATCATTAAAAACTATTTTTTCTTCTTCGTTTTTTCCTCGTTCCAGGTTTTGTATTCATTTTGCTGTTCTGGTCTGAAAGCGGGCATCCTGCGTAAAGGCTCGCACTCTTTTAATGTGGCATAACAATCGGCCGGTAATTGCTGATACAAAGCTGTACCTTTTGTTTTCCAGGCGATCATTTCGTCACTCACATCTTTTACAACTTTACCCGGATTACCAACTACTACTTTCCTGTCTTCAATAATTGTATCGGCGGGCACAAAACATAAAGCTCCAATGATGCAGTTATCACCTATCACGCAATTATCCATTACAACCGAATTCATTCCTACCAACACATTTTTACCGATAGTTCCACCATGTATAATGGCGCCATGACCAATATGAGCTGCCTCTTTTAATAAAACAGTAGTTCCCGGAAACATGTGAATGGTGCAATTTTCCTGCACGTTACAACCATCCTCAATAATGATCTGTCCCCAATCGCCACGAATAGCGGCACCCGGACCAACATACACATTTTTACCTATGATAACGTTACCTGTAACCGTAGCATTTGGATGAATGAAAGAGCTTTTATCTATAACAGGTTTATAACCGTTGAATTCAAAAATGTTTGCCATAATATTTATAATTAAAACTCACTTTTTAAATGGAACTTAATTTCGGGGAACTTGGTTTGTGCCATCTCTAATAACCAGGCCGATTCTGCCAAAAACACCAAGCGGTTTTCTTTATCGTAGGCTATATGGTTTGATTTATCAACCAAAAATTCATCCAGTTTTTTCTTATCGTTGCATTCGATCCAAAGTGCCTTGTATAAATTTACTGAGTCGTAACCACAGGAAGCATTATACTCGCTTTTTAAACGATGCTGAATAACCTCGAACTGTAAAGCACCCACGGTACCAACTACTTTACGGCCATCGGCCTTTTTAGTAAATAATTGCGCAACACCTTCATCCGTTAACTGTTCCAAACCTTTTTGCAATTGTTTGGTTTTCATTGGATCGAGGTTAGTTACATATTTAAATAACTCAGGAGAGAAGCTAGGAATGCCTTTGAAATGAAATTTAGCGCCTTCGGTCAATGTATCACCAATTTTAAAATTCCCTGCGTCATACAAACCAATCACATCACCGGGAAAAGATTCATCGATCACTGATTTTTGCTGTGCCATAAAGGCCGTTGGATTACTGAAACGCATGTCTTTTTGTTCGCGCACATTATAGTAATATTTATTACGCTCAAACTTACCGGATACGATACGCAAAAATGCGATCCGATCTCTGTGTTTAGGATCTAAATTCGCATGGATTTTAAATACAAAGCCACTGAACTTTGGTGCTTCCGGTTCTATATAACCCGCCAGGTCAGTATCACGTCCTTGTGGCGTTGGTGCAATTTCCACAAAACAATCCAACAACTCTTTGATCCCAAAATTATTTACGGCACTACCAAAAAAAACAGGACTTAAATTAGCATCCAGGTATTTTTGCTTATCAAAATCGTCATACACACCATCCAGTAATTCAACATCTGCTCTTAACTGATCGGCAAAATCGCTACTGATGTGCTTTTCAATTTCTCCATCATTTAAACTATTCAACACAATATTTTCTTCAACGGTTGTTTTACTATCACCCTGAAAAAGAGATAATTTTTTTTCATATAAATTATAAACCCCTTTAAAGGATTTACCAATGCCAATTGGCCAGGTTAAAGGACGTACCTTAATTTTTAATTCTTTTTCGATCTCATCCAACAGGTCAAAGGCGTTTTGTCCTTCGCGATCCATTTTATTAACGAACACAATTACAGGCGTATTACGCATACGGCATACTTCCAGTAATTTACGTGTTTGAGGCTCTACGCCTTTCACGCAATCAATCACCATAATTACACTATCCACGGCAGATAAAGTACGGTAGGTATCTTCAGCAAAGTCCTCGTGCCCGGGTGTATCTAAAATATTCACTTTAAAATCGCGGTAATCAAATGCCATTACCGATGTGGAAACCGAGATCCCACGTTGCTTCTCAATTTCCATGAAATCGGAAGTAGTCGATTTTTTGATCTTATTGGACTTAACTGCTCCCGCAGACTGAATAGCACCACCAAACAATAACAGCTTTTCGGTTAAGGTTGTTTTACCTGCATCGGGATGGGCAATAATAGCAAAGGTCTTTCTTTTATGTAATTCTTCTATGAAACTCATTAATTTTTGAAATAAGGGTATAAAGATAATAAAAAAATAGAGCAGAATACCCAACAGTACGGATAGCAAATACCCAATCAGGTGTAAGCTCATCAAACGCATTCGCCCTAATTTTGTGACATAATTTAATAACCCTTATCAATTAACATAAAAAATGAAAACAACTTTAAAAACATTAAGCGCTTTATTACTGGCAACAACATTTGCATTAACATCCTGCGTTAAAAAACCGGAAGTAGCTCCAGAAGAAGAAACTCCAACAACAACTACAGGAGGTAACACTTCTGCTCCACCTCCGGTAACATCTCAACCGGCTGATGCTGATGGGCTTTGTGTAGCTGCAAAAGTAAATGTAAGCACTTCAGTACCGGGAACGACGATGACAGTAAATGTAACAATGGGAAGCGCTACAGCCTCTTTTTATACGGCACCGGGAGCAACTACTTTTTCGGATGCAGGAACAGTAAAAACAAATGATTCAACACATGCCAAGCAATCCAATAATTCCTATGTGTTTACACCAAAGTCTGCACAGGGGATCAATTACTCTAACAATGCAAGATGGAGCATTTCCGGAAACGGAAGCATTTCGGCAATGACCTATACATCTAACGGGTTTCCATCTACACCTACCCTGCCTTCTTTATCATCCTTCAGCAAAGCAAATAGCCTAACTGTAAACTCTTCATCAGTTTCAAATGCCGATTCGTTATGTTACCAGATCACAGCAGGCAGCAAATCTATCTTTAAAATGACAGGTGCTTCTCAAACATCATACACATTCCCAGCATCTGAAATGGGAACATTGGATGCAACTCAATATGGTTACTTAACCATCACTGCTTACAAATTCAACAGTACAATGGTATCAGGAAAAAAATACTATTTCATTAACCTGAATACTTCCAATAAAATGGTAGAAGTTACCAACTAAGCTTTAAACTAAACAACAGCGGAAGAGGGTCTGGTATTTTTATATCAGGCCCTTTTTTATATGCAGGCGCAGGCAATGCGCGTCACCCTGAACTTATTTCAGGATCTCTAAAACACAGTTAATTAAATACCAAGAGATGCTAATTTGCCCAAAGTGATAGTAACTCACGTTTTGTCATTTCGAGCGAAGTCGAGAAAGACAAAAGTTAAAACGGATAACCGATACCAAAATTTAAAATGCCCGATTGTCTCATCGTTTGGGTTCCTAACACCCAACGCTTACCTTCGGCATACTGAGGATCATGAACGCGCATTGCAGCATCCAGTCTTAAAACGAAAAAACTAAAATCGTAACGCAACCCAAAACCTGTACCTAAAGCAAACTCTTTATAAAAACGATCGAGTTCAAATTTACCTCTTGGCTTATTAGGGTCATCATAAGATAGCCAGATGTTTCCTGCATCTGCAAACCATGCACCATAAAACGACTTAAAAATATGGAACCTGTATTCAATGTTACCTTCAATTTGTATGTTACCAATTTTATCATACCGCGCAGTTATCGTGTCGGGTTGCATATAACTACCAGGACCCAATGTTCTGGCACGCCATGCCCTGTTACTATTTGGCCCTCCACCAAAAAAACTTTGCTCGTAAGGTAACGAAGTCAGGTTTTTTAATGGTTTACCAAAGCCACCGGCCAAACGGTAAACCAGCTTACTCAATTTTCTGATCTTAATATAAAAACGATAATCTGCATCTATTTTTACAAACTGAGAGAATGGCACGCCTTGTATCAGGTATCTGCCTTGTGCGTCCTTCGGTTGATCTGTAGCATTGTAAATACCTCTTAAAATATTTCCTGAAGAACTCAGCGTCATTCTCAGGTACATTAAATTTCTTTTTTTAGCTATTAACTGGTTATTGTATGTAGCCGAAACTTTTGAAAGCGTAGTAATGTGATCCTGAAATGAATTCAATAAAAAGAAATCATTCAAAGCTAGCAGGTCACTTTGGAAGCTTCCAAAAAGATTGGCTTTTACACTATACACTTCCAATGGCACAACATCATAACCAAACAAACCATTGCTGTTGGTGAATTTAAATCCATAAGAAATAGAAGAGATCGTTCTGTTAAACTCCGGCCTTTCCTGGTAATTTACCGATAAATTCACAATGGTTTTTGGCGCGGTGAAATAGCGTTTTTCGTTTGCATCTTTTTTGTAGTAAAATAAAGTAAAAGGGAATAGAGGTTTTGGGAAATAAAAATTCAACTCAGGTCCAAACTGAATGGTGTTGAATGTTTTTTGCACTTCATTTAAATTCGTTGCATCATTGGTAGTATTGAATTGTTTTTGAGCATTCAAAGATCCCTTTAATCTCAACTCTACAAGCTCAGCCCCTCTGAAAGCGTTTTTATTTTGAAACACCAGGCTTCCTGCCACACCGTAGTTACCCGAAGTGTAGTTACCTTCTGTTTCGATGGTAACCGATTGCTTTACTACCGGTTGACATACAATATAGCAATCCAACTTATCAGTAAACAAAGGGTTCTTTATATACTGAATGTAAACACTACGAAATACTTTTAACGAGCTTAAACCTTTGTAAGTATCTTCCGAAAATTTTTGCTGATATAACTGGCCGGGTGATATGGATATATCGCGAGTGAGATCTCTTTTTCTGAATTTCAAACGATTGTTATGTAGTATTTTCAAGCCATTATGTTCAAGCGTGTCTTTCATGTAAACATCAGTGGCTCTGCCTCTAAAATCAGGGATCACTTCGGGTATCACATACACGTTGTTTATGTAAAAACGCGGATGGTTAACATACACCAATGAATCATTGGTTTCGCTATAAGGTTGTGAGAACATTTTTACACCAATGGTCACATTCACATCATGACCAGCGAGATTCGTATCAACTACATAGTATACGTATTCGGGTGCAAAATAAAAATAACCGTTGTTTAATTGGCTTTCGGTAATTCGTTCCCTTTCCTTTTGAAAAATATCTTCATTGTAGATCATATTGTGCTTAACTAATGAAGACGTACTGTCGTTAAAAATAAAGTACTCTATCAAAGGATCCTCGATCTTATAGGAAATACCTCTCACGTAGTAGGGGTCAGATTTAGAGATCAGGTAAAAAACCTTGGCTCGTTTATTTTTAACATCCAATACAACACTGTCTCTCACATCAGAATCGAAATAACCCCTTGAGAAAACAAATTTTTGCAACTGATTTCTGGTAACCTTTGTCAAAAAAGTATCCAAAATAACCGGTGGCTCCCCTGCTTCCATAATGCTTTCACGGAAAGTGGGTTTTTCTTTATTCTTAAGTTTTGGTAATTTGGCCGGTTTTCCTTTTGCAATCCTTCTTTCGTTCTTCCGTTCTGTTTTAGCGATTCTTTTGGCATTGATCCTGTCAAATTTCAGGTCACGTTTTTCTTTTTTCTTCAGCATTTTTTGCTGGTCAACCTGGTTATATAACCACAGGTTAAAACGTACTAACTTCAGGATCTTACGGTTTGGCTTTTGGCGAATAAACGCTTCGAGTTCGCTATTGTCGATATTTGTCCCATTTTGTTTAACACCTGTTTTTTTTAAGAGCATTTCATTCTCTTTCAAATGCTTGTTAATATTACAGGAACTAAAAAAAACAACACATACGCATAACAGAAAACCAGCCCTGTTTATTTTAAAATAAGGCTTCAAAAAACTTCTGATATCCGATATATAGGTCAAACGGTTTACTTACATTTATAGCTTACAAAGAAGCTATTTAAAATTTATCTAATAAATTTGTTAAATGTTTTTTTGGCTGCAAATTCGTTAAATTTTTCGAGATAGTAAAGTAACTCTCTCTGCAAAATTTGCCTCTTTTCACTCAAAATAACATTAATAACAATTTTTACCATATAAATCTTAAACTGCTTCTAATTTAGCTTTTAAAAATGATTAGTAAAAATCAGATAAAATATATTCAATCTTTACACTCTAAAAAAAACAGGGAAGCAGAAGCTTTGTTTATTATTGAGGGCATTAAATTAGTCAATGAATTTATCCATTCTCAAAAATTTACCATTCAGGAAGTATTTGCAACACCCGATTACATGAGTGATCAGAAAGCTACTTTAGAAAAGAACAACATAAATCATAGTGAGATAAGCGATGAAGAACTTAAAAAAATAAGCCTTCAAAGCTCTCCAAACAAGGTTTTGGCAATTGTTAAAGAATGTAAACAAAACTTAAATACAAATTCATTAAAAGATGCCGTTACGCTTTTTCTGGATGATATTCGCGATCCCGGCAATTTAGGAACCATTATCAGAATTGCCGATTGGTTTGGTATCAGCCAGGTTATTTGCTCGCCAAATTGCACAGAACTATATAACCCTAAGACATTGCAAGCCAGCATGGGCGCTGTTTTAAGAGTTAATGTCCTATACCATTCTTTTGAAGACCTATTGCCAAAAATTGCAGGTTTACCAATATATGGTGCCGTTTTGGAGGGAAATAATATTTATACATCAGCCCTGAAGCAAGGTTTGATCATCATCGGCAATGAAGCCAATGGTATATCCTCTGAGGTTTTGAAACACATTTCCGATCCTATTACTATTCCGGCAGCTACTGTTAATGGTAGCGAATCGTTAAACGCGGCCAACGCCTGTGCTATTATTTGCTCTGAATTTCACCGACAATTAACTTATTGATCATGATAAAAAAAATACAATTGTTTTGCATGCTGTCCTACACATTTATCATAAATGCTCAGGTAATAAGCCTCGACATAGAAGCCGGTGCACCAAAAACAAAATTTGAAAATGGGAAAGACGTAGTTGATTTCATGTATCAGAAATACAGACAGGGACCATGTAAAGCTTACACCTTTTCTCAAAAGAACACACATTACAGGAATGACAGCATTATTGGGTACTCAGAATGGCATGAATTTGTGGAGTTCCCTGATAAATTCAGGATCAATTTCGGAGATAAAGCATTGGGGGATTTTGTGATCTTTAAAAACGACAGCTCTTATCGATATAAAAATAATGAACTGAAGAGAACGAATTACAATACCAATAATTTATTGTTACTCTTAGGTGGCATGTATTATCGCGAAGTTCCGGATGTGATAGCGCGTTTGGAAAAAGAAGGTTATAATACTAAAGTGATGTCGATCCAAAAATGTAATAGGCAAACTGTATACGTTATTGGGGCTCCGGCAGGCGATTCAACCTCTAATCAAATATGGGTCAATAAAAAAGATTGGCGTGTTGTAAGGATCATTGAGAAAATGGATGAAGGAAATATAATGGACATGACCTTTGACGCTTTTCAAAAAAGTTGCAACGGCTATACAGAGACCAAAGTGACATTTAGACGTAACGGTAAAATTGAGCAGGTTGAAGAATATTATGACATAAAAGCTATTGATAGTTTTCCGCCCGAGATATTTAGTCCAAAAAAGCCATAATTATTTTTTCGTAATCACATGAATAGTTTAGCTTTGTAATTAAGAATGGTAGCACAGATTCACATCAATCACACAACTTTTGGCCAAGCGTCCGACCTGGCCGACAGTCTTGTAATTGAATTATCGGGTTCACTGATCAGCTTTTCCGAATTACAATCAACCCAAAATAAGCCCTTGTTTATATGCCATTACCCGATCGACAATATATTAGATCATTCCTTAAGCGAACATTTAATAAGTGCGATCAAGCATTTTCAGTTCTCCAAAAAGAAGTACCAGCATGTATATGTAAACTATTTTACACACCAATTTACGCTATGTCCTACTGCCTTTTACAATAGCAACAACAACCGTTCGATGCTTGAATTTAATACAGGTTCTGTTGCAGATCAATTAGTATTAGTTGATGACATCAATGCCGACATTAAACTGATATATGCCATAGACGAAGTTTTGAAATCGGGTTTAGATCAGATCTTTCCCCATCACCAGTTAAGAAATAGCTTAACAGTATTATCAAAATTAATGTTGCTATCAGAGGAATTAATAAAAGAGCACATTGTTTTGGCAATTCATGCCAATCACATGGAAGTGGTTGTGAAACAAGATCAAAAATTATTACTGGCAAATCAATACCCGGCAAAAACACAGGAAGATATTTTATATTACGTGTTATTTATTTTAGAGCAATATCAGTTAAACCCATTAACAGCTAATATTACAATAACCGGAAACATTGACTCTAACTCAGAATTGATAAGTTCCCTAAAAAAATATATCAAGCATATTCATCTGGCCCTTGGCAATAAAAGTATTGATTGGAAAGGCGTTACAGGTGCTCCACAACATTTTAATTACACTTTAATTAATCGTTTATTTTGCGAATAATTGGCGGAACATATAAAGGCAAACACATTATTGCACCTAAGAATTTACCTGTAAGACCAACTACTGATTTTGCAAAAGAAGGCTTGTTCAATATTTTAAATAACAAAATTGATTTTGAAGGCTTAATAGTTCTCGACCTCTTTTGTGGAACGGGGAACATCAGTCTGGAATTTGCTTCGCGTGGCGCTCAAAAAATTTATGCCATCGATAAGCATTCACCTTGTGTGAATTTCATTAAAGACACGGCAAGAACATTAAAACTAAGTTCAATTATAACCGACCGCGCAGACGTATTTAAATATTTAGAAAAATCACATTCAAAATTTGATGTTATTTTCGCTGATCCTCCTTATGAATTGGAAAATATTGCAGGAATTCATGACCTTGTATTCACTCACGATCTATTGAATGAAGATGGTTGGTTAATTATTGAGCATGGGCAAAGAACCGACCTGAGTACTAAACAAAACTATATCGAAACCCGTAAATATGGGAATGTGCATTTTAGTTTTTTTAATACAGTTGCTCGCCACGAATAAAGTCATGCTGAACTTGATTCAGCATCTCATGGAGCCCTAAATCAAGTTTAGGGTGACGAGATACAATAACATATTTTAATAAAAGCCTTTCAAAATTATCTGTAACTATTGGTATATTTGGTATTATACAAAAAAATGAGATTTACATTATTCTTTATCCTAGTTGCAATCTTTGCCTGTAATGCTCAAAACATTACCATTAAAGGCAAAGCGCACCCATCTCATGTTGGTAAAGAAGTGGTATTAAGCGATTTTTCGGATTACATTACTTACACACGCATCAAAGAAAGTGCTGATACAATAGATAAAGACGGTTACTTTGAATTGAAACTGCAATCGCCTGTGACCAAACCTATATTGATCAACATTAATAATCTCATTGGCAAATTATATGTGCAACCTAATTTTGTATACGGCATTTATTTTCCGGGAAAAGATTCGTTAACTAACAATCAGGAAGGAACAGAAACTACCGTTGATATTATTGTTTACGGAAAAGACAGCACTGAGTTAAATGCCCTGATCATTGATTTCAATACACAATACAATAATTTATTTATCAATAACAAAGATGGTTATTTATCTCCGGCAAAATTAAATTCTATACTTGATACTTTTGCAGTAACAACACGAAAAAGGTATGAGCACATCCGAAATTCTTATTTTAAAACTTATGTAGATTATTCATTCGCCGATTTTTTCTCTAACATGTCGCGTAGTAAGACCATTTTATATAAACAGTTTATTGACAGAAGACCTATTCAATATGCCAACTACGAATACATGCAGTTTTTTAATACGCATTTCAAAGGTTATTTAAAAGCTTATGCATCAACAAAGAATGGTGGGAATATTTACAACAGCATCAACGCTTTTGCTGACTATAAAGATCTCAAAAATCAATTCAAGGCTGATGAATTCATTAAAAATGATACGCTACGTGAATTATTGATCTTAAAAGGATTGATCGATTTTTATTACAGTCCTGATTTTGATAAACGTCAGGTACAAAGTGTGATCGAGCAGTTATACAGAGAAACACGTATTGAAGAACACAAAAAAATTGCAGGCAATATGTTACAGGCAACTTATCAGTTGCAGCCTGGCGCCAAGGCTCCCGACTTTGTAGCAAATGATAAGACCGGTATGAAAGTGAATTTATCAAACTATAAAGGAAAATACATTTACCTGAATTTCTTCTCGTCTCAAAGCGACAATAGCATGAAAGAAATGCAAAAGATAGTTGACCTGAAGAAAAAATTCAATGATAAAATAACCTTTGTAAGTGTTTGTTTGGACGACAGTGTGAAAGCCTACAGAGCTTATTTAAAAGCCAATCCAAAACAAGACTGGGTTATTTTGCATCACACACAAAGCAGTTCAGCAAAACAAGCCTATAACATTAAAACACTATCCGGATTTTTCTTTATCAACCAGCAAATGCAACTGGCACAATCGCCGGCCGTTAAACCAAGTGAAGGCATAGAATATAAATTCAATGCTTTATTCAGGCCCAGGAAAAAGAACACGATTCCGGGGGTGAGGTAACATTAGCGTTGGCTGGTTTTCCTAAATGTATGAAAGATCAAATAAACTGTAGTCGCAAATAAAAAGAATGCGCCTGTTTGGTGTAACACGCCTAACACAACCGGAACGTGATAAAGTAAAGTCAGTACTCCTAAAATAAACTGTACCGTTACACCGTAAATTAAAAAAGTAACTCCACGATACTGCGATTTATTTAAATTGAACTTGGTTGACTTGTACCAGATAATACACAATACCACACAAACCAACACAGCAAACATGCGATGCATGAATTGTATACCGCTGGCATTCTCAAATAAATTTAAATACAAACTGTCTTTCATGGTTACCTGTTCAGGTATCCACTCCTCACCCATTTTTGGCCAGGTGTTAAATATTTGTCCTGGACGTATTTTAGCAGCGTCACCTTCCACATAACCCGCCGTAAAAGCACCATAGATAATCTGAATAATGAGTATCACAAAAAAAGAAACAGACCACCATTTTAATTTACCTCCTTCACTTTCCTGTACCTTTTCTTTGGGATTTAGTAATTGTAACGCGAACCAAAATGTAAAGGCAAATAATGTAAAAGCACTCATTAAATGTGTAGCTAACCTAAAATGACTAACAGCAGGTTTTGCCTGCAAACCGCTGTAAACCATCCACCAACCAATAACTGCCTGCATGGCTCCCATAAAAAACAGCAGGATCAAAGATGGCAACATTTGCTTATTTATTTTTTTACGAACGATAAGTATGATTAAACCGATGGCAAACACATACATCATAGTTCGTCCTACCAAGCGATGAAAGTATTCCCAAAAAAAGATATGCTTGAACTCATTCAATTGCATGCTGTAATTCACCTTTATGAACTCAGGACTTTGCTGATACTTGGAAAAACGTTCCAGCCAGGCTTCTTCAGATAACGGAGGCATGGATCCCATAAAACTCCAATCGGTAATAGATAAGCCCGAGTGCGTTAAACGTGTAATACAACCGATAACAACCATTAAGTAAACAAGTCCGCAGCCGGTAAGAAGCCAATAAATAACTGATCTGTTAGGATTTTGTGAGATCATGGGAAACAATTTGTCTGTAAACTTACTAAGCATTTGGCAATTATTCAGGAAAAAAAACGTCTCAAAAGGCATTTTCTTCTAAAATAAAATCCTATTTTTAAAGCACTAAAATCACAAGCATAATGAAAGGAATAATATTAGCCGGAGGCTCAGGAACACGTTTACATCCATTAACATTGGCCATGAGTAAACAAATGATGCCTATTTATGATAAACCGATGATCTATTACCCTTTATCGGTATTGATGATGGCCGGCATTAATGAAATATTGATCATTTCTACCCCTCAGGATCTACCTAACTTTGAGCGTTTATTAGGCTCAGGGGAACAATTAGGTTGTAAATTTACCTATGCCGTTCAGGAAATACCAAATGGTTTAGCACAGGCTTTTGTGATCGGAGAAAAATTCATTGGAAACGACAAAGTTGCCCTGGTATTGGGCGATAATATATTTTATGGCGTAGGTTTAGGGCGCATGCTGCAAAAGATCAATGATCCGGATGGAGGCGTTGTATTTGCTTATCATGTAAGTGATCCTGAACGCTATGGTGTGGTTGATTTTGATAAAGATTACAATGTGTTATCCATTGAAGAAAAACCAACAACTCCAAAATCAAATTATGCTGTACCGGGATTATATTTTTACGATAATTCAGTAGTTGAAATTGCCAAAACCTTAAAACCATCTCCTCGCGGAGAATATGAAATAACAGACGTTAACAAAGAGTATCTGAAACGCAAAAAACTAAAAGTATCTATATTAGACAGAGGAACAGCATGGCTTGATACAGGAACCTTTGCTTCATTAATGCAGGCAGGTCAGTTTGTACAGGTAATTGAGGAACGTCAAGGATTAAAAATAGGATGTATAGAGGAGATCGCTTTTAAAATGGGGTTCATTACCAAAGAACAATTGATCAAAATTGCTACACCTTTAACCAAAAGCGGTTATGGAACTTATTTACTAAAAATGGCGGAAGCTAAATAATAATTTCTGTGCAGGCTTACTCTCCTTTATTCAGCATTTTAAACCAGGCTACCGATGAGCAGCAAATTTCTTTAAGTAAGGCATCACCTAAAGAAATGTACGAACCCATGGCATATATCATTGGCCTTGGTGGAAAACGAGTAAGGCCTTTGTTAACATTAGTAGGCTGCGATCTGTTTGACGCTGATCCAAAAGAGACCATTCATTCAGCTTTAGCGGTAGAACTATTCCATAATTTTTCTTTAATACATGATGATATTTTAGATAACGCTCCACTGCGTAGAGGGAATACAACGGTTCACGAAAAATGGAATCAGAATATAGCTTTGTTGAGCGGCGATGGCATGCTGGTAAAAGCATACGAGGTACTGGCACAATCAAATCCCATATACGTTTCACAATTATTGAAGCTGTTCGCAAAAACAGGTTTGGAAGTATGTGAAGGACAACAGCTGGATATGAATTTTGAAACACAGGAGAAAGTGAGTGTTGAAAACTACATTCACATGATCACTTATAAAACGGCTGTTTTACTGGGATGCAGCTTGCAAATGGGTGCTATCTGTGCTAATGCATCAATTCAGGATCAACAACATTTGTATGAATTTGGAAAGCACGTTGGTATTGCTTTTCAGCTATTAGATGATGTGTTGGATGTATATGCAGATGATGAAAAATTTGGTAAACAGGTTGGTGGCGACATCATTTCCAACAAAAAAACATTTATGCTATTGGATGCCTTTGAACTGGCCAACGAAGCGCAAACAAAAGAGTTAAATCATTTATTATACTCTAAAGAAATTTCAAATACCGAAAAAGTAAAACAGGTTACTGCTCTTTATAACATATTAGGCGTAAAGGAACTGGCAATAAAAGAAGCTAATAAACATACAGACATTGCTTTAAAACATTTAGAAGAATTGGATGCAAACGCTTCTAAAAAAAACAATTTAAAAGAATTTGCTTTGCATTTATTGAATCGCGAAGTATAACCATGGAACTAACCGATCTTTTATCCCCATATAAACACAAGCTTAAGATCCAGATCCGTTTTAAGGATATTGATAAGCAGGGTCACGTGAATAATGCCAACCATATTACTTATTTTGAAACTGCCCGTGTAGAGTATTTTAAAGATGTTTTCAGAAATGAGATCGATTGGATCAAAACCGGGATGATCCTGGCAAATACGGAGATCACTTACAAACACCCCATTTTATTAGAAGATACTGTGTATTGCTACACAAAGATCACTCGCTTTGGAATTAAAAGTTTTGATATTGAAAATGTGTTGACCATAGAAAATAGCACAAGTAAACAGCTTTGCGCCTTCGGAAAAAGCACTTTAGTTTGTTTGAATTACGATACAAGACAAACTGTTGAGATTCCTTCTGAATGGGTCAATTCTGTTAAATTATTTGAAAAAAGCGTATCTTAATATTGCCTTAAATTATAGCTAAACTGCTATCGGTTTGCAATATTTTTGTTACTTTTACTTTATTGCTATTTTTAATATGAAGACACTAGTAGAAGGATTTACAAAACAATTACAGGAATCACTAGATATTGCAAATGCTGCAGTTCTGACAAAAAAAAATAATATCCAAAACATTGTAGTTACAGGTTTAGGGGGCTCAGGAATTGGCGGAACAATTTTATCCGAATTAGTACAGTCAGAATGCCCTGTTCCCGTTATCGTGAATAAAGATTATTTTTTACCTGATTTTGTAAATGAACATACATTACTAGTAATTTCATCTTATAGCGGAAATACAGAAGAAACACTCTCTGCCATGCACCAGGCACTTACAAAAAAGGCACAGATCGTTTGTGTGACCAGTGGTGGCAAAGTTCAGGAAGTAGCAAGCCAACATAAGTTAGATTCTATTATCATCCCAGGTGGGCGTCCTCCACGTTCCTGCATAGGTTATTCTCTGGTTCAGTTATTAAAGATCGTTCAGTTCAATGATCTTGTGAAAACAGATCTGCTGAAACAGGTTCAGGATACCATCAAGTTATTGGATGCCGAAAAAGCTGAGATCAAAATTGAAGCAAATGAAATTGCAAAAACGTTACTTAATAAAATCCCGGTTATTTATTCTTTAGGTTCCTGCGAAGGTGTTGCCGTAAGATTCAGGCAACAAATAAACGAGAATAGTAAAATGCTTTGCTGGCATCATACGTTTCCTGAAATGAATCATAACGAATTAGTGGGCTGGACAGAAAAAAATGATGCATTGGCTGTTGTTACTTTCAGAACATCGTTTGATTATGAAAGAACCGTGAAACGTTATGACATTTGCAAGCCCCTATTTGCAAAATACAGCAATTCGGTAACTGATATTACCGCTAAAGGGAATTCTAAGACAGAACAATTTTTTTACTTAATAAACATTGGCGATTGGATCTCTTGCTACATTGCTGACATGAAAAATATAGATGCAGTAGAAGTAAACGTAATCACCAATCTTAAAAACGAATTAGCAAAAAGCTAAATTAACATTGAACAAACAAGTACGTTTTCAGGACCTTGGGCTTATGGATTATAAAGCCTGCTGGGATTACCAGGAAAGCTTATTTAATGAAACTATTTCTCAAAAAATTGCTAATAGGGATTTAGATCCCGGACAACAGATCCTAACAAAAAATCACCTGTTGTTTGTAGAGCACCCACACGTTTACACTTTAGGAAAAAGCGGAGACGCTGCCAATCTCTTGATCAATACTGATCAGCTACAAGAAAAACATGCAACCTATTATAAAATAAACCGTGGTGGAGACATTACTTATCATGGCCCCGGACAATTAGTAGGATATCCTATTTTAGATCTGGATCATTTTTTTACCGATATTCATAAATATTTACGTCTGCTGGAAGAAACCATTATTCTAACTTTAGATGAATATGGCATTAAAGGCGGGCGCAGTAAAGGAGAAACCGGTGTATGGCTGGATGAAGATAATGTTTTTAAAGCACGGAAAATATGTGCCTTTGGAGTGCGGTGTAGTCGTTGGGTAACTATGCATGGGTGGGGATTTAATGTAAATGCCGATCTGAATTATTTCACTAACATTATTCCATGTGGCATACAGGACAAAGCAGTAACCAGTTTAAACAAAGAGTTGGGTCAAGATATTGATATTCCTGAGATTAAAGAAAAACTAAAAAGACATTTTGCTGCATTATTTGAATGTGAACTTATTTAGTGTTCCCGCAGATCTCACAGAATATTATCTGCGAATATTTGCGAAATCTGCGGGACAAATAATCAATAAAATACAATGCTTAAAAAGATATTCAAAATCATACTCTATACAACTTTAGTAATCTTTGTTTTACTGAATTGCATTATCCTATTTTCAGGCAGATGGTATTTATACAAAGCCATAGCAACAACATATTTACAAGGCAAAGGTGGGCCAAGCGCTACCGAGTATCAGATCTTTGAAAATCGAAAAATAACAGCAAGTAATCCCAAACCATGGCCTGTATCAAATGTATATAATACCGGAAAACTCTCTCCATTTCTGGATTCGGTAATGAAAAAAGTTAATGCACACGCTTTAGTGATCATCAAAAACGATACATTGATTCACGAACAGTACTGGGATAATTACAGCGATACTTCTCATACTAATTCGTTTAGCATGGCTAAATCCTACACAAGCTCGTTATTAGGCTTTGCCATACAGGATGGTTTCATTAAAAGTATCAACGAACCAGTAAGTACTTATATTCCCGAATTTAAAAACGACTGGCGCTCAAAAATAACGCTTGAACATTTAGTGACCATGTCATCTGGTATTGCATTTGATGAAAGCTATGCTAACCCTTTCTCCTACCCGGCCGAAGGTTATTATGGCACTGATCTGTTGCAAGCTTCGGTTAATTATAGTGAGAAAGCAAATGAGCCGGGAAAGGTATATAAATATCTAAGCGGCAATACTGCTCTGTTAGGTTACTGCATTTCTAAAGCCATTAACAAACCATTAGCTACTTACCTCAGCGAAAAATTATGGGGTCCATTAAACTGCGAACATGATGCGTATTGGAGTCTGGATAAAAAAGATGGTTTGGAAAAAGCTTTTTGCTGTATCAACAGTAACGCTAAAGATTTTGCAAGAATGGGCAAACTCTATATGAATTTTGGTAATTGGGAAGGCAAGCAATTACTTGACAGTAATTTTGTACGTTCCTCTATTATGCCTTTTAATTGCCAGGAAGAAGACTGCACGCCCAATCATACCTATGGATATTCATGGTGGTTAACAAACTACAAAAACATGAAAGTTTTTTATATGCAAGGTATGCTGGGACAGTACACCATTTGTGTACCCGAAAAAAAACTGATCATCTGTCGTTTAGCGAGAACGCGCAGAGCCAACAAAGGAAAAAAACACTACTCGATAGATGTTGCCTATTGCATCGAAGCCGCGTTAACGATGTATGAAAAATAAAAAAACACTATGAAATTATATATTCTGATCTCTGCTTTAAGTATAACAACTCATGTATTTTGCCAAAGCTCTGACGAGCCTTTTATAAAAGAAACCAAGATGAATGTTAAAGTGGGTACCACTTTTAATGCAATAAATAAAGCACTGTATGCTAAACTAAATGAGGATAGCAGCAACAATCTCTATGAATCGGATGGTACAACTTTTTTTATAAATCCTTACGTTGCCGCGGGCATTGAAAGGCATTTCAGAAAGCATATCGCCATTCATTTTAACTTAGGGTTTTATCAGACATTGCAAAAATACACCACTAACAAGAGCTTTCACTCACCATTTAACGCTACTGTTTCTGGCAACTACCTGATATATGAGCAAAGTAAATCTCAACATTTACATAATAATATTTTTGTAGAACTCCTACCAACTTATATTATCGAAAACTCAAGAATTTCAGCAGGGTTAAATATTACAAGAACAAGTCCTTCTGTTTCAGCAAAACTAACTATTACAGATAGTAGAACAGGTAAATCAGAAGTGACATATATAAAAGATAAACCCGAAGAGAGTTATCACGTTTATGCTGTTATTGGCATCATGCAGGGAATTCCTATAAAAACACATGAACTAACGATCTCTCTTTCCTGTTTTGGTTTATTGCAGAAATACGATTCAGGATTGAATGTAACTTTAGGATTTATGTTTTAATCACTACCCTTCCTGAGGCATTTCAGCTAACTGAGGCATTTTCAGTTTATCTGTTTTCTGAATGCCTTCCAGTATTTCAATATTGATCCCATCAGACAAACCTGTTTTCACAAAGCGTTTTTCAAATATCTGATTTCCTTTTTCAACTTCTACAAATGGTTTTTCTTTATCGAACTGTAACACGCTTTCCGGTATCGCCATCACTTTATCTTTTTTAGATAAGATAATATCAGCATTAGCACTATAACCGGCGCGCAGGAAAGAAGAATTATCTTTGCTGATGGAAGCACGAATTAAAAATTGAATAGCTCCGTTTTCTGTTACGCCTTTTGGAGCAATGTATTCCAGTTTTGCTGCAAAACTTTCTTTATCAATCGCACCAATAGTTAAAACAATATCCATATTCTCGTGTACCTTCCCTACTTCACTTTCATCCAGTTTTCCTTCAAAGATCATTTCTCCCATATTAGCAACTGATGCTATGGTTGTTCCTTCGTTGAATGTATTACTCTCGATCACCTGACCACCTTCTTTTACAGGAACATCCAGCACCATTCCGGTTATAGTAGCTTTTACAAAGGTATTGCTGGTAGAACCCGCTGTTTTAGAAGCACCTTCTTTGATAATCTGTAATTGATTGATTGCCGCATCCAGCTCCACTTTATTGGTATTCAATCGCATTTCAAACCCCTGCATATCAGCTTTTGAAATAACACTTTGATCGAACAGTACTTTATTACGGTCATAATCCATTTTTGAATTATCATAATTTACCTGAGCTGCACTGATCCTGTTCTCAGCATTTGCCAAATTGAGCATATTAGGAACGATCTTTATTTTAGCGATCACATCTCCCTGTTTTACCTGCTGTCCTGCAACAATATATAATTTTTCGATGATCCCACTTACCTGCGATTTCATGTTTACTTCCTTACGTGGCGTAACAGACCCTGTAGCTACAGTCTTTTTTACAATAGCTGTATCAAAAGGAGAAGTAGTTTTAAACACCTCAGGCGGCTTTTGAGATTTATTAAACAGGAAATAAAATGTCCAGAAGATCAAACCTATAAAGGCAACCAGTAATATAATTTTAATTATTTTCTTTACCATAGTTTTATTTTTGTTCGCCAACAAAGGCGCAATTTATATATAATATTCTTAATTTATTATTCTGTCCTTAATGCTTCTACAGGTTTTATTGCAACTGCTTTGCTTGCCGGAATTAATCCTGCAAAAGCACCGCTTAAGATCAGTACAGTTAATGCTTTAAGAGCTACCGAAAGATCAACCGTTGGATTTGTGAACATTTCTCCCGAATCGCCGATAGCAGCATTCAATGCCTCCAGTAATCCAATGCCAATGACCAAACCAAAATAACCCGAGATAGAGGTAAGAAATACAGCTTCCAATACTATCTGCCCGATGATTTGCATGGGCACAGCACCTAAAGCACGTTTTACGCCAATTTCTTTAGTACGCTCTTTCACTACGATCAACATAATATTACTGATACCAATTACTCCTGCCAATAAAGTTCCGATACCCACGATCCAAACCAATACCTCAATACCAATAAACAAACCATTGAGCTTATTATATTCAACAGCCATGTTCCAGTGTCCGATCGCTTTTTTATCATCTGGTGCAATTTTGTGTCGCTCTTTTAAGATAGACATTACTTTTTCCTCTGATTGTTCTGCAGGAATATCATCTCTTGATTTGATAGCGAACCATCCTACTACATCGCCATAATTAAATGCATTTTGAAAAGTACTAAAAGGAATATTGATTCGTTGCGCCTGCTCTCTTCCATCGTGACCACCGGCAGTTATAAAGGTCAATCCAACCACTCTGAAATAAACGCCATTTATCCTGATGTATTCTCCAATTACATTTTCACCTTGCTTAAATAATAACTCGGCAACACGCGGGCCAATCACACACACTTTTCGCTTCTCTTTAATATCCAGTTCGTTTATAAAACGTCCTTTGCTCATATTGATATCAGAGATCTCTGCAATATTAGGGTAACAAGCCTGGATCTCGCAGGCTGCTGTTTTTAAGCCACGCAATACATTATTTGTTCCCTCATGCCCACCTAACTGATTTAAGGGAGAAACCACATCCAGTTCCGGTAATTGTTTCAGGGCTTCCGCATCAGCCATTGTATAATTGAAACTTCGGTTAGGTTTCATCCCTTTATAACCTTTAGTTGTTTGTTGTGCCCACACAAAAAAACTATTGGTTGCGGTACCTGCAAATTCTTTTAAAATACCATTACGTAAACCGTTACCTGAACCCAACATGATCACCAACATAAAAATTCCCCAGAAAACACCAAGCATGGTGAGAAAGGTTCGTAATTTATTTTTACGAATGGTTGCAAAAATTTCCTGCCAGTTATCGCGTTCAAATATCAAATCAGTTTTCTCTTAATGCGGTTATTGGTTCAACTCGTGCAGCTTTTAATGCCGGAAAAAATCCCGCCAAAGCGCCTGCTACTACGATCAATACAACAGAGGTTAAAGCAATGCTAAGGTCTACTTCCGGATTCTTAAAAAAATCTCCTTCCAGTTTAAAATATCGGATCAGTTCTATCACCCCTATTCCCAGTATCAAACCTGTATAACCAGCTACAAAAGTTATAAAAACAGATTCCTGGATGATCAAAGAAACAATGGACCAGGGCGAAGCACCTAATGCTTTACGTACTCCAATTTCTTTGGTACGTTCTTTCACAACGATCATCATAATATTACTTACGCCAACAACTCCTGCTATTAATGTAAACACCCCAATAATAAATACAAACAACTTGATGCCATCCAATAATCCCATGATGCGTTTATACTCTACGTTATTATTGAACACACCTACGGCATTCATATCCTGTGGATCAAAGTGGTATTTTTTTGCCAGTGAATTTCTGATCTGCGTCACCATTTGATTACTATACTCTGTACTAACGGTTCCGGTACTTGCCCAGATAACATTAACATTATCCTGTCCGTTATAAATACGTTGCGCTGTCAATAACGGAATATAGATACGGTCGTTATCTCCTTTTCCCGGATCGTTGAAAATACCAACGACCTTATACTTTGTCCCCGACACATCAATGAATTTATCAATGGGATCTTCGTCTTTAAATAAAGCTTCCTTCACAGGGATACCAATGCAACAAACTTTACGATACTCATTGAAATCGATCTCATTGATAAAACGTCCTTTCACAATTTTTGCTTTCTCCAATAAATTATGATCGGGCGCACATGAACGAACAGTGAAGCCTGCGTGCTCATTTTTGTATGACAAAATTTTTCCTGCACGGCCATCATAAACAGCAGAAGCATGATCAACACCTTCTATATTATTTTTAATGTGATAAAAATCAGAATTAGTTAGCTGGATGTTTTTTCCAGGCTTGTAACCGTCATAAGCCATACTGGTTTGTCCACCATCAACCCAGATACTATTAGCGGCATCGTTCCCAAATTGCGATTGCGCTCCATTCCTTAATCCCTGTCCTGCTGCTAATAAAATGATCAGGATAAAAATTCCCCACGCTACGCTGAACGCCGTTAAAAAAGTACGGAGTTTATTCTTTTTAATGGTTCCTAATATTTCCTGCCACTTATCTAAGTCGAACATAATTTATACAATCAAGCCATCTTTTAAACGGATGGTTCTGTCGGTTAAAGCTGCAATATCGTTTTCGTGCGTTACTAACACAATGGTCTTTCCCTGCTTATTGATCTCTTTAAAAATATCCATCACTTCAATGGATGTTTGAGAATCTAAAGCGCCTGTTGGTTCATCGGCGAAAATAACTTTTGGATTTCCTATCAGCGCGCGCGCAATAGCAACACGTTGTTTTTGCCCACCGCTCATTTCGCTAGGTAAATGATGCGCCCAGTCTTTTAAGCCAACTCTGTCTAAATATTCCAGTGCCTTGATGTTGCGTTCCTTACGTGACACTTTTTGGTAATATAGAGGAAGCGCCACATTTTCCATGGCATTTTTAAAAGACAATAAATTGAAAGATTGAAATACAAAACCCAAGAATTGATTTCGTAAATGAGCCGCTTTGGTTTGCGACAGATCTTTGATCAAGGTATTATTGAGTGTATAATTTCCTGAATCATAATTATCTAAAATACCGAGGATATTTAAGAGCGTTGATTTTCCTGAACCGGATGAACCCATGATGGAAACAAATTCACCTTCTTTTATGTGCATGTCAATACCTTTTAATACTTCAAAAGAGGTATTATTGAGTTTGTAGGATTTTCGGATCTCTTGTAGTTTTATCACGAACTAAAAGTAGGCATATAAAGCAAGAATTACCATACCGTTTATGATGAAATTTAGACGTTTGTGTAGATTTTTAAAATAATTACTAAGACTAGCCTTACCACTTTTATTACAGAAGATAACAAAAAACTAG
>JAZKGE010000069.1:0-26475 GCA_040386075.1 Bacteroidota bacterium
GGCCACGCCCAAATACTATTAAAAATTATCAAAAAATTAAAAAACAAAAGCCGGCAACATCAGCTACCGGCTTTCAATATTCTGAATCAAAATAATTAATCTACTTTATCCATTATTTTTTTAGCTTCATCCACCACTTTTTTCTGAACATCGATCTCGGTTTTCTTTTTTGCCTGGTCGGCTTCATTCTTCACGATATCGTCTTCCGCTTTTTTAATTTTTCCTTTGTAATCTTCGATATCTGATTTTGAATTCTTGTTATCTTTCTCCAGGTCCTTTTGATTATCTTCCAGTTTACCTAAAGCTTTTTCAAGGTCCTTTACTTTATCGCCCATCGATTCTTTAGTGGTTTTAACTGCAAATTCCTTGATCATTTTTTTAGCGTCGTTGTGTTTGTCACCATCAGAGCTACTTAAATAAGCACCTCCCAGGTCAAAGGCCACGTGCATGGTCACCGTTTTCGCTGCCTTATCTTCATCAAAACTGGCGTAAACATCAACCGGATTATTTCCCCAATCCTTTATCAATACATTGTCGCCAAAGATCTCACCATTATCGCTTTTTACTTTTTCATTCTTAAAATCTTTCAAAAGGCTTTTCCATTTGCTGGCTACATCATCTTTGGATGTTTCGTAAACAACAGTTGTGTACGCGGGATGGCTTCCATTAGAGAATTTCTCTGAACCATCTTTTACTGAAATTTTTTGAGCTTTAGCTGACGTTAAAGCTACAAATGCGGCTAAGGTTAAAATGATCTTTTTCATGAGAGTGTTATTTATGATGTTGCGTTTAAAAAATCTGAGTACGAATGTATTACGAATATACGAATCTTATGTTTAAATCTGCTTCAAATATTCGTATTGATCCCGATAGCTATCGGGACATAATTCTAATCAACATCGGTTACACCACCCGAAATGATGAATTTCATAGCTTCTCCACCTTCTATTGGAAGTCGGGTGATCTGTTCCTTAGGTACTATGACCATGCGACCCGAAAATGAGTAAGAATATGGCAGATATACCGCGTATTTGTCTTTTATTCCCCATTCACTCAGGTCGTCCTGTGTAATGAATCCTATTTCCTGAATGTTACCCTGCGGATTGGTTAGTACTAAAACCGGCTTTGTAAAACCCTTTTTATTACCGGTAAAGGCATTCATAAAATCTTTAATGGGAGAATATATATGACGGATAAAGGGCGCGTGCTCCAGTTTTTCTTCAAAATAGGCGAATAGTTTTTTAAATATATAGGATGAAGCCAATAAACCTATAAGTGCAATAAATGCCAATAAAGCGGTAAATGAAATAATGGTATCTAAAAACGGACTACCCGTTAGGCCTACAAATGAAAAAACGCCTTCAAAAAAACGAAAGATCTGAACAAATATAATAACAGTAAATCCAAGGGGAATACATAAGATCAATCCTTGTAAAAAATATTTTAAAACCTTGCTCATCCTATACCCAGTTAATTCCTTTTTTTAATTTTTGTAGTGTGCTTTCTTCTGCTGAACCTTCTTTTGTTTTAAAGTCATATACCCAGCCCGCATTGGTTGGTAAACTCATGAGTATAGACTCTACCCTGCCGTTTGTTTCCAAGCCAAATTTTGTTCCTTTGTCATACACTAAATTAAATTCCACATAACGTCCGCGACGTAACAACTGCCATTGCTTTTGTTCCTGTGTAAATAATTTACGTTTGTTCTTATTCATTAAAGCTACATAGGTTGGAGCAAATGTCATACCCACATCCTGCCAAAATGCAAAATTTTGTTCAAAATTCAACTGTTCATTCTTATTCAACCGATCGAAAAATATACCACCAATACCTCGTGTTTCCTTACGGTGATTAATGAAAAAATAATCATCGGCCCATGTTTTAAACTTAGGGTAATAAGATGTGTGATGTTTGTCACATACATTTTTTAAAGTTTGATGAAAAAACACGGCATCTTCATCTACAATATAATGTGGTGTGAGGTCAATACCACCACCAAACCATTTGGTACCGTTACTCATTTCGAAGTAGCGGATATTCATATGTATGATAGGAACCAAAGGACTTTGAGGGTGAATAACAATGGAAACACCTGTTGCAAAAAATGTAGACTCCTCTGTTGTAACTCCCGTAACACTATGTTCTTTTTCCTTTAGCAAAAAATCCGGTGTTTTACCGCTTACAGCCGAAAACATAACTCCACCTTTTTCAATCACGGTTCCGTTTTCAATAACTCTCGATCGGCCACCACCACCTTCTTCACGTGTCCAGTTCTCTTCTCTGAATTTTGCGGTACTGTCTTCGGTTTCCAGAGCGTTACAAATATTATCCTGTAATGTTTTGAGCCATTCGGTAATATTTTCTTTAGTTATTTCCATCCTGATCGTTGTAGCTGATAATTGGAATACCTGTAAATATACATGGCCCTGTTCTCGTAACCGGTTTCAATATCGGGCCTGAAAAACTTAAAGTTGATAGCAACACCATTCCATATATATTTATCAAGATTCAAAAAGAAGTCGGGGCCAACCGTTTTTAAGTGCGACAAGTAATAAGTAGCCACGTCAAAACCTCTGAAATAACTTTCGGATGGATCGGTTGAATAATATTCCTTATAAGGTTTGGCTAAATGACGAACGACTGAATCCTTAAAATCGATCTCATCGGCTGAAGCAAAATGAAACTGTAACCCGTTCAAATAATCCTGATCTAAATTATCAATATTAGAAACACTGTTGAATCCCATTAAAACGATGTCCTTTTTATCAGAGAATCCATATAACTGAGTAATGAAATCCTGTAAATAAACCAGGTTGTTGGTTAATAACACAACCACATTTTTTTTTCCGGCTACATAAGCACCTTTAACACCCGCAATTCCTCTTACTTCAATAACGCTGTCTTTTAATGTACGGTTATGTTTTATTAAGGATTCATTGTAACGAGTTTTAAAGGTTTTAATATAACCCTGATCTTTAGCTGTTGTATTAACAATAATAATATTGGCAGCAGACAAAGAGTCTAAGCTGTAATCTGCTAATCCTTCAATGAGCGTATATATAGAAGGCGTTACTTTACTGGATAACGGATTATCGAATAGGATCTTATTTTGCTGAATAACCGGAGATATAATAGGAATGTTAGCTGTTTTAGCGTAGCGTGATACAATTTTAAACACACCCGTATACAATGGTCCAAATATGGCATCCAGGTTCTTAAAGTCAGTTGATCTGCAAATGCCTTCGATCTTGGCTGAGTCTCTGTCATCTGTATCAAATAAACGAATGCTTACCTCAAAATCCTTTGACGATAACGAGTCAACGGCTTTTTTAAAGCCCGCGTAAAAATCAAGTGCTAATGATTGTGTTGCAGGAAAAGAAGCTTTGGCTCTTGCCAGGTCATCAATGTTAATATTCTCACTTTCAGATAATTTGAAGGGTAAAAATAAACCAACCGTATAAGCTGTTTTTTTAGGTTTATGCAATAAAGTTGTATCAGTTACGGTATTGTTAGGTGGTGTATTTATAGAACCTGTTAGAGTGGTAGTTGGAACCGCAATTTTACCTGCAGCTACTTTTATGATCTGTCCTTGTTTAGCTCCATCCTTCAATTCAGGATTCCATTTCAATAGATCTTCCTGTGTTACATTTAATTTTTTAGAGATACCGTAAAGCGTTTCTCCGCTTAAAACCGTGTATGAATCAAAAGCACCAGAGGCAGAAGCTGTATTTGTTTTTACAGAAGTTGCTGCTTTCTTTTTTTCTCCAACAATAACGTAATTACCTTCTTTTAAGCCGCTACTAATGGTAGGGTTATAAGCCGTTAATTTTTTTTCGTCAATATTATACTTTTTGGTAATAGCATAAACCGTTTCTCCTTTTACTATTTTATGGTAGATGTATTTATTGGTATCGATAGCAGCAGTTTGTTTGGGCATTAAACTTTCAACCGGAATCTTTAATTCCTGACCGGGTTTTAGTCCATCAATAGCTTCATCATTTTCTGCCAAAATAGAATTAACATCCATATTGTAGATTTTGGCGATAGCGTATAAACTTTGCCCCTTTTCTACTTTATGAATGTAAAACTTCTTACCATTAATAGTTTTAATATCAGTTGACTTGGTTTGTGCAAAAAGAACACAGGATATAAGACACAAGACAAAAGACAGTGTATATTTAAAAAATATGTTCTTTTTTTTACTCATTTTTTATATTCTCGCACTTCCAATCCGCTCAGTTTAACAGCTCTAACGGACAAACTAATTATTATTCCCACTCAATTGTAGCAGGAGGTTTTGAGCTGATATCGTACACAACTCTATTAACACCTTTTACTTTATTGATGATATCGTTTGATACTTTTGCTAAAAACTCGTAAGGTAAATGACACCAATCAGCTGTCATACCATCAGTTGAAGAAACAGCGCGTAACGCTATAACTTTCTCATAAGTACGTTCATCGCCCATTACACCAACACTTTGTATGGGTAGTAAGATAGCGCCTGCCTGCCACACCGTATCGTATAAGCCTGCGGCTTTTAAATTATCAATAAAAATAGCGTCCACATTTTGTAACAGGTCTACTTTTTCGGGAGTGATATCGCCAAGGATACGAATGGCTAAACCTGGTCCCGGGAAAGGATGGCGGCCAATTAATGAAGCATCAATTCCTAAGGCTCTTCCTACTCTACGTACTTCGTCTTTAAATAAACTTCGTAATGGTTCAACTACGCTTAATTTCATATAAGCCGGCAAACCACCAACATTGTGGTGAGATTTGATCGTTGCAGAAGGTCCGTTAACCGATAAACTTTCAATAACATCAGGGTAAATAGTTCCTTGTCCTAACCATTTTGCATCTGTGATCGTTTTTGACTCATCATCAAACACATCAATAAATACTTTACCAATGGCTTTGCGTTTTAATTCAGGATCTGATAAACCTTTTAACTCATCATAAAAACGTTGTTTGGCATCTACACCTTTTACGTTCAAGCCCATGTGTTTGTATGAATCTAATACATTCTCAAATTCATTTTTACGCAACAAGCCGTTATCTACAAATATACAATGTAAATTAGCACCAATAGCCTTATGCAATAATACAGCAGCAACGCTACTATCTACACCGCCTGACAAACCAAGAACTACTTTATCATTTCCTAACTTTTGTTTAAGTTCGGCAACGGTCATGTCAATGAACGAATCGGATGTCCAGTTGCCTGAACAACCACAGATCTCTTTTACGAAATTATTCAGTAAAATAGCGCCATCCGTTGTATGATATACTTCGGGATGAAACTGAATACCCCAGGTTTGTTCGCCTTTTACAGCATAACCGGCAACTTTTACATCGTGGGTACTGGCAATAATTGTATAATTTTCGGGAACTTTAATGATCGTATCGGCATGACTCATCCAAACCTGAGAATTATCAGGAATACCTTTAAATAAAACATTTGAAGCATCCACAAAACTTAAATTGGCACGACCATATTCGCGGGTGCTGGATTTACCAACTTCGCCACCATAAAAATGGGATAGTAACTGAGCCCCGTAACACACACCCAATAAAGGCAGTTTGCCTTTGATGTTAGCCAGATCGGGATTCAAAGGATTATCCTGGCGCACGCTATGCGGACTACCGGATAAAATAACACCTTTTATATCAGCAGTTATTTGAGGAATTTTGTTGTAGGGATGGATCTCACAGTACACATTCATTTCCCGTAACCTACGGGCAATTAATTGTGTGAATTGTGAACCGAAATCGAGGATTAGAATTTGTTCTTGCATAATAGCCAACAAAGATAGCTAAATCTTTTGCTTTAAAGGGATTGCAAAGACAAATTATTGTGAAATAAATTAAAAAAGCACTACTCTTTAATTACCTTGTAGGAACTCTTATTACCTGATTTACTGATAATTGAAATCATGTAAAAGCCTGCTTTAAAATCGTTGGTTATAAAACTTATTTCCTGGCCATGGGATTGATAATTACAAAGCACTTTTTCTCCAAGTAAATTAGTGATTTCAATATTTTTAATATTCACTATATCTTTGCATTTAATAGAAATGATATTTGAGAATGGGTTAGGAAATATTTCAAATGCAGAATTTTGTTGCTTTTCATTGATTCCAACGGTTTGATTTAAAACAATATAATCATTAACCCTGAGGGTTTTAATAGAAACTGAATTTGTTGTTTTAGCGTTCCCGCAAAACATCATCAAACTAACCATATTATTACCGCTTTGGTATAAATAAGAAATAGTGTCAGAAATAATAGTTGATGTTCCGGATTGCCATATCTGCCAGGATAAAGCAATAGTATTTAAATCGATTTGATTATGACTAACCAGGAATGCAGAATCAACCGGTAAATTATAATTAAAGTTGCAATTTGTTGAGTTTACTATAATTGTATCTACAACTGAACCAAATAAATTTGTATTGTTAAATACATTACTTGTATCTGAAATTATAAAATATTTGGCTATTGAATCTGAAGTATTTTTTATTTTAACAGTATGAATTCCTTCGCATAAACCTACTATGGAATCGGAACTTACATAAGGTGCTCCATCATAAGAATACAAAAAAGGAGATGCTGTTGAATTAGTTATTGTTACATTCGCTTTTCCGTTACATGAAGGCGATGTAGCCTGTTGATAAGGGTTAATAACGGCATCAAATCCTGTTGTTGAAGGAAATGCGTACTGACCCAGTAAAACAATAAACGATTCCTGGATACTCATACCATAATAATTGCCATCATGAGAATAAAAACAATCGTAAGGAGCATCTATCCTATATTTTCTGCTACATAAATTACCAGCAAAACCATTGGTCATAGTAGATGAAAAGCCACCAAACACACCAGAAAAATTATACGCAATCATAGGATCATATTGAGCCGATACATCATAGTTTGGGCCCGGTCCCTGATCTAAGTATGCTTGTATGTACCCGTCGCAATTAGTGCCGTTTGGCTCAGATATAGTATTAAACGAAATTACATTTTCATTTACAGGATAAACAAAAATTGGTCCGTAAGTTTCATTTGTATTAAGCGCATTGATAGCTGTACACCGAAAGGCTGTACTGGCAAGTGTAGCCATCGACATACTTCCATCTAACAAATTGGGTATACTGTCTCCATAATAAACTACAGAAGAACTAACCGCAGTTTCTGTTTTATATAAAATTGGTACATTAATGCCGGAAAAACTAAATTTTAAACCAAACTTCCTTAATCCGGGTTGAGAAATAGTATCCATGAAAGGTAAGGCCTTAAAAATAGCAACCTGAGATTGAATAATATTAATAAATGAAATAAAAAAAAGAGTAATAAGTAAATTTTTTTTCATGAAAACAGATTTGATGTAAAAATAATGAATTAATCTTTACTCTTCATGAATTTAATAAGCGTATAAATACCTAAACTGAAAATGCCTGCAATAAAGAACAGGATAAAATAGTCGCTTATTTCTAAAGCAGATTTCATGTGTTATTAAGCAACCAGTAATTTATTTTTTACAGCAAACATTACAATACCCGCTGTGTTAGGAATATCCAGCTTGGTCATAATGTTTTTACGGTGTGTGTTAACCGTATGTGTGCTCAATTCTAATCTATCCGCAATTAATTTATTAGATAATCCTTCTGATATCAGACGGATCACATCCAGTTCTCTGTCGGTAATACCTAAACCCTGGCAGGAAACTTTATCCAACTGAGGTTTAACCACATTCAACTCTTCCGCGTTTGATAAGAAATAAGCTACTTTACCACATAAAAAACGTTCACCATTATAGGTTGCATGCAAAGCCTCAATGATCTCTTCGCGGTCGCATTCTTTCAATAAATAACTTCTCACACCATTATCCAGGGCCGATTGCATTTCGCTTTTGCTCATGTAATCAGTAATAGCAAGTACCTGAAGGCGTTTAAAGGTTTTGGTTAATATAGAAATTTGCTTTGCGTTAAAATTCAGAGATTGAAAATCCAATACTAAGATCTTTGGTTTATTCTTTTTAATAGATAAAACCAGGTTTTCAAAATTTTCATCTTCTGTATAATCTACTTCAAAATTAGATGAAGTGCTTAATAAAGTATATAAACCCAGGCGGCTTAAGTAATTTTTATCAGCTATGAGTACTGAGATCATTTTGATTTATCCTTATTTAGATTAATTTTAAACAAAGATACGTTTCAATACGAAATATCAAAATTTATCTTGAACTATTTATTAAAAAAGCACTTGTTAATTAGTGTTCCTATTTATTCCATTGCTTCAATCCAACTCTGAAACCTGCACTTAATGTTAAGTTAGGCATGGAGTGACCTGTCATGAACAAGTGTGTATAGGCGGCTTGAACTATAGGATAAATTCCCAGGTATTTATCTTTTATAAAAGACGGGAAATTATAACCAACCTCTAAATTAAACCCCGAACTATGCATAATATGTGTGCTTGTGCCGCCGATAGAAGAACCTGTATGTGTCATGAATTCACCTATAGGTACCTGGTGTCCGTGTGCTCCTCCAATACCAACAAACAAGCCTTTAGCTAAACTCGCTCTATAGGTAAAGGTTATTAAAGTACCCTGTTGATCGGGATTAGTAATATACATTTCTTTTACTCTTACATCAATCGAAGCCGGTTTACCAAAAGCCATGAAAAAAGTACCAAAACTGCCATATACACCTGCCATGGGAGAATCGTGATGTTGCATCCCTCCTACTATACCAATGTCGATGTAATTTTTGTGATGGTTATTTAATTGAGAGAAACCTTTTTGCGTGAAACAAACAACCAGGCTTAACAAAGCCAATCGATTTACGTTTTTCATAATGGTTAGATTTTGGGGTTAACGTAAATAGTGACTTCATAGGCTGTTTGGTATTTATAGAATTTGGGCGTGTTCGGCGGTGACTTCGAGAGCCTCAGTCACCGAGTCCGGGCACTGAGGTTCTCGATTGTCCGTTTGCATCCCTCACGCGGGTTTTACTTAATGTAGCAAGTTTTAGCTTCGAAATAAATCTGTGTAGTGACAGATAAAGCTATAGAAAAGGATCGTAGTGGTTTCCGAAACATCGGATCAACCCTGTTCTGAATGTTATAATACCGGAAAAATAAAAAGTTACAGGAGCTTTTTTGTTCTCGACTTCGCTCGAACTGACAGTTAAGAGTTGAAGAATGACTAAAGACTACAGGGAAAATGTGTGGCCTTCGATAGCGAGTTCGGTATTGGAGAAAATGGGCTTTGCTTCTACTAAAAATTCATCCAGGTTTCCGTAGCGGGCCGAGAAATGGCCCAACAATAATTTTTGGGCATTGGCCAGTGTTGCCATTTCGGCTGCCTGGCGGGCAGTGCTGTGAAAGGTTTCCTTGGCCCTATCCTTTTTTTCTTCTAAAAATGTTGACTCATGGTATAACAGGTCAACATCTTTTATATCCTTTGCCAGATCTTCAAAAAATTTTGTATCGCTGCAATACGCATAACTTCTTTGCTTAGCAGGATCCATGGTCAGCTCCTCATTTTTAATGATTTTTCCATTCTCATCCATTGCATCCAAGCCTTGTTTCAATTTATGAATTTCGGCAAATGATACATTCAATTTTTCCAGTTTATACTTATCGATATTCCTGGATAATGGTTTTTCTTTGAATAAATAACCGGTTGTAGCAACCCGGTGTTTCAATGGAACGCTATACACTTCTACTTTTTCATCCTCAAAAATCAGCTGCTTTTGCGCTGTTTGGGTATGCACAAATCTTAATGGATAATTCAAATAAGTATCCGAACATTTATGAAGCATAGCAATAACCTCTTCTAACTCCTTTGGCCCGTATATAGTAAGTTCATTTTTACGACCCAGTAAATGCATGCTTGCTAAAAAACCCGGTAAGCCATAAAAATGATCCCCGTGTAAGTGACTGATGAAAATATGATTCACACTTTGAAAGCGGGCTTTGTATTTCCGCATTTGCATTTGAGTTCCTTCACCACAATCTATCAAAAAAAACCGCTCAGCTATGTTCAATAACTGAGCGGTTGGGTTTCGGCTTGATGTAGGCGTTGCCGCGCTACTGCCTAATATTAATAATTCGAAGGTTTGAGTTGACATGTTTTATAGTTCCCTTCGAAATTTTTGATTAGTGATTTAAAACGATCATGCGTTTGGTAGCAGTAGCACCTTTGTATTTTAAAGTATACATGTAAGTTCCAGCAGCCAGTTCAGCAGTATTAATAGTAACTTTATTCTCACCAACCATTGTTTGAATAGTTTGCGTGGCAGCCACATCGCCTAACATATTGTAAACGGTTACGGTTGCATCATCCTGTCCTTCAACATAAAATGCAATGTCGGTGGTTAAAGATGCCGGATTAGGAAAGTTTTGTGATAAAGACATGCGATCGTTTCCTAATTCCTGAACACCAACTGCAGGAGCGATATTGATGATATAATAGTTTAATGTTTGTCCGCTTAATTTTGCACCACCAGAAGGTGCCGATGAACATGTGCTGAATGGCGTACCATAAGCATCTACAGCAAGAGATAATGTATATGAACCCGCAACCGTTGGTGTACCATAGATACTGGCGCAGCTATTTGAATTACCTTTAAACCAATAAATGCCCGCTGTGGGAGTATTAACCGCTGCAACAGACGATCCTAGCATTAAGCCAGGAGGTAAATTAAAATTGGTTACTCCTGATGGTGTATATAGCACAAAACGGTTGAAACAAAACGTGATCCCGGAAGAGGTCGTATCATATGGTACTTTTACAGTAATATTTTGTTCGTAAGGCACGCCAACAGTACCTGAAACAAATTGAGTGGCGCTATCAGGCCAGACACCAATTTTATTGCTGGCAATAAAGGTTGGGTTTAAAGAGCAGGTTGGAACCGTTTGTGCAAAAACCGAAGTTATAGCTGTTGCAACCGTAAAAAAAGTTAAGTAGATTTTTTTCATGAAATAGATTTTAAGTTTAAAATTAAGATCAGCTATGATCTCTTGTTTAGTTTAGTTAAAAGTAAATTTAAACACTTATTCAGTATTTATACAGATTTTAACATCCAAAGAATGTAAAGTTTTAAACAGGAAATTGTAAATACTATTGACGACCGGCCAGAAGGAACATCACTGCCATTCTAACCGCTACTCCATTCTCAACCTGATCCAAAATGATAGATTGGTCACCATCGGCCACATCACTGGTGATCTCTACACCTCTATTGATCGGGCCTGGATGCATGATCACAATTTTTTTAGAAAGGGAATCCAGTAAGGTCTTATCCAAACCATATAACATGGTGTATTCCCGGATGGAAGGGAAGAATTTAATATCCTGTCTTTCGAGCTGAATACGTAGCATGTTAGCTACATCACACCACTCTAATGTTTTTCTTAAGTCAGTTTCCACACTTACGTCAAGACTTTCTATATACTTAGGGATCAAAGTTGTAGGCCCGCACACTTTAACTTCTGCTCCCAGTTTTTGAAGGCAGAATATATTAGATAAAGCAACTCTTGAGTGTAAGATATCTCCAATGATGGCGATCTTTTTTCCTTTTAAGTTCCCTATTTTTTCCTGCATTGAAAAGGCATCCAATAAAGCTTGTGTTGGATGTTCATGTGCTCCATCGCCTGCATTAACTATTTTGGCTTTTACTTTTTTGGATAAGAATTCTGCAGCTCCGGCACTTGAGTGACGCATCACCACCATATCCACTTTCATGGCCAGGATATTATTTACAGTGTCTATTAAGGTCTCTCCTTTTTTAACAGAGGAAGAAGAAGCTGAAAAGTTAACCACATCAGCGCTTAAACGTTTTTGAGCTAATTCGAAAGATAAACGGGTACGCGTAGAGTTTTCAAAGAATAAATTGGCAACTGTGATATCTCTTAAAGAAGGTACTTTTTTGATGGGACGATTAATGACTTCTTTAAAATTTGTAGCGGTATCTAATATTAATTCAATATCAGTTTTAGTGATATATTTTATTCCTAGTAGATGATTTACGCTTAAGTTGCTCATAGTTTATAAATATCTTTCTTTAATTACATTTACATGATGTTGTGTATGGCCACAAATGGTATATCCTAACGATAACACATTTGCTTCGCCCGAAGCCATCATTCCTTTTCTTAATAATTCTTTGTCGGATAATTGCCTATACATTAAAATGGTGGACAATCTAACCGAATCAAACTCATCCATTAGCAACTGCATATTGGTTTCTGTAAGATTTGCATTAGCTGCATATAAATTCTCGTCGAAACTAGGAACCAGCTGGTTATCGCCCCTGGCAAAACGCAAGGCTCTGTAACTAAAAATACGTTCGGTGTCTATCACATGATTTACAACCTGCTTGGTTGTCCATTTGCCTTCGTCATAAAAGTAATTTGCTTTTTGGCGTGGAATGGATTCAATAAAATCAAGTGTTGACTGATGGTTTGCTTTTAATGCGGAGATAATATCACCTTCAGGAACCAGATTAATGTATTGGGTGAAATAAGGTATGTGATCTTTTTCCTGTGGTCTCATTGTCTGCTTTTGTTCTCGACTTCGCTCGAACTGACAAGCGAAATCATGTTAATATATTATTTATCAATTAAGGTTACTCTGTCTTTGCCATCCAGCTCTTTCCAGTCTACTTTTACATTTTGTGTTTCAATCGAATCGATCACCAGGCCAATATATTTTGCCTGAATAGGCACATGGCGGCTAAACCTTCTGTCAACCAACACTAGCAATTCTACATCGTTAGGACGACCAAAAGCCAGCATAGCATCTAAGCCTGCCCTGATGGTTCTTCCTGTAAACAATACATCATCCACCAGGATCACATTCTTGTCTTCAATAATAAAATCAATACTGGTTTTGTTGGGCTTTAGTTCTTTTTTACGAAAATCGTCGCGATAGAAAGTGATATCCAGATCACCGCAGTTCACTTTTTTCTTTAAAATACTTTCCAATAATGCCTGGATGCGGTGTGCCAAATAAATACCACGTGGCTGTAAGCCAATGATAACGGTATTACTAAAATCGTTGTGAACTTCTATTAATTGATAGCAAAGGCGGGTGAGAGTAACTTCTAGCTGTTTATTTTCTAATAAAACTCTTGGCTTCACTGGTTTAATTTTTTAAAAGTAATACTTTTTTTTCAATTATAGATATTATTGAAACATTCAACCCGAAATTTTTCTCATCAATGTTTCAAGAGGGCCATTTTTAAATTTTTTAGCCCAAACTGAACTAAATAAGATGCTCGCTATAAAAAAGGAAATAGCATATATTAAAATATAAAGTGGTGATGTAGGAATCTCATCTTCTAAAAAGCCTGTATAATGTTTACCCGTAAGTGCCGCTAAAATGATCATACCTAAAGTCAGGTGAATTACATAATGCGATAAGGTCATTTGTCCTGTTTTTACTAAAGAACTGACAAGCATATTTGCTGAACATTTTTCTCCGATAAGCATACAAATGGATATGACCATCAATCCAAAGCACGCGGTAATAACAATGAATGGTAAGTAAGGCGGAAAGTATTCACTTACAATATAGTTATGAAAAATACTATCCAGTAGATACTTGGTGGCAATCAACCTTATTCCCTGAAAGATCATAAAGAAAATAAAACCTGTTAAAAATACATTTCTTCTGATAGATCTGTTTTGCCAATCTAATTTCCCCAACCACATTCCTAATAAAAAATAAGCGAACCACGGAAAAACAGAGTTCCAGCCATTATAAAAAGTATTTCTTATAAAGCCGGTCGGCGACCAAAAGTTGGCATACTCAAATGTCATCATGTTCCAGCTTGTTTCAACCGGAATAACAAACAGTAGCAAATGATAAATTACAATAACTCCACCTGCTATCCATAAATAATTGTGTTTTGGAACAAAAAGAAGGAATGCAGCAATATGCATATAACTGCCGTAAAAATGCAAAATATCGCCGGGCCACCATGTGAACAGTAACAGACCAAGAGCCAATAAAAACCAGGAGCGTTTTAAAATAATGGATCTTAATGTTTTCTTTGTTTCAACATTAACTTCTTTTTTATGGATCATAAGCGACATGCCCATGCCTGCCAATATGATAAAGATAGCCGTAGAATTACCAGTAAACAAATTCAGGAAACGACCAACAGGTTCAGTAGTTGGAAAAACAGAACCAAAGCAGTAATTGAAATTGACAATGAACATACCCAAAAGCGCATAAGCTCTTGCCAGGTCAAATCCAATGATTCGTTGTTTTGTCATATGGCCATAGCCATTATTTATTACATAAAAATAGTCTGGGTTCTGTCGGGACCAATGGATGTGATACTGATAGGCACTTCAACTAATTTTTCGATATACTTAATATAATCTATTAACTCTTTTGGTAAGGTCGATTTATCTGTCATTTTTGTCAGATCCACATTCCATCCTTTTAGTTCTTCATAAACCGGGGTTACATCAGATGGTTCGATGCTAAATGGTAAATAATCTATCTTTTGGCCTTTGTGCATGTAATGTGTACAAACCTGTAATGTATCGAAATCAGATAAAATATCAGCTTTCATCATCATCAATTCGGTTACACCATTAATGGCAATGGCATATTTTAAAGCCGGAATATCTAACCATCCACAACGGCGTGGACGACCTGTAGTAGCTCCAAATTCGCGACCGATCTGACGCATCTTCTCTCCTACTTCATTATCAAGTTCAGTTGGGAAAGGACCACTACCTACTCGCGTACAATAAGCCTTAAAAATACCGATCACATTTCCGATACGGTTTGGTGCAATACCTAATCCGTTGCAAGCACCTGCACAAATAGTGTTGGATGATGTAACAAATGGATAAGAACCAAAATCAATATCTAATAAAGAACCCTGAGCACCTTCGGCTAAGATTTTTTTACCTTGTTTAATGGCATCATTGATAAAATGTTCAGTATCAATAAAGCTCAATTTGGTCATTTCTTCAATAGCGGCAAACCAGGCCGGTTCAAGCTCCGCTAAATTATATTCGAATTTATGGAACTCTAATAGTTGCTTGTGTTTTTCAACTAAGGCTTTGTATTTGTCTTTAAAGTTAGGGCTTTCAATATCTCCAACACGTAAACCATTACGGCCTGTTTTATCCATATAAGTTGGCCCGATACCTTTTAAGGTGGAGCCGATCTTATCTTTTCCTTTTGAGGCTTCGCTTGCCGCATCCAATAAACGGTGCGTTGGTAAAATTAAATGCGCACGTTTGCTGATAACCAGTTTAGTGCTGAAATCAACACCTAATGCGGCTAATGCATCAATTTCTTTTTTAAAGATCACAGGATCTATAACAACGCCATTACCAATAACATTTAACGCTGTTGGGTGAAAGATACCACTTGGAATAGTATGTAATACGTGTTTAATGCCATTGAACTCTAAGGTGTGTCCTGCATTTGGTCCGCCCTGAAAACGGGCAATGATATCATATTTTGGAGTCAGTACATCAACTATTTTACCTTTTCCTTCGTCGCCCCATTGCAGGCCCAGTAATACATCAGCTTTGATCATAATTATTTGTTAACGTTATTTTTATAAAGCCTTCAAATTTACAATTCCTGATAAACTTTGAGGCAATAACAAATTAACAATTCATGGATTTTTGAACAAAATGGCGCGGGAGAGAATAGGTTAGAACTGAAAGCTGTAAGAAAATGTTGAACAGCGGTGAGAACGAGACCAAAAGCGGTAAGAAAATATTGGACAGCGGAGGGTTTTGAGTTAATAGTAGGATCTCCGAAACTACCTTACAATGAATTTATCTTTTAATAGTTTCTTTCCTGCAGGGTTCTCAATTTTTAAAAGTCCATAACCAGTGTTATAATATAATGTAACGTTCCCTAAAACTGATTTTACAACAGACCTATAATATCTGTCATAAATAAACAGTGAATCAATTTTTGTGGAATTTGATCTGTAAATAAAATTATTTCCAAGCTCCTGTGTTTGGTTTAACATGATATCGCTGTATTGAAGAGAAAAAATATCATACAAAGCCGTAGTAGTACCGCTATATTTTTTATTTACTTCAAAAGCATAATATTCATGTTTTTGGTTGGAACATTTTGAGTTTCCCTGTAAACCCTCAGAAATAATACTTGTAATTTTCATAGTATCTATCTGTGAAGTAACAGAATCGATGTATACCCAATATGTTCCCATTTTGAATTTGGAGTCTGTAATTTCAGAATTGAGGTAAACAGGTGGTTGATCCGCACACATTCCTGCATGGCTATCTGTATTTTGTTTTTTTTTGCAGGCAAACAAGGCGGTCAAAACTATAATACTAATTAAAAATCTCATCCTATAAATTTAGAAAATTAAATCTCTATCTGCAAGCCATCATAAGCCAGTTCAATAAAGGAAGGCAGTTCCTTCGAAACCTCGTCATGTAATCCTAGTTGATGTGAAATATGTGTTAAATACGCTTTCTCAGGCTTTAATTCGATCATGAGATCAATAGCTTGCTGAAAGGTAAAATGGGATACATGTTCTTCTCTTCTTAAAGCGTTTATCACAATGATCTTTGATCCTTTGATCTTTTGTTTTTCTTCTTCAGAAATAAAATTGGCATCGGTGATGTATGAGAAATCATTGATTCGATAAGCCTTTACAGGTAGTTTGTAATGAATAACGTCAATGGGCAACAATTCAATATCCTTGATCTTTAAAGGTTGATCGGTTACTTCGTACAGATCGATCTCGGGAATACCAGGGTATTTTTCTTCTGAAAAGATATAAGCAAATTCACGCATTAGCGCTTTTTGAACTCTTTCGGAGGCATATACCGGCATGCGCATTTTATTAAAAAAATTAAAAGCTTTTACTTCATCCAAACCGGCAATATGATCTTTGTGTTCATGTGTAAAAACAACCGCATCTAATGTTTTGATCTTTTGCCGTAACATTTGCTGTCTGAAATCGGGTCCGGAATCGATGACCACTTTAGCAGAATCACTTTCAATTAAAATAGACGTTCTTAGCCGGTTATCACGTGGATCTGCCGAACGGCAAACCAAACATTCGCATGCAATGATGGGAACGCCCTGTGATGTACCTGTGCCTAAAAACGTGACTCTCATGAAAAACTTGACAATAATCTAAAATACACATCGTGATTTAATAATCCTAATGTGAGTGTAAATAAAACTCCAAATATGGCGCCCCAGAAATGTGCTTCATGCCCAATCCTGTCAACCGACTCATTACCGGTGTTACGCTTACTTAAATAATAGCTGATGGCTAAATACAGTACTCCAAACACCCATGCCGGCATTGGTATAAAAAAGAATCCAAGCTGGCTCATAGGTAAACAGGTAATGTAACTAAAGATGAGCGCATTTACCGCACCACTGGCACCCAGAGATGTATAATATTTATTGTCTTTATTCTTAAAATACTCAGAAACAGAAGATGCATAGATAGAGCCTGTATATAATAAAATATAAACAGCCATTCCCATTTTTTTATCGGGCTCACCATCATGGCTTAATAGTATTGGCAGCACTTCTTTTTCGACCACTGGCCCAAAGATCCATAAAGCATACATATTGAAAGCCAGGTGCAGATAATCGCCATGCAGGAATGCATGCGATAAAAAACGGTAGTGCTGATTGGAATGATTGATAGAATAAGGATGAAAAATATATTTATACTTGATCTCCTGATTGCCCATGGCATATATAGAAAAACCAATTGTAAGAATTAATATGGCTATTGTGATCATTTAGCTTAGTTAAGAATTATGAGTGATGAATTATGAATTAGTAAGTGTTTTAAAGTTGTTTTACACTCCAGGCTTCGGGTTTTGCGTCGAATAATATTTTTGTTTTGGCCCAAACGCCGGCAAATAATTCTGATTCACGATAGGCCTCCAGGTATTTTGGATCTTCCCAGATGCTTAATGTGAAAAATATTGCCGGGTTATTAATATCCTGCAATAGCTCTACATGATTGCACCCTTCCATGGCTGCTATCAAATTCTTACTGGCATTAAAAATCTCTTTAAACCGTTCAATGTTCTCAGGTTGAAAGGTCATTTTTACAAATCGTTTAATCATAAATATCTACTATAATACGTTCAATCTTATATTTACTTAATACCGATTTTTTAATGGCCAGTTTATTGGCAGCCTGTCCCAGCAATGAAATTTCCAACAGATCCATTGAATTAAAAAAACAAACCACATCACCTATTTTCACATCATCGTAGGTATTAAATATTTTTGTTACATCTCCCGACGGTAATGCAATAGAGAACCGTTTATTACCCACATTTGTTTCAAATTCTTTTCGGGTAATGCTGGTAATTAAATTCCCAAAGTCATCTTCATACAATACCATGCCCTGCAAATTACTGGGCGTTGAAAAACTTTCGAAAGCATATAACTTGCAATATTCCCGGGTTTCAGCGCAAAACTCGTCCAAAGGTGTGTTATTGATAAGTTTACTGGCAATCTCTGCAAAAATATCTCTCAGATAAAACGAATGTTGTTTTTCATTGTCGAAATACAATTGATAAACCGGCTCATTAAAGGTTTTATCGATGAGTGTTAGCACGCCATTATCAGGGCAAACAATGTATTGTTCCTTATATCTGGTTAATAAATACCGGGTATTATCAACCGACAGATTTTTGATGGTATCGGTTGAATTTAAAAATTTAATAGCAAACAAATGCACTGTATCTGCCGAAAAATAAGGAAGGGCGCTTCTTAAAGCAAAGGCACCTTCGTTGTGGGCATGTGCATTAACATCACATGCCAGGTCAACAATATGGGCATTAGGTTGTTTAGAATACAAAATGCCTTTTACCATTGCCAGGTATGGGTCGCGGTAACCCAGATCTGTGGTAATGGTAATTATTGACATATTGAAAACTTTTTAAAGTATTCTCAAAAGTAAATAATATTTTAGGCATACTTTTATGATATAAAGTATTTGATTAACACGATTATTAACATAATTTTTTTGGACCTTGATAGAAAAAGTAATTACCCTGGATAGCGTTGAGCCTGTTGAGATATATGGCGTAAACGATGTGAAGCTCAACGTAATAAAGAAATATTTTCCTAAACTTAAAATTGTAGCAAGAGGTTACTCTATAAAAGCACTTGGTGAAGAAGCCGAGATAGCGCAGTTTGAAAAGAAACTGAACATGATGGTTGATTACTATCATAAGAACGGTTTATTAACAGATACGGTTATTGAGCGCTTATTAGGACAAACCGGCGACAATTTATTACAGGCAAAAGAAGAAGCAACAGGATCGGATATTATTTTGTTTGGAAATAGCGGGCTGGTAATTAAAGCCCGTACTGATAACCAACGCAAAATGATGCAGTCGGTAACGAAGAACGATATGGTATTTGCCGTTGGGCCTGCAGGAACCGGAAAAACCTATACCGCAGTAGCTTTAGCGGTTAGGGCATTAAAAAACAAAGAAGTTAAGCGTATTATTTTGACCAGGCCCGCTGTAGAAGCAGGAGAAAATTTAGGTTTTTTACCCGGCGATCTGAAAGAAAAGCTGGATCCTTACATGCAGCCTTTGTATGATGCCTTGTATGACATGGTACCTTTGGATAAACTGAATCAGTATATTGAAGCAAAGATCATTCAGATAGCGCCATTGGCATTTATGCGCGGACGAACTTTAGATAATGCTTTTGTGATATTAGACGAAGCGCAAAATACGACCGAAAGCCAGATGAAAATGTTTTTGACACGAATGGGTGCCAATGCTAAATTTATTGTTACCGGAGATATGACGCAGGTAGATCTGCCTCGCCATCAAACCTCAGGTTTAGCACAGGCTGTTCGTTTATTAAAAAAAACCGAAGGTATTGATATCATTGAATTAACAACTGTAGATGTGATAAGGCACCGTTTGGTAAAAGCCATTATTGAAAAATACGAAGCTGATTCTATTAAAAAATAAACTATGACAGTTGCAGAAGCCCAACAGCAAGTTGATAACTGGATCAAACAATACGGTATTCGTTATTTTAGCGAACTAACCAATATGGCCATGCTGACAGAAGAAGTTGGTGAAGTGGCCAGAATCATTGCAAGACGTTATGGAGAGCAAAGTGAAAAAGAATCGGATAAGAATAAAGACCTGGGTGATGAAATGGCCGATGTATTATTTGTGCTGATTTGCCTTGCAAATCAAACCGGCGTTAATTTGGAAGAAGCGCTGAAAAAAAACCTGGACAAAAAAACAAACCGCGATTCCGAAAGGCATATCAATAATAATAAATTGAAATAAATGTTAAGCCATTTCTATTCATAGAAATTAAGCTTAACTTTATTAAAATTCCAACGTTATATCAAAGCCGTATTTAAGATTGAATTGAAAAAAGTATTCATTATATATTTTGTTTTTAATCTGTTTCCTGTTTTTTCTCAAAACAGTTTGATAGGCATTGATGAAGCTATTAAAGATATTGGAACACAGGAGAACATCTATAAAATAAAAGCAGATTACATCATTACCAATAACCAGGTAAAAAATTTATACCTTTTACGGGCCGATGCTCAAAAAGGCATCACAATTCGCGCGGCTAAAAAAACAATTAAACCGGGAGACACTACGGTAATTGTTGTTGAATTCATCCCTCAAAACACCGGCAGGTTTCATGAAGAAATTAATTTAGTGACCAGCGCTGATGGTATGCCTTTTAAAATGTCGCTATCAGGCAACATCAAATCCATTAAAACAGATGATAAAACAGCGTGTTTTTATTTTTCAAAACCAAATAACTCCGGAGTTAAAACAACCGAAGCCATTGTTGCTGTTGAACCCACAAAGCCAAGGGATACCTCAAATAAGATCCCGGATAACTCAGATAGTACTCCTACTGTAACTTACTCTACTTTACCGGTTGCAACAACCAAGACTTTGTCTACAGAACCGATCCAACCAAAAAGTACAACACTATTGGATGAAAAATTATACAAACCAAACAATATTATTTTTTTAGTGGATGTATCCAGTTCGATGAGAGATACCAATAAATTAAAAGTTATGCAGGTAGCATTACATTACCTGATCGAAAATCTAAGGCCCATAGATAAGATCACGTTTATTACCTATGCCGATTCGGTGAGAATTATCAGAGATGGTTCGACCGGAGAAAATAAACAAGATCTGGATGCAGTAGTTGATAAACTGAAAGCTAAAGGTATGACCAAAGGATCAAAAGGTATTTTATTCAGCCTGGATGTAGCCCTTAAAAATTATATATCAAACGGAAATAACCAGATAATACTGGCAACTGATGGTAAGTTCAGATTTTATCCGGACGATCAGAAAAAGTACATAGAAAAACAAGGAGATAAAAGCATCAAACTATCCACAATGGCTTTTGGTTATGATAAAGATGCTATTAAGAATTTAAAGGAAATTGCAGAGATCGGCAATGGAAATTTTATTCATATCAAAAGCAGGGCAAAAGCCAGGGAACAACTTTTGGAAGAGATCAGGCAAAACAGTATGATTCGTTAGTACGTTGCTATAAATAGTTGTTATTTATGTAAAAATCAGATTATTACGATTTTATTGGATAATCTTTTATCTTTGATAAAACTCTAAATCTTAATACATGAAAAAAATCTACTTACTAACTTTTTCTTTGTTTGCCCTTACTCAATTAAATGCGCAAACAACTTACACACTAACCCAGGCAAACTCTGAACCTATGATAGGAGATTCATACGCTTCAAAAGGTGTTGATACTTCAACGGCCTTACCTATGAATATTACCGGACTAAATATAACATGGAATTGCACCGACTTGTATGATACCCTGGCTGTAGATACAAATAAATACATTTCGCCATCTGCCGACCCAAACTCGGGAAATTACCCTGGAGTAACTATGGTTAGAAGTAACGCAAGTGGCTCTACTTATTTTAAATCAACTACAAATAAATTGGAATTATTAGGGCTTGACATTGCTTTTGGTGGAAACAGTGCGAACTTAAATTATGATGTAAATCCTGCGGTTCTTGCACAATATAACATGAGTTACGGTTTCACAAATACAGATGCGGTAGAAGGAAGTATGACTGCAATGAGCTTTCCGGGTACATTTACAGGAACTGTTAACTCAAGTTTAGATGGAACGGGTACATTGAACCTGAACGGATTGAGTTTCACAGATTGTTCAAGAGTTAAAACCGTTCAAAATATATTGTTTGATCTAAATGCAGGGATTACAACTATATCGGGTTCAGTAGATCAAACAACTTATATGTTCTATAACAGCTCTTCCAAATTTCCGATCTTCAGTTATAATTTTTTTCATGTAGTAACAGGGGTTTTTCCTGATCAGGATCAGGTTCAAATAGAGTGTCTTGCTAATCTTATGATTGGCGTTAAAGAAACTAAACAGAACAATGTGATCTTTAAACTATACCCAAATCCGGCTAATAGCGACATCAGTTTATACTTTGTATTGGCTCAACCTGAAACATACCATGTTGAAATAGTTAATACACTTGGACAAATTGTAAAAACGATCACTTTTAACAATTCACAACCAGGTATCCATAACGAAGCTATCAATACAGCTGATCTGGGTGCTGGTATTTACACAGTTAAAGTGAGTGGTAAGAACAAACAGGGTACAGAAAAACTTGTTATTCAGAAATAATTAAAGATCCTTCTAAATAAAAAAACGCCCCGATTTCTCAGGGCGTTTTTTTATTTTTCAACCTTAAATTCCCGGTATTCTCCCGGTTGCAATCCATCTAAAGTTAAAGTATCTATCCTGACTCTTATAAGCCGTGCCACCAAATACCCCAATGCCTTGCACATGCGCCGTATTTGCCGGTTCTTACCCTCGGTTAAGATAATTTTAAATTCAAAGTCGCTGATCTTCTCTATAAAACATGGCTTTGTTTTACCTATGATAATATCAACTCCTGCACTCATGGCTGTTATAAATTCAGGAGTAATTGGTTTGTTAACAGTAACCACATATTCTTTTTCTTTTTCCTTAGCCGGACTCGACAAATTCTGAATATATTTTCCATCGTTGGATAACAATAACAGGCCTTCCGATTCTTTATCCAATCTCCCTGCAAATCCTAAATGCTTATCAAAGGTAAATACAGTTGTGAGATTATCGGCAATGTCTTTGTTGTGAGTGGTTTCAATACCTCTAGGTTTATAAAAAGCAATGTAAGTAAAGGGAGTATTTGGTTTTAATAATTGATCGTCCAGATAAATTTCCCAGGTTTCGTCAAATTCAATATTTTCAGTAATAACAATTCCATTTACTTTTAGTTTGCGTTGATCGATAGCTCTTATAGCTTCCTTATTTGTAAAGCCCAAACTATGAACTAAATAATATTTTATATTCAGGCGAAAGCTCAAATTCTGTGATTTTTTAGCAATGTTATCTTTTTTTATGGAAACTGCATAAAAATTGCCCTAATTCGCCATTATTTATTAAGTTTGTTGGTTCTAAATCAGGTATGGAAAAAATATATTTTGCTCACCCTTCGGCTATTATCGACGAAGGCTGTAATATTGGAAAAGGCACTAAAATATGGCATTTTAGTCATGTTATGCCAAATTGTACGATTGGAGAGAATTGTAATATTGGCCAAAATGTGGTTATATCGCCAGAAGTAGTACTTGGAAAAAACGTAAAAATTCAAAATAACGTTTCTATATATACAGGTGTTACTTGTGATGACGATGTGTTTTTAGGGCCATCTATGGTTTTTACAAATGTGATCAATCCACGTAGCGCAGTTAATAGAAAAGCAGAATATGCAAAAACACATGTTGGAAAAGGTGCAAGTATTGGTGCCAATGCTACCATCGTATGCGGCCACGATATTGGTGAATTTGCTTTTATCGGCGCTGGTGCCGTAGTTACAAAAACAATCCCTGCATTTGCATTGGTGGTTGGTAATCCATCCCGTCAAATAGGCTGGATGAGTGAATTTGGACATCGTTTGGAGTTTGATTCGACAGGGAATGCAACATGCAAAGAGAGCAACCAAACGTATAAATTAGAAAATAATACAGTAAAAAGAATTTCATAAATATGACAAAAATCAAATTCGGAGTTATTGGCCAGGGGCATATTGGAAAACGTCATGCAGAAATGGTACGTCGTAATCCCGATTGTGAATTGGTAGCAGTATGTGATATTACACCAAAAGAAAAATTAGGATTAGAGAATTTGACTGAAAAATTTTACACATCAGTTGAGGAATTATTAAAACAACATCCTGAAATTAACGTTATCAATGTTTGTAGTCCAAATGGATTACATGCTCAACATGCATTGCGTGCATTAGAAGCTAATAAACATGTTGTGGTAGAAAAACCGATGGCACTTAGTAAAGCTGATTGCGAAAAGGTAATCTCTACTGCTTTGGATCATAGCAAGACAGTTTTTTGCGTTATGCAGAATCGTTATTCGCCACCGAGCGTTTGGTTAAAAGAAATGGTTGAATCGAAAACCATAGGCGATGTGTATATGGTTCAATTGAATTGTTATTGGAACCGTGATGAACGTTATTACAAAGCCGGTGGATGGAAAGGTACCCAGGATCTGGATGGAGGAACCTTGTTCACACAATTTTCTCACTGGATCGATATTATGTTTTGGTTATTTGGTGACATCAAGAACATTCAGGCAAAGTTTGCTGATTTTAATCATCAACAATCAACTGCATTCGAAGATAGCGGTTTTGTGAGTTTTGATTTTATTAATGGCGGCATGGGAAGCATCAACTACTCTACTGCTGTTTGGGATAAAAATTTAGAAAGCAGTATTGCAGTTGTTGGAAGTAAGGGAAGTATCAAAGTTGGCGGTCAATACATGGATCAGGTAGATGTTTGCAATATCAAAGATTACACGATGCCGGTATTAGCCGAAACTAATCCTGCTAATGATTACGGTGCCTACAAAGGCTCTGCTAATAATCATCATAATGTGATAGAGAACGTAGTGGATACGATAACAGGAAAAACAAAGATCACAACAAATGCATTGGAAGGTTTAAAAGTAGTGGATATCATTGAGCGTATCTATGCCTTAAGACCAAAAGAAGTTTTAAAATACTAAATCATAAAACACTCATTTAATATAAAAATACCATTATGGGAATCTATAAAGACATCGTTGATAAAAAAGCTACAATAGCAGTTATTGGTTTAGGCTATGTTGGTTTACCAATTGCTTTAGCTTTTGCTAAAAAAGTAAAGGTGATTGGTTTTGACATTAACGCAAAACGCGTTGATATGATGAACAAAGGAATTGATCCAAGTAATGAATTAACAAAAAAAGATTTTGCGAATTCTGATATTACGTTTACTCATAAACTGGAAGATCTTAAGAAAGCAAAATTCTTTATTGTAGCAGTTCCTACGCCAATTGATGAGCATAATTTACCTGATCTTAAACCTTTGATAGGCGCCTCTACAACAGTTGGTAAAGTACTAAAAAAAGGAGATTATGTTGTTTACGAATCTACAGTTTACCCTGGTTGTACAGAAGATGACTGTATTCCAATCTTGGAAAAAGAATCTAAATTAAAATTTGTAAAAGATTTTAAGGTGGGTTATTCCCCTGAGCGTATCAACCCGGGCGATAAAGAACATACTATCACTAAAATATTAAAAATTGTTTCAGGCTGCGATAAAGAAAGTCTGGAAGAAATTGCCAAAACTTACGAGATCATTGTTGAGCCCGGTACTCACCGTGCATCAAGCATTAAAGTGGCCGAAGCAGCAAAGATCATAGAGAACACACAACGTGATGTAAACATTGCATTGATGAATGAACTATCGATCATCTTCAATAAAATGAACATCAATACTTATGATGTTTTAGAAGCTGCCGGTACAAAGTGGAATTTTTTAAAGTTCTTTCCGGGATTAGTTGGCGGGCATTGCATTGGGGTTGATCCTTATTATTTAACGTATAAAGCAGAGTCGTTAGGGTATCATGCACGTGTTATCAATAGCGGACGTTATGTGAACGACAGCATGGGTTTTTATGTAGCTAAGACCTGCGTTAAAAAAATTATTGCGGCCGGAAAAAATATCAGTAAATCAAAAGTGCTGATCATGGGTGCAACGTTTAAAGAGGACGTGAGCGACATTCGTAACAGTAAAGTAGCTGATATAGTAAAAGAATTAAAATCATTTGGCGTTAAAGTTGAGATAGTTGATCCGCATGCGGATAGCGCTGAATTAAAACACGAATATGGTTTTGGTTTAAATAAACTGGCCAAAGGTTATGATGGTGTTATTGTTGCTGTAAATCACCAGGAATATAAAACACTGGATGAAAAATTCTTTAAATCGATCTTATCTACAAAAGGTGTGATTGTTGATATTAAAGGAATGTATAAGAATAAAATGAAAGGCTTAACTTAC
>JAZKGE010000069.1:26485-54749 GCA_040386075.1 Bacteroidota bacterium
GAGTCTTTAAGAATTTATAAATGTCCTATAAATTAAGCGGGTTAAACCCTGACCAACAACTCTTACTCAATAAAGGTAAATTATTACCATTAATGGAAGAGTTCTATACCATTCAGGGCGAAGGTTTCAATACAGGAAAAGCTGCCTATTTTATCCGTATTGGTGGGTGCGATGTTGGCTGTCATTGGTGCGATGTAAAAGAAAGCTGGGATGCATCTATACATCCTTTAACCGCTGCCGAAAACATTATAGATCATGTTTTGGAAAGTAAAACCCCTGCTGTAGTTGTTACCGGTGGAGAACCATTGATCTATAATCTGGTTTATCTGACCGATCTTTTAAAACAAAATCATATTCATACTTATATCGAAACTTCAGGTGCTTATCCTTTAAGCGGTAACTGGGATTGGATATGTTTGTCGCCAAAAAAGACCATGTTGCCAAAAGAAGAGAATTATCAGGCAGCACATGAATTAAAGATCATTGTATTTAATAAACATGATTTTATCTGGGCCGAAGAACAAGCTCAAAAAGTATCAAAAGATTGTTATTTATACTTGCAACCTGAGTGGAGCAAGCGCAACGAGATCACGCCATTAATTGTTGAATACGTGAAACAAAACCCGCGCTGGATGATCTCTTTACAAACCCACAAGTACATTGATATTCCTTAATTTTAAAATTATTTGGGTGTGTCCCTCCTATCGTCGGGTCGGGCTTTCGGCAATCGCTTTTTTATTTGCCCTCCGGGACAAATAAAAAGAGCTCAAACAAAGCCTCAATCCCTCACGCGGTTCTCATTCAAAAATCGATCTTTATTTTTCAATCAAACAAAGAAAGTAAAATGATTATCTTTGATAAATGCAAAAATTATCAATTATAACTGATCGTTTGATCATCAGAAACCTGTTGATAACCGACCTTGATAATTTTTATATCTACCGTTCCAATCCCGAAGTAACAAAATACCAGGGTTTTGATGTGATGACAAAAGAAGCCTGCGCTGAATTTATTAGATCACAAAAGGATAAAATTTTTGGTAAACCAGGTCAATGGATACAATACGCTATTGAATTAAAAGAGACCCAACAATTGATAGGTGATTGTGCCATTAAATTGGATCTTTACGATGTCAGGCTTGCCGAAATAGGAATTACCATTTCTCATCACCACCAAAAAAATGGTTACGCTAAAGAAGTTATTACCGGTATTTTAAACTGGCTATTCGAAACACAAAACATTCACAGGGTAACAGAAACTGTAGATGCTGAAAATATAGCTTCTATTAATTTATTAAAAAGCCTTAACTTTAGACAGGAAGGCCACTTTATAGAAAACATTTTCTTTAAAGGTAAATGGGGAAGTGAATTTCAACTTGCCATGCTGAAACGGGAATGGAATAAGTAATATGAAAAAAATTCTTTGTATAGATTCAAACCATGATGTATTACATGAAACCTTAATAGATGCAGGGTTTCAATGCGATCTGTTTTGGAATAGATCAAAAGAAGAACTTATACAACTGATCTCTGATTACGATGGGATCGTGATCAGAAGTAAATTTAAGATCACCAAAGAGATCATTGATACAGCTCCAAACTTAAAATGCATTGGCCGTGTTGGTGCAGGCTTGGAAAATATTGACGTTGCTTATGCACAAAGCAAAGGTATTACCTGCGTTAGTGCGCCTGAAGGCAACAGAGATGCTGTTGGCGAACATGCTTTAGGTATGCTATTGATGCTTTTAACGAATTTGAAAAAGGCCGATCAGGAAGTAAGACTGGGCGTGTGGAAACGAGCTGAGAACAGGGGTTACGAAATAGCGGGAAGAACCATTGGTATTATTGGTTATGGCCACATGGGTTCAGCTTTTGCAAAAAAACTGCAAGGCTTTGATTGTGAGATACTGGTATATGATAAATACAAAACGGGCTTTGGAAATGAGTATATCAAAGAATCTTCTTTATATGAGATCTATGAAAAGGCCGATGTGGTAAGTATTCATTTACCTTTAACTACTGAAACAAATTATTATATCAACGATGATCTTATTTCTTCTTTCAAAAAGAACATATATGTGATCAATACAGCCCGCGGTAAATGTTTAAATACCACTGATCTTGTAGAACATCTGAAAACCGGAAAAGTAATTGGTGCCTGCCTCGATGTTTTAGAATATGAATCTGTTTCATTTGAGAACCTTGACACCACTACCCTACCCGAACCTATGCAATATTTATTGAAGGCGGAAAATGTGATCCTAACCCCTCATATTGCGGGCTGGACACATGAATCCAATTACAAAATGAGTAAAGTTATTGCAGAGAAAATGATCGCAGTGTTGAAGTAATTTATCTTTCGATCACTAGCCGCTCTACCGATTTTTTATCACCTTTAATTAGGCTTATCAAATAAATTCCGTTAGGCAACTCGCTTAAATTAACAGGGATCTGATATTTTCCTTCGTATTGATCAGCTACATCTACAATAGTTCTAATTAAAATCCCTTTCAGGTCATACACCTCTAATAACACATTTGTTCTTTTACTAACTAAATACTTAATGGTAAATTCACCATTACTTGGGTTTGGGAAAACAATAAATTCATTATTTTTTTGGGTTACATTGGTTTGAATTGTACTTGAATCTGCAGGAAAAGAGCATATTGAAACCAAGCCGGTTGTTGCACTTGTTCTACCAGACATCGTTTCAGGATCAACTAACGGTTCAAGATAGTCAACAATAGTGATCTCTTCCAAATTAACGGTATCCATTGCCGAAGTTTGATCACTACCTGTTTTATCAATATAAGGCGATACCATTTGCCCTAAAACAAAATGCTCAGTTGGTGATTCTTCTTTACTCACCGTATCTTCTTTTACCGGAACGATCATTTCATCTGGGATTTCTATAAAACTAATTCCACCATCCACATGTTCCTCATTCATGATATAAGTAGCTTCCAAAGGTTCTATCATTGTATCACCAGAAATAGTTTCAATGGTATTTGTATAATCGGCCGGTGGCACAAAACTCACATCACCCATCATAATTCTTTCTTCAGGTTTTGAGCCGACTATTTCTATCTGATTTACTTTTTGCCCATGTTCATCTGTACAGCTAAACAAAAATGTACCAAACACCAAAAATAAAGCAATGGCAAAAGCTTTGGTCATACTTATATTTTTTGGAAGATCTTTTAAATTGATACTGATATTTAACGGTCGGTTAACCTGCGATTTTTTAAAATGTCCACAAACCTTTTGGTCTTTGTATTCCAATAAAATATCTTTGATCTCAATATCTGTTTTATTAGAAAAATCAAATACCGATTTGCTACAGGAGTTACAGAACTTGCCTTTAGCATCAGGTTCCATTTTGTTCCAGTCCTCGTGGCAAGGTTCCGGAATACGAACAATAAAATTTGGAGTTTTCATAATAGATAGTTTTAAAGGTTAGACGTAAAAAACTGATCTTTTCCATAAATGTTCTTAAAAAATCAATTCCTGAACAAATCTATGATCTCAAAATCTATAAAAAGCATGACATCTTTTAAGTGGTGACAATTTCTTTATAAGTGGTTTTATATTAGAGAAACAATTTTTTGCCTATCTCAATACAACACACTATCTTGGCGGCTCAAAAAATAAAACTACTATGGCTACAACATCTGATATTTCGAGAAACGCATTTATAAGACACAATAATGAATTATTGCAGATATTGGATTATGACCATATTACTCCCGGAAAAGGAAACGCCATTTATTCGTGTAAGTGCCGTAATGTTGAGACCGGTAAACAAAGTGAGGTTCGTTTTCGTTCAGGAGAAAAGATCGACCTGATCAGAGTAGATGAGTATGAAATGCAATACTTATTTACCGAAGGAGATTCGTTGGTGTGCATGAACCAGGAAACTTATGAGCAGTTGAATATCCCAAAAATATTGTTTGCTGATAGTATTCAATTCCTACAGGAAGGTATGATCCTGAAAATTCGTTTTGATGAAAATGAAAAACCTTTGAGTGGTTTACTACCTCAATATGTTGAACTAGAAGTAAACTATACTGAAGAAGGCGTAAAAGGAAAATCACTGAAAATAGCAGAAATGGTTGGTGGTGTTAAAATTCAGGTTCCAATTTTTATAGCTATTGGCGATAAATTAAAAATTAATACAGAGACATTTGAATACGTTGAACGCGTAAAATAGTTAATGAATTAAATTTTTTGGGTCTTTTATCATATCATCCACTTTTTTAGAATTTCTGATATCATCAATCCATTCTAATGCAACAGCCTCAGTATTGAATGTTTTGGTTGGTATACCAGGCTTGTTGATTTTTACATAGGCATTAATAATTAACCTTATTGGTAATGATTTTATACAAATAGCATTAGCAATGATGCCGGTTGAATAAATGTTTTTTGCCACGTATTCCCGTACTTCAGAGGTGGCCGTAAAATTATTATTAGTTAAAGTCAATAAATAATATTTTTTACCGGCAGTTAACTGATCGATAGCGTTCAATAATGCCTCAGCATCTTTTTTCTCAAAATCTATATCATCCAAAAGTCTAACACGGATGATGTGCTCATCCTGAATTCTTAATTCGGCGCAGTGTATTGTGATATCTTTCAATTGTTTGTCTTTTATAATATCCAAATATGTGATAGGGATGAATTATGCTTCTCTAAAAGTTCTTAGCCATTTTCGGGCAGATTCTTCGGTTGCAAACATTTTAAAAGGAACGATCTGCTTATAAAATGTATTAAAAAAATTAACTACAAGCCTTACTGCTAACGAATCGCTTACAATAGCTGCTGCAATAAAGTAATCTTTGCCATGTTCCGCTGCATAAGTTCGCGCTTCTGAATTCATTGAGCCATCACGCGCGTCTATCAATTCTAAAACTTTATTATGCGGACCAATTCCTAATGTCCTATAAGCTTCAAAGCAGGCTTTTACTTCATCCAGATCCAGCTCTACCCCTTCTTTTGGTTTTAATATCAGAAACCCTTCATCATCTATCCAGATATCATTCACTTTGGTTCTTATTATATTCGTCTCAACCATAATAGGTACAAGATAGAAACAAAATAGCATTAAACCAAGAAAAAATGACATTGGTCGTTAAAAAACATTAATTAATCTTTACTAAGGTGTTTTTGCGTTGCCAAAGCAAACCGGATATCTGAATAGGAATAATCATCTCCTAGCTCCTGTTTTATAGGTGTTAAAAGATTTTCACCATTCATTTTTTTAGAACAATCGATGATCACATCAAATTTTTCTTTTGATAAGAACTGAGTAACCGGGATCATTCCCAGGCTAACATAATATGCCAAATGCCCTTCAACAGTTGTTAGGGCATAACCTCTTTCTTTGGCAATTTCAAAAGGGGTTTTCCCTTGTTTATATAATTCAAAACTGGCTTCCTTGGTAGAAGGTTTAGTCTCTTTTGCTTTTTTTGAAACGTTGGTGACTGAGCCTGCCGAAGTCTCTTTAACAACTTTCTCTTTTTTAACTCTTCCCGATGTTGTTTTCTTAGACGCTTTCAATGCTTTGCGTTCTTCAAAAGCCGCTTTCTCGGTAATGGCCACCGTTTGCCTTACCAACTCCAAACGCTCATTTTGATTAACGCTGGATTTTAATTGTTGTTTATTGAACTCAACATTATTTAATACATTTTCAATAACCGTTGATACTTTATCTAATAACTGTAAATGTTTAAACAGTATTCCTTCAAGCTCCAATAATTCTTCCAAATAGGTTTTGATCTGTTTCTCATCTTTCAGCAATTCTATTTGCACTAAAATGGTTTTTGACAATTCTTTCAGAACAGGATAAAAATAATTCTTAGCCGCAATATGCCTTGTATGAACTACCTGAAGGTAATCTTCTGCCCTGCTGTCAAAAATATTCATTAATTGATTACTGAATTTATCGGCATTTATTTTTAAGGGATCAAACTTCTCTACCAGAGCTTTTGCCCAGTCATGCTGCTTTTGTTTGTTAGACTTATTTTCGGCCATATTATAACTGGCCTCATGATTTTTAAGACTGGTATACAACCAAACAAAATCATAGGCTTTCAATGTATAAGCTTTAAAAAATAAAACAGTTTCCTGATCTATGATGCGCTTCACCTCTTCGTTCTTTGGCCTGTTATCCGAATAATCGGTCAGTGTTTTGTCTTGCGAAATAGCATTGAATTGAATAGGAGAAGTCAATACCAATCCATCCAAAGATCTTAACCTGGATAAAGCTACATAGGCTTGCCCGGGTGCAAACGCACGGTTAATATCCAGGATAGCGTTTTCAAAGGTTAAGCCCTGGCTTTTATGAACCGTAATGGCCCAGGCCAGTTTTATAGGATATTGAATAAAGCTCCCGATCTCGGTTTCTTCAATCTCGTTAGTAACAGTATTTAATTCGTATTTGATGTTCTTCCACTCATGATTTTCCAATACAAAAGGTCTGCTGCCATCCCTGAAATCCACTTCAATTTCTTTATCATTTAAAGAAGAAACAACCCCGATCTTGCCATTAAAATACTGTTGTTTTCCACTGATATCGTTCTTAATGAACATGATCTGAGCTCCGATCTTAAGTTCGAGCGCTGCCTCAACGGGGTAGGCAAATTCATTGAACTCGCCGTTGATAGTTGAATAAAAGAAATAGGACTTGCCTTTTAATTCCTGTAAGGCTGATCTGTTCAGCGTATCGGCTTTGTTATTATGCGTAGTTAAGGTAATGGTATTGAGAGCTGATGTGGGATCAAAATTGGGTTTATAATACGTATTTAACAGATCAATGTTGGCCTGTGTTACTTTATTATTTCTCAAATTGTTCAACAGATCAATAAAGGTATTATCTGATTGACGATAGATCTTATCCAATTCAATATAAACCGGTTTTTCATTCCTTAAAACCTGAGCATCAAAAAAGTAAATGCTACTATAATAATTTCTTAAAACATGCCACTCTTCTTCTTTTACAACAGGCGGTAATTGCATCAAATCACCTATAAACAATACCTGTACTCCACCAAAAGGTTTATGTTGTTGTCTGCGGATACTTTTCAATACAAAATCAATTGTATCCAGCAGATCCGCCCTTAACATACTTACTTCATCAATGATCAGCAGCTCCAGTTCCTGTAATAATTTTCGTTTCTGATCGCGCATATTCAAATGCTTCATCATGGTGTAAGGTGTATTTATCTTCACCTGCATATTATCCACTTTGTAGCTGCTGTCGGGCACAAAACAGCCAAAAGGTACTCCAAATTGCGAGTGAATAGTAACTCCTCCGGCATTAATGGCTGCTATGCCGGTTGGTGCCACAATAATGGCATTTTTGTGAGTGTGCTCAATTATCTTTCGTAAAAAAGTGGTTTTACCTGTTCCTGCCTTTCCGGTTAAAAAAACAGGCTTATTAGTTTGATTGATGCACCTTGCGGCTAGTTCGGCGGGACTAAGATCTATGATCGGATTATTCATTATTTAAACAAAAATAGAGCTTTTACAAAATATTCAATTGATATTTGGTAAATAGTTAATAATTAGTATCTTTCGTACTTGTCCCGAAACACAAAATTTTAACTACTAAACTATGAGTGAACGAATACTTCGAGCCTTAATGCAAATGTTTGCCATCATCGCTAAAGTTGATGGCATTAGTAATACCGGCCGTTCGATTGTTGAAGCGTTTTTGAAACAACAATTAAACAAGGAACAAGTTGAAAAATATTTGGTGATATTCGATGAATTTATCGAAGCTCAACAGGCGGGCTCAAAGAAGAAAGATGGTTCGGCAAAACGCACTTCTTTAAACTCGGTTAAAGTATTAAAGATCTGTACCCAGATCAACCAGGAACTAGAACAACCTCAAAAGGTCATCGTATTAATTCGTTTATTGGAGTTTATTTATTCATCTGATGAGATCTCAGAACAGGAAAACGAATTTGTTGTGACTGTGGCCGATACCTTTAACATTTCTCAGGAAGAATTCAACCAGTTAAGAGCATTTATTGAAGATACAGCAGAAAAGATCCCTAATACACCAAATATTTTAGTGATCAATAACAAAGAGAATGGTTACGAAAATGCCTGCAAACATATTTATTGCGACACCCTCACGTCTGATGTTCGTGTTATCCAGATCGACAGTGTGGGTATGTATGCCTTGCGTATTTATGGAAATATTGAACTACAGTTAAACGGACAAGGAATCTCCAAAGAACGTGTTCACATTTTAACCCCTGGTTCTTCATTAAGAAATTCAAGAGTAAAACCAATTTATTACAGTGATATCATTGGTCGTTTCCTGGCTGATAGCTCAAAAGCACGTATCTCGTTTGAGGCAAAAAATATTGAATACAAATTTAAAGGTGGCAAATTAGGCTTACGTAATATCAATATCCGCGAAGAAAGTGGAAAATTAATTGGTATCATGGGAGGCTCAGGTGCCGGTAAATCAACTTTACTGAACGTATTAAATGGTGTTGAAATTCCAAGCGGCGGACAAGTTTTAATTAACGGAAAGAACATTCACGTTGAGAAAAAATTTGTAGAAGGTGTTATTGGCCACGTTACTCAGGATGACTTGTTAATTGAAGAATTAACGGTTTACCAAAACTTATTTTACAATGCTAAATTATGCTTTGGCAATTTAAATGATGAGGAGATCGCTAAAAAGTGTCACGCTTTATTGGCCGATCTTGGCTTATCCGAAACAAAAGAATTAAAAGTTGGTTCGCCTTTAGAAAAAACGATCTCCGGCGGACAACGTAAACGTTTAAATATTGGTTTAGAGTTAATTCGTGAACCATCTGTGTTATATGTTGATGAGCCTACATCAGGTTTATCATCCCGTGACTCTGAAAATATCATGGATCTTTTGAAGGAACTTTCCCTGAAAGGAAAATTGATCTTCGTGGTAATTCACCAACCTTCATCAGATATCTTTAAAATGTTTGATAAACTAAAGATCCTTGATGTTGGCGGTTACCCTATTTATTATGGAAACCCTGTTGATGCAGTATCCTACTTTAAAACATTGGTACAGCATGTTAATGCCGAGGAAAGCGAATGTTGGAACTGCGGTAACGTAAATCCCGAATTGATCTTTAACATTATTGAAAGCAAGGTTTTGGATGAGTACGGTAACTTAACACACAACCGTAAAACAAGTCCGGGTGAATGGAACAAAAATTATGTTGAGAAAATTGAAGCTACTATTGGAGATATCAAACACCAGGATGAAATCCCGGAAGCAATTTTCAAAATTCCAAATGCCTTTAAACAGTTCAAGGTTTTTATTACCCGTGATGTATTAAGTAAATTAACCAACACACAATATTTACTCATCAACTTAATTGAAGCGCCTGCATTGGCCTTTGTATTGGCGGCATTGATCCGTTTTTATAATACCGATGCTAATAACACCAAAGGTTACTTTTTCAGAGAAAATGAGAACGTTCCGGCATATATGTTCATGTCGGTTGTAGTTGCTTTATTTATTGGTTTAACTGTATCAGCAGAAGAGATCATCCGTGACAGAAAGATCCGCAAACGTGAATCTTTCCTGAACTTAAGTAAAGGAAGTTACCTGTGGAGTAAGATCATCATCATGTTCGTGCTTTCAGCCATCCAAACGTTTATGTTCGTTATGGTTGGTAATTTGATCATGGGCATCAATGGTATGTTTGCCGATTACTGGATGGTATTGTTTTCAGCATCCTGCTTTGCCAACATGCTTGGTTTAAATATTTCGAGCGCCTTTAATAGTGCCGTTACTATTTATATTTCTATTCCATTCTTAATTATTCCGCAATTGTTATTAGCGGGTGTTGTAGTTAAATTCGATAAATTAAATCCGGTACTTGCCAAGCAAGGTGGTGTTCCTTTGGTTGGAGAGATGATGGCCAGCCGTTGGGCTTTTGAAGCCTTAGCGGTAAACCAGTTCAAAGCAAATAAATTTGTAAAGAATTTTTATAAGTATGATAAGGCGGTAAGTATCGCTTCTTTCAAAAAAGTGTATTGGATTCCTGAGCTTCAAGGCAAAATGACCAAAATTGACGGTTTGATTAAACAGAATACAAACAAAGAAGAACTGGATAGAGATTTTGCTTTATTGAGAAATGAATTGTTAAAAGAACAGGCCTTCTTAAAGAATAAATATAAGTTCGATGGGATTGATCAGTTAAATCCAAAAGATTATACCCCTGCAATTGCTGCTTCGCTAAAGCAATTTTTAATGAAGATCAATGAGCATTACATTAATTTTGAAAATAAGGCCAGAAAACAAGGCGATGATGTTACTCAAAAACTGATCAAACAACTGGGTAATGATGAGTTTATTGCTTTAAAAGATGATTATACCAACGAGGCTCTTGATCAGTTCATGTTAAACAGTAATGAATTAGGCGACAGATGTTTGGAACATGATGGAAGATTGATCCAAAGAATTGACCCTATTTATTTAGATCCTACTGAATCCAATTCAGGTTCTGCTCATTTTTATGCGCCAAATAAAAAATTCATGGGCAAATTAATTCCAACTTATTGGTTTAACATTGCTGTTATCTGGCTAATGAGCATCACATTAATGATCATGTTATATTTTGAAGTGTTTAAAAAAGTACTTGATGCTATGGGTAACATCAGCTTTAAGAAAAAATAATTACTAGATCAAAGATCCAGGTATGAAGTTCATGTATTCCGGATCTTTGATTTTACTTCTTAACTAACTTTCTTTAACAAATAATCTCTGCAAATTCCATTTAAAAAAGTAATTTTGTATCGCTTGAAAAAAATCAGTTTTTATATTCTTATTCTGTCCTCTGTTCTGTTAGCAAGTTGCGATGGATATAACCGTCTGCTAAAAAGCTCAAATTACGAATTGAAGCTCGAAAGAGCGATGCAGTATTACCAAAAAGGTAATTATGTAAAAGCATCTGCCCTATTTGATGAGTTGATCCCCGTTTACAAAGGCACTGATAAAGCAGAAGAGATCTACTTTTATTATTCGTATTGTAATTATTACCAGGGCGACTACGCTTTATCCCAATACCATTTTAAGAACTATTGCCGTAGCTTTCCTGCAGGGAAACATGCTGAAGAATGTTTGTTCATGAATGCCTATTGCTACTATTTAAATTCGCCGATCTATAAACTCGATCAAACGGATACCAAAAATGCCATGGCCGAATTACAGAATTTTGTGGATACCTATCCTGAAAGTTCGCGAATAGATTCCTGTAATAAGATCAATGATATTTTAAGGGGTAAACTCGAAAGAAAAGAATACGATATCATCAAACAGTATTTTAACCTGGGAGATTATCAGCATGAGAATTATAAAGCAGCCATTACTTCTTCCAATAACTTTATGAAGGATTTTCCTGAATCCGGGCATATTGACGAGATTTTATTTACACAAATTGACTCCTATTATCGATTGGCTATTAACAGCCTGGAAGCTAAGAAGATAGAAAGATTAAATTTAGCTATGGAAAGTTATTTAAAATTACTAGATTTGTACCCCAAAAGCGACTATTTGCAAAGAGCAGAGACTATTTACGAAAGTTGCCGAAAAATGAAAAGTAACACCTCAATAAAATAAAGATGGATTTTAAAAAAACAAACGCAGAGCCAAGTACAGTAACACGCGACATCAGAAGATTTGATGGTCCTACAGGAAATATTTATGAATCGATCTCTATTATTTCTAAACGTGCTAACCAGATCAGCTCTGAAATGAAAGAAGAATTATCTGCTAAATTAGCTGAATTTGCGAGTAACTCTGATAACTTAGAAGAGATCTTTGAAAACAGAGAGCAAATTGAGATCTCTAAATTCTACGAAAAATTACCTAAACCGTCTTTGATCTCTATCAATGAGTTCTTGGAAGATAAAACATACTACAGAAACCCTGCTAAAGAAACAAAATAATTTAGCCTGTGTAATTCATTTTAAACCCATCCTCCAATCATATTGGCAGATGGGTTTTTAATTTGTACAATGATCAAATGTCACTAAAAAACAAACATATTCTTTTAGGTATTACCGGTGGTATTGCAGCCTATAAATGCGCTCATTTAGTGCGTTTATTGATAAAGGAAAATGCTGTGGTAAAAGTTGTGATGACACCTGCATCCGAAGAATTTGTAACCGCTAAAACCTTATCCGTTTTAAGTAAAAATGAAGTGGTTACCGGCTTTTTTGATGCAACTAATAACTGGAACAATCATGTAGCTTTGGCCGAATGGGCTGATGTAATGATAATAGCTCCTTTAACGGCCAATACATTAGCTAAATTTGCAAATGGCTTATGCGATAATATTGTTACAGCCTGTTATTTATCAGCCAGAAGCAAAGTGTTCGTAGCACCTGCAATGGATCTTGATATGTATCAGCATGCAACCACCAAACAAAATATTGATATTCTGGTTAAAAACGGAAATCATATTATTCCTGCCGAAAGTGGTGAGTTAGCCAGTGGTTTGGTTGGTGAAGGAAGGATGGCGGAACCTGAACATATAATTGATTTCGTTAAAAAGCAAATGGAGCAAAGCTTGCCTTTATCAGGTAAAAAAATATTGGTAAACGCAGGGCCTACTTACGAAGCCATTGATCCGGTGCGATTCATCGGAAATCGCTCTTCGGGTAAAATGGGTGTGGCTATAGCCGATGAGTTTGCAAAACTGGGAGCAGATGTGACCTTAGTGTTAGGACCATCTCACCAGGTACCGGCTGAAACATCGGTAACGGTTATTAGAGTAGAAAACGCTGAAGAAATGTTCAATGCCTGTGAGTTAGCATTTTCAAATTCTGATATAGCTGTATTGTCTGCCGCTGTGGCTGATTATAAACCAAAACAGGTAGCCGAATCCAAGATCAAGAAGAAAGATGCTGAGCTATCGTTAGAATTAGTAAAAACAACCGATATACTTGAAACACTAGGTAAACAAAAAAAACATCAATTACTGGTTGGTTTTGCACTCGAAACCGATCATGTGTTAGAGTATGCTAAAGCAAAGATCAGCAAAAAGAACCTTGATTTTATTGTAGCTAATTCTGCTACCGAAAAAGGCGCCGGATTTGGTGTTGATACTAACAAAATAACAATTATTGATAAACACAATAAAATGTATAATTTTGAGTTAAAAAGCAAGCAAGCGGTGGCAAAGGATATTGTAATGTTTGCCATAAATTATTTAAAAGAAAATGCGTAAGTACTTATATATATTTCTCAGTTTGACCATTTCAACCCTGTCGTTCTCACAGGAACTGAATTGCCAGGTAAGTGTTGTATCGGTTCAGGTTCAGGGAACTACAGAAAAACAGATTTTCGATCAGTTACAAAAATCTATTTTTGAGTTCATGAATAATACCAAATGGACAAAAGATAATTTTACGGTTAATGAACGCATTGATTGTTCGATACTGATCAATGTAACTAATAAAATATCTGCGGATGATTATATGGCAACTATCCAGATCCAAAGTCGCCGACCGGTTTTTAAGAGTTCCTATTTCTCACCTACTTTTAACCATATCGATGAAAGTTTTGTTTTTAAATATCAGCAGTTTCAACAACTGGAATTCAATCTCAATACTTTCCAAAATAATATGACATCTGTTTTAGCTTATTATGCTTATTTGATATTGGCAAATGATTATGATACGTATTCAAATCTGGGGGGGACAGAATACTGGCAAAAAGCTCAACTGATCGTAACTAATGCGCAAAGCGCGTCAGAACCAGGATGGAAATCGTTTGACAGTAACAAAAATCGTTATTGGATCACTGAAAACGCATTGCAGCCAGTGTTTCAGCCCATCAGAGAATGCATGTACAAATATCACCGCTTAGGTTTGGATATTATGTTTGACAAACCGGATGAAGGTAGAAAAGAAATTTTAAAATCAATGGACCTTCTTTTAGGGGTATATAAAAACAGACCGGCTTCATTTGCCATGGAATTATTTTTTGACGCCAAAGTAACCGAAACGATCAATATATTCTCTAAAGGTGCCCCTGATGAAAAAGCAAAAGCTGTAGAAACTCTAACTACAGTAGATCCAGCAAATTCTACCAAGTATTTTAAAATTCAGGAGAACTAAATTTTAACATATAAGCAACATAAACTCTTTTGGGGTTTTATCAATTTTACTAGCTTTGCACCTCTTTTAAATTTTATTTTTATGACAAGATCTTTATTGTGTATATCGCTAATTATAGCATCATTTAGTAGTTTTGCTCAGGATGTTACAAAAGATGAAGCAGCCAAGCTGCAATTAGAATCGGATAAACTAAAAGGCATTGCTGCTGATACGATCAAGAACTGGAAATTTGGTGGAGTAATCTCATTTAATGGCCAACAGGTTGCCTTATCCAATTGGGCTGCCGGCGGAACCAATTCCATTTCTTTTGGAGGGATATTTTCGGTGTACGCACGCTACAAAAAAGGAAAAACAACCTGGGACAATAGTGTAGATCTTGGTTACGGTGTTATTAAACAAGGCGGCAATAAAGATTACTGGAAAACAGATGATAAGATCCAATTAACTTCCAAATACGGCCGCCAGGCTTTTAAAAAATGGTATTATACTGCTTTAGGAGACTTCAAGACCCAATTCACCGATGGGTATAATTATCCAAACGATTCGATGTATATTTCAAGGTTTATGGCGCCGGCTTATGGAATTGCAGCTATAGGTCTGGATTATAAACCAAATGATAAATTTTCCTTGTTCATTGCTCCTGTGACCTGCAAATTTACTTTTGTAAATGACGATAGTCTGGCTCGTTATGGTGCCTATGGAGTACAAAAAGAGATTAGGGATCCATACAATGGTGGTGCTATTGTTCAAAACTATAAAACACACCGTGAAGAGTTTGGTGCATATTTAAAATTACAGTATCAAAACAAAGTAATGGATAATGTTACTTTTCAAACCATGTTGGAATTATTTTCGAATTATCTGAATCATCCCGAAAATATAGATGTGAACTGGACCACCTTAACAACACTTAAGGTAAACAGATTCATCTCTGCCACATTAACCACTCAGTTAATCTATGATCATGATATTATGTTGCTTCGTAATACAGGTGACAAAAAAGGAACAACTGGGCCTGATGTACAATTTAAACAAGTACTTGGTGTAGGATTCACCTACAAATTTCAATAAGAAAAAATGAGCATAAAAAAACCGGAAAGAATATTTCCGGTTTTTTTATGCCTTTAAAATATTAGTCTTTTATAACCCGTTTTATATATTGGTTTCCTTCCAATAAAATCCGGAGAGTATAAAAACCATTTGCAAAAGAATTAACATCGATGGTAGTTTTATTACCGCTAACTTTTTCACTTACCACAAGTCTTCCCGTTGCATCATACATTTCTATGATTGTATTATTGATTAATGATGCTCCCAATACAACTGTAATGTCATTATGTGCGGGATTTGGGAATACAGAGATTAAAGCGCCGGAGATCTCTGAAACACCTGTACATAGATCAACTATAACTGACTGACTTGATGAATTTGAACAATTATTTCCATCAGTATAATTATACATGATCGTAAATGTTCCTGCTCCTGCTATGGAAGGATCAAAAGCAGATCCGGTAACTCCGGTTCCCGAATAAATACCTCCAGGTGGGTTGCCTGATAACGACACAGAAGAATTAGTTACGCATATCGGGCTGGCAACTGATGCTAGTGTTACAACAGGAAGGGTGTTTACAGTCACGCTAACCATTTTTGTGTTTACGCAGCCTGCCGTTGTTCCTGTTACTGTGTAGCTGGTTGAAGACGATGGCACAACAGAAACTGATGCAGTTGTTGCTCCGGTATTCCAGCTATAAGTTGTAGCTCCGCTTGCGGTTAATACAGCTGAGTTTCCCGAACAAATGGTTGCATTATTTACAGCTACTGTAGGAGTTGTTTTTACAGTCACACTTACTGTTTTAGTATTTACACAGCCAACAGTTGTTCCTGTAACTGTATAATTTGTTGCAACAGAAGGGGTCACCGAAACAGATGCCGTGGTTGCTCCTGTGCTCCAGCTATACGTTGTTGCGCCACTTGCTGTTAATGTTATAGCATTACCAGAGCAAATAGTTGCATTGGTGACCGCAACAGTAGGAGTTGTTTTTACGGTTACACTTACCGTTTTTGTATTGCTACAATTTAAGGTGTTTGTGCCTGCTACAGTATAAGTTGTTGTTGTTGTAGGTGTAACAGAAATAGAGGCCGTACCTGCTCCTGTACTCCAACTATATGTACTGGCACCACTTGCTGTAAGATTAGCAGAAGTTCCAGAACAGATAGTTGCGTTACTTACTGCAACGGTTGGCGTTGCCTTCACTGTTACACTCGTTGTTCTTGTATCTGTACAACCAACGGTATTAGTACCTGTTACTGTATAATTTGTTGATACGGTTGGCGTAACAGAAATAGATGTGGTACTTGCTCCTGTGTTCCAGCTATACGTTGTTGCACCACTTGCACTAAGATTAGCCGAAATTCCTGAACAAACGGTTGCACTATTTACAGCAACGCTGGGTTTGGCATTAACGGTAATGGTTTGAGACACTGCAGTACTTGTACCATTGGCATTAGCCGATTGTAAGGTCACCGTATATGTTCCGCTATTGGTATAAGTAATACTTGGATTTTGTGATGTAGACGAAGAAGGAGATCCTCCGGGAAACGACCATGCCCATGTTGCAGGTGAATTTGAAGATTGATCACTAAAGGTTATCGAATTACCTGCGCATTTAACAGAGGTGCTTGTAAAGCTTGCTATAGGCAATGCTGCGGTTGTATATGATATGTTGATGTTATCCAAATACAGATGATTACCCCACCCGCTTCGGGATTCAAATTTCAAATATACATTTGATATCCCTGCATAAGCAGTTAAGCTAACCGTTTCTCTTCTCCATTGTGCGCTGGCCGTAGGTGTGTAAGCAGTTGTTTGAGTGCCTGTTACCGAAGCCAGTTGTGTTCCTCCCTTTGTGTATAACTGGGTCCAGGTATTACCACAATCTGTTGAAATTTTCACATTCAACGTATCAATGTCAGGTACACCGTAGACCTTATGTGATACATCAAACTGTACACTTAAGGACGCATTGGCACCTGTAAAATTTAAAGCGGGAGTGCGCAACGCATCAATTTGACCTGTTATATCTGTGGTACTTGAAAAATTATCCATACGTGCAACGGCTGTACTTCCTGCAGTTAAACCTGTTGCATTTAAAACTCTTGTCCATGACACACCGGCGTTAATGGTATTTGTTTTTTGAAGTAGCCAGTTGGCAGGTGGGAACGTAGCAGTTTCAAAGCCTTCTATTAAAGGCAGTCCTACTGCAACAGGCATCGAACTAATTGTAAATGTTGATACCTGTGAGTTATTTGACATATCCTGATCTGTGCCGGCATTTGGTAAACTTACCCATACAGAAAACGTGTGGGCTGCAGTTGTTAAACCGCTATACGTATTTAAAGTAACAACCGTGGAAGTTGATGTTGCCAAAGACCCACTCCAGTTAAGGGTTTGTGTAGGTGTAGCATCCATTTTATACATGATCACAGCTGTTGTAACAGTAGCTGTTCCTAAATTGTTGATAGTGATCTTAGGCGTAACATTAGTGTTACAGCCGGATGATCCGTTAGCAGGATCAATGATATTTACCATACTCACATCTAAAACAGAGTTTGAATATTTATCTGACTGCCAAACGCCACGTCCATAAGTTCCTGCTCTGATCTTTCCTGTTGAATAAAATACATCAATATCATTTACAATTACATTTGGGAGTCCGGTCATAAAAGGGGTCCAGGAGGTCATGGACGCATTTCTGAAGTAAACACCTACATCAGTTCCCACATAGATATCATCATTTGAGTTATTATAATATGTAATACAATTCACAGGTAAATTAGGCAAACCTGTCGATATGTTCGTCCAGGAAGTTCCACCGTTAATTGACGAAAAAACTTTATTGGCACTTGAGTATCCCGAAAACGAAACAAATACGTTATCTGCATCTGTGTTATCAACCGCTATTCTTGAAATTTGAGCAGAACCCGTTGGCAGGCCGGTTGTAATAGTGGTCCAGTTAACACCATGATCAATTGTTTTATAAATAGCAGTTGATTTTGCGGCATATAAAACATTGGTATTGGAAGGTGCCGCTGCTATATATAAAATAGTTCCCGACCCCGGTATAGTTCCCATTTGTGTCCAGTTACCTCCTTTATTTGCCGAAGTAAAAACCTGCTGATAGCCACAATAAAAAATATTGGCATTATTAGGACTTTGAATAATAGGCGCGATCCAGGCGCCTGTGCCTGTTAAGCCGGTTTGTATAGCATTAAAAGACGCACCTCCATTAGTAGATTTTTGAAAATCGCCCTGAACATACGAGGCAATTATTGTAGCGTTACTACTCCAATCCACAAAACAATCCGAACCATCTCCGCCATATACTTCTGTCCAGGTTGCACCGTTCAAAAGATTGGTCCCATTATCCTGATGCCCTGAGATCACATAATTAGCAGTAGTTGCCGAATTACCAATTCTGGTTACCTGTGCAATATTCATTAACCCGTTAATGGTGGTCCAGGTTGCTCCACTGTTAGTGGTTCGCGCAATTCCTCCATCGGTTCCCATATAACATGTAGTACCATTTAAATATTCTACAGCGTGCAAGTCGGCATGCACGTAAGGATTTCCACCGCCACCGTACCAGTGCGAATTGATAGCCCAGGTTGCTCCGCCATCCATCGACTTCCATGAATTAACACCACCACAGATCAATTCATCCTTATTGGTAGGCGATACGCCACAGGCTATATCGTACCAACCTTGTCCACCGGCATCAGATGCATCATCCTCCCATCCAAAGATATTTGGAGATGAAGACATTTGAGTAAAAGAAACACCTCCGTTGGTAGATCTGTATAATCCATAAAAACCATTGTCGGATGATTTACTGCATAATATGTATACATAGTTAGGATCAGCAGGTGTTACAGATAAAGCCATCCGGTTAACACCCGTTGTAGGTAAACCTGTTGCTGTAGTTGTAAATGTTAAACCGCCATCTACCGATCTTACAAAAGTTGATGGTGTAACAGCAAACACATTAGTTAAATCGCCCGACTTAAACTCCATATCCTGGTAGTTTCCGGTTTTAACTACAGCCCAGCTTGTACCTGCATTAGTTGTACGATAAATTCCGTTACTGGTAGCGGCTAAAAGAATATTAGGATTACTTGGATTGATCAATAAACGCCCTATTCTTCTTTGATTGGTTACAGCCCATGCTAAACCGGTTGCTGCCCATGTTACTCCTCCGTCGGTTGATTTTAAAATACCGGTTGAATAGGTGTCTCCGGCATCAATATCACCGGTTGCCAAATACATGATGTTAACATTGGTAGGATCAATGGCCAGATCTGAACAACCCAATACAGCCAAATTATTGGTATTTGTATTCCAGGTTACACCACCATCGGTTGTTTCCCATAAGCCACCGGCACCTGTTCCTATAAATATTCTGTTAACATTACCTGGTACAAATCTTATAAAAGTTAACCGGCCAGCATCGCCGCCAACCGGCGAACCATATGGCCCCATTGGTGTCCAGTTACCACCTGTACTCGCTACACCAAGCGGAGCTGCAATTTTTTGTGCAAATGTTGGGTTTTGTAATAAATAATTTTGAAACTCTTCCTGAGCTTTAGCTTTGGAGGCAAACTCCATATTTCCTGATGGATATACACGGGGTTCCGAAAACCATTCCCATCTTTTAAAGGCTTTATACCCTTTACCTCTTTCATAGGTTTTATTGGCCCAGTAATTATAAAACTCCTGTCTGATAGTGTAGAAGTTCTCATTAGGGTCATTTTTTTTGTCTACCCAGTTTTGACTGAAAACCGAAGTGGAGAATAAAAATAAAATAAGGGATAGTTTAAAACCTGATCTCATAAGTGTATAGTTTGATATTAACCAAATCTAAACCGCACTTATGAATAATGCAAATTGCGATAAACATATAATGAAAATAATTATGCATTTATCGCAATCCTAAAAAAGCCTTGTTTTATTGACAATTTGACCATAACCAACAGTGTTATTACTGATAATCAAAACCTACAAATTGGAGCATTTTTGTAAATAAACTTATTTCGGCGACAAAGTAATGTAAGGAATGATCATTTCCTCCAAACTTACGCCACCATGCTGAAAGGTATTTTTATAATACTGTACATAGTGATTGAAGTTATTTGGATAAGCAAAGAATTTATCTTCCCGTGCAAAAATGTAACGTGTACTCACATTTTGTTTTGGCAAAAATGCGTCGGCCGGGTTTTTAATTTCAAAAACCTCTTTAGCATTATAGTCAAGCGCCCTACCCTGCTTGTAACGCAAATTGGTGTTTACACTCTTATCGCCAACTACTTTGGTTGGTTCTTTTACATGAACCGTTCCATGATCTGTAGTAATAATTAATTTACATTTTTTAGAGGCAATGAATTTTACCATCTCCAACAATGGCGAATGCTCGAACCAGGATAAGGTTAAACTTCTGTATGCAGGTTCATCATCAGCCAGTTCCCTGATCATTTCCGATTCGGTACGTGAGTGGCTTAGCATATCAACAAAATTATATACGATCACATTGAGCTTGTTATTCATTAAGTTGCTCATGTTCTCTGACAATTTTTTACCGGCAGCAAAGTTTGTGATCTTATTATAACTTGTTTTAATGTCTTTTCCTAAACGTTTGATCTGTGCATTTAAGAAATCTTCTTCATGCATATTTTTCCCGCCTTCATCTTCATCATTCTTCCACCAATCAGGGTGGCGTTTTTCCATTTCACTTGGTAAAAGCCCCGAGAAAATAGCATTACGTGCATATTGCGTAGCTGATGGCAGAATACTGAAGAATAATTCCTCATTATCCACTTTAAAATAATCCTGAACAATTGGCTGGATCATTTTCCACTGATCGTAACGCAAGTTATCGATCACCAATAAAAATGTGCAGGCATTATTATCAAAATTATTGAAGAACTTATTCTTTAATAAAGTATGACTCATGGTTGGAATATCTTTATCCGAACCATTTAACCAGTTCACGTATTTTTTTTCAATGAATTTAAAAAACTGTAAGTTGGCATCGGCTTTTTGCATTCTCAATACATCCAGCATACCTTTATCCTGGTTCTTATCAATTTCCAGTTCCCAGTATACGATCTTTTTAAATACTTCCTGCCATTCCTGCCAGTTAAGGTTATCAGACAAAGTCATGCCTATTTCCCTGAATTCCTTGCGATACTCTGTATTTGTTTTTTCGGATACCAAACGTTTATTATCCAATGCTTTCTTTAGTGATAATAAGATCTGGTTAGGATTTACAGGTTTAATAAGGTAATCGGCAATTTTACTACCGATAGCATCTTCCATGATATATTCCTCTTCACTTTTAGTGATCATGATCACCGGCAGGTCGGATTTTAATTGTTTGATCTTGGTTAAAGCTTCGAGGCCGGTAATACCCGGCATGTTTTCATCCAACAAAACTGCTGATATGCTATTGTTTTCCTTTACAACATCAATGGCTTCATCGCCACTCAGTGCTGTAATGATTTCGTAACCTTTGCTGTTTAAAAATAATATATGTGGTTTTAAAAGATCTATTTCGTCGTCGGCCCAAAGGATGTTTATTTTTTCCATAAAAAGTGTTTTTAATGCATACGAAAGCTATGCCTGTTTATTGTGTTAATGCTTTACAAAATAACGCAAATAGATTAACAAGTAACTGTTTTTTTTGGCAAAAAAAGTTAATCAAATCCGTTATGATTATTTGTTGGGCGTGCCGGCGCACTATACTTCGGCTCCACTCAGTAAACAAGGCGCCGTCGGGCTGACCCGCTACAATCTTTTGCAAGAGGCAGGCAAAAGGATTTTCGCTTGCATCCCTCACGCGAGTACAATTAGAATTTAAGAATTTATTGAAGCAAAAGCACCGCAGGCAAATAAGCCAGCTGTTTCGGTTCTTAACCGGCTCTCACCCAAAGCAACCGGCAAATAAGATGTTGCTAAAGCCAATGTAATTTCATCTTTGGTAAAATCACCCTCGGGTCCAATTAAAATAGTGAATGATTTACCTGTTGAAACAAATTGCTTGATCTGCTGCTTGGATTCTTTCTCGCAATGGGCGATCAGTTTAATATCAGATGTATTTGTTTTAATGAACTCTTTAAAGTCTATCAATGTATTTAACTTAGGTATAAATGCCTGCTGACTTTGCTTTACAGCAGCTTCGGCCACTTTTTTCAAACGATCATCTTTGATAACTGTTCTTTCCGAATTCTTGCATTTAATAAAAGAGATCTCATCCACGCCTATCTCAACGGCTTTCTCCACAAACCACTCAGTACGCTCGATGTTTTTAGTTGGGGCAATAGCAATATGCAGTTTATAATTACGACTTTGAGTAACAGTTTCTTTCCCGGTTAACGATACGGCACATTGCTTTGCATGCGCAGCTTCTATCTTTCCAATGGCTATTGTTCCATTCCCGTCGATAACTCTTATAACATCTCCCACCTTATGGCGCAAAACTTTTACACAATGCAGCGACTCATCTTCGTTTAAGATAGCCACATTGTTTTGTATGATCCCGAAGAAAGTATTCACTTATTTAATTATGAGTTATGAATGATAAGTTATGAGTTGCGAATATACGAATGATAATCTCGAATTCGTATATTCGTATTCAGTGAATTATTTAGCACATAGTTATCTTTCTTACCAAAACCCTGATCTCATCATCGGGAACTTTATTGCCGATTCGGTAAGAGGAAATCATTTCGACGGGTTAACCGAAGATATCATCAAAGGCATTACCCTGCACCGCAAAATTGATTTTTTTACCGATTCACATCCCATATTCCTTACAAGTAAACACCGTTTTAGTAAAGATTTTGACAAATACAGCGGCGTACTCATGGATATTATTTACGATCATTACCTGGCCAAGAATTTCCACTTGTATTCCAATGTTACACTACAAGAGCATGTTGATGGCATTTATGATCTTTTGAATAAAAACATGGATTATTTGCCCGAACCAGCCAAACGGTTTTATGAATATATGACCCAACGCAACATTTTGTTCCACTATTCATCTATTGAAGGTATTGAAACCGTTTTGACCCATTTGAGCCACCGCATCCGAAACCGTTTTGAGCTGCAATTAGCTATACCCATTATGGAGAAGCATTATAACGAGCTGGAAGAGGAATTTCTCATCTTTTTTGACGAATTACAGGCTTTTTGTAAAATACAACCTGAGTTGGTTGGTTAGGAAAAGCTGTATAATAAAAAAATGTAGTTTAAGTTAATCTTTTAGTATTCAATTTTGGGCGTGTCCCTGCGGGCCTGGCTTTCGGCACTCGCTTCCCGCATGAAAGATGCGGGAGAGCTCAGACAAATGCCTCTATCCCTCACGCGGGTTATACGTTTCAAATTCGGAGCTTACACTTCGAATCCTACCGCAAGTATGCGTGAGGGATGCAAGCGGAAATCCTTTTGCCCTGACACTGAGCGGAGCCGAAGTGCGGCAAAAGCCCCGATAGCTATCGGGGGAAGCGGAAAGCCCGACGGCGCTGCCTCTTTGCGCCGGCACGCCCTAATCATAAAACATCAGATCAGACTATTTTAACTAACACTCTTAACCATTTTTGGGTATATACTTTAGCAATTATTCCTGAATTTATTGATTCTAAATTAGTACTTTTGGGCTCGAATTTTTGAGTTAAGAGAAAAAGATGATCACAACTGATTTAGCCGTTATTGGAGCAGGCCCCGTAGGTTTGTTCGCCATATTTGAAGCAGGTTTATTAAAAATGCGCTGCCATTTAATTGACTATTTGCCACAGGCAGGCGGTCAGTTATCCGAAATATACCCTAAGAAACCTATTTACGATATTCCAGGGTACCCCAGCGTTTTAGCACAGGAGCTGGTAGATAATTTAATAAAACAGGCCGAGCCTTTTCACCCAAGCTACACGTTTGGTGAGCGTATTGAAACGTTGGAAAAACGTGGCGACAGGGATTTTGTACTGGTAACCAACTTGGGAACCGAAATACACGCTAAAGTTGTGGTTATTGCCGGCGGCTTAGGTTGCTTTGAACCCCGCAAACCGGAAGTAGAAGGATTAACCAAATTTGAGAACGGAAAAGGCATTAACTATATGATCCTGGATCCTGAGAAATACCGCGGACAAAAAATGGTAATTGCCGGTGGTGGCGATAGTGCTTTGGATTGGGCTATCTTTTTAAGCGACATTTGTTCTGAATTAACATTGGTTCACCGCAGCGAATCTTTCAGAGGAGCGCCCGACAGTGTAAACAAAGTAATGAAACTGGCCGAAGAAGGGAAAATAAAACTTTTGCTAAATTCAAATTTAACCGTAGTGCATGGTAATGAACGTTTAGAGTCGGTAACTGTTATCGACACAAAAACCAAAGAATTACAGATCATACACACCGATCATTTAATTCCATTATTTGGATTGAGTCCTAAATTAGGACCTATTGAGAATTTTGGATTGAATATCGACAAGAGTGCTATTGAAGTAAATACCGATGATTACTCAACCAACATTGAAGGTGTGTATGCTATTGGCGATATCAATACTTATAAGAACAAATTAAAACTGATCCTTTGTGGTTTTCACGAAGCAGCTTTAATGAGCCATAGTGCTTATAAATACATTAACCCTGGTGTTAAGTATACCATGAAGTATACCACCGTTCAGGGAGTTAATGAGTTTTAGGTCTGTCTTAATATTATTATAATTTGGGCGTGCCCCTGCGGGTCGGGCTGACCCGCTTCCCCCGATAGCTATCGGGGCTTTTGCCGCACTTCGGCTCCGCTCAGTGTCAGGGCAAAAGGATTTCCGCTTGCATCCCTCACGCGAAGCTTGCGGTAAGATCGAGGTGTTAATTTCAAATTTGCAATAAACCATCTGAGTTCCTTCATTGCGAGCTCAGCGCGGCTCCCGATAGATATCGGGACTCAAACACAGCTGTTCCTTTCTGAAGCTACATACGCAGCACGAAATTGCTTCGCCTTACCTCTCACAATGATGATACACTTGCTGAATTTTTAATCCAAAAATCATTACATTTAAGTATGATAATAATAGCTATCATTTTACTATACCTGTTTGGAGTAGCTTTCGCAATTTTTATAAACACAAAGAAGAAAGTGTTTTCTAAATGGACTGCCCTGCTCCATATATTATGGGTGATGTTATTTTTAACAACACTTTTATATGAATTCTTCCTGTATTCTTTTCACGACCAGATGATCACCAGCTCGGGTGATGCCACTTATCGATACTATGGAGTTTCTATACTGATTGGTTATGCAATAGTGGTTATGTGTTATATGTTGTCGCTGCGATATTTTAAACAACAAAGATCTGTACTTATCAATTGGCTGTTATTGATATGCTCTGTATGCATTGTGATTGAGAACCAACATTGTATTGTAATTGGATATAGCGGTAACCGCTTTGTAGAATTTTATACACCATTTTATGAGGCTGAACATATAGGATGTTTAACCGCCGATTATGCTGAGCCAAATAAACCTTTAACAAACTATCCGTTTATAAATAAAAACATAACGAAAGTTTATACCAAAGACAACTCCATTATTTTTGAAAGACCCTTCTTATATGATTATAAAGTTACCAAACAGCTGTTATTTTGGCGGTTTGATTTTCCGGATGAATTTTAAATTAAAAGTCTGCATGATATGGAGTCCATGAATCATGATCCCAGTTTTTAAAGCAATTGCTTTTCACTTTAAGTATCTGTTTCCCGGTTGCATCATATTGTATCTTCTTTTTGGTATGGCCGTTTTTATATTTAACCATATAGTCCAGGCCTCCTGACTCGTTGTAATAATACCACCTGCCATGTTTCGGATTTTTCTTTCTGCGTTTTGATGAACCAAATGATCCTGTTCGCATGTATCTTTTATTTATTTTAAATTTGCCGCTACATCTTAACTTTTCTGATTCGTAAAAGAATTGCCATTTTCTTATTTTGAATCCTTTTTTAGTAGTTCCAAATTCGAAAATACTACCGCTATTATAAAATGAAATTTCTTTTTCTGAATGTTTCCTAATTTTTATAGAAACACGGGAAAATAAATGATTCTCATAGAATGATTTATCTACAGTATCACATGATGGTCTCTGTCTCAGACATATACCCAGCTTATTAAATGCCTCAGGGATAGGCTGATTTCCCCTAATCAAAGGTTCCTGGTAAGCAGTTAATTCGGGATAACGAATTGTTATACCATACCTTAATAAATATATCTTGATCTTCTCTTTATTGTCAACAGCACTTAACCTGGTAGTATCAGCCATAAATTCAATTGATTTTACGATAAGCACATTTGTCTTCAGGCTATTTTTAAGTGTCCTGAATTTAAAGTATCCATTAAAATCTGTTGTATGTTGAAGCCTTTGACTATTTAACCACAGTTCACAAAAGAGCACAGGTTCACCACTTCCTTTATCATATACGTAACCTGAAATAGTAACAGAATCCGTTTGTGCCAAACAAAGTTTAGTCAGCACCAGTAAAAATATTTGGACTATATATTTCAACTGATAAATTTATAAAGTTCTGTACAAAAAAGGGTAGCAATAATAGCAACAAGATAAAATGAAAAATGAATCAGTACCTTCACCCTGTCTTCTTTCAATCTGCATAGGTGCACTGTAAAAATTATTACCATTGGGAATGAGATCACGCAGTATGCCAGATACCCTGAACAATGAACAAACAGTATTTTTGCCATTAAAAATCCAAATAAAAAGACGTCTTCTTTGGTCCCATCAGGTGGTGGCGGTGGCGGGTCCATAGTAAGATCTGCAAAACAATAAGAGATGCCAATTATAGCAATAAAATAATAAGGCAGGTAACATAAAAATCTGTGTACTGTTTTTGTATTCATGTGCTATGAGTTTAATGATTAAACCAATCCCAATAAGTAATTCGCGCCTTATTTCCAGAAATGCAATTGTCATATATTCTATAAGCAATATGCCTTCTGTCATACACTTCGAGTCGCACACATTCGCCATAGGACGTAGTAGAGTTTTTATGGTATAAAAATTTAAGCTTTTTAAACCCGCAATAGCAGCCAGGAATTTCATCGATCCATTTTGGCATTAACTGGTCTAAGCTATCAGGGTAAGCTTTTTGCTCTTTAGCACATCTTTCAATGGCTTTAATAACGTTATCCATACTTTCAACCGTATGTTGATTTTGAAAGCTGCAAACCAATCTTCCTGTTCCTACACCAAAAAACATCACTAATAAAATAGTTGCCGGTATTTTCCAGGCACTGGTTCGTGTAACCAAACTTACTATAATACTAATAACCAAAGACAGCAATAGCAATACAAATACGGGAAATAAAAATAAATATTCATCCGGATAAAATAATCCGTAAGACACGCTTGTTTCCACATATATTAAATATAAAAACAGGCTAACTAAAAATGCTATAGATACCTTTTTATTCATTATTCATGTAAAAGACGCAGGGTCATAGTATTTCCATAAAGAAATCTTTAAATAAATCTAAGAAATAAACCGCGGATTTTACTGCCTTTATTATCGAAAGGTTTATTATTTTTGTACAATCATGATAGACATTAAAATAAACGTTCAAAACAACGATGGCACATTAACTACTTTAGAAGCTCCTACCGATATGGGTTTGAGCTTAATGGAGTTTTTAAAAGGTTGCGAGTATGATATTTTAGCAACCTGTGGTGGTATGGCATTATGTGCTACCTGCCATGTGGAAGTAATAAACGGTTTTGAAAATTTAAATGAGATCAGTGGCGATGAGTGGGCCATGTTGGATACCTTACCAAACATAACAGATACATCGCGCCTGGCTTGCCAATTAAAACTAAATCCTGATATGGATAATATTACCGTGAAGATCATGGGGGATGGGAATTAAGCTACTTTAGTTTATTCCGTGCTTGTCATCGAACAGGTTCTTTACAAAGCTTTCCACTAACTTCTTCCTTTTCTTTTTCCGTGATAACGGGCAAGTAACACTATGCTTCATACTTCAATATCTTTTGTCACTTTTTTTCTTAGTCAAAAAAAGTAA
>JAZKGE010000070.1:0-3173 GCA_040386075.1 Bacteroidota bacterium
CTTCTCATTATAACCTGAGTCTGCAATTGTGTGAAATAATAACATAAGGTATAGTCCAAAGGACGTGTCGTTTTATATTAGGGAGGCTACCCTTTGAATCCCGGTTGCTACAGAATGTCTAAACTCATTATGCTTAGTTCAATTTCGAGGACTTACAGGGTATTAAAGGACTGTTGTCAAAGTTAATGCACAAAAACAAAAAAGCTTGAAAATGAAGCACTCAAATCGTTGATGATTGGATAAAATTTAAAAATTTACGGTAAACCGTATGATATAAAATATTCATCGTAGGAATATCAATTTGTTCCGATCGTGGGAAGTAGAGGCTTGCCATTACCAGTATTGGATCCATCGCCCCAAAACGGATAGACTTATCAAAAATGGATTATCATTAAAAGCCTTTTCAGCACCAGCACCAGCACCCTGGAAAAACCAGAGCGCAGAAGGTGGTTGCTGAGCAATTTTTAGGTTAATGCTTATCCCACTTTTACACTTTCTTGTTTCTTTTAGCAGATAGCCGGTTTCCGTACTGGCGGGGCGAGTATAAGAAAGTCAAAAAGCTATTTTTCTCCGCATGTTTGATACTTTTGCTTTCGTAAACCGACTGAAAGTTTTTTCGGAATAACAATTGATAGTACCCTTCTATAAAATTTGAATTTAATAACAGCCTAAATAATAGTTAGCAATAAGTCTTGTAACTGATTACATCGCAATATGCCTTTTCCATATTTTTTAAGGACTTACAATAGCAACTGTTTTTTGAAATTTTATTTGCAGTACTCAGTTAGTAGTCATACCTGCACAAGCATCGCAAATCATATCATTTTTAGAACCCATATTCTTTCCGCTTCTGTCAATTGGCAACAGAATTGATTGATACAGAAAGCAGGAAAACACAATAGACCATAAAATGCTGGCAGAAAAATTAAAAGGGAAAAACATACTTTTTATCGGGGTTAAATTTTATCATTATCATTCCGAAATAATCAAAGGAATGCAGAAATATGGAGCTAATCCGACGTTCTTTGCTGAACGTGATACCTCAATTCGCTATGGCCTGGTCAATAGGTTATTTCATAATCAGCTTGAGCGATACCAGGAACTGCACTACCAGGGCTTATTAAAAAAGACAAAGAATAAAAAGTTTGATTACCTGTTTGTAATTCGAGGTTATAAAATGCCGGTTTGGTTTGTGAAATCAATAAAAGAACGCAACCCTGGCATCGTTACTATCATGTACCAATGGGATGCAAACGCAAACAGCCCCTTCCTGGATCTTCCTCCAAAGTTTGATATTGTAAAAGAATTCGATAAAGTGCTTTCCTTCGACTTCCGGGATGTTGATGAACATCCTCACATCTTGAGTTATAGTCCAACCTTCTATACTGATGAGATAAGCAAGGTTAAGGATCTTAAAACGCATACTTTTAAATACGACCTTTTTTATTTTGGTTCTTATCTCCCCGAGAGGTATGCCGGGCTTTTAAAGATCAAGGAGTATGCAGAAAAAAACGGGCTGACACTTAAAACTCACTTTTATATGCCTTACAGGTATTACCTGATTGAGCGTTTTAAAGGAACGAAGCTTAATAAAAGCCTTTTGAGCAACAATACCATGAATCGCAAAATGTATTTAAAAATATTCAGCGAATCAAGAGTTATAGTAGATGTAAGTAATGCCAAGCAGACCGGTATTGCTATGCGGGTTTTGGATGCTTTAGGGGCAGGAAAAAAAGTGTTAAGCACAAATAAATGGATAACAAAAGAGGTAGGAATCGATGATTCCCAGGTGTTAATTTTTGATTTGAGCAATATGAACATACCACTTAAATCTTTTATTGAAAAACCGATAAAAGTGCACTGTGATTATTCATTGGATAAATGGTTACACAACATATTTGAATAAAAGTAAAATGTCGAAATTTAATTTTTTAGGTTTAATGAAAGGCTTTGGCGAACCCACTTGGATTGAAGAGCTTGACTTTCCTTACAAATCTTTTGAGACGATCCCTGAGTCAGTTTTTAGTAACATAAATGCTGATTTAAATAAAAGGATATCCAATGATCCTTTAGTGAGTATAGTGATTATCGCCTGGAATGAGGAAGTCAATATTTTGAAAACAGTAGCGAGCCTCTCTAAAGCCAGAACTACAATCCCCTTTGAGATTATCGTAGTAAACAATAATTCTAATGATAACACTCATAAAACTCTAGATAATCTAAAGGTCAAAAATTATTTTCAACCAATTCAAGGTTGGGGTCCGGCAAGGCAACTAGGATTAGAGAAAGCATTAGGTAAATACATTTTGGTTGCCGACGCAGATTGTTTATATCCAGAAAATTGGATTAATGAGATGATGAAAGTTTTACAGCAAACCGGTGTAGTTTGTGTGTATGGCAGGTATTCTTTTATTCCTGAAAAAGGGTTTGAAAGATGGAAACTCTTTGTTCTTGAAAAGTTGAAGGACGTTATTGCTGAAGTACGACATATCAAAAGGCCATATTTAAATGCGTATGGTATAAGTATGGGGTATATTCGAGAGCTTGCTTTAAAAGAAGGCTACGTAATGCAAAAAATACGCGGCGAAGACGGTAGGCTAGGTTTTGATTTGATGAAATACGGTAAAATAAAACAGGTCAAAGCTTCTACAGCAAGAGTGTGGACAAAACCGAGGACGTTGCTCAGCGATGGCTCCTTTAATAAGGCATTGTCTGCCCGGATCTTCAAAGAACTTAAAAGATTTGGTACCATGTTTTCGCCTCATCCACCTCATGATACTAAGCGGTCAACTAATGAGCAGTAACCTGTAAGGTATTAGAAAGTAATACGCAATTGTAAGCCTTAGCCGGCCGTCCCGACCTTGCAACAGAATAGTTTAACTTTTCCAGGTTTACTGTTCATATTATGAACTGCCAGCATTGCGATAATTAAGGAGGTTATTTTACTACTCAACGCTTTCCAATATTTGATGGCATTGTTGAATAAAAAAGAGTTTATTCGGTGAGTTGCTATCATCATGGACTCCCGATTAATCCATAAATTTTGTAATTCACCTACATATAATATTTTTGATCGTTCTTTTATAACCTACCTGGCCTTTTATTGTCTTTAAACAAAGCACCGTTAAGAAAATCAAACAGGGCAGGCATGTATTTTTTTATAAACATTCCCG
>JAZKGE010000071.1:0-6800 GCA_040386075.1 Bacteroidota bacterium
TTTCCTATTTTTTTAACTCAATAATTATTCACTTTTACTAAATATATATGTCAAAATTCAAAATAGGTGTCCTTCGTGAAGAAAAATCACCACCCGATAAACGCGTTCCATTAACGCCATTGATCTGTACTGAATTATTACGCTCCTACCCTAATCTTGAGATCGTTATTCAGCCAAGCAAAATTCGTTGCTATAGTGATGATGAATATTTGGCGTTTGGATTAACTTTACAGGAAGACCTGACAGATTGTGATGTATTAATGGGGGTTAAAGAAGTTCCCAAAGACAAGCTGATCCCCGGCAAAAAATATTTTTTCTTTTCTCATACTATCAAAAAACAGCCGCATAACGAGAAGCTGATGAAAACATTGATCGAGAAGAAGATCCAAATGATCGATTATGAAACTCTGACCGATAAGAACCACAACCGTATCATTGGTTTTGGCAGATACGCCGGCATCGTTGGTGCATATAACGGTATTTTAGGTTACGGGCGTAAATATGATCTTTTCCAGATCAAACCGGCTAACCTTTGCCGCGACCGTGCTGAAATGGAAGAAGAACTGAAACGTGTTAAGTTGCCAAACATTAAAATTGCCTTAACGGGTGGTGGCCGTGTCGCTAATGGTGCTATCGAAACCTTATCTGCATTAAGGATCAGAAAGGTAACACCGGAAGAATTTTTAATGGCATCTTTCCGTGAACCTGTTTATTGTCAGTTAAACCCAAGAGATTATGTGGAGCGTCCGGATGATCATAATTTTGATCTGAACGACTTTTTCAAACATCCTGAGCATTTTGTTTCTAAATTTTCGCCTTTTACCAAAGCAACCGATATTTTTATTTCGGCACACTTCTGGGATCCGCGCTCGCCAAAAATGTTTACCACAGAGGATATGAAAGCCGATGATTTTCATATGAGTGTGGTTGCAGATATTACCTGCGATATTGATGGAAGTGTTCCGACAACCATTCGGGCCAGTACTATTGACAAACCATTTTACGGCTACAATCCTAAAACAGATAAGGAAGATGTACCATTTAATAAAGAAACTATTTGTATCATGGCAGTTGATAATTTACCGTGTGAATTACCAAGAGATGCCAGCGACGATTTTGGTAAAGACCTGATGGAACGCGTAGTACCGTTTTTATTTAAAGAGGATGTTGATGCGATCATTGAACGCGCAAGCATTTGCAAAGATGGTAAACTGACAAAGGATTTTGAGTATCTGAGTGATTACGCTTATTAATTCGTTTTTGAAATGTCACTTCGAGCGAAGTCGAGAAGCGTTCTAATTAAATTCATTTTGTTCTCGACTCCGCTCGAACTGACAATGAATTACTTCTGAACAAAAACAAACACGTCTTCATTATCCCGTTTCATGAGGTATTTTTCGCGGGCAAAGGTTTCAAGGCTTTCTTTATTATTCTGCAATTCGATGATGTCTTTTTTATTGTTCTCTATTTCGGCAATGTAATAGCTCTTCTCTATATTTAGCTTATTGCATTTGGAAACCAGTTCAAATTGGGTAAATACATCATTCTTATCAAAATACAATAACCACACGATCAGGCCAATAATGACCAGGAAGTATTTATTTTTTAATATTTTAAGAATTACCATCTGATAAAAACCCTATTTTTAATCTTATAAAATTAGATCAAATTTAAAGCCTTAACGATGTTGTTTAAAAATGTTATTCATATCTGGTTGTTAGTTGTGTTAACTACCGGTATTTCAGTTAGTCAGGTTAAAACATCAGCTTTTAAATCAGCTCAACTTAAGTACTCAAAAGTAAAAGATGCCTACGATACCAAATGGCCTAAATTAAAGGAAGATATCAAAGCCATGCGAATAAATGCGGACGACTATGAGATCTACCTACGGGCTTTTAAAAACGAAAAACAAATGGAGGTTTGGTTAAAAAATACCGGTAATCCCAAATACACGTTTTTCAGAACTTATGACATTTGCGCCAGTAGCGGAGATTTAGGGCCTAAAAGACAGGAAGGCGATGGCCAGGTTCCGGAAGGATTTTATACGATCGATTTATTTAATCCTACCTCTAACTACTATTTAAGCATGCGGGTAAGTTATCCCAATTCAAGCGACCAGATTTTAAAAACCGGAAGAAATGCCGGTGGCGCCATTATGGTGCATGGCAATTGTGTTACAATTGGCTGCCTGCCAATGACAGATGATAAGATCAAAGAACTATATGTATTATGTCTTGAAGCAAAGAACAGGAACAGCACAGTTAAAATTGATATCTTTCCTGCTAAACTAACTCCGGAAAACCTGAAAGTTTTAGAAAGCAACTACCCAAAAGAAAAGCTGGCATTCTGGCATTCTTTAAAACCTGCTTATGATCACTTTGAAAAAAATCATGCGACCCGTAAAGTATTCACAGATGCAAAGGGTGGTTATTATTTTAAGGATTAGGTATTAAAATGATCTGTCAGTTCGAGCGAAGTCGAGAACTAGACAAACTTACACAGAACGCTTCTGCTAACACACATTCTCGCTCAAAAGTTCACTGAACTTTTGCCGTGCTCGAAGTGACATAAATAAATTGGTTTCTCAATAGTTCATAACCATATATTTTAGTTCATAAAATGCTTTTTGAGGTATACAATTCCTCTATACATTTACTCAACTAAAAACTAAAAACAAAACCTATGAACTATGTTATGGCCTATTGGTGGGTGATCATTCCCATTTTGCTATTGTTATGCTACAAACTGATATTCCGTTTATTCGGGATCATTATTATTCCGGAAGATAAGATCGGATTAGTGACCAAAAAATTCGTGCTCTTTGGGGCCAACAAAGAATTACCTGCCGGTCGTATCATTGCCATTGATGGCGAAGCCGGTTTTCAGGCACAACCGTTAGCTCCGGGAATTTATTTCTGGAAATGGATCTGGCAATATGAAATCACACAACAATCTTTTACCGTAATTCCCGAAGGAAAGATCGGGTTAATTGTAGCCAAAGATGGTAAGCAATTAGAAACCGGATTTATCTTAGCACGAAAAGTAGATTGTGATTCGTTCCAGGATTCGGAGGCCTTTTTAAGGAATGGCGGACGTAAAGGTCGTCAATCGGCTATTATTACTGCCGGTACTTACCGTATCAATACATTTTTATTTGAGATCAGCACTTACGACATGACCCATGTAAATGAGAACATGGTGGGTATTGTAACAACCATGGATGGTATGCCGGTTGAAGAAGGAAACATTGCCGGTAAACAGGTAACAGGACATAATAATTTCCAGGATTGTGATGCCTTTCTACAGGCTGGCGGTAATAAAGGTTTACAGCCCGAAATTATTTTAGCAGGTTCTTATTATTTAAATCCTTGGTTCATCCAGGTAGAACAAATTAAAATGACAGAGATCCCTATTGGTTACGTAGGTGTTGTTATTTCCTATGTTGGTAAAGATGGTAAAGATCTGAGTGGCGCCGAATTCAAACATGGTAACATTGTAAGTAAAGGCGAAAAAGGTGTTTGGGCCGAACCATTAGGTCCCGGTAAATATCCTGTGAATAGTTTTATTATGCGAGTTGAATTAGTACCAACTACAAACTTAGTATTGAACTGGGCCAACGCGCGCAGTGAATCCCATCAATTGGATAAGAACTTATCTACTATCACCGTTCGTTCAAAAGATGGTTTCCCTTTCAATTTAGATGTATCGCAGATCATTCATATTCCTACCAACGAAGCACCAAAAGTAATTGCACGTTTTGGTAGTATGATGAATTTAGTTGGACAGGTTTTAGAACCAACCATTGGTAATTACTTCCGTAACTCGGCACAGGACAGTGATGTGATCGCTTTCTTAAGCACCCGTAAAGAACGCCAGGATGCAGCTAAGGCAAAGATCAGCCAGGTACTGGATCAATACAATGTAAATGGTGTTGATACATTGATCGGTGATATCGTACCGCCGGAAAGCTTGATGAAAACATTAACCGATCGTAAGATCGCCGAAGAGCAAAATATTACATTCGAAACTCAAAAACGTGCCGAGGTAACCCGCCAGACTTTGGAAAAAGAAACAGCGGTGGCTGATATGCAAAAAGAGATCGTGAAGGCTGATCAGGGTGTACTGATCTCTGAACGTATTGCTGATGCTGCGGTAAAAAAAGCTACCGGTGAGGCTCAAAGTGTGAAGATCTCGTCTAACGCAGAAGCAGATCGATTAAAAGTAATTGCTGCAGCAGACGCTGAGAAAACAAAATTATCAGCCAATGCCGAAGCAGAAAAAGTAAAAATGCTGGCGAATGCAAATGCAGAGAAGATCTCTGTAACAGGTACTGCCGAAGCACAAAGTATTTTAGCGGTTGGTAAATCAAATGCCGAGTCATACCGATTAGCGGTTGAAGCCATGGGTGGCGATAATTTCAGCCGCTTAAAAGTAACCGAAGCTATTGGTAAAGATAAGATCAAAGTAATTCCTGATGTATTAATAACAGGCGGAAATGGTGATGGAGCCAACGGACCTATCAGCGGATTATTAGGATTGAAATTATTAGAAGAGGTATCTAAGAACATGGGCAAGAATGTAGAGGACAAACCTCATACAGACCATGATACTAAAAAATAATTGTGCATAACATTCTAATTTAAAAAGAGATAGCAATATCTCTTTTTTTATTTTAGTACGGTCATGCAACACGAAATCATTTTAGAAACTCCTCGCCTGCTCCTTCGCAAAAAGGTAGTAGAAGATGCGCCTTTCTTTTTCGACCTGAATTCAGATCCATTAGTGATACAATATACCAGTGATGGTCCGTTCAAAGATCTGAAAGCTGCCGAAGATATTGTAAAATATGTTATCGGGCAGTATGAAAAAAATGGTTACGGTCGTTGGCTGGTTGCTGATAAAGAAAGTGGAGAACCATTGGGGTGGTGCGGATTAAAATATCATGAGGATACAAAAGATACAGATCTGGGCTATCGCTTCATGCAAAAATACTGGGGTAAAGGGTATGCTACCGAAGCATCATTAGCTTGCATTGATCATGGATTTAATGTTTTAAAATTAAAACGTATTATCGGTAATGCCATGGTAGAAAATAGTGCATCCATCAATGTATTGAAAAAAGCAGGCATGAGTTTTCTTGAAAACAATTTTCTGCATGATCTTCCTTCAGTAACTTATCATATTATAAAAGACTGATACAATGCGCCTAACTCAACGTTTGCAATTAATTAAATTAACCGTATTGGTTGGCTTGCTTACGTCAGTTTTATTAAGCCATAACTTATGGGCAGGCGACCGGTGGTTCCCTAAAACTACCTTCATCCAGGATTATTTTGGAGTACCCTACCCTTACGATTATATCCAACTAGGGGTATTGATCCTTCTGATCGCATTTTCATTCAGCACTCAAAAAAAATTACCCACCGTGCTCCTGATCTTCTTTTGTGCCTATATGTGCTTTGATGACCAGAACCGCTTACAACCCTGGTTCTATAACTACGTATTGATGCTTTTTGTTTTATTATTTTACAGGCACCGGGTTGATGAGCCAAATAATTATACCACTGTATTTATCTCCCTTCAGTTATTAGTTGCCCTGATCTACGTTTTCAGTGGTATTCAAAAAATGAATTCAGCTTTTGTTCCAGATACATTTGAATGGATGATCAGTTCGTTTGATAAGGTTCTATCCAAACGCCAGTTAGGCATCATTACAAAATTTGGACACGCTATCCCTTATTTCGAATTAAGTATTGGGGTGCTATTATTAGTAAAACAATTGCGCTTTATCATTTTGCCTTTGGTTATCCTGATGCATGTTTTAATTCTCATCATGTTAGGCCCCATTGGTAAATCGTATAACTCGGTTATCTGGCCATGGAATATCATCATGATCGTTCTTGTGCTTCTATTATTTGCAGATGTTAAGCAGGAACGTTTTTTTGATATTTCCTTTTTATTCAAAGGTTTGAGTTTTTACATTGTGATGACGTTGATGTTGATCTTTCCAATTTTTAGTTTAAATAATCAGTATGATTCTTATTTATCAAGTTCTTTATACTCATCTAATTTAAATGATTGCCAGTTGATACTTTCAAATAAAGCGTACAAGCAGTTACCAAAATACATTCAGGCCTACTGTACAACCAATGAAGATCATAACGTGTTATACATCAAACGGTGGTGTGCTGATGAATTGAATGTACCCTGTGTTCCCGAATATCGCATATTTAAAAATGTGCAACGCTATGTTATTCAATTAACCCAAACAGATTCTAAACAAGTGAAATTTAATTTCATTGAAAGAGAGAAATTAATCGAATTCTAAATTCTTTTTTACTCTGGCAGGGTTGCCAACTATATAGTGATAACCCTGCCAGAGTTGAATCAAAACCTATCTTATTTTTTCCTATCTTTGCTTTACAATTAATTTACATGAAGAAACTTTTACTTTCCCTTACTCTTCTTTCAGGCTTATGCCTTGCTCAAATTCCGGCAGGATATTATAATTCGGCACAAGGTTTAACAGGTAACGCTTTAAAAATTGCTTTACATAATATCATCGATAACCATACACAGGTTTCTTATAATGGTTTATGGAATGCTTATTTAAAAACCGACAAAAAAGCCAATGGTAAAGTATGGGACATGTACAGCGATATTCCATCAGGAACTCCACCTTACCAGTTTACTTTTGTATCAGACCAATGTGGTAATTATGCGGTAGAAGGTGATTGTTATAACCGCGAGCACAGCTGGCCTCAAAGCTGGTTTAATTCTGTTACAGGGCCAGTATCAGA
>JAZKGE010000072.1:0-4320 GCA_040386075.1 Bacteroidota bacterium
CCTCGTAGCGTCTTTGCTTAGCGACGAGAATTTTGCATCATAAATTAGCAAATTGTTTCAGTGATGATGTTATCTGAAACAATATTAGCATCTAAGTTTAAGTTTGGTATGAATATAAGCCTGACTTAAATCGAAAACCAATTATGTTCTAAACTTTGTAGAAAGCTTATTAATTCCTTGTTTGGACGAGGGTTCGAATCCCTCCGGCTCCACAATAAATCAAAAACCCGCAATAGCGGGTTTTATTGTTTTGAGCCAATCCAAGCTTGCTTGAGATTGAGCGAAATAACAATAAAACAGTTCGCGGCAGGCGGACGTTTTTGATTGTGACTTTTGGATAGGAGTGATCAGCGAAGCTAATCCCTTATTTGTTTGTAATATGAGAATAAGCATCGACTTTTACATTATGACTTCGGGTTAGGAGGGATCAGAGTTAGCTAATCCCTTTTTATTCTTCATTTTCTTTTTCCTTGACGAAAAAGAAACACGGCAATTGTGTAGCACACAATTGAGCGAGCAGGTGCGATGGACAAGGCAAAAGATCAACCCCATTTACTTCGCAAAAGCTTCACAGAATGGCGGCTCCACAATACATGTAAAAGCCCCGCAATTTTTGCGGGACTTTTTGTTTTTAACAGGATCGTTGAAAGCTTGCTTTCAATCAAGTAATAAGAAACCGGTTTGCTCATCATAAAACAATTTGTTATAAAAAACTTGTTGTATCTTTGTTTTAACTGTTGACCTATTGTTATGCCGATTTCTATTTCTGATTTTGAAGAACTATTTAAATCCAATCACAAAAGCCTCTGCCGGATAGCTAACCACATAGTTAATGACAGGGCGGGCGCTGAAGATATAGTGCAAGATGTTTTTCTTAAAGTATGGAACCTCAGAGATACAATAACTACCGAGTCGTTGGTAGGATATCTTTACCGTGCTACCACCAATGGTTCACTTAATTATATTGAAAGTGGTAAACGTTTTAATAGAATTACAAATGAAATTATACCATCTACATACGTGGACCCATCGACCGCGATCACTCAAAAAGAACTGGAATCTCATATCCAAAAAGCTTTAGATGCGCTACCGCCGAAATGTAAAGTAATTTTTGTTTTAAGCCGGTTTGAAGGGATGCGCTATAAACAGATAGCTGGCCATTTAGAAATTTCTGTAAAAACGGTTGAAAACCAAATGGGTAAAGCGCTTGGGATGATGAGAGAGGAATTAAAACCTTTTTTAACCCGGGAATTCTTAATCCTGGTAATTACAGCCGGAGTGTCTGTTTTACTTCGGTTTTTTCCACTAATAATGTTGTGGTTAGCCTTGTCTCTTGTTTTTAATTAGCTGTTATTCAGTTAATTAATAAATAAATTCAATTTGTCGTAGGGGTAAAGACCTTTGAAGTGGTTATACATAAACTAGACGGAATATCATTTATGAATTATGAGGAGTTAATAGCTAAAAAATTGTCGAACGAGATTACTCCTTCGGAAGAAAGGGAACTCAACAGTTGGTTAAATTCTGCTGCTGATCATCAAACTATTTTTGCCCGGGCAAAAACGTTATGGGACCTTTCAGGAAATTTTCATAAAGATTACGAACCTGATACCAATAAAGAGTGGCTAAAATTTACTTCTAAAGTAAAATCGGAGTTACCTGTATCTAAAACTATCACTCTTAACTCTCCTTTGTTTAAAATTGCGGCAGGTATTATTATCATCATTGCTTCATTTTTTATATTCAAAATCATTCATACTGAAAATCTGATTAATCCCAATACAACTACTACTGCTAATAATACTGTTGCTGATAGTTCGGTTGCTGAACAATTATCAGAGATCAAAACCACCGACAGCTTATTGGTTGTTTATTTATCGGACAGTAGCCGGGTATTCTTAAATAAAAATAGTACGCTCAGATATCCTGTTGAGTTTTCAGATTTAGAACGCAATGTATCGCTGGATGGAGAAGCGTTTTTTGAAATTAAGCATAATGGCGCTCCGTTTACAATTGCCTGCAATAATACCAATACCAAAGTGCTGGGCACTTCTTTTAATGTAAAGGGATACGCTAACGAAGAAGCAGTAGAAGTTACAGTGGTTACCGGTAGAGTAGAGTTTTCAAATAAAATACCTAACTCAGAAAAAATAATTTTAAAGACTAATGAAAAAGGGAAGTTTAACCGAAGATCGGGAGCATTGGTAAAATCAAAAAATAAGAGCAAAAATTTTAACTGGTGGGAAACTCATAAGGTGGAACATAAAATTAAAAAATTCTTTAATAAGATAAAACGCAAAATAAAATAACAGGATGGTTTATCCAGAATGCTCTCTTAACTCATATAAACGATATACTATGAAAAATCATAAATTTATTTTAGGCATAACACTTATTATTTCACTATCAATTAGCCAATCATCATGTATAGTTGTACATAAAAAAGATAATGGAAAGCATAAAGGATGGTATAAAAATTCAAATAATCCGCATAATCCAAATACTACAAATCCAGGTAATGGAAAAGTGAAATCAAAAGGTAACTCAAACGGGAACCGAAAAAAATAGACAGTTAATTACAGAATTTACTAAATACCAGTATTATGTCCAGGCAGCTATTTTATTTCATCTTATCAGTCATAATTATTCCGTTGGGAGCCTATTCTCAATGTGGACCTTCAACGCCAACCTTTTCGGTAAACTTAACCGGTAATCCCAGTGGAACATGGCAGAGCCCTAATGTGGTTAGAAATGATCAATGCTGTGGCCAAACAGGAGTTGTTTGTGTGAAATTTATAATAACCTTAGATCCTGCTGCCGCAGGAATAGCATTCAGCATATTTTCAGGAGCTGTACCAGGTGGGGCGTTGTTTTATCAAATAGGTTGCGGACCTCCAACTGCTCTTGGAACTCCAATTTGTTTAGTAGGCCCTGGCCCTCATATACTAACATTTTGTAAACCAGGTAACAATGCCAATGTCTATCAAATTACTTCTATTCCAGGCCCGGTTGGAGGAGCAGATGCAACCATTAACGATGGCTGTTCAAAGCAGATAGCAGCGTCGGGCTTTAATCCGGCAACCGTAACATGGAATTCTGTATTTCCGGGAGCACCCGGCACTTACAATAATTATTTATCCTGTACAAGTGGCTGTTTATCTCCAACTGTTACCGCATCCGGCACACCACCTCCTTATGTTGATTATGTGGTTTGCGGACAACCGGCTGCGCAATGTAATCTTGCAACTGTTTGTGATACGATCAGAGTTCACTTTAATCCTACATTGGGCGTAAATATTGTCCCCTTAAATCCTACTATTTGTTTCGGACAGACATCCACCACTTTAACGGCTAATGGAACAGGGGGAACACCTCCCTATACTTATTTGTGGAACAATGTCAATCCATCACAAACTATTAATGTTGGAGTAGGTACCTATAACGTTCAGTTATCTGATGGTTCAGGATGTCCGCCTGTTTTTAATCAGGTTACCGTTACCGCCTTTTCGGTTGCCATTACTGCTAATGCCGGACCAAATCAAACCAAATGTGTTCAAAGTCCTTTAGCAACATTAAATGCCAGTGTTACCGGCGCAAGTGGAGGTATTTGGTCGGGAGGTGCAGGAACATTTTCTCCAAATAATACAACTCTTTCCAATTTAACCTACTCGCCAACTGCCGCTGAATTAGCTAGCGGCTCGGTTAATTTAATTTTAACAACAACAGGCAATGGAACCTGCCCTTTAAAAACTGATACTGTAAAAATTAGTTATTTAGGGTTTACAGGAATTGCCACACCAAGTTCAACCAATGTAAGTTGCTTTGGTGGAAGTAATGGTTCGGCAATCATAAATTTAAGCGGAGGAATTTCTCCTTATACTTATTTATGGAATACAGCGCCTACACAAACTACTTCAACTATTAATAATTTACCAATTGGTACTTACTCTGTTACAATCCAGGATGGCATTGGTTGTACTTTTCCAACAACAGTTACAATTGCCCAACCTCCATTACTTGCATTTACATCATCTCTTACCAATGTTTCCTGTGCAGGAACTAGCACTGGTTCAATAACAGTAACGCCGTCGGGAGGAACACCGTCATATACTTATTCATGGAGTCCTGGCGGACAAACCACTTCATCTGTTACAGGTTTACCGGCAGGCAATTATTCTGTAAACGTTACAGATGCTAATGGTTGTATCAAAACGTCTACATATACTATTGTTCAACCATTACCAATTGTTATCACTTTTACGCAAACCAACGTTTCTTGCTTTAATGGTGCTGACGGTACGGCTATTGCTACTGTAACCG
>JAZKGE010000072.1:4420-13263 GCA_040386075.1 Bacteroidota bacterium
GTGGAACGCTTCCTTATAACTTTAGTTGGAATCCGGGTGGCGCTTCTTCTCAAAGTGTAACAGGATTGCAAGCAGGTACATACACCCTTACAGTTACAGATAACTTCAATTGTACAGCAACTAACACGCTTACTATTACGCAGCCTACACTTTTAGTTGCATCTACTTCGGTAATTAATGAAACCTGTAACTATTTAAATAATGGTTCTGCCGCTGTTACACAAACAGGAGGTACTGCAACTTATACATATTCCTGGCAACCCGGCGGACAAATAACAGCTTCAATTACAAATCAGGCAAGTGGAACCTATACGGCAATAGTTACTGATAGTAAAGGCTGCCAGTCAATTGCCTTTGCAACCATTACAGAGCCAACTCCATTAGTTGTTAACTTCGTAAATCAGGTTAACGTGAGTTGTTTTGGCGGAAGTAACGGAAGTGTTGGCGCCAGTCCATCGGGCGGTACCCCTAATTATACTTACTCATGGTTACCAGGAGGAAGTACAAATGCAACACTTAGCAATATCCCAATTGGAACATATACTGTAACTGTTAGTGATAATAATTTATGTATTGCAACAAATACAGTTTTAATAATACAACCAACAGATATTATTACAACATCAACGGTAACTAACGTTTCTTGCAATGGTGGTAGTAATGGAACTATCTCGTTAACTCCAACAGGAGGTGTTCCGTCTTATACTTATTTTTGGTCAGTTGGCGGACAAACTACTTCATCTGTTACCGGCTTAACTGCGGGTAATTACTCGGTTATAGTAACCGATGCAAATGGTTGTCCAAAAACATATTCTTACACGGTAACTCAACCTTTGCCACTTGCCATTACATTTACTCAAACTAACGTATCTTGTTTTAATGGTGCTGATGGTACAGCTAATGCTATTGTAACCGGTGGAACGCTTCCTTATAACTTTAGTTGGAATCCGGGTGGCGCTTCTTCTCAAAGCGTTACAGGATTGCAAGCAGGTACATACACTTTAACAGTTACAGATAACTTCACTTGTACGGCAACTAACACGCTTACCATTACTCAGCCCACACTTTTAGTTGCTTCTACTTCGGCAGTTAACGAAACCTGTGATTATTTAAATAACGGTTCTGCCACTGTTACACAAACAGGAGGTACTGCAATTTATACATATTCCTGGCAACCAGGAGGACAAACAACGGCATCTATCACAAATCAGGCCAGTGGAACCTATACAGCAATAGTTACTGATACTAAAGGCTGCCAGTCCATAGCGATTGCAACAATTGCCGAGCCAGTCCCTTTATCGGTTAGTTTTGTTAATCAGGTTAATGTAAGTTGTTTTGGTGGAAGTAATGCCAGTATCGGAGCCAGTCCATCCGGTGGAACACCTAACTATACCTATTCATGGACTCCTGGGGGAGCAACAACAAATGGATTGACTAATATTTCAGCAGGAACTTATACAATTACCATCAGAGATAATAATTTGTGTGTTGTTCAAAATACAATTGCTATTATCCAACCTACTGCCGCGCTTAATTCATCTAACTCTTCGACCTCTGTTACATGTAATGGAGGTTCTAACGGTTCAGCAACAGCATCTGTAACCGGAGGTACACCTGGTTATACTTATATCTGGATGCCTGGTAGTTTAAATGGACAAACCATTACAAATTTAATTTCCGGAAATTATACTGTTACCGTTACCGATATAAATAACTGTACAACAACACAAACAGTATTTGTTAATCAACCAGCACCTATATTACCAGTTACCACTAGTACAAATTCAACTTGTGGCAATTCAAATGGTATAGGTTCTGTTTCTGTTACGGGTGGCGTTGGTGCATATACTTATTCCTGGATGCCATCCGGTGGAACAAACTCTGTTACTACAGGTATTCCGGCCGGAGTGTACTCTGTTAGTGTAACCGATGCTAACAATTGTAGCGCTATTCAATATTTAAATCTGGATGATTCGGGTGGACCAAATGCCAGTATTTTTTCGATTACCAATGTGAGTTGTTATGGCGGAAGTGATGGTGCTGCTACAGCAAGTATAATTGGAGGTGTTGCGCCTATCACCTATACATGGTTTCCAACAGGGGGTAATGGTACAACAGCTACCGGCTTAACAGCAGGTACTTATTGGATCATAGCGCAGGATAATAATGGTTGTGTTTCAACTGCCATAACCAGTCCTGATATTCAGCAGCCTCCACAGATCACAGAAAGTATTGTGACCAGTAGTATTAGTTGTTTTGGTGGTGCAAACGGATCAGCTACGGTTACTGCAAGCGGAGGAACTCCCGGTTATACATATACATGGTTGCCCGGCGCAAGTACAGGTTCTGTTGTTACTTCTTTAAGTACAGGAACATATTCAGTGCAAATTAGAGATGCTAATAATTGTGTGCATACAGCTACATATGCTATTGCTCAACCAACCGCAGCTCTTGCTGCTTCTGCAACTTCCACGGCTGTTACTTGTTTTTCAGGTAGTAATGGTTTTGCTTCTGCATCTGCTATCGGCGGAACAAGTCCTTACAATTATAACTGGATGCCTGGAAATTTTAGCGGATCCGCTATATCAAATTTATCAGCTGGTACATACACAAGTAGTATTTCTGATAACAATAATTGTACAACTACAGTTAGTGTAACGGTTAATCAGCCTACTCCTGTGGTATTAACTACGGGTAGCGCAAATTCAAATTGTGGTGCAGCTAACGGGCAAGCTTCTGTTTCTGCTGTGGGTGGAACAGGAGCATACACGTATTCATGGGTTCCAAGCGGAGGAAATGGTGCAACGGCAACTGGACTTTTGCCTGGAACTTATACGGTAAAAGTAGCTGATGCTAATAGCTGCCTTACTTCAACTACTCAAATAGTGGTTAACAATCCGGGACCTGCAGTTTCGGTTGCTTCAACTACAAGTGTTAGTTGTAATGGTGGTTCAAATGCAACTGCTACAGCTAGTGTTACCGGAGGAACAGGTCCTTTTACTTACACCTGGTCTCCTGTTGGTGGAAATGCAGCTACGACGACGGGCGTACCTGCCGGAACCTATACTGTTTTTATAACTGCCGCAAATGGATGTTTAGCTTCTGCCATAAGTCCTTCTATTGTTCAACCTACAGCCTTATTCAGTAATATTACCACATCAAATGTAAGTTGTTTTTCAGGTTCTAATGGATCTGCTACGGTTACTGCAGGTGGAGGAAACCCTGGCTATACTTATACCTGGTTACCAAGTGCAGCTACTGGTTCGGTTATTACTTCTTTGAGTTCAGGAACTTATTCCGTACAAATTAGAGATATCAATAATTGTGTACTTACATCTACTTATTCAATATCCCAGCCAACTGCTGTTCTTTCTGCCTCTGCTACTTCTACTGCTGTTTCTTGTTTTTCGGGTAATAATGGTTTAGCATCTGTTTCAGCTACAGGCGGTACCGGTCCTTATAGTTATAACTGGATGCCTATGAGCGTCAACAGTCAAACCGTTGGAGGGTTATCGGCGGGTACTTATACGGTTAATGTCACAGATTCGAAGAATTGTACAACATCAACAAGTGTATTAGTATCCCAGCCGATACAAGCTTTGTCGGCAACCGCCAATAGTGTTCCTACCAGTTGTTCAGGAGGTTCAGACGGAACGGCAACGGTAACACCAGTAGGTGGAACTTCAGGTTATACGTATCAATGGAATCCGTTTGGTGGAACAGGACAAACGGCCTCATCGTTATCGCCCGGAAATTATGTTGTAACGGTATCAGATGCTAACAGTTGTCAGACCAATGTTTCAGTTATCATTTCTTCCCCAACTCCCGTAACCGGAAGTTTATCCATTATTAATCCTGCATGTAGTTTGGCTAATGGATCCATATCTTCACAGGTTTCAGGAGGTATAGGGCCTTATACTTATACATGGAGCCCAGTAGTCGTTAACACACCTACTATCAATGGATTATTACCAAATACTTATACTTTATCAGTAGCTGATTCTTATGGTTGTATCAAAACATTAACTACTACTTTAATAAATATTCCAGGTCCAACACTCACAGTACTTTCTACTCTAAATGATTCCTGCTTTGGAAGTAGCAATGGTGTTGCAACCATTAACATTAGCCAGGGGACGTTACCATACTCAACAAACTGGTTGCCTTTTGGAGGTAATACAACAACTGCATCTCAATTAACAGCCGGTGTTTACACAGCAAATGTAACAGATGGAAGAGGGTGCTTAAGTTCAATTACAGCAACTATAACACAACCCAATCCTGTTTCGGTTTCAATAAATACCGTAGTAAATGTTTCCTGTTTTAATGGTAGTAACGGATCAATTACAGTTAGTGGTTCAGGAGGAACACCTGCATACTCTTATTCCTGGTCACCATCAGGTTCAGGACAAACACTCAATAATTTAACGGCCGGTTCTTATACGGTTAATGTAAAGGATTCTCACTTTTGTACTTCCGTTATTAGCGTAAATGTAACGCAACCAACGGTTTTATCATCTACAATTAGTAGTGTAAATAATCCAATATGTTTTAGCGGTACAGGAAGTTCTTCGGTAACAGCAGCAGGTGGTACAGCACCCTATAGTTATACATGGACAACAACACCGCCTCAAAATGGAAGTACTGTAAATAATATAGGAAGTGGAACATATACTGTTTTTATTTCTGATGCAAATGGTTGTGCGAATTCAAATTTTGTAACTCTCACGCAACCTACTCAGGTATTAACAAATGCGGGATTAAATGACACTATTTGCTTTAATCAATCCGGTTCTCTAGTTGCCTCTGCTTCAGGCGGTAGTGGTAATTATTATTACGCATGGCAACCTTCCGGTGCTATTAATTCCGGAACACTAGCTATTAATGCTGCTACCGTTACAACAAATTATACGGTTGTAGCCTTTGATCAAAATGGATGTGCCGGTATAGCAGATACTATAACAGCGGTTGTTTATAATTTAACGGCAGCAAATATTCAAGCCATAGCTTTTACTCCAATTTGTCCCGGACAAGGAACAACTATATATGCCCAAACCTCAGGTGTCACAGGTCCGTTGACCTATACCTGGAATAATGGTTTAGGTAGTGGCCCAGGGGCGTTTGTTACAATCCCTTCTCAACCTACCACTTATATAGTTACGGTAACCAATTCCTGTGGATCTTCTGTTGTTGACTCGGTAAACGTATTGTTTACGCCACCACCCGTTATGGCGGTTTCTTCAAACGGCACATTATCATGCATTCCAACTGCTATTAATTTCTTTGATAATTCAATAACCGGAAATGTCAATGATCCAATCACAGGTTGGGTCTGGAACTTTGGCGATGGAACTTCATCAACAAGTCAAAATCCAAGTCACACGTACACAGCATCCGGTACTTATTCTATCAGCGTAACTGTTACAACAGGTGGTGGTTGCACAAACAATAGTTCATCTGCTCCAATTGTTGTTAGTGCCTATCCTTTCCCGGTAGCATCGTTTTCAATTAATTCCACTTATTTAAATTTGCCATATGATGCTTTGGTTTGCACAAATCAATCGAGCGGTGCAATCACTTACAACTGGAATTTTGGCGATGGCGGCCAGTCTACAGAGATAAATCCAAATCATAATTATACGTCTGTTGGAGCATTTCAAATTCAACTCATTGCAACATCGCAGTATGGTTGTTCTGATACAGCCTACCGGCAAATAATTACGGATGCAGATGTTGTATTTCCTAATGCCTTTACTCCCAATACCAATGGTCCATCGGGTGGTTATTACATTCCTGGAAATTTAAATAACGATATCTTTTTTCCTTACACCTCGGGTGTAGTAGATTTTAAATTCCAGGTATTTAACAGATGGGGTGAATTGATCTTTGAAACCGACAACATTAAACAAGGTTGGGATGGGTACTATAGAGATAAAATATGTCAACTGGATGTATATGTTTGGAAAGCCTATGTGAAACTAAACAATGGTAAAGTATTCAATAAAGCCGGCGATGTAACTTTACTCAGGTAATTACCACTATAAAAAAGCCTCTCGTGAAAATGAGAGGCTTTTTTATAGTGGTAAGGAGAACCCTCTTTCATAATTTTGAAAGAGGGTTTGTTTTTAATTTACATAATCTTAAACTACTCCTTTATTACTTTTTTCAGAACAGAAAAATCACTGCCATTGATCCGGATAAAATAGATCCCATTCGTGTAATTTGACAGATCGATGGTTGCAATTGTTTCAGAACCGGTTTTATCGGTACTGCTTTTATAGATCACCTGACCATAGATAGAGAGCACTTCAACCGAACTAATAGGCCTGTTCTTAGTATGTATGGTGATTTCATTTTGAGCCGGATTTGGCATTAAGCTAACACTCACATCGTTTTTAGTTTGAGGAAGGAGTGATGTGATGGTGAAAGAAGAAGAGTAACCCGAAAGTACCTGGCCTCTGATCTCACCATTAGGAAAAGCAGCATTATGAATATCCAGGTAAATACTGTCTTTACTGAACTGTAAAGAATTAGCCGGTAAAAAAGGTGTTGCATCTGTACTATTCCAGTAGCCTTCTGCAGATACGTCGGTTCCTGATGTTTGCATCATACCTGTCATATCATAAATTTGCACACCATTCATTCCTATTTTGTTTTTATGGAAATGAGCTCCGGTGGCTGTTGCAGAAAGGCTTCCTGCATTCCATACATAATGCGCATTATCATCGAACCTGCTGGTTGAAACAATACCTGATCCGTAAGCCGGAGATGTAACAGCAGGTACTACCTGGTTACCACTCATATGGATCTTATAACCTTCCCGTGCATAACGAATGATCTGGCCTCTTAATTCACCATTAGGTTTTAAAGATGTATGAAAAACAAAAGCCACATTACTTACCAGCATTCTGTAGGTTGTTGATCCTCCTGCTAATCCCGAGATCATCCCTTTTACCCTGCGGCCGGCAATAAAGGGTGTAAAATCTACCTGAACGGCGCCATACGGAGCACCTGCATTACCAATATGCATGTGCGCATAATCTAAATTGGATGATAAACTATCGGCAACAGCATCAAAGTAAAGCGTATCTAAATTGCTGCTTAATCTTAATACAGCAACAGCCTGACCAATGCTTGTGATGGCAGGAACCATTTGACTGCCAATTGGATTAGCGTCGAATGACAAGCCTTTTCTATTAATTAACTGAGAGCGGAGAGCGCCGGTTGGCAATGCCGCCGTTGAAATATTTAAGTAAACCCTGCCACTCAATAAACTATCGAGTAATTGTGGGTTTGTAGAAATGGTGCCGGTAACAATTCTACTATGAACACCTGTAATAAAGCTGCTGATATTTGCAGCTAAATTGCCTGCTACACCATAATCACCAAAACGTAATTCTGCATTTGTGATAGGTCCGTTCAATTTTTGACAAACAATTCTAAAACTTAATGTTTGTTTATCATGTGATAGCCCAAATGAACCAAGGCCGTAAGCGCTGTTCATCATCATGGGTACAGTTTCCATACTGTTCATATCGGCAACAAAGTTCCAGTCGGCTTCTAATTTTACCTGGCCTCTGATCTCGCCGGTTGGATTAGCGGCTGTTGTAACAACCAGGTATAAATTATCGCTCATTAATTTTGAGATCATACCGGTTACATTTGTACCGGCCAGATCTGTGGTTAACCTGTTCCCGTTTAAAAATGGTGTCAGGTTAATGAGTGATGATCCATTAGCGCCTTCGTTACCCTGGTATAAACTTACATTGACTGCAGGACCCGATAAACCGATCATGCTTAAATTAATGGTTAAAGAGTCTCTTGTTTTATTAAGCATAAAACTGGCAACACCATTTGCACCAGATGAAACAGATGGCACTACCTGTGACCCGTTTAACTTTGACGTAAATAATAAATGCCCTTTAAACACTATGGCTTTTGATTGAAAAGCACCCAGCAGGAGCGTGGTTAAAATAAGTATAGATTTTTTCATGTTAATGGTTTTAAAGATTCAGTACAAAATAATTACATAAAAAAGTGCGAAAAAAATTTATGTGCCTGAACGGAAAATAACAGGACGTAATCTAAAAATACCGGACTAAACAGGAGATAGTTTTTTTCGTTCCTGCCTGTGATATTTTTGGTACTATTATTTTGTCCTTAAAATACCGGTTTATGTCCGGCGAATAGGAGAGGTCTGCTTTTTTTGAATAATATTTGTAAATTAAACAAATGAAAGAAACCGAGGATAGATCCAATACGTTAACCGTCTTTCTTATTAATAACCGGTGGGCCTGGCATCTTTGTTTTTGGCTGGGTTATGCTGTTTATCGCGCCTGGTCTTATTACCTCACACTGCTTGATTACCCTGACTATTTAAATTTTATGCTTATCCGCGACCTGGTGTTCTTTGTTGTGTATACGTATCTTATCCTATGGCTTTATAAATTATTGATCTATAGAAAAAAACACGTTCTCTATTTTATTTCCGGTATTGTTTTATCCCTGTTACACCTGGTGGGTATTTTAAAACTTCAGCAGTACTCAGTACCCGGCGGTAATAACATGCATTTTTTTCAATCGTATTTTGGGAACTTATCGTTTGCGTTACTTACTTTTTTGGTGATCACGTTCACCAAATATTTTAAAGACAGTTTCATCAACCAGTATTATGAAAATGAACAAAGGCAGTTAAAAATGAAAGTGGAGCTTGATAACTTAAAGGCGCAGATATCGCCACATTTTTTATTTAACACCATGAATAATTTTTATGGACTGGCTGTGGAGAATTCAAACAAACTGCCAAATTTGATGATCAAGTTATCTGAGCTGTTGCGCTATTC
>JAZKGE010000072.1:13291-29430 GCA_040386075.1 Bacteroidota bacterium
TAAAAACGACCTGGTACCTGTTTCCAAAGAGATCAATTACCTCACAAATTACATTGAGCTCGAAAAGATAAGACTCGAAAGCACGCTTGACCTGGAGTTTGATTCGGCGGTTGCTGAACATGAAGACGCCGGCATTGCGCCACTCATATTAATGGTGTTCATTGAAAATGCATTTAAGCATGCACGGCAAGTGTTAAGTGAACCCATCCGGATCAAAATTCATATCTCGCTCAGTACCCAAAAAGTATTGACCCTGAACGTAGAGAATAATTATTTGAATGATGGAATTAGAAACAGTGGAGGACTGGGATTGCTGAATGTAAAAAAAAGGCTGGAATTGTTATATCCCGGAAACCTTCATCATTTGGAAATAAAAAAAGAATTAAAATTCTATACAGTTAATTTACAACTCCAATTAAATAACGGATAGCATTGAGCAGTAAGATATATAAATGTTTGATTGTTGACGATGAGCCGATCGCCCGGAAAATTGTGCAGGCCTATATTGATAAGCTTCCTAATTTAGAATGTTCGGTACAGGCCAAAAATGCCATTGAAGCACTGGAGATCTTAAATACAGATCCTGCAATTGATATTGTTTTTTTAGACATTAACATGCCCAATTTAAGCGGTATGAGCATGGCCAAAATTTTAACAACAGCGCCTAAGATCATTTTTACAACAGCCTATTCTGAATATGCGATCGAAAGTTATGAGATCAATGCCGTGGATTATCTTTTAAAGCCATTCTCTTTTGAACGCTTTACCAAAGCGGCATTTAAAGCTATCGACCTCATAGAAAAAAGTAAGCCCGGTTTAGCAAACGAACTAAAACAGGGTGAAGAGCAAACTATTTTTATAAAATCAGATGGTAAAAATTATCCCATTCATGTGAATGAGATCTTGTATTGCGAAGCGAGAAAGAACTATACCAAAGTTGTTTTAAAGAATGATAAATCGTATTTGCCACTGATACCTTTATCTAAATTTGAAGACGAGTTAAAAGCCATAAGTCCCCATTTCATAAGGGTTCACCGCTCGTTCATTGTATCATCCAAAGATATTGTTTCGGTAAGCGCCCAGCAGGTGTATATTGATAAATATAAAATTCCTTTAGGCGAACAATATAAAGTTGATTTTTTTGAGAAGATAGGGATCAAAAAGTAATGTCTGTTTTTGACTCTTCACTAACTTTTAGTCTTATCTCTTCGTTCTTTTTCCTTGACGAAAAAGAAATACGGCAATTGTGTAGTACACAATTGAGCGAGCAGGTGCGCGGGACAAGGCGAAAGACCAACCCCCATTTACCCCGCAGAAGCTTCGCTGAATGGCGGTTCGCTCTCTTTTGCCAATCCCGATAGCTATCGGGACAGCCGCACTCTTACCAACGTATGCAGGGATGCAAAACTTACGCAACCAGCCCGCCGTACTACTAAACTTTTGCCGAGCAGCTAACCGGTTATATCCAGGTAGAATAATAAAGCACGAATCGTCATTGCGAACGGAGTGAAGCAATCTCATACACAGTTTTAATAAGTAATTGAAAATAGTATTGTATGAGATTGCTTCGGGTAAACCCTCGCAATGACGCGTAAAAAAGCCCCTCATTTTCATGAGAGGCTTTTATCCCCCTCTGGAGGGGGCAGGGGGAGGATGCTTTAATCCGGTACTGGGTGCTTCGACTCCGCTCAGCAACCAGGTTCAGCAAGCATTAACCACCGGCAGTATAAGCTACATTTTCTTTACATCAACACTGATCACGTTAGAATACAAACCAACCTGCACATCGGCAATGATATAGATGGCTTTATATTTCCATTCATCGTATACCTTGCCGGTAAGTAAATAGCAACAATGTGATAACTCATTCTACATACTTAGGTGGATCAGATAATGATCAGGCACAGGATATCGTATATGACTATAGCCAAAACGTGGCTTATATTTCTGGCCAAACGTGGGGACCTCATTTCCCGATTCCCGTAACTAATCCGGCAAATACTTATGATCAATCTTTTGGCGGGGATATTGACAATTTTATCTGTGCTTTAAAGGATAACAGCACATCTATTTTATGGGCAACGTATTTAGGAGGTTCTGATACTGAAGATTATGATAATTTATCCAATGGATCATTTCACCAATCCATCTGTATTGATGGTAACCATAATTTATTTTTAGGAGGCGCTTCAAGGACATCTGAAACACAAACGAACCCTTTCCCTTTGGACAATAACGGAGGATTGCCTACATATTACCAATCTTCTTTAGACGGACCAATAGATGCCACAATTACAAAGTTTGATCTTGTTCCTGTAACTGTTGTAGGAATTAAAGAAATTACCTTTTCAACTGATGATATACTTATTTATCCGAATCCTGCAACCCAAAACTTACATATTAAGCTCAAAAGCAAAGTGGATAAAGTCAATTATAACATCGTGAATGCTTTGGGACAGGTTGTATCTTCCGGAACTTTAAATTCAGATATCAATATGATTAACATTAATAAATTAAGTACGGGATTTTATATGATTGAATTATTAAAAGATAATTCAAAAATTTCTGCTAAATTTATAAAGAATGATTAAACGCATTTTCTGCATATTATTTTTATGTTCTTCTTATTTAATGGAATCTCAAAACTGGGATTCCATTAAAGGAGGGATCTTTGCAAAACAAATAGAACGGGTATTATATGACTCTGTGCATAATAAACTTATTGTAAGTGGTAAATTCACAAATCATGTTGGTAATTTAAATGTAAGAGGTATCTGTTCATGGGATGGAACCAACTGGGATTCTTTATCAGGAGGAGTAAATACACATGACATATGGTTAAATCCACTGAGCCCACAAGGCGCTGCAGTTTGTTGTATTCCTTACCAGGGTAAAACCTTAGTCGGAGGGTATTTCACTTCTATCGGCTATATAAATACAACAAGCCTGGCTTTATGGGATGGTGTAAAATGGGATAGTCTTCCAAAACGGGCATTCAGATCTGGTAAGTTGGTAGTGATATCAGGTTTTCTTAAAAAAAATAATTTATTGTATATAACAGGTAATTTTGATACCATTGCTGGACAACCTGCCAAGGGATTGGCAACATGGGATGGTATAAATTTTAACGCTGTTACACTTCCTATTGGTTCGGGTTTTAATAATATTTCATCAATCATTGAATATCAAAATGATATTTACATTGCTGGGGATGGTTTTTTAGTGGGTGCAAATAATAATGCCAGAGATGTATTTAAATATAATGGTACAAGTTGGGCTTCTTCTACCGGAAATGGTGTATTAGGTGGATTTTCGGGTGTAGCTGATCTGGAAATATATAATAATGAATTATATGCCTCAGGACATTTTCTAAAGTCGGATGGGAATGCCGGCGACCATGTAATGAAATGGAATGGTAGCCAATGGAAAGATGTGGGATTTGGTGATGATCCAACCGCTTTTGTAAGTGCTCGAAAAATGCTTGTTTACTATAATAAACTTTGGGTATTTGGTGCGTTTTATAATGTAGCCAATAGTTTTGCAAGCATGGCAGCAGCCTATGATGGCACAAGTTGGTGCGGATTAAAAGATACGCTTGATAACACTATTGGTTCTGCTACAGTTTATAATGACACCATTTATATCGGCGGTGGTTTTTGGACGGCAAATGCAGATTCACTTCATTTTATTGCGAAATTAAAAGATGCTAATTTGTTTAATCAATGTATAAATGTTGTTGGTGTAAATGAGCTTTCAAATGATGTTAGTTTCAGTCTTTACCCCATTCCAACAAATTCAATCTTAAAAATCATTGATGAAAACAAGCAACTACAAAACGCTACTATTGAAATTAAAAATCCTTTAGGGCAAACTGTTTTTAGTGTGCCATTCACCAATCAAATTGATATTTCATCACTTGCATTGGGTATGTATTTTTTAACGGTGCAGGATAAGGAGAAGAAGAGAACTGTTAAGGTGGTGAAGGAGTAGAGAAGTCTTTATCAATATATTATTCCCCAACCACACCTTCATACTCCTCATCCGTCACCGGCTTTAACCAAACTACTTGCACATCATCTTTATAATTGGTAATGGCAATATGGGTCATGCTGCTGTTGGCGGAGGCGCCATGCCAATGCTCAATGTTCTCAGGGATGTTTACTACGTCACCTTTTTTAATGGCGCGGGCTGGCTGGCCTTTTTCCTGGTAATAGCCGTTGCCTTCAATAATAAGTAGTACCTGTCCGCGTGGGTGCGTGTGCCAGTTGGTTCGGGCTTTGGGTTCAAATAAGATGCTGCCTGCCGAAAAATCGTTGTTATGATCTTTGCCTACTAAAGGTGATAAAAAGGCATCGCCTGTAAACCAGTCTTTAGGTAAGGCTTGTCCTTTCGGGAAAATGTGTTGTGTTTCCATGTATGTTTTTGTTTTGAGAGCTAAAATAAAATAGCGCTATAGCAATCAAAGCTATGCTTATTTTATGCATGATTTTTTTTGCTGCTTAAATAGCGGCAAACTATGATAAAGCCTCCGGTGGCTTTCCTGTTTTATCTTCGGGTAACGGAATATATTCATGATCGTCCATAGGTGGCAAATTGATCCGACCATTTTTCCAATCGGCTTTTGCCTGTTCAATCCGGTCTTTGCTTGACGAAACAAAGTTCCACCAAATGTGTCTGTCTCCCAAAGGCTCGCCGCCCAGCATCATCATCACGGTTTCTTCGCGCGAAATGATCACCGGGTTTTCATGTTTGGCAAATACGACCATTTGTTTGGCATGATAAACCGTATGATCTATATCTACCGATCCCTTCACAATATAAATAGCACGCTCGCTATAATTAACGGGTAAGGTTGCTTTTGAAAATGCTTTCAGGGTCACATGCACATAAAACAGGGGCGAGTGGGTAGCTACGTGACTTTTTACACCAAAGGCTTCACCTGCAATTAAGCGCATCCAAAAACCATTGTCTTCCACAACAGGAAGATCGGCTTTACTATAATTTTTAAAACTTGGATTTGATTCTTCATCTTTTTCCGGAAGCGCTACCCAGGTTTGGATCATTTCTAATTGTCCTCCAGCTAAAACGGCAGGGTTTTCAAACCGCTCGGAGTGTGAGATACCTTTACCGGCGGTCATCCAGTTAACCTCTCCGGGTTTAATGATCTGTTCGGCGCCTGTGCTGTCGCGATGGGTAACCTCACCATTAAACAAATAGCTTACAGTAGATAAACCAATATGCGGATGAGGCAGCACATCCATTTCATGATGCTCATTGCCGTGCAGGGTTACAGGTCCGGCATGATCCATAAAAATAAAAGGACCAACCATTCGCCTGCTACGAAAGGGCAGAATGCGGTTTACCGACATGTTTGGGCCGATGGCAGCTGTGCGTGCATCTATTATAATTTCAGGCATTTAGTAGTATTCTGGTAAAACAAATGTCATTCATAAAACTTTAAAAAGCAACCCAAAGATACTTTTGCAAAAGTATCTTTTCTTTTCTTTTTCCTTGACGAAAAAGAAATACGGCAATTGTGTAGTACACAATTGAGCGAGCAGGTGCGCGGGTCAAGGCGAAAGACCAACCCCCATTTGCCCCGGATTATCTTCGCAGAATGGTGGTTCGCTCTCTTTCGCCAAAAGCAGCCGCACTATTACCAATGTATGCAGTACAGTTATAGTGACATGAAGTTTTCTCTGCGGATACCCATCTACAAAGGCTCAATGCCATTCACCATTTCCCACAACACTTTTTCGTTGGTGGAGTTGAGCATTTGCATGTTTTCCTGCCAGGCGTAAATGATGTAAAAATGATCCTCTATTTTAGCGAAGTAACGAAATACTTCATAAGATTTAGCTTTGGTTTTGCTATCGGTAAAATTTGATTTTTTACGTTCAAAGGAAAAGAACTTATTTTTTGTCTTGTCGTATTTCTGCACATCAACAAAAGCCAAATTGCCAACGGCATTACGTTTTGCAGAGTCCAAACCCGATTGGGTAGAAGGGTATACCAACACATTCATTTTCCCGTCGGCATGCGATTTAAAGAATAAGATGCCTGAGCATTTGCACAGGTTGTTGCCTTGCTCTTCCCAGTTTACAGAAGCAGGACTTCCAAATTCCTGTACATTCCAGCCGGCAGGCATGGTATATTTAAGTTTTAATACTTTTGATTTTACAGTTTGCTGTGCTGTTAGTGTTAAAGTAAAGCAAGTAAGAATAATAAAAGCTAAATTTTTCATGGTAGTTAATTTAAGTTCAAGATAATATTTATTTTTCTAAAGGCAATGACATGAGCCAGGCAATGGCTTTGTCTTCAGATGTAAATGCTTTAAAAGGATATTTGGTGCTATGATAACCTTTGGCAAAATTAGCTGCAAACTGGTAAAAACTGTTTTTTACAATAGCTGCTGTGCCTCTGAACAAAGGCATGTTATCCGTATTGGCCACATAGCGTTTGCCTTCGTTAGTAATATTGATATTTACCTTTACATAATTCAATGTCACATACGGTTTATGACCGCTTAATTTTTCGGCATGCGTAATAAGTTCTTTGATCTCAGGGAAACCCAATTCAGCACCTTCTTTATATACCAAACGAACGATAGGTTCGCTATAGGATATCGTTACATAAGGAAGATCTATTTCAGATGCTGTGTTGTTCATTACTTGTAAAAATAACGCAATTTGGTTTAAGATTGAATAAGATTGGTCGATTTTTACAACAAACCTATTTGAATAAAGTTTGGAGTTTATCTTTACTTTTTTTCTGTCTGAGATCGGCAGTCAGGAAAAAATAATTTTATGTAACTTTTTTTCTTAGTCAAAAAAAGTCACCAAAAAAGACAAGCCAAAAATATGCTCAGCCCGCCTCTTGGAATTCTACGGATTTTACGTTCCCGCTACGCTTCACTAAATCCTTGAATTCTCAATTCACCGCTTTGTCTGCCCGCATTTTTGGCAATCAGCCCGCCGTACTCACAGGCATTATAAATAAGTCTGACTATACATATATCATGTTGAATAGTAAAAACGCGAAAGTTAATTTTTAGTCCGCCTCTTAAATTTAACGAAGGAAATAGAAGGGATTTCAGCAGGGATTTTTTGTGTGACGATTCTGGGCTGTTTGAGGCTGGCTTCTTCAGCCGGCCGAGTTTCCAGAATCGGGCGGGAAAGAGCTTCGTTATTTCCGAGATAAATTTAAGAAGCGGTGATCTTTCTTTGTTACTTTCTTTGCATGGCAGGCAAAGAAAGTAAGTTCTAATTATTGACAATCACAAGATAACGTGGGTGGGATGAATTTTAACTTTTTTTAATCAGTATCCTGTAGCAAAGCATAGTGATTTTCTTTAGCTTTGAAACTACAAAAACAGATCCCATGAAAACGATATTTACACTTTTAATGATTGGTTCAGGATTAATGAGTTCTTATGCTCAGGCTCCAACCTGGAAAAAAGAACAATTAATGCCAACCAAGGAACTGGCCGATAAAATTACCAGCAACGCAAAAGATAAGCCTCTGATTTTTAATGTAGGCCCAATGGAAAATATCAAAGGTGCCATAGCAATGGGCGCAGCTACAAGTGTTACATTCAATAGCCGTATCGAATCATCATTGGCTATGGAAAGTAAGGCCAAACCGGTGGTGGTGTATTGCGGTTGCTGCTCTTATTCAAGCTGTCCTAATATCAAGCCTGCTTATGATATGATCCTGACACAGGGTTTTAAAAATGTTAAAGTACTGGAGTTACCTGAAGGTATTAAACCCGACTGGGTTGCCAAAGGTTATCCAACCGAATAATAAAACAGAATAAAAAAGGTGTAACTTTAGGTTATACCTTTTTTAGTTTAGTACATTACTTAAATTAACTGATCATGAGCCAGGAAATTCCCCGCCGTAATTTTTTAACCCGATCACTGGCAGCATTCGCAACAGCTATGGCCATGCCTTCTGTATCATTTTCCGAATCTTTTAAAAAAGCCTTTAACGCTTCCCCTGCAGATACGAATCCAATATTAAACACCAAGCCTTTAGGGTTTCAATGGGAAACTGCCGATCCGTTCTTATTTTGTGTGCATCACGAAGATAATTTTCCTAACGGTAATGAGCAGATGGGACCTGATTCTAAGCATTTTGCGGGTCGTCACCTGGGCGATGACTTTATCATTAAAGACGGGTTCAGAATGTATCATGGTAAATCGGTGCCGGGTTTTCCCGGACATCCACATCGTGGTTTTGAAACGATCACCGTTGTGCGAAAAGGTATTGTAGATCATGCTGATTCGATGGGAGCTTCGGGCCGTTACGGAAACGGAGATGTGCAGTGGATGACGGCAGGCAAAGGTGTTCAGCATTCCGAAATGTTTCCTTTGGTACATACTGATAAAGTTAATACAATGGAACTGTTTCAAATTTGGTTGAATTTACCAAAGAAACATAAAATGGTAGAACCTCATTTTAAAATGTTCTGGAAAGAATCTATTCCTAACTATGAGCATACCGATGCAAACCATAAAAAAACAATTGTAGAAATTATAGCAGGAAAATTACATACATCGCAGGCGCCAAGCCCGCCACCTGATTCCTGGGCTGCAGATCCTATTAATGAACTGGCCATCTGGAATATTAAAATGGAACCGGGCGCAAGCTTTACCATACCAAAGGCATCTGCCGGAATTAACAGAACTATCTATTTTTATGAAGGTAAATATATCACCGTTGCAGGTACAACCATTACACATTACCACGCTATTGAATTGAAAGCTGATGTGGATGTAACTATAAAATCGGGCGATGAAGAAACCAGTATTTTAATGTTACAGGGCAAACCCATTGGCGAACCAGTAATGCAATACGGACCCTTTGTAATGAACACCAAACAGGAAATAAACGAGGCCTTTGACGATTATCATAAGACCCAATTTGGCGGCTGGCCATGGCCAAAATATGACCAGGTTCATGCCCGTAACAAAAACCGTTTTGCTAAATATGCAGATGGTAAAACAGAAGAAAAGAATTCTTAAAACCATAACAGGCTGATGGTATAAGATTTGAATGTAAATGAGCTATGGTAAAACATATACCCTATAAGTTCATTAAGCAAACCTGTTTGATCGCTTTTGGTTTTATTTTAGTTTCGTTTTCTTCTTTTTCTCAGGATACTATACAGGAACAGTATACAAAAGATTCCTTGGCTTTAACAAAGGTTAAATTGATCCGTCCGCAATTTAAGTTCGATAACCGTGTTGCATTTCATGGGTCGCAGGGTTTACCGATCAATGGTTTCGACCTGGGATTGTTACTCGATAATAAATTACGATTTACGGTTGGTTACTATACTCTGTTTGGAAACTTAAAAGAGTTTACTATTGAGAACGACGGGCAGGAGTTTACAAAATCCATTCAAATGAATTATGGAAGTATCAATACTGAATTAATTTATAAGGATTGGCGTTTTGTATCGCTCGGTATGCCACTCGAAGTTGCGGCCGGTGTTAATACATTCAGAGATAAGAATCTTACAACAGGAGACGTATACTCAACCACATCGGGTGGCTTGCTCTTTATTAATTTTGGGGTAGCCGGAACGTTTAAACCCATGCGTTTTTTGGGATTGAAAGTTATTGCCGGTTACCGCAAACAGGTTTACAACCAGGTGAAGGATTTTAATTTTGATGGTTTCTTTACGTCGATAGGTCTCAACTTCGATGTGCAGGAATTATCCAGAGATATAAAAATGTTCAGGTTAAAAAAGAAATACAAAAAAGGAAACAACGTTACCAATCTGGTAAACATTTTAACGGGCTAACAAAGACCAGAGTGAGGAAAAGACTGCACAAAAAAAATGGATCTGATTTTAGAGTATGTTATTAATTTACTGATAACCATTTAGTTGAGCGATTGGCATTTATTTGATAGATATACTTACATAATAATTAATTAAAGATCTATAACAATGAAAACATCAATTATCGCCATAGCATTATTAACCTTAAGCCTGGCATCCTGCAAAAAAAGTTACTTATGTGAGTGTGAAGTATCATATACAACTGATAGTACATCTTATACTAAAGACGACGGACGATATACGTTCAAAGATACCCGTACAAGTGCCGATGCACGTTGCAACGCTCAGGAAACTCAGGGAACCGACATCTACGGTAAGTATACAAGAAATTGCGAGATCAAATAATAATTGATCTATCGCTATAAATCACCGGCTTCGTTAATTGAACTTTAATTAATGACGCCGGTTTTTTCTTTTTATCACATTTATTTATTGTCAATTATCGATAGAAGCAGTTCATCCTCCTGCAAAACGGCTCTTTACCTTATGCATGCTATTTTCTCTCATTACCGGTAACGTATTTTCTCAGGTTACTTATAGCTCCGACGCTTGTTATGGTTTAAGAAAACTGAGTCGGCTTATACAGCAATGCAGTACTAGTATCCCTTCAAATTTATTTCGTTACCATTAATTTGGGTAACATGCTTCTTCATTTTTTTCTGGATCACTTTAAAATGTTGTTCTTCTTCAGGAGAAATTAATGAGATAGCTTCGCCCGATGCTTCAGCTCTTCCGGTTCTACCAATTCTATGAATGTAGTCTTTTGGAGAACGCGGTAATTCATAATTGATCACATAAGGCAAAAACTTAATGTCGATACCACGTGCCATTAAGTCGGTTGCAACCAATACTTTTACTTTTCCTGCTTTAAAAAAATCAAGTGCTTCATTTCTGGCTTCCTGGCTTTTTTTACTATGTATGGCAAAAGCATCAATACCATTCTGGCTTAATTTTAAAGCAACAGCATCGGCTCTGTGAACCGAAGAGGTAAATATCAATACCTGTTTTATTTTTTGAGATTTGATAATGTAACGTAACAAAGGACCTTTCTTTTCTTCGGCAATGAAGTAAGCAAATTGTTTGATCAGATCGAGATTTTTTATTTCTTCTTCAACTTTTATAACAACAGGATCGTGCAATAAATTGCGTTTGATGTTAGTTAAGTCATCACTTAAAGTAGCTGAAAATAAAAGGTTCTGGCGGTTCTTAGGCAACAAACCAAAGATCTTGCTCATCTCATCTTTAAAACCCAGATTCAACATTTTATCTGCTTCATCCAGTACCAATATTTTTATGGCTGATAACGACACCGCGTTGGTAGAGATCAATTCCAATAACCTTCCGGGAGTTGCCACTAAAATTTCTACACCCTGCAGTTCTATCATTTGTGGATTGATAGATACACCGCCATAAACCGCCATGCTTTTTATTTTTTGTGGCAGATCGGCACTCAGTGTTTTAACTACTTCACTAACCTGTATAGCAAGCTCACGTGTAGGAACCAGTACTAATGCCCTTACATGACGGTTCTTGGAACCCACACCATCCTGAAATTTTTGTAGTATGGGTAAAACAAAACTGGCTGTTTTGCCCGAACCGGTTTGTGCAATTCCTAAAATATCTTTGCCTTCCAGTATTGCGGGAATAGCTTCCTGCTGAATAGGATAGGGTTGAGTGTATTTTTGAGCGATCAGTGTTTTTACCAGATCATCTGATAAACCAAGTTTTGAAAAAGGCATGATGTTTTTGTTTTAAGCTTCAAATATACGCAGAGTTTGTCCAAGTTATTAGCGTTATTTTATTTGGGCGTGCCGGCGCAAAGAACAGGCGCCGTCGGGCTTTTCGTTCCAATCTTTTACTTCACTCCGTTACGTAAAAGGATTTCCACTACAATCCCTCACGCGTGCTTACGCCAGGATTCGAAGTGTAAGCTCCGAATTTGAAAACGTATAACCCGCGTGAGGGATTGAGGCATTGTCTGAGCTCTTTTTATTTATCCCGCAGGATAAATAAAAAAGCGAGTGCCGAAAGCCCGACCCGTAGGGGCACGCCCAAATCCCTTTTACCTCAATCCCTTTTATTATTATATATTTGCAACTTAATAAAATCCTCATGAACTACTCATCCATCCTGTCGCATTTTAATATTACCGAACTCAACCAAATGCAAAAGGCTACCATGGAAGCTATTCCGGGTCCGGATGATGTAGTGCTGATCTCACCAACAGGTTCAGGAAAAACCCTGGGCTTTTTATTGCCAACCTTGCAATTATTGCAGGCAGATAAAGCCGGCGTTCAGGTATTGATATTAGTCCCGTCACGCGAATTAGCCATTCAAATTGAACAGGTGTTCAAACAAATGAGTACGGGTTATAAGATCAATTGTTGTTATGGCGGACATTCAGTTCGCATCGAAGAAAATAATTTACAACACCCGCCGGCCATATTGGTTGGTACACCTGGCAGAATAGCACATCATTTAAGAAAGCAAAATTTAAATGTTGATGAAACACATACATTAATTTTAGATGAGTTTGATAAATCGCTGGAGTTTGGTTTTAAGGATGAAATGGATTTTATCATTGGCCAGTGCAAGCGCTTAAAAAAACGTATTTTAACTTCGGCTACGGCATTGGATGAAATTCCGGCTTTTGTTGGCTTAAGAAAAAGTGTGGAGTTAAATTATACAACCGAGCATAAAGAACTGAAATCATCATTGGTTATCAAAGCAGTGAAAGTAGAAGGAGATGACAAACTGGAAGCGTTGATGTTATTGTTAGGAAAGATCAACTCCAAATCAACCATTGTATTTTGCAATCACCGCGAAGCTGTAAACAGAATTTCGGAACAATTGACTTATTATAAAGTAGATCATGGTTTTTATCATGGAGGTTTGGAACAAATTGATCGTGAGAAAACATTGATCAAATTACGTAACGGAAGTATTAATTTGTTAATTACAACAGATCTCGCAGCACGAGGATTAGATATCCCCGAAATTGAAGCGGTGATTCACTACCAGTTTCCGGCAACCGAGGATGTGATGATACACCGTAATGGAAGAACAGCAAGGATGAATGCAAATGGCACTGCTTATTTTTTATTGGATGTTGATGATCATCTTCCAAAATTTATGACAGTTGTACCCGAAGAAGAAACATTGCCAAAGAAATTGATATTGCCTGCACCTTGCGAATGGAAGACCTTATACCTATCGGCCGGTAAAAAAGACAAGATCAATAAAATGGATATTGTTGGGATGTTGTTGCAGAAAGGACAATTGCAAAAAGATGAATTAGGAAAAATAGAAGTGCTGGATCATTCGGCTTATGTGGCAGTAAAAGCTACTAAGATCATTAAGACCTTACAACTCATCAAGGAGGAAAAGATCAAGAACAAAAAGATCAAAATGGAGATCGCTTCTTAGGATTTATTCATTTAAGAAATCTAGTAGAATCAGGGCGCGTTCGGCGGGAGCCGAACCGGGCTGTCACTTCAATCTTTTTTTGTTTTACAAAAAAAGGATTTCCGTTTACATCCCTCGCGCGGCTTTAAATTTCAAAAATCTGAATTTACACTTCAATTTACCGTAAACCTGCGTGAGGTATGCGAGTGGAAATCCTTTTATGAACGTAGTGAATAAAAGCCCCGATAGCTGTCGGGGGCAACGGGTCAGCCCGACCCGGTCACCGCCGGGGCACGCCCAAATCTTTTTCATCATTAAAAATTACCAGCTACTGCTGCTTCCGCCACCACCCGAGCGGCCGCCTCCGCCACCACTAAAGCTCGAACCGGAGCTCCATGAACCTGAACTACTGCTACTCCAGGAAGAGGACCCTGAGCCACCTGTACCATCTTTTAAAAGATCTTTACGGTAAGAAACCGCCACAAATATGGTTATGAATACGATCATTGTACCAACGATCGGTATTAAAAATGTAATAATAGAAACAATGATCAACGTTTTTTTAACAGTAGGATTATCTTTAATGCCTTTAGCTAATAGTAGAGTAATAGTTAAAAATATAGCACCAAACATGTAGAAAAAGATAAAAAAGCCCACAGGTGATTCTTTCAGATCATCCGGATTAAATTCGTGTTTACTGTAATAGATAAGCTTATCAATTCCTTTGTCAATGCCTTCGTAATAAGCGTTGTTTTTAAAAGAAGGCCGCATGTCGTTATCCTGAATATGTTTGGTTAGCAGATCGGGTAGGGCAGCTTCCAGTCCATAACCGGTTTGTATCCTGAATTTATGATCGTCGACAAAAATGGTGATCAGTATACCATTGTCTTTTCCTGATTGGCCAATTTGCCATTCCTTAAAAAGTTCCTGCGTAAAAACTTCCAGGTTATCACCATACAGACTGGCAGCTGTAAAAATGAATAATTGATTGGTAGTACTGTCTTCAAAACTGCGGAGCTTTGCATTCAACTGCCTTTCTTCATCATCACTTAATACATTTGCCGCGTCGGTAATATAATTTGAGGGTTTATCGGGAAACCGCTGAGCAAAAGCAAAACAGGGAAGCAGTAATAGTATTAATAAGAAGTGTTTCATGAGTTTGGTTGAATTCAGGAAACTAAAATAAGGTTTTCTGATACCACTAAAACCTCGATTTAGGCAATTATTACTCAAAATTAGGATATTGTTAATAAAGTGTTTATATTTGTATACTTCTTTTGAAGACTGTATTATAATATGTTTGTAAATGCCAATTGCCATTCTGATATACTTTACATTTTTCTCTTAAAGTATTAACAATAACACTTAATGACATTTACAGAATTAAAATTGATCAAACCGCTGCTTACCGCGCTTGATAAAAAAGGATACAAAGAACCGTCTCCGATACAACAACAGTCGATCCCTCACATTCTATTAGGAAAAGATATTTTTGGTTGTGCCCAAACTGGTACAGGCAAAACGGCCGCTTTTGCGTTGCCTATCTTGCAATTAATGGATGCCAATAAAAAGCCAAATCAACGTCGCGAAATAAAAGCGTTGATACTGGCACCAACCCGTGAACTAGCTACTCAGATCAGTGAGAACTTCAGAGAATATGGTGCAAACTTAGGTTTTAAGCATGCGGTTATTTTTGGTGGAGTTTCTCAATTTCATCAGGTTGTTGCTATAAAAGGCGGCATTGATATTTTAATTGCAACTCCGGGTCGTTTATTGGATCTGATGCAACAGGGGATTATCAAATTAGGATCAATAGAATATTTTGTATTGGATGAAGCCGATCGTATGTTAGATATGGGTTTCATCAATGATATGAAAAAGGTGATCGCTAAATTACCGGTTAAAAGACAAACCATGTTCTTTTCGGCAACAGCAGCGCCTAACATTATGAAACTGGCTAACACCATTTTAAGTAATCCTGTGAGTGTTGCGGTTAATCCGGTTTCATCAACAGCCACTTTAGTAAAACAATCGGTTTATTTTGTACAAAAAACAAAGAAAAGCGCTTTACTGAAATTTATATTAGAAGACAGAAAAATTAAACACGTTTTGATCTTTACCAGAACAAAACATGGTGCCGATAAAGTAGCAAAAGCTTTAAATGCTTTTAATATCAAGGCAGAAGCTATTCATGGAAATAAATCTCAGAATAACAGGGAAAAAGCACTGAAAGGTTTTAAAGACAGAACTATTAATGTATTGGTAGCTACAGATATTGCTTCAAGAGGTATTGATGTAGATAAGTTAACACATGTGATCAACTACGAAATTCCTGAACAGGCAGAAGCTTATGTACACAGAATAGGAAGAACGGGCAGAGCTGGAGAAAGTGGGGAAGCTATTTCATTGTGCAGTCACGAAGAATTGCCTTATTTTAAAGGCATACAAAAATTAATTAAAAAAGATATTGATGTGATCAAAAAACATCCTTATTCTTAAACAGCATTATAGCTATCATCAAGTAGTGGTGAGGCTCTAATAATAAAACAAATAAAAATAAAAAATGAAAAACGGAGTAGTAAAATTTTACAACGAAGCCAAAGGTTTCGGGTTTATTAAAGAAGAAAATGGTCCAGAAATTTTTGTTCACGCAACAGGTTTAGAAGAAGAAATTCGCGAAAACGATAATGTTGTATTTGATGTACAAGATGGTAAAAAAGGATTGAATGCAGTTAATGTTAAGTTAGCGTAATCAAAATAAAAAATAACAATTAAAATAAATAAAATGAAAAACGGAGTAGTAAAATTTTACAATGAGGCTAAAGGTTTCGGATTTATCAAAGAAGAAAACGGCCCTGAGATTTTTGTTCATGCAACAGGTTTA
>JAZKGE010000073.1:0-53940 GCA_040386075.1 Bacteroidota bacterium
GGCATTCCCATTTCATCTTCCTGCGATGATAGATTGATGAGTTTTGAACTGTTTTGACCGTAAGTTGAAGAAATGTAAGAATTAAAGTTTGCCAAATCTGCTTTAAGAGTTTTCAAAGCATTTTTCGCGTCTCCATTTTCAGTAAACATGATGCTTGTCGGAAAATCATAATTAGTACTAATTCCACTATTTTCCAAATCTTGGTAGTTTACTGTACTTACTGAACTGTCACCTTCCATTTGTTGTATAAGGCGTAATTTCAACTTTTCAATTTTTTCACACAAATTATTACAGGTCAATTTCAATTTTTCATGCGATGCTTTATTGTTTGAACTATCGGTTGCTGATAAATTATAAGTTATCTGATTTTGCTCTGTGGCATAATGATAACTGTCTTCCATGTGCTGGTCACTCTGTACTGTTTTTTTCTGAACGCTCAAACTCGGTCTGGAATTTACAAGAGTTAAAAATAAACCACAGCCCATGATCATGATAATGGTTGTTACAATCGTATTAACTTTTGCTTCCGGGTTTTTGACTCCAGAAAAAAAGTATAAAGGAATATACAGAACCAACATGAGTACTACAAAACTAAGCCCCATCATATTGGCTCCGGGCCAATGCATGACTTTAAATAATACGGATAGGCTTATTAAAATACCTGATACAGTTGCAACCCCAAGTATTAATTTGTCTTTGATGTTTTGTTTTTCCTTTGCTTTTAATGTAAATAATAAAGGAAGAAATACAAGACTTGAAACGACTATTCCTAGTATTATACAGGCAGAGGCTCCGGGCCAATGCATAAATTTGAAGAATATGCCAATGCTCATTACGATAGCAGAAAAGGTTCCGCTGGTGATCATTATCTTTTTCATGGTGTAATAGTTTTTAAAGGTTAATAACAGGAGAGTTTCTTCCTCAATTTCCCATAAAGCATCTTTATAAAATGTTTTAATGGTCTTTTTGTAGAAGCTCTCGAAGTCTCCATTCGCTTCGAGATCTTGCTCTATGATACAACAAATATGATCAAGGAGGTTTTGCTGCAGGCTCTCCATCTCAACGCCACGTGCACTAATGTCGTCGAAAATATAATCTATTTGTTTGTCACTGAGTTGGTACATTTTAAGCCGTTTTCGGTTTAATGTCTAATAAAAATTTCATCGTGTCCATAAAGTCAGCTAACTCGCTTACTTTTTCTTTGGTTTTGTTTTTACCGCTCGGACTTAAGCTGTAATATTTTCTAACTCGTTTTCCTATGAATTCAGTTTCGGTAGTTACTAATCCGTCACTTTCCAGGGCATGCAATGTTGGATATAAAGCGCCTTCTGTAATTTGAATTTTATCTAAGGTTAATTCTTTTACACGTTGTGTAATTTCGTAACCATACATTTTTTTATTATCGGCTAACAGTTTTAAAACAATGGTTTTGAGTGTGCCTTTTATGAGTTCTGAAGAGTATATCATGATGGTTGTTTGTTTAAGAGTTGTTTTAATTCTACGAACTCTTTTAGATCTTCTATAGAATTTAATTGAACATCAGATATGTTTTTATAAGCGCCAAATACGGTATTATTATAGTAGATAAAATCAAAATCATTAAATAGTACGGATGAATTGAATAAAATCTGTGGGCGTGATACTTCTTCTTTTTTAGTTAGCCTGACTTTTTCTAACCAACAATAGATTCTCTGTTCCTGAATTAATTTATCAAGTCTGCTAATCTTTTTTTCGTATAGTTCTCTGTTAGATCCAAAAAGGTTATTCACCAGTGCATTACTAACGAGTATATTTTTGCCTTTCAAATCAGTTGTAATGGATTTGTAGCCAATTTCGTACTCAAGTATATCAGCTTTTAACTCTTCACAGATTTTATATATTTCCTCAGCTCTGGCAATTGACTTTGTTAACGATGTATCACTTCCCGCTATTTTATTTAATTTTTCTGATTCGTTCTTGATCATAACTTCATCATTAGCCAGGTATTCTATTTCTGAGTCACTAAGATTTCTCGTTGTAGGCCTTGAGTTTACAAGTGTCAGAAACAACCCACATCCCATGATCATAATAATGGTAGTGACTATTGTATTGACTTTTGCTTCCGGATTTTTTATTCCTGAGAAAAAATATAAAGGAATATAGAGCACCAGCATAATTATAACGAAGGTTAGTCCCATCATATTTGCGCCCGGCCAATGCATGATCTTAAATAGTACCGCCGAGCTGATAAGTATTCCTGAAAAGGTTGCAAGGCCGAGTATCAGTTTGTCTTTAATGGTTTGTTTTTCTTTAGCTTTTAAAGTAAATAATAAGGGAAGAAAAACAAGACTGGAAATAACTATTCCTAATAGGATACAGAGAGCCGCTCCTGGCCAGTGCATAAATTTGAAGAATATGCCAATACTCATTACTACAGCAGAAAACGTTCCGCTTATGATCATTATCTTTTTCATGGTGTAATAGTTTTTAAAGGTTAGTAATAGAATGGTTTCCTCTTCTATCTCCCATAACGCATCTTTATAAAATGTTTTAATGGTCTTTTGATAGAAGTTCTCAAAGTCTCCATTTGCTTCGAGATTTTGCTCTATGATACAACAAATATGATCGAGGAGGTTTTGCTGCAGGCTCTCCATCTCAACGCCACGTGCACTAATGTCGTCGAAAATATAATCTATTTGTTTGTCACTGAGTTGGTACATTTTAAGCCGTTTTCGGTTTAATGTCTAATAAAAATTTCATCGTGTCCATAAAGTCAGCTAACTCGCTTACTTTTTCTTTGGTTTTGTTTTTACCGCTCGGACTTAAGCTGTAATATTTTCTAACTCGTTTTCCTATGAATTCAGTTTCGGTAGTTACTAATCCGTCACTTTCCAGGGCATGCAATGTTGGATATAAAGCGCCTTCTGTAATTTGAATTTTATCTAAGGTTAATTCTTTTACACGTTGTGTAATTTCGTAACCATACATTTTTTTATTATCGGCTAACAGTTTTAAAACAATGGTTTTGAGTGTGCCTTTTAGGAGTTCTGTAGAGTAGATCATGATACTATAATTTAATACTTAAGACAAAGATACATAAGAATCTAATGTATCTGACTATTATGCTAAAAAATATCGATAGTTTATTGATTATCAACTAAATAAATTTTATTTTTTGTTATATGAAATTTATAGTTCAATTTTGATCAACTATTTTTCACAAAATAAAAATAAAAAATGACAATGAATTTAAATAAAAATGGAAAATATCTACTCTCGTTTAGCGCTCCTGTTTTTGTAATATCATTATTGCTTATGTTTTTTTCCAACATACCTGAAGTAGTTGGAATTGTGTTATTGCTTGGTTCTTATCTTTTATTTTGTTTTAGTTTTTCGCTGATATTTTACAATTCACAAATTGCAAAAAGAAGAAGTGCAACAAAAGTAATTGTGATTATTTGTAGTTCTATTTTCACAATTGGTTGGCTTTTTAAATTTATGCACTGGCCTGGTGCAGCATTGTCTATAATAGTTTCGAGTTTGTTATTTTCTTTTGGGGCCTTACCGCTCATTATGAAAACACGTTACGAAAACCGAAAAACGTTATTATCTGAAAGAACACTGGTACTTAGTATTGCTGATATGATCTCTTTTGTTTTTATTATTAATGGCCTTTTATTTAAGGTCATGCACTGGCCAGGAAGTTTATTTCTTATTCAGGCGGGTATTGTAACACTGGTCATTACATTTATATTCTGGAACATTTCATTCAGAAAAGAAGTAAAATTGAGGTTGGTTGCGGAAGAAAAACTCAAAGAAACGTTGAATGAAGTAGAGGAAAAAAACAAAGAGATCACCGATAGCATCAATTATGCCAAGCGCATTCAGGAAGCAATTTTGCCATCACGAGCCTTTATTAAAACGCATTTGCCCGATTCGTTTTTGTATTATCAACCAAAGGATATTGTTGCCGGAGATTTTTATTGGGCCGAAAAAATTGGTGACACATTTTACATTGCTGCTGCCGATTGTACAGGACATGGTGTTCCGGGAGCTTTAGTGTCGGTTGTTTGTTGTAACGCACTAAATAGAAGCGTGAAAGAATTTAAAGAAACGGAACCCGGAAAAATACTGGATAGAACCCGTGAACTGGTCTTGGAATCTTTTTCAAAAAGTGGGGGAGATATTAAAGATGGAATGGATATTTCTTTACTAAGTATCAAACAGGTTCCATTTGGACATGAAGTAAACTGGGCCGGTGCTAATAACCCTTTATGGTACGTAAAAAGTTCTGTTAGTTCGAGTGTCACCCTGAGTGGACTCGAAGGGCAAGTCGATAACAAAGAACTAATTGAGATCAAAGCCGACAAACAGCCCATCGGCAAAACAGACAACCCTGTGCCATTTACAACTCATTTGTTGAATATAAATAAGGGTGATATCTTGTATTTATTTACCGATGGTTATGCCGACCAGTTTGGTGGGCCAAAAGGCAAAAAATTCAAATACAAGCAATTTGAAGACTTGTTGGTAGCATCCAACAAATTAGCTTTAGAAGAACAATGCAGCTTGATTTCCAAAGAGTTGAACAACTGGAAGAGCGATTTGGAGCAGGTTGACGATATCTGTGTGATCGGTATCAGGCTGTAATTTTCTGAGCAAATATTAACAATTTTCAACCTCCATTTTCTTATTTCGTATCTTTAAAACTATGACAGATGAAATAGTTTTAAGGGAAGCCACTTTTAGCCCACGCGTAAAAACCTACATATTTTTTGTAGTGTTAGGTGTTTTATTCTCAACCATAATTGGATGGTTATTGATCCCATTCTGGATCTTTGGATTGGGGCAATGGATGAGCGGAAAATATTTTAAAACGCTATCCTGTCAGATTACTAACAAGAATTTAAAATTTTCAAAAGGTTTAATTTTACATATCGAAAAAACAATTCCGGTTGAAAATATCCAGGATCTTTCTTTTGTGGGAGGCCCAGTGCTTCGTTATTTTGGATTAACATTGATCAAAATCGAAACAGCCGGTGGTGGTGGCGGGCCACATGCCCAAAATATGATGAGTATGCTGGGTATTAATGATGCAGAAAGTTTTAAAATGCAGATCTTACAACAACGTGAAAAAGTGATCAATCAAAAGCATGGCTATGGTGGCGGAGAAATCAAACAATCTGTAACTATCGACAATACACAACTTTTAACTGACATTAAAAACGAATTAATAGAAATTAAAAACGCGTTAAAAAAATAGGTTTTGTGAACACTTCGATTCCGCTCAGTGTGACAAAACTTATAATTCATAACTCAACACTCATAACTAATATAGATGTTCTTAATATTTGATACAGAAACAACAGGTTTACCACGTAATTACAACGCTCCTTTAACCGATTTTGATAACTGGCCCCGCATGGTGCAAGTTGCCTGGCAACTACACGATGTTCATGGTAATTTGATCAATAGTAATTCTATTATCATTAAGCCGGAAGGTTATACCATTCCGTTTAACGCTGTCCAAATACATGGTATTACCAACGAGCGTGCTCTTGAAGAAGGACAGGATCTGAAAGCTGTGTTACAGGAATTTGTAAATGTAGTCAGTCAATCCAAATACCTATGCGGACATAATATTGAATTTGATAACAATATTATCGGAGCTGAATTATTGCGTTGTGGCTTGGAAAATGTTTTGGCTGCAAAACCGTTCATAGATACTAAAAATGATCAAACAACAGAATACTGTGCAATTCCGGGCGGAAGAGGCGGTAAATTCAAATGGCCAACCTTAACAGAACTTTACACTAAATTATTCAATGCTTCTTTCGAAGAAGCACATAATGCGGCGTTCGACGTGTTAGCAACCGGAAAGGTTTTTTTCGAGATCATCAAAAGAGGAATTACAAAAGTTACAGAGGTTCCCGCTGCTGAATTACAAACTATCAATTACGTTGCTCCCGATCTTACTGAATTATATAAACACGAACAATCCTGGAAAGAAAGGAAAAATAAAAAGGCTGAACCTGTTGTCACTTCGAGCGAAGTCGAGAAGTCTTCAGTTGATTCTTCAAATCTTAAATTCTCCCATCTTCACAATCACACGCAATTCTCTGTTCTTCAATCTACCAGCGATGTGGGCGATCTGGTAAAGAAAGCCATTGAATACAATATGCCTGCTGTTGCTTTAACCGATCATGGTAACATGTATGGTGCTTTTCTTTTCTGGCAGTCGATTGACAAGCATAATAAAAGCGTTAAGTCTCACAACGAAGCAGTTGATAAAGGAGAAAAGGCCGAAGACAAAAAGACAGAATTAAAATGCATCATTGGTTGCGAATTATTTGTTTGTAAGGATCATAAAGATAAATCTAAGCAGGATAATGGCTATACACAGGTATTAATTGCAAAGAATAGATTAGGCTACGAAAATCTATCGCGATTAAGTTCCATTGGTTTAATTGATGGTGCTTACTACGTGCCACGTATTGATAAAGAGTTATTATCGAAATACAAAGGCGGACTAATTGCTACTACAGGTTCCTTATCAGCCGAAATCCCTAACTTAATTTTAAATGTTGGCGAAGAGCAAGCAGAAGAAGCGTTTGTATGGTACAAAGATTTGTTTGGAGAAGATTTTTATATTGAGTTAAATCGTCATGATTTGCCTGATGAAAATCACGTGAACGACGTATTACTTCGTTTTGCAGCTAAATACAATGTAAAATACTTTGCAGCTAACAGCAATTACTATTTAAATAAAAACGGATTCGATTCGCATGATATTTTATTGTGTGTAAAAGATAATGAGAAAAAAACGACGCCTGTCGGTAAGGGTAGAGGTTTCAGATATGGTTTACAGAACAAAGAGTTCTATTTCAAATCACCTAAAGAAATGATCACGTTGTTTGCTGATATGCCCGAAGCCATTGAAGCAACGAATGAAATAGTTTCAAAAATTGAACAATTTAAATTAGGACGTGATATTTTATTACCCAAATTTGAAATTGCACAAACGTTTATCGAAGCTAACGAAGTTGAGATTCAAGCTTCTCACCAGCGCATTAATGCTTTAAAAGAAAAAGGTTGGGAAGAGAAAAAATTATCAGCCGAAGCTATCGATATACAAAAAGCGGAGATGCGAGTGATCGCAGAACAGTTTATATACATGTCGCATTTAACCTGGCAGGGCGCCCACAAGCGTTATCCTGAAATGGTGGCAGAGACAAAAGAACGAATTGAGTTTGAATTAGCAACCATTGAACGAATGGGATATCCCGGCTACTTTTTAATTGTTGCTGATTTTATTTCCAAAGCGCGTGAGATGGGAGTGGCTGTTGGTCCGGGCCGTGGTTCAGCTGCGGGTTCTGCAATTGCTTATTGTTTGTGGATCACTAACGTGGATCCGATTAAGTTCGACTTACTATTTGAGCGTTTCTTAAATCCGGATCGTATTAGCATGCCCGATATAGATATTGACTTTGATGATGAAGGGCGTGGTTTGGTAATTGATTATGTAATTAATAAGTATGGTGCCAATCAGGTAGCACAAATTATCACCTATGGTACCATGGGTGGTAAATCAGCGATTAAGGATACTGCAAGGGTTTTAGACTTGCCATTAGAAGATTCTAATAATTTGTCTAAAGCATTTCCTGATAGTTTGGATGCTAAATTAAAAAAGCTTTTAAAACCGGGAGGAATCGATCAAAAATATTTAGATGGAATTAAAGATAAGCGTGAAGTAGTTGAGCAATCTCACAACTTTAGAAAGTTAGCAGAAGGAAATTCACCACAAGCAGCGGTATTAAAACAGGCGTATGAATTGGAGGGTTGTTTGCGAAACGTTGGTATTCACGCCTGCGGTGTAATTATTACACCTGATGAAATGGTGAAGTTTGTGCCTGTTACCAAAGCCAAAGATAGTGACATGCTGGTAACACAGTTTGATAACTCGGTAGCGGAAAATGCAGGCTTACTAAAAATGGACTTCCTGGGTTTAAGAACGTTGACGATTATTAAGGACGCACTACGTTATATTAAACAAAATCATGGTATTGATATTGATATTGACGCCATTGATTTAGAAGATAAAAAAACATACGAGTTATTTCAAAGAGGCGAAACAAATGCAGTGTTCCAATATGAGAGTGCCGGAATGCAAAAATCTTTAAAAGATCTGAAACCCGATTCATTTAACGATTTAATTGCGATGAATGCCTTGTATCGTCCGGGACCAATTGCATACATTCCTAGTTACATCAATCGTAAACACGGTAGAGAGCCTGTGGTGATGGATCTGGAAGGTATGGAAGAGTTTTTAGGCGAAACTTTTGGTATTACGGTTTACCAGGAACAGGTAATGCGTTTGTCACAAAAGCTTGCAAACTTTACCAAAGGTGATGCGGATACATTGCGTAAGGCTATGGGAAAAAAAGACAGAGCAACGCTGGATAAAATGAAAGGCAAGTTCATCGACAATTGCAAAAGCAATGGTCATGATACAACTGTAGCTGAAAAAGTATGGAAAGATTGGGAGGCATTTGCGAGTTATGCTTTCAATAAATCACATTCTACGTGTTATGCCTATGTGGCATTTCAAACAGCATACATTAAAGCGCACTATCCATCGGAATTCATGGCTTCGGTATTAAACCATGCCGGTAGTATTGATTCTATTTCATTTTTAATGGAAGAGTGTAAACGTATGGGTGTGAAAGTTCTTGGACCGGATATTAATGAGGGCTTTGCGAAATTTGCGGTAATACCAGGAGGTACAGATATCCGTTTTGGAATGGCATCTATTAAAGGTGTTGGTGAAAATACAGTTGAAAATATTATCAATGAGCGAAATGAAAATGGGAAATACACATCTGTTTTCGATCTTGCAAAACGCTTAGAAAGCAAATGTGTAAATAAAAAATCGCTAGAAGGTTTAGCTTTAGCCGGTGGCTTTGATAGTTTTGAAGGAATACACAGAGCAATGTTCTTCACTCCTGATACGGATGGCACTACGCTTACCGATCGTATGATCAAATACAGTAACCAAATGAGTCTGGGGAACGATACATCACAGGCTAGCTTGTTTGGCGGAGACGATGAAATTGAAATTACGGAACCTCAGTTACCACAAAAAATAGAACCTTGGGGCAAGTTAGAGGAATTGGCCCGCGAGAAAGAAGTAGTGGGTTTCTTCATTTCGGGGCATCCTTTGGATCCATACAAATTAATTATTCAACATAAATGTAATGCTAATTGCGCTCAGCTTAAAGCAAATCTTGAGCAATTCAAAGGTAAGGATGTAACGTTTGGTGGTATAATCACAGGCTCAGAACAACGCACAAGTAAAACCGGTAATGCTTTTGGAAAACTGATCATTGAAGATTATCATGGCGCATTGGAGTTGATGTTGTTTGGTAAAGACTTTGTAGAGTATAACAAATTCATGGTAAACTCGTTGTTTGTTTACGTGAAAGCTAAGATACAAGAGCGTTACGGGCAACCCGGGAGCTTAGAAGTAAAAGTTCAGAAAATAGAATTGTTGGAGAATGTAAAAGAAAATATTTTCTCGACCATGAAATTAAAACTGGATGTGAATGCCATTGATGAAGAATTGATCGCTAATATTGAATCGATCTTTAATTCATCACAAGGCAAATGCAGTGTGGAATTTTTTGTAGAAGACACCGCAGAAAACATGAGTGTGAAATTATTTTCTAAATCTCAAAAAATTGCTGTAAGTACGGAATTGATGAATGAGCTGGATAAGATCGGTAACTTGAATTATGAATTGACTTAATTATATATGAAAAAAACAGGCGCTATAATTATTCTTTTTATTTTTGGAATTACCTTATTGTCCTGCAAAAAATCCGCAGAGCCTGATAAGGAAGAGGATGCAGGTCCGGATCCTGCAAAGAATTATGTAAAAGGTGAGAAAGTGTCAGGCTCTGCTGGTGCTACTTTGTTGCTTCGTGCTGATGGAACTGTGCGCAATGTAAATTATTATACGATGACCCAGCCAAATCTTACGGGCATTATTGCTGTGGAAGGCGGCTTTGGTCATGTGTTGGCGTTGAAGAACGATGGGACTGTTTGGGCATGGGGCTCAAACAATTCTAAAGGTGAATTAGGAGACAGTAGTTTTACTCAGCCCAATGGTATTGTACAGGTTAAAGGATTAACAAATGTTGCTGCAATTGCTGCAGGTAATAAATATTCCCTTGCTTTGAAGAATGATGGAACGGTTTGGGCATGGGGAATTGACACTACCGGTCAACTGGGCGACAGTTCTATGCTCGCTAGAAATTATCCGGTACGAGTACATGACTTGAATAATGTTGTTTCTATTTCTGCCGGGTTCGATCATGCACTTGCTGTAAAGAGTGATGGAACAGTGTGGGGATGGGGAAATGGAACCTTTTCAAATCTTGGAACAGGAGCGCAATTAACAGAACGTGAGCCTATACTGGTTGCAGGTATAAATGGAGTTTCATCTGTTTCTGCAGGATGTTTTTTTTCGCTTGCATTAAAGAACGATGGAACTGTTTGGGGATGGGGATATAATAATGAAGGGGAATTAGGAGATGGTACAACAACAATGAGATCTATTCCAATGCAGGTAACCGGTATGGTAAACGTAAGAAAAATATCAGCAGGTTATCAGCATTCATTGGCCTTAAAAAACGACAGTACGATATGGGCATGGGGCAGTAATTATTATCATGCAATTGGAGATGGAACTGGAGTTACCCGCACTACAGCTGTTCAGACAAATGTGATTAGTGGGGTAAAAGAAATAAATGCGAAGTGGCAGGGTCATTCAATGGCTATTGATAGAGACCATATTTTGTGGGCTTGGGGATATAATGGCTCCGGACAGTTAGGGCCCAAAAGTAATATCGGCTTGGGCAGAAGTTACCCCGAACGGGTAGAAGAGCACTAAAACTGTTTCTATGTTTAAGAAATGCGATTCGTACAGAGTTAATGAATGAGTTGGATAAGATAGTTAATCTGGCTTATGAGTTGACATGATATTATTAAATGTGCAAAAAATCCTTTTTACGGTAGTTTAAGTTTTTATTATTGTACTACTTTTATGATGTATAAATATTTAAACTAAAACTCAATATGAAAACAAAAAAAATTGTGGCTTTGTTGTGTGTTATCGCTATTGGAAGCTTTAGCTCTTGCAAGAAAAAAAGTAATGATCCTGAACCTGAAACAGAAACCCCTGTTGCGCCTGTAAATAAGCTTTGCGATGGCAATGGCGGAACAAGTTTTTACCCGTTGGACTCGGCTAATGCATGGGGTTATGGTTATAAAATATCCGGGATGAATCAAAGCGTTTCGCCTTCGCTTAAAGTCACAGGATTTCAAATGTACAGTTCTAAAAAGTATGCATTAATTGAAGATGCTTCTAATTTTATGTTTGATTTCTATTTAAGAGAAGATGCAACCAATCACAACATTTATCGATATAATACAAGTAATTCCACAGAATATTTGGAAGTTCCCGCGTCTCCTGTTATAAACCAAAGCTGGTCAGTTGGAGGAAATTCGAGGAAAGTAACGAATCTCTCTGCATCTATAAATACATCCAGTTGTTCTTATTCAGGATTGTTAGAAATATCAGTTTTAAACTCAAGTAGCGTTGTTATTGATAAGCAATATTACAAAAAAGGTTTAGGTATGGTTTACAGTCTGGAAGTTGGGAGCTTTGCCGGTGAACTTTCTTTAAAAAGTACAACATTAAAGTAATTAAATTATGTTTTTTGAAAAAGCCAATTCATACTTGAATTGGCTTTTTTAGTACCTATTTTATATAAATCTTACTTCTGAACTGATCGGCACACTTAGAGCTTTTGAAATGATACATGTTTTTTCGGCTTCCTTCACTACCGCCTCAAAATCAGCTATGCTAATACCTTCAGCACCGCCATTCATGATTAAATGTATACCGGTAATAGCTAATCCTTCCATACTTACAATTGCTTCCGTATCAAGTGTAGTTGGTTTATATCCTTTAGCTGTAAGCATCGCGCTTACTGCCATAGTAAAACAACCGGCATGAGCCGCTGCTAATAATTCTTCAGGATTAGTGCCTTTTTCACCTTCTTCAAAGCGGGTTTTAAAACTGTAATTTACATTTTCCAAAATCCCACTTTGTAAACTTATATTTCCTTTGCCTTCTTTCAGGGTTCCTTCCCAATGGGCTTTTGCTGTTCTTTTCATTTTTTTATAATTTAAGATTTATACTAAGTTAGTGAAAAAAGTAATCATAATAAGATGATTTTAACGATTGTTAATGGATCAAGTCAAAACGATCAAGATTCATTACCTTATTCCAAACAGTCACAAAATCTCTTATAAATTTGTCGGTTGCATCTGAACTTGCATACACTTCTGAAATAGCTCTTAATTCTGAGTTTGAACCAAAAACCAGGTCTGCTCGCGTAGCTGTCCAGGTTAAATTATTATTTTTTCTATCACGACCTTCAAATTCTAATTGATATTCGTCTTTTGGCTTCCAAACCGTATTCATGTCAAGTAAGTTTACAAAAAAGTCGTTATTCAGTTCATCATTCTTTTTAGTGAACACACCATGGTTTGAGTTATCGAAATTAGTTTTTAAAACTCTTAAGCCACCTACCAGAACAGTTAACTCAGGAGCGGTTAAGGTTAAAAGTTGCGCTTTATCCAATAATAGTTCTTCGGTTGAAATGCTATACTTTGATTTTTGATAATTACGGAAACCATCGGCGATTGGTTCTAACACAGCAAAAGATTCAATGTCAGTTTGTTCTTGTGTTGTGTCCATCCTGCCAGCATTAAATGGTACAGCTATTGGGTGACCTGCATTTTGTGCAGCTTTTTCAATTGCTGCACAACCTGACAGTACTATCAGGTCGGCTAACGAAATTTTTTTGTCTCCACTTTGTTTAGCATTGAACTCGTTTTGAATGTTTTTGAGAGCTGTTAGAACAGTGTCTAATTGTTTGGGATTATTTACTTCCCAATTTTTTTGAGGAGCTAAAGCAATTCTTGCTCCATTAGCACCGCCACGTTTGTCAGAAGCTCTGAATGTAGATGCTGATGCCCAGGCGGTAGAAACTAATTGAGAAATTGACAAACCAGAATTCAATAGTTTAGTTTTTAGCACAATAATATCAACTTCGTTAATTAATTGATGGTTAAGCGTTGGAATAGGATCTTGCCATAATAATTCTTCTTTTGGGACATCTGCACCTAAATAGCGAGAACGAGGCCCCATATCACGATGCGTAAGTTTAAACCAGGCACGCGCAAAAGCATCAGCAAAAGCCTCAGGGTTTTTGTAAAAATGGCGTGAAATTTTCTCGTAGGCCGGATCAAACCTTAATGATAGATCCGTGGTAAGCATCGTTGGTAAATGTTTTTTTGAAGGATCGTAAGCATCAGGAATTGTAGCACTTGCGTTTTTAGCTACCCATTGATGCGCCCCTGCCGGACTTTTCGATAATTCCCATTCAAAGTTAAATAAATTTTCAAAAAAATGATTGCTCCATTGAGTGGGAGTTTGTGTCCAGGTAACTTCTAAGCCACTTGTGATCGCATGCTTGCCCTTACCAGTTAAAAATTTACTCAGCCATCCAAAACCCTGATGTTCCATAACTTCAGCTTCAGGCTCTCCACCCACTAAACCGGCGTCACCTGCACCATGTGTTTTCCCAAAAGTATGTCCGCCTGCTATTAACGCCACAGTTTCTTCATCGTTCATTGCCATGCGGGCAAAGGTTTCGCGAATATCTTTTGCAGCAGCTATTGGATCAGGTTTACCGTTTGGACCTTCCGGATTTACATAGATCAATCCCATTTGCACAGCTGCCAATGGATTTTCTAAATCTCGTTCTTCCGAATATCGGTTGTCGTCTAACCATTTTGTTTCAGTACCCCAGTATACATCTTGCTCAGGTTCCCAAACATCTTCTCTACCGCCCGCAAAACCAAAGGTTTTAAAGCCCATCGATTCCAGGGCAATATTTCCGGTAAGGATCATTAGATCTGCCCACGAAATTTTTTGCCCATATTTTAATTTAATAGGTAATAGCAGTCGTCGTGCTTTGTCCAAATTTCCGTTATCGGGCCAACTATTTAATGGTGCAAAGCGTTGCTGACCGGCACCAGCGCCCCCACGCCCATCACCTGTGCGATAAGTGCCGGCGCTATGCCAGGCCATCCTAATAAAAAGTGGGCCATAGTGTCCGAAATCAGCCGGCCACCATTCTTGTGAGTCAGTCATTAAAGCATGCAAGTCTTTTTTTAATGACTCCATATCCAATTTTTTAAATTCGGCTGCATAATTAAATTCTGTATCCAGGGGATTAGAAAGTGTTGAACCCTGGCGTAGTGTATTTAGTTTTAATTGATTGGGCCACCAATTATGATTTTGAGTACCTGAACCGCTAACATTAGATTTTTTTCTACCGAAATGAAATGGACATTTGCCACCGCTATTTGAGTTATTTTCCATATTCTATAAGTTTTGTGTCTTATTAAGTTTGTTCAACAAATTTGAACATTTTTTGGTTATCAATCAAACTGATATTTTTTATATTTGTATAGATAAAATCTATACTATGAACCTTCAACAATTAGAATACATTATTGCTGTGGATCGGCTCAAGAATTTTGTGAAAGCAGCCGAAGCTTGCTTTGTTACCCAAGCTACGCTAAGTATGATGATCAAAAAACTGGAGGAAGAACTGGATATAAAGATCTTTGACCGGAGCAAACAGCCTGTAAAAACAACCGAAATTGGCCAAAAGATCATAGTGCAGGCAAATAGGGTGCTTTCAGAATCAAGGCAAATGAGGGAAGTTATTAAAAAAGAAAAAGGCATTGTGGATGGAGAACTCAAAATAGGAATCATCCCAACTTTAGCGCCCTATTTATTACCTCTGTTCATCAAAAAATATCTTATTGATTTTCCTTTAGTTAAGCTGGTCATTAATGAGCATACAACTGATGTAATAACCCACAAATTGAAAAATGGGGAATTGGATGCCGGCATTTTAGCGACACCACTCAATGATCAATCCTTAAAAGAGCAGCCATTGTTTTATGAAAAATACTTTTTGTATGTCAATGCTGAAGAGAAAGGTTTTGATAAACATTATGTATTGCCAAAAGATATTGATGTTAACCGTTTATGGTTATTGGAGGAAGGACATTGTATGCGTTCTCAGATATTGAATTTTTGTACTTTGAAAAAACAAAAAGAATCAGAGGAACAATTTCACTACAATGCTGGTAGTATCGAAACGTTGAGGAATATGGTGGATACTAATTTTGGGATGACCATTATCCCTGAACTTGCTACCAGTAATTTAAATGTGCATCAAAAAAAACGGTTGCGTATTTTCAAAGCACCTGCTCCTGTGAGAGAGATCAGTATTGTAACCCATAGAGAATTTTTAAAAGCTACTTTAATAAGGTCTTTAAAGGATACAATATTATCGGTCATTTCTAATGAAATGAAGCAATCAAAAAATAAAGAGATCCTGGATCTTGATTAAAGTGTATTTGATCTTAGTTCAAATTCTGTGTTAGCAGTATTGGTCGTAAAACTAATATATGCGTTTTTTTTATAGAAAAGCATGTTTGCCTTTTGCCCTTGCTCCGATCTTAAAAGAATTTTATTTTCCAATCCCTTTTTACCCATAGCAACATAGTTATAGGACTTTGTAGCGGTCATCAGATCCGTTTTTTTAAGAATATATGTTGAGTTATCAAGATCGTCTACCTGAGTATTGATAACAAAAGGATTCATTGGCTGTTGGTATTTGAACTTGTCGTATGAAGTAATATCTGTCAGTATGAATTTTGCATAGGTATCGCCCTTTGCAAAACTAATATAACCTGGGATAGCATTTGTACTGATCAGGAATTTAGAGGGTGTAAAAGCGTAATCCACGTCATCAGGAATAATTGACAGATGCCAGGAGCTGTAATAACAAAAGATCATGGGCTTACTCTGTTCATATACATCCATCCAAGCATCAAAATTATTATCTTTCAATTTTTTAAATTCTCTCACCTTTATGTGAAATGATTTGAGCCCTTCTACAGATTTGGTTTGAATTGGCAAAGGAAATACTTTTTCTGCCCTTGTTACTACATCTCCCAGGCTATCTATGCAAACCAAAAATAATTTATGCGCTTTTGATTGATTAGTGAAATTTGAAGTTTTGTTTTTCAGGTCAATCATATTCGCATCATAAATGCTGCCGATCACATCAATGCTTTTTAGTTTTTTATCAAATACCATATTCGACATCAAAAAGTAACGCGGATCTCCTTTTGCACTTAGTTTACTTCCTTTAATGATATCGCCTGTACGGGCATTTATTCGAAGGATCCATTGACCTTTTTTTAATCCGTCAAATACATGTGCATACACAATTACCTGGCTACTATCTGCATACATGACAGATGCTCGGTGTATATATTTTCTTTCAAATGCGAACTGCCATTGATAGTCATATTCAAAAGGTTTCTTCATGTCTTTTACATGATATTTTGAAAGATAAAACTGCTTACCGGCAGTGTCGGTATTTGTTCTTATGATATACAGATCTTCTTTGCTGGCATATTTTTCATCATCAAATGCAGCTAATGAATTAACATGGTTAGCATCATAATCCTCTGCTGAAGCGATCTTTACAAGAGAGTCATTTAATCGCAATAAGCTCACCAGATTTTTTTGATTTGCCAACTGAAAATAAAAGTTCAACACATCGTGTAAAGTATCGATACTAATATCTAAATAATCTGCCAATGTATGTTTTCCCAGATTATAAAAGGTACTGTCTTTTAGTTTTAACTGATAATCATAAGAATAGCATTTAAACAAAAGATCAGATTTTGATTGCTCATAACCATAGACATACAATTTTTGATGATAAGGTAAGGCATTTGCCAGTAACAGATTTTTTTTTACGCTCTGACCCATCATTTGGTTGTTGCATAAAACTACTAGTATTGTAAGAGCAATTATGTGAAGCCTTTTACCCATTAAACACAAATATAACCATTAATCAAACAATGCAAAAACCTCTTGCAAAACATTGATTTTTATGTTATTCTTGTGCTCCTAAATAATAATTATATGAACTTTAAACATTTAGTATTACCACTTGCCTTTGGTCTTTCAGGTATGGCTCAAAATTCAAAAAATACAGATGCTCATAGTACAACTCCTAAAGGTACTACTCATACTTTTGAATATGTTAGCGAACAATTCGCTGATCTCAGAATTCTTCGTTATGAAATTCCGGGTTTCGATCAGTTAAGCCTTCAACAAAAAGAATTATTATTTTATTTATCTGAAGCTGCTTTGGCAGGAAGAGACATGAGCTACGATCAAAATTACAAATATAATTTAACGATCCGTAAAACATTGGAGGCTATCATGACAGGCTATAAGGGCGATGTTAACTCGGAAGATTATAAAAAGTTTTTGGTTTATACAAAACGCGTATGGTTTAGTAATGGTATTCATCATCACTACAGCAGCGATAAGATCCTGCCTGAATTTAAACCCGCGTATTTTTCAAAATTAGTAGAAGCATGCGCTCCTGCAACCCTGCCATTAAAAGCAGGTGAAACCAAAGCTGCATTCGTTGCGCGTTTAACACCGATCATTTTTGATGAGAAAATCGCTGCTAAAAAGGTTGTGTTGGATGCTACTAAAGATATGATAACCACTTCGGCGGTTAATTTTTATGAAGGCGTTACTCAGGAAGAGGCTATTGCCTTTTATGAGAAAATGACCGATAAAAAAGACAAGATGCCGATTATGGTTGGCTTAAACAGTAAGTTGGTTAAAGAAAATGGAGTGATCGTTGAGAAAGTTTGGAAAGTAGGAGGTATGTATACAAAAGCGATCGAGAAAATTGTTTACTGGTTGGAAAAAGCTATTACCGTTGCTGAAAATGCTGAACAAAAAGATGCTTTACAAAAATTAGTTGTATTCTATAAATCGGGTTCATTAAAAGACTTTGATGAGTATAATATTGCCTGGGTAAAAGATACAAAGAGCGCCGTAGATGTTGTAAATGGATTTATTGAAGTTTATGAAGATCCATTAGGTAAAAAAGGTTCTTTTGAATCAGTTGTTTCTATCAAGGATTTTGAAGCATCGAAACGTATTGCTAATATTGGAGAGAATGCCCAGTGGTTCGAAGATAATTCAACCTTATTTCCGGAGCATAAAAAGAAAAATGTAAAGGGTATTTCAGCAAAAGTAATTAATGCTGTTATGGAAAGTGGCGATTCATCACCTTCAACACCAATCGGAATCAATTTACCGAACAACGAATGGATCAGAGAATCACACGGTTCTAAATCTGTGAACCTTGGAAACATTGTAGAAGCATATGATCAGGCTGCCGGTGGAAGCGTTGTGAATGAGTTTTACTATAATGATGCCATTCGTAAAAATGTATTAGCTTATGCAGGCTTAGCCGATAAATTGCATACCGATATGCATGAAGTTATTGGGCATGCAAGCGGGCAAATTGAAGATGGTGTAGGACAGCCACATGAGACATTAAAAAATTATGCATCTGCATTGGAAGAAGGAAGAGCTGATCTGGTGGCTTTATATTATTTGATGGATCAAAAATTAGTTGATCTTGGAGTAATGCCTTCTTTGGACTATGGTAAAGCATCTTATGATGAGTATATCACCAAAGGTTTAATGGTGCAATTATCACGTTTAAAATTAGGAGACAATATTGAAGAGGCTCACATGCGTAACCGCCAGATGGTTGCAGCCTGGGCTTATGAAAAAGGAAAAAAAGATAACGTGATCGAGAAAAAAGTTGAAAACGGCAAAACTTATTTCTTGATAAATGACTATTTAAAATTACGTGTGTTATTTGGTGAATTATTGAAAGAAATTCAACGCATTAAATCTCAGGGCGATTACACAGCAGGTAAAAATTTGATCGAGAACTATGGAGTAAAAGTTGATCAGGACCTGCACAAAGAAGTATTAGAGCGCTACAAAAAACTTGCAATGGCACCTTATCAAGGATTTATTCAACCTAAGTTAATTCCTGTAATGAAAGAAGGCAAGATCATTGATGTAAAAGTAGAGTATCCAAGAAGCTTTACATCACAAATGATGGAGTATGGTAAAAAATACAGTTTCTTGCCTGTAGAAAACTAAGTTAATAGTAAAGTCCATAATACTAACAAAAACGGAGAATGATTTCATTCTCCGTTTTTTATTTAATTTAAAATAACTAATTTTTCTATTTTGTCAATTTTTTTATGGGTAGGATCTGTTACAGATACTTTATAGATATACACACCGCGAGCCAGCTTATCGCCAAACTCATCTTTGCCATCCCATTCTATGCCATCAGATCTAAAGCCGTCACTGCTAATGGATCTATTAATTGATTTAACCACTTTGCCACTGATCGTATAGATCTGGATCAATACCTTTAGGCTGATGCAACACTGATTATGTTCTATGAAAAAATTAGTTTTTGTAGTGAATGGATTTGGATAATTTAAAACATGAGTAAGGGCCAGATCCGCTTCTTTAGCAACAACAAAATCAGTATGTGTTGTTGACGAATTATTTTGTACATCCCATACCTTTAAACTTAAGTGATGATTTCCTTCGGTCAATTCGTTAAATGGGTAACGGATCTTTCCACGCTGATATGTGTTAAGATCAGACACGTAATAATCATTCAGAACAATTTGTTTATTTGTATTTTCATCTAGTATAGCTATGATATCGTGCCCTATACCTGTTCCAATAGTATTGATACCACTTGAATCGGCAATAAGCGCATACATTTTTGGGCTTTCATTGGTAAGCCCACCTACTACAAATTTTTCGTTATTCATAAATAAATTAATCAATGGACCCTGTCCATCTGAAATGGCATTTGGGTTTGATCCACCGATCACAATACGATCGTAGTATCCTGCAGCATCGTGCAATCCATTGTGGGCATAATAGCTTATTTTTCCTTTTCCAAAATCATAAGAAATATCTTTAGGAACTAAGAACGAAAAAGAGAATTCGCCTTGTACAACCTGGGATTTTCCTTTGTAGATAATGTTTTTTTGTGTTAGGAACGACGTGGGAAACGAACCACTGAAGCCGGGACGGGGAGGGTCATTACCTAAAGTAGTCACTATGGATGCTTTGTCAAATACGGTTGGATATACTACGCCATTGAAGCTGGTGTTCTTATTACCTAACTCATCTCCCACAAAACCTGTTACCGTAATTTTAGATAACGATTTTAGGGTATCGGTAGAAGTAGAGGTAATGAGTTGGTTATTGATAGTTGATGTGAAAATCCGTTGCTCAGGATAAGCTAATTTTAATGCAGGATCGCCTAGTATAACAAAATTCAGATAGGCTGGTGCAAACCCTATGTCGGTTTTTGTTAGGCGGTAGAGGTCACCAATGTGAGGCATCTTTCCATTGCTCATAGGCTCCAGCGCGTGGTTATAAAAGTAAGTATTTAAAGTAAGGTTTGACGAAGAGTATGCTAATCGCACGGTGGTCATTAAGGCAATAGCGCCACCATTTTCGTTCAATAAACAATATTCTCCGGCTGAAGTACGATCAGGGTCATCAAAACGACTGAATTCACACGTAGCAGTAACCATTAACGGAAGATTATTCTTATTCTTCCAGCCTAAAATTTGTGACACTTCAACAATACGTTCTTCTGTTAATCCCAATTCGCCACCATGCCCCGTGTAATTCACAATTAAAGCACCTTTTCCCATTCGTCGGTCAAGGTCGGCAATAGCATCCGGGTAACGGTCACCGCCGGGAGTAGAAGTTTGCACGTATGCATCAATATATATTTTATCGATATTATATTGTTTCTGATTATTATTTACAATGGATGCTAATGAATTGGCTTCATTCAAATGACTATTGCCATCTTCGTCATCTGCTACAAAACATATCCAGTTCCGCCAATCGCCCTGAGGATAATCATTTTCTGAGGTAAGACAGGAAGATTCAAGAGCATTGACGTTAAATGCGTAATTCAGTTTGTAATAATGCTCAACTTTATTGGTAACGGCAACAGCTTCGGCTTTATTTTTAACAGGAAAACGACCAACACCTATATCTACAATATCGTTTGCTACGAGGTCTCCTTCAACATCATCCATCATGGCGAAGAAATCATCGCTGGCATAAGAATAAGTAAAAGATGCAGATTCCGCAGTTTGATAGGTTGGTATTAATGCCGTATTTCCCGAAGAATTAATATCCTTATTCCTATAAGAACCATCACCCAGTAGTAATAAATATTTGGTTGCCAGCGTCGGGTTGGCCGGTCTTTTATAAAGCATTTTTACAAAATCTCTGATTCCTACTATATCAGGCGTTCCCGAAGAAAATTCATTATATATCTGTTGCGTAGTTACTATAGCATAAGTTAGGCTATCATAGGTCATGTGTATATTTGCAATACGTTGAGCTTCAGCCATAAAATCAGGGTGAGTAACAATAATAAAATCGGCCTGTTGAATGCTGTGCAGATTTTGGTTAACAATGGCTCCATATGCTTTGGGTGTATAGGACATTTTATCAGTAAAAATGCAATATTCTTTTAGTGAATCCGAGCCGGAGGTATATTCAAGTATATTTCCAGTCACACTATAATCTTGTGTTTTAATATTCGTAGGATCTGTAACGTCCCATACAATGGGATTAGTTGAGTTATTATTGGTGATCATGTATTTAGCAAATGTATTCGGCCCGCCTATAACCCTTCTATCTCTATAATTAAATTGTGTCTGATCGAAGGTCAGGTTCCTTCGACAGTTATAAATTATTTCATCAAGCCAACCTACAGCTTGTGATGTTTGTTTTGATATGCTAATGGATAATATATTTGAACCCAGTATCCCACTTTTTTGATTTTTACCATAGCGGGCAACATCAGCCAAATATGCTGTGGTGTTTGTTGTTGGACAGGAAATGGCGAACATATTACCATTGAAATTTACCTGATAGGTTGAGTGAGATATGGGACCATTACATCTTGACATAACACCGGTTTTCACATGCACACTATCCGTGGTAATTGCATTTGGGATGTTAAATAAAAACGAGTAAGATGTATTGAGATCGAATTTTTCGCCATAAAATTCCCGACCACTTTTTACAAGATTAATTTGATTTAATTCGTGAAAGCCATAGTAGTCTTGTGTGTTAGTTGTACGATCCGGACTATTTGATAAGGATGATTGCAATGGCACTCGCTTTCCAGGCCCTAAGTCAGTTGTGATGAAATAAAAGGATGTGTCGCTAAAATAATGTAACTGATGTTCAAAGGGAATATTAGAACCGTTGATGTGTTTCCATGAATCAGTACTCTGTCCATAAAACAACACATAATCTGTGTCATGAAAAATGCCATCATTTTCTCCAATAACAGTTATTGAATTTTCCTGCAGGTCATCATATCTAAAAATAGAATTTTTTTCTGGCAATAATTTTCCTCCATTTCCATATATTTTTATATTTCTGGGATCAACCTGATCCAGATCAATTCCCAGTGACGTTAAAAAGGGTTTATTGATTTTATGGACACCTTCTTTTGTAACTCCAATTTTATACCATTTTCCGGTTGAAAGAACTGAAGAGTTTGCAGTTGCTGTTTTCGCATTGTTTTTAATTTTATTAAATGATGCATTGCTTTGTGCTTTAGTTATGTCCCAGGATGGTAAATAAGATTGCAGATATTCATATTTATTGGTTTGAGCATTTAATCTTAAAGGAATTATTCTCTGGTATAAAATTGTTTCCATGCGCGCTTGAGCTATAGAAGAGGAAAGGTCAAATTCATTTGTGATCAAATTCTTATAAGGTTCAATGGTTTTTAGTTCATATTCGGTAAGTTCTCTGATAACTGGGTTTGTTATATCAAGGGATGGGATAACTGCATTTACCATGTAATGCTCTAAATAATAAGGAAGACCATTTTTTTTTGAATCAGCATGGGTCATTTTTAAGAAATTACTTTCACTTAATTCTTTTTGACTTTCATTAATGCCATGGTGTTCAGCTGAGCCTGCGTTTTTTTGCGAGTGGCACAAAAATGTAGGCAATAGAAATAGCATACAAAATGTTGTTATTTTGTTCATACGAATATTTTTAAATTATTTGGCTGTTATGGTTTAACGCAGATAAATAAAAAATATTGTTGATGCGAAAAAAATGTTTTAAATCTATAGTAAATTAAGTCAGTCGTATAGATATAATAATTACTATTTATTGAATAAAAAAAGGAGAATGATTGTCATTCTCCTTTTTTTCATTTTCATTATTTAGAACTTATTCAATAACTATTTTTTTTGAGCTCAATAGCTGTTTCGAAGAAATATCTTTTAGCTGCATAACGTAAATACCTTTTGCCATATTCTGTTGATCCAATTCTATAGTATGGGTGTTTTTACCGGTTTTGATATTTACTAATTCTGATCTTATAGATCTGCCATATATATCAGTTAACTGTAATTCAATTTCTCTTTCTTCCGAAATGGTCATTTCAACTGTTATGTAATTTTTAGCAGGATTAGGGAAAACGATCATTTCTATTGATGGCGATATTAGTTCATGAACCCCAATACTTAGAGGGCAAACTTTGTAAATTAGGCCGTTTGTTGTGTAGCCGCCTTTCATAGCAAATATACAGCCATCAGCACTTTGTTTTAATGTTGTTAGCCCTCCTGATGCTGTAAGATCCCCTATTTGAACCATACCGGTTACAGTATTATACGCAGGAGCATTTCCCAGCGTACAATCATAAAGGATCCCATTATTATTTTCTGCCACCAATAAATGATTATTTAATGCATTCCACGTTGTTCCCGAATAGTATAAGATCCCTGTAACAGATGGAAGCGGAACACCCCATGTAGTGATTGGTGCTACAGCTCCCGGGGTAGAACATAATACGGTAGTTGAATTGTTCACATAATTGCCCTCACAACTTGCCCAACCATAAAATGAGCCTTTCGTAATTAAATTGGCTTCATCCCATTTGTTTAATCCATTTTCAGAACAATACATACTATCACTTACCGGACTAAAACAAAAATCAAATGCATTTCTATGTCCATAACTCCATATCCAGTCACAGTTAGTAGTTAACGGATCTCCATTGTCATAGTAAGGATTATCAGTTGGTACAGTTCCGTTTTTATTAATGCGAAGGATTTTGCCATAAGGATTAGTTAATTTATTGGCATAGTTCAATGTAGGATTACTTTGCTGGTATGCAAGATCACCAATTGTAAAATAGATATGATTGGGCTGTGATGGCCTGAAATGCAAGTTTCCTCCTACATGGTTTCCTGCAATGTTATTGGCTACATCCAGATCAAATATAAGTACAGGATTTGTACCTATATTAGATGCTTCAGTAAATCGAACAATACGTATCCGTTCGTCTCCATTGTATAAATGATTGTAATAAACATACACATAATGGTTGGTCGTAAAATCAGGATCAAGGGAAATTCCTAAAACGCCTCTTTCAAAATCAGAATTGGTAGAGTCGCTCAGATCATAAAATACACCGATCAAAGATCCCGTGTTGCTGTATACTCGAATTCGCGATTTTTGTGATACGGTATTTGATCCGTCACCTTTTTCGGTAATAAAAAACCTTCCATCCGGAGCAACATCAAATGCTACCGGATATTGTAAACCGCTGACTAAAGTTGTAGAATTATAACTCTGGGCGGTTATGCAGAAATTATAAAGGATTGTGATAAAGAGTAAGTAAATTTTTTTCATAGTTTTAATTTTTAGGTGAAATAAAGATATGCAAATTACATGCTAATTTAGCATAAACGTGTTAGCTATATATTTAGCCCTAAAGCCATTGTAAAAATCATGAAAGAGCGCTGATTATTCTCTACAAAATTATTTACCGAGAATTTCTTTGAATGTTTCCTTACCGGGGGTTAGGTGTTTTAAATTCGTGATAAGCGTAAATGCTCTTTCCAGTTTTAATTGTGGGCTTTTAACTACGGCCACATGATTTAAAATATATCGCTGCATTCCAGGTTTCAATAGATCAAAACGACGTTTGCCTTCAGTGTCCTGCTTAAATAATTCCGTGAGCTCTTCGGGCACATCTACACCGTATTCACTCGTGTCTTCTGTCAAAATAATAGCTACAATATCTCCCATTCCAACTCCCAATTCCTTCATGCGTTTGCTGTTAATGGAAATATATGCTTTACCTTCGGGTAAAGACATTAAGCCGCATTGAAACTTTAATTGTTGGTTTACTTCGCAGATCAATCTCTGTTTTCCTATACCACCAATTTTTTTGACAACAGTGGCAGGTATCTCGAGATAAAATGTTTTTAAATAAGTTAGTTTATCTATATGAGTGCTAAAACTTATAGGTTTCATGTGATACTAATTTGGCATAAATATATACATCTAAATAGTACGATAACAAAAAAAGGTCGTTTACTAATTAGCAAACGACCTTCATGTTAAATGTATGCTTAGGTTAAAAACTAAATCCCAGGGTTAAACCAAACCCACGTAAACTTATCATTGGTAAACCTGTAACGGTAGTTGTTGCCGAGTTAGTAGTTGTTTCAACTGTAACTTCACCATCTCCAAAACTTCCCAATTCATTGGTGTTTTCTTTCATATCCTGTTTAAGTTCTTCCTGGTCCTGAGGTGATAGATAGAAACCCGGATCAGTAGATTCTGCATGTATTTTAAATTTGGCTTTTCCGTACCCTCCACCAACGATCCACCAGTCGATCGAAAAATGTTTACCAATTAACCATTGTGAACCAAGCATTAAGCCGGCTGTAAATCCTGAATAGGATGCTTTTACTTCATAATTATTACGTTGACCTGAAACAGAATCAACATCCACATAGTCGCTTTTTAAACTATATCTTGAATATCTGAAATACGGTGCCATATAAAACCCATGTGGTGCCTTGTGTTTCACCTTTTTTCCTGGGTAAAAACGAATCTCAGGTGTAACTGCCCAGCCGCCAAATTTTGGTAATTGGTAACCGGAGCCATTTTCGGAAGGCTCGAAAATTTGAGAAGGAATAGCCCTTGGTATCAGATAGCTGAAACCTAAAGCAGCGGAAAGGTTTTTATGAAATGCACGTTCATACTGAAGAGATATATTTGTAAGAGCTAATTGTGTGAGGTTTAATTTAATGATGTTTTTCGGTGAGCTTGCAGTCGCAGGAACATCATCTTTCATAAATGCATTCTTTTTTACAAGAAAACCAGGAGATTTTTCCTTTAACAGGGGCTCATTTTTTGCCTTCAATTGTAACGAACATGTCAACAATACTGCTGAAATAATAAACAGATTTTTTTTCATGACTTTTATTTTAAATTATGTTTCAAAGCTAGCTTATCTATTTAAGATATCTATACCCAACGGAGGGTATTATCCCATAAGTACACACCAGGCTTCTTTTACTTTATTCACATCAAGCAATGTTTTGGCGTATTGATGTTTTTCTGTTTCTGTTGAAAATTTTTGTGTCAAAGTTTGATTGTAATTTTCAGCTTCTTCTTTGCTTGGTACTATTTCAAGATTTCCCAACTGACCAAGGTTATTTCCTGTTAATATGTTACTGTTTTTAATAGTTGCAGGGATTGTATCAACACCAACACCGATGGTAGTGATTGGTTTTTCGATCTCAAACAGAGCATCTCCGTGAGCGCGACAATACCAGTTACCACCCATGCGGGCAACCAGATCAATTTTTTGTTGGTCGATCAATTTATTTTCGTTTAGCACAGATTCATCAATGTGTATTTTTACTATTTCACACATCACTAAATTGCAATTGCCAATTTCTTTTAGTTCAAATACTTTGCATTCTAATTGCACGGGGCTTTCTTTTACACGCATTGGTTTTACCAGGTCGGATGCAATTGCCGTAAATCCTGCTTTAACAAATTCGTTTGTGCCTTTGGGATAGGGACTGCTGGCCAAGCTCATTTGATGTACCATATTATAGTTCACAATATTGATCACGCATTCAGGAACTTCTTTGATATTCAAATGGGTATCTTTGGGCTCTCCGGTTCTGCCACTCAAGTTGGGAGAAAAAATAGCGATAGGGGGTTTAGCAGAAAATACATTAAAAAAACTGAATGGCGCCAGGTTATGGTTTCCTGCTGCATCAACCGTGCTTGCAAAACAAATAGGGCGTGGACCAACAGCACCTAATAAGTACTGATGTAATTGTGGTATTGGAGTTTCTTTAGGATCTATCGTTAACATAAAATGTAGTTATGAAATATAATTATAAGTTAGCGGCACTCTCTGATCTTATCGATCAGTAATGGGTCGCCTAAGATCTCGGTGCAGGTGACAACAGAACTAACAGTTACACCTAATACACCATGTAAATTCAAATTCTGGCCAGTTAAAAATAAATTATTGATCTTGGTGCGTGGGGTGATAAATGTTTTTAATGGCTCTTTGTAATCTTTGATGGCGCCATATAATGAACCATCCTTGCTACCAATATAATCTCTGTAGGTAATAGGCGTAGCACTGGTATAAGATTGCACTTTTGATCGCATGCCTGGCATGCGTGCTTCTAATAAGTCGAGCAATTTCTCGGATTTCTCGATTTTAAAAGCTAAGTAATCATCTCCACGATAATTAACCTCATTGGGTATAATACTTTTGGTATTCCACCATTTTTCGCATTCTTCAAAACGCATATAGCCCATAGCCGTAAAATTCTCGGTATATTTTGGATTTTTTGAGTTTGTATTTCCAAATACAGCTACAGACTCCGGCCAGTCTTCTACTTTATAGAAAGGTCCGGCCCACACATCATGGTTGCGTAAATGATAAATGTTATGATTCAAATGTTCCAAAGAATTTGGTTTCACTACTACATTTAATAAAAATGCAGATACCGTACTTTCCAAACCTTTTAATCTGTTCTTGTAGGCTGATCTTAATTGAGGGCCGTCAACCATATCAATGGTTTTGGCAAGATCGATAGCGGAAACAAATGTTTTTCCTTCAATACGTTCGCCAGTGGCCAATTCTACAGATTCAATATCACTCCCGTTAAAATTAAATTTTGTGGCTTCATGGTAATTTAAAATTTCGCCTCCCATTGCTTTAATGTTTTTGCTCATTATTTTTGCAATTTGCGAACTGCCATCAATACATCTGTACGAACTTTCTATGTACGAATTAACAACCAATGCATGAACGTAGAAAGGTGATTTTCCTGCAACGCCGGCATAAAGCATATTGTTGCCTCCAATAACTTTTTGAAGTTTAGGGTCTTTAAAAATAGAGTTTATGTATGTTTGAGAGTCGATCTGTAAATGCCAGGCATTGGTAAAATCTTTTTTGTTGCTCGATAAATTATACATCGGAAAATCTGCGCAGGTTTCCCTTACTTTTTGTATGTATAATTTCAGGGCTTCTCTTTCGTGAGGAAATATCGCCGCTAATCTTTCAATAAAATTATCATAACCTTGTGCGTGTGGATAGTGTTGATCATCTCCTTCAAATGTGATGACATCAAAACCATTCTGGTCTAACTTTTGTAATTTAAGATCTTTAAGGATGTTAAAGTATTTGAAATAGCTGTGTAAGTTCTGTCCTTCATCCAACCCGCCCAGATAATGAACTCCTGTTTCAAAGATTGTTTTATCCCTGCTATATATTTGTAGGGAACCACCAATCTGTCGGTTTTTTTCAAGAACACAAACCTTCATTCCGTGCTTTGCTAAAATATATGCGGTGCATAAGCCACCCAAACCACTTCCTATAATTACTGCGTCGTACTTACTCATAATTTAACAAATCCCGTTCCCTGTTTGAATAATATAATTTGATATTTTAGTAGTTATTGTTACTTTTAAAAGATAATAAATTTAATGATTAAGAAGATACACTATTACTATTTTTTATTTCTTTTTTTCTACAGTGTTCTTTCGTTTGCCCAAAATTATACAATTAGCGGTAAAGTGTTCGATTCTGAGTCAAAAGAGCCCTTGCCTTTTGTTCCGGTTTTAATAAAAGGAACAACAGTTGGCGCTACCACTGATTTTGATGGAAATTATTCAATTACAACTTCTAAGCCCGGCGATTCGATCGTTGCAACCTATGTAAGCTACAAAAAGCTGGTGCGACCCATTAAGCGTGGCGAGAACCAAACCATTAATATGCCTATGGTTTTGGAAGGTGTAAATTTACTGGAAGTGGTTGTAAAAGCAGGTGAAAACCCGGCTCACAGGATCATCCGGAATGTGATTGCCAACAAGCCATTTAATAACAAACGTAAACTGGATGCCTATCAATACGAGACCTACAACAAGGTTGAATTTGATCTGAACCGTATTCCGAAGGAAATGCGTGACCGAAAAATATTCAAACCCATAAAGTTCGTATTTGATAATGTGGATAGCGCAAATTCAGGCGAGAAGCCTTCTTTGCCGATCTTTATCACTGAGGCTATCTCAGAAGTTTATTATCGCAATAACCCAACCCTTAAAAAAGAAGTTATCAAGGCCAATAAAATTACAGGCATCGAAAACACGAGTGTTACCTCTGTAATGGGTGATATGTATCAAAATATCAACGTGTATGACAATCATATTTTAGTATTCAATAAAGATTTTGTGAGCCCCATTTCTGATAACGGATTTTTTTATTATAAATATTATTTAGAGGATAGTTTATTTATTGGGAACACGCGTTGCTATCAGATACGATTTAAATCTAAACGTCCACAGGAGCTCTGTTTTAGCGGTAATATGTGGATCTCCGATTCTACATGGGCCGTAAAACGTTTGGAAATGAGTATCCCAAAAGATGCTAATATTAACTTTATAAACGCAGCCAATATTGTTCAGGAATTTGAAAAGATAGACAGCACATGGATGTTGAGTAAAGACAGGTTGGTTATTGATTTTGCAATGTATAAGAACCAGGTGGGAATTTATGGACGAAAAACCACTTCCTATAAAGATTTTAAGATCAATCAACCTAAAGATGTAAAGTTCTATGAATTTGGAGATAAAATAGTAGTTGAAGATTCTGCGTTGTTATACTCTGATGAATTCTGGAACAACAACCGGCACGATAGTTTGTCTGCACGTGAAAAAAAGATCTATCACATGATCGACACGATCAAAACATTACCTGTATACCGCACCTGGGTTGATATTCTTACCATTTTTGTTTCGGGATACAAAGTGGTAAATAATTTTGAGATAGGTCCTTATTTTAATCTCGTGAGTTATAATAAAGTGGAAGGTTTAAGAACCCGTTTTGGCGGACGAACCAGCAGTAAATTTAGCCGCTGGTATGAGTTGCAGGGCTACGTGGCATATGGGTTCAAAGACGAAAAATTTAAGTATAGCCTGGGATTCAAAACGTTTATCACTAAAAAACCTCACCGGCAATTAATGGGTATGACTTATAAAAGTGATTATGAGATCCTAGGTCAAAGCCAAAATGGGTTTTCGCAGGATAATATTTTTGCGTCTTTATTCCGAACAAGCCCTTTAACTAATTTAACCCGTGTTGACCAAACCTATGCCTGGTACGAAAGAGAATGGCTCGATGGTTTAACTTCTAAAGTTACATTTATAGGAAGAACGATCACACCTTTAGTCTCTAATGCCTACAGATACTATAAAAATGATGGTAGTATAGCCACAAAAGAAAATATCAGAAACACGGAAGCCAGGTTAAATGTAAGATTTGCCTATAAAGAAAAATTTATCAGCGGTGATTTTAGCAGGATCAGCTTAGGAACAAAATGGCCAATATTGCAGGTAACCTATGCTAAATCATTGCAAAATGCATTTCGCGGAGAGTATGATTACCAAAAAGTAGTGTTGAATTTATTTGACAGGGTACGATTGGTGTCATTATTAGGGTATACTGACTATTCGGGAGAGGTAGGCAAAATATTCGGAGCTGTACCATATCCTTTGATGGAATTACATGGTGGTAATGAAACTTATGTATATGATTACATGTCGTTCAATATGATGAAATACTATGAGTTTGCCAGCGATCAGTATGCTTCGGTCGGAGTGTTCCATCACTTTGAAGGATTATTGTTCAATAAGATCCCACTACTTAAAAAATTAAAATGGCGTGAAGTGGTTACTTGTAAGGCACTTTGGGGCAGTGTAAATGATAAGAACAGAAAAACGCTCATATTTCCTACTACTTTAAATGCACTTGGCCGTGAGCCGTATGTGGAAGTAAGTGCCGGGATTGAAAACATCTTTAAAGTATTCAGAGTAGATGCTTTATGGCGTTCCACTTATCACAGGCCAAAAGCCATTGATAATTTTGGTGTGAAATTCGGATTCCAGATGGCATTTTAAGTTCGTTTTTTATAAAACACATAAGACCAAAAAAATCTTTTTGGTCGTCCAAAAAAGGCGAGTCATTCCTTCACATTTTTTATAATTTTGCTTCGCTAATCTTTAGTTATATTTGATAGATATAGATTTAAAGCCATGATACTTCGTTCAGAAAATTTAGTAAAAAAATATAAAAGCAGGACCGTTGCCAATAACGTTAGCGTTCAGGTGCAACAAGGTGAGATCGTAGGTTTGCTTGGACCTAACGGTGCCGGAAAAACAACCTCTTTTTACATGATCGTAGGGATGGTGAAGCCCAATTCCGGAAAAATATTTTTAGATGATAAAGATATTACCGGTGAGCCTATGTATAAAAGAGCACAACTTGGAGTAGGTTATCTGCCACAGGAAGCATCAGTTTTCAGAAAATTGAGTATAGAGGATAATCTGCGGGCGGTTTTACAAATGACCAAGAAGACAAAAGCAGAACAGGATCATAAAGTGGAAAGTTTACTGGATGAATTTGCATTGCATCACGTTCGTAAAAATCTTGGAGATCAACTATCAGGTGGAGAAAGAAGAAGAACGGAGATTGCACGCGCATTAGCTACTGATCCAAAATTTATTTTGTTGGATGAGCCTTTTGCCGGCGTTGATCCTATTGCAGTTGAAGATATACAAAGTGTGGTTCGAACGTTAAAGAATAAGAACATTGGTATTTTAATTACCGATCATAATGTACATGAAACATTGAATATTACAGATAGAACTTACCTGCTGTATGCCGGTGAGGTTATTAAATCAGGTTCTGCAGAGGATCTGGCAAATGATGAAATGGTAAGACGTGTTTACCTTGGTAATAATTTCGAATTAAGAAAATAGTTTGTCCGGCAATAATCATAAATCTTTAGATGAAGTTCACTCTTCCGTAAATACTTCCGGGAAAGGTGGTTTTAGAAAATTACTGGCATTTATTGGTCCCGCTTACATGATCAGTGTGGGGTACATGGATCCCGGGAACTGGGCTACCGACATTGAAGGTGGAAGTAAATACGGCTACAGTTTGATCTGGGTTTTAGTAATGAGTAACCTGATAGCCTTGTTACTTCAAAGCCATTGTATCCGTTTAGGAGTTGTTTCCGGAAGAGACCTGGCTCAGGCATCCAAGGATCATTATTCTAAATTCATTAATTATTTTTTATATGTGTTAGCCGAAATTGCTATTGCAGCTTGTGACCTGGCAGAAGTAGTGGGTATGGCTATCGGTATTCATTTGTTGTTTCCATCCATTTCTATTTTAGGCGGCGTATGTATTACAGTACTGGATAGTTTTGTGTTATTGTTTTTATTAAATGCAGGTATCCGGAAACTGGAAGCTTTTATTATTTCACTGGTTGCTATTATTGGGGTGTCGTTTTTTATTCAATTATTAATTGCCAAACCGGATGTAATTGAAATATCAAAAGGATTGATACCTGGTTTCACCAACGAAAATGCCTTATATATTGCAATTGGGATCATTGGTGCTACAGTAATGCCGCATAATTTATATTTGCACTCTTCATTGGTACAAACCCGGCAGTTTGAAAGGACTCATGTTGAAATGAAAAAGGCCATTCGGTTTAATATTATTGATAGCGCAGTTGCATTAAATCTAGCTTTATTTGTAAATGCAGCTATTTTGATCATCGCGGCAACTACTTTTTTTAATACAGGTGTAGAAGTTACTGAGATACAGGATGCTCATAAGATGATGGCACCAATGCTAGGCAGTACATTGGCTCCATTATTATTTGCCATCGCTTTAATTGCAGCTGGACAAAGTTCAACAGTTACAGGTACTTTGGCCGGGCAAATAATTATGGAAGGTTATCTGAATTTAAGATTACAACCCTGGATCCGAAGATTATTAACCAGATTAATTGCGATTGTTCCTGCATTTTTAACGATATACTTTTTAGGCGAAGACAAAACCGGTGATCTATTAGTACTGAGCCAGGTAATATTAAGTTTGCAATTAGGTTTTGCTATCATTCCACTAATTCATTTTGTGAGTAATAAAAAACGCATGGGTGAATTCACCATTCCTCTATGGCAAAAAATTGCATCGTGGATCTCCGTATCCGTTATCGTGTTTTTGAATTGCCAAATGTTATTCAATAAAGTAAGGGAATGGTTGCAGGACTCTGAACATGCTTTTCTGATAGGTATTATTGTCATTCCATTTATGTTGATCTGTTTGGCTATTTTATTATACATTACATTCGAACCACTATTTAAGAATACAAAACAAAAATCACCGACTCAATTTCATGGCAATATATCTAAGATCCATTTTGAAGAGCAGAAGCCGTATTCACGCATTGCTATTACAGTGGATTTTAGCACCAGCGACAATAAGGCCATTAATAAAGCATTGCAATTGGGAGGCAAAGCGGCACATTATGTTTTGATACATGTTTTAGAAAGCACTAATGCAGTAATGTATGGAGAAGAAACCAACGATCTGGAAAGAACTGAGGATAGCGAAAATTTATCTGCTTATAAAACACAATTGATCGAACAAGGGTATCACTGTGAATTTAAATTAGGTTTTGGTAGTCCTAAAACAGTTATTCCCGACCTGGTAAAAGAATGTGATCTATTGGTTATGGGAACTCATGGACATACTACTTTTAAGGATCTGCTATTTGGAACAACCGTTGAAAGTGTAAGGCATAAGATCAATATTCCGTTGGTACTGGTTTAAGATGATTTAAACTGTAATAAAATAGACAAATGAATTTTTTAAGTTTAAAAATTCCCTTATTTTGCAGTAAAATTTAATACTTGCAAATAGTAGTCAATACTCGCTTATTACTAAAAAATAAATTAGATGGAATTGGGTGGTTTAGTTATCAAACGCTAAAACGTATTACCCAAAATAATCCCAACGTGCATTTTGTTTTTTTATTTGATAGGGATTATGATGATGAGTTTATTTTTTCGGATAACATCACTCCGTTGGTATTAGGTCCGCAGGCAAGACATCCCTTTTTGTACTATGCATGGTTTCATATCTCGGTTAAAAGCGTATTGAACAGGATGAAGCCAGATCTGTTCTTGTCTCCCGACGGTTTTTTGTCTCCGGGTGCTAAATGTAAACAGCTACCTGTGATCCATGATATCAATTTTTTGCATAATCCACAGGATCTGAAGTCGTTAACGAGCAAGTATTACAATCATTTTTTTCCTAAATATGCACAACTGGCTACCCGCATAGCAACTGTTTCTGAGTATAGTAAAATAGATATCTCAAAGCATTATTATATTGACCCTAATAAAATTGATGTTGTGTATAATGGTATCAATGAAGGCTTCAAGCCTTTGGTTGAAACTGATAAACAAAAAGTAAGAGAGAGATTTTCACACGGTAAACCTTACTTTTTATTTGTGGGTTCACAAAGTCCACGTAAAAATTTGAACCGTTTAATTGCAGCTTTTGATCTGTTTAAGGAACAAACACAATCTGATTTTAAATTGGTTTTGGTGGGAGCTGTCTATTCAAACGAAGGAGACGTGAAGCGTGTTATTGACAGATCAAAGTATAAGAGCGATATTATTTTTACAGGCAGACAACCACAGGAAGAATTAGAGAAGATCATGGCAAGCGCTTTTGCTTTGGCCTTTGTTCCTTACTTCGAAGGTTTCGGAATTCCAATAGTAGAAGCTATGCAATGCGAAATACCTTTAATATGTAGCAACACAACCAGCATGCCTGAAATTTTAGGTGATGCCGGTATATTGGTAAATCCTTTTGAAGTAAACGATATAGCCAATGGTATGATGGAGATGTACCATAATAACGATCTGCGTTTAAAATTAATTCAAAACGGAAAAAACAGGAAAGATTGCTTTTCCTGGGACAGATCAGCAGACCTGCTTTGGAACAGTATTACCAAGTGTTTATGAGTTCACCAATCAGTAAGTCCGCCTTCATTAAAGCAGAACAATGCCTGAAGCACTTTTATCTTTATAAAAGCCACCCTTACCTGCGCGATTCTTTATCTAAGGAAAAGCAGCTGATCTTTAAGCGTGGAACAGATGTTGGGATCTTTGCTCAGCAATTGTTTCCGGGTGGTGTAGATGTAACTGCCGGCGAAAAAAGAGATCAGCAATTGTTTGCAGAGAAGACAAAACATTTAATTGGTCAGGGCGTAAATACGATTTATGAAGCCACATTCATTTTTGATGACCTGTTGGTGATGGTTGATATACTTCATAAAAAAGATGGTAAATGGATCGCTTACGAGGTGAAAAGTTCTTTAAAAATTACGGAGACCTATGTAAAAGATGCTTGCTTTCAATATTACGTAATCAAAAATTGTTTACCCGAGTTAAGCGATTTTAATTTATTGACTATGAATCCGAAATATGTTTTGGATGGTGAATTGGAGATCAGTAAGCTATTTAAAACAACTTCGGTAATGAAGGATGCATTGAAGAATGTAGCCTACTTTGCACACAAAACACAAATTGCCAAACTTACCTTAGAACAAGGAAAGATACCTGATATCAAGATCGGTGCACATTGTTTTCAGCCATATGAATGCGATTTTTTGGGGACCTGCTGGAAGAACATCAATGAGCCTAACTCGGTATTAACCTTAGGTAAACTAACCAAACAAGCCATGTTTGAGTTGTATGACCAAAATATAAAACGCATCGATGAGATAGATATCAATACCATACAACATAAAGAAATTAAGATACAGGTCAAAGCAGCGATCGAACAAAAAGAACAGATCTTTAAAGAGGAAGTCAAACAATTTATTTCAGACATTAAACAACCCGTTTGCAGTTTAGATATAGAAGTTTGGATGCCGGCTATTCCTTATTATAATGGAACCAAGCCATTTCAACAAATTCCTTTTTTGTTCTCTATGATCTATGAGGAGAATAATGAAATTAAACAATACAGTTATTTCAAACCGATCGAAGTAGACCTGCGAAAACAATTTCTGGAAGCAATTTTAACAGCTACCAAAGATTTTCAATCGATTTTAATGTTTGATAAATCGTTAGAGGAAAACGTATTGAATCAATTAGCAACCTTGTATCCTGAGTACAGTAATGATATTAATGTTTTCAAAAATAAGATCATCGACCTCGCTGAGCCTATTAAAAAAGGAAACTATTATCATCCTGATATGAAGGGGAATTTTACTCTGAAGAGCATTGCTCCGTTAGTGAATAAGGAAGCAGGGTTTGATAACCTGGAGATCCAGTCCGGTATCAGTGCCATGTATATTTATGAAAGTATGTTAACGCAAAATTTAATAGACGCCGAACAGATCAGACAACAATTAGTTGATTATTGTGAAATGGATGCTCTGATCACATACCAGTTATTGAATTTTTTCAAAAGCAAGTTGGATTAACTGTTAATTTTTTGGAGTTATAATTTTCTATCTTTAGCGCTAATTTGCAATTAAAATTAATTATACTTGTTTGTTGTTTCCCGGCTGTTTTTCTTGCGCAGTTCAGGATCGACACTGCCCGAAGGGTAAATTATCTTGCTATTCCTGTTTTATTCAGAACACCCGAAACCGGCTGGGCTTATGGCTTATCTGCTTCTGCCAATTTTAAAACATCTCACAAAAATGACACATCAACCCGAACATCGGTGGTTACGGCTTTGGGGATATTTTCTGAACGTCAGCAAAATATCCAGGGATTAGATGCCACTATTTATTTCCCAAAAGAAAAATATATACTGTATTTTAATTCATCACATACGTATTTTCCTGATAATTTTTGGGGAATTGGACAAAACTCAAAAAATACAGATGTAGAACGTTACGTGTTTGAACAGGTGGCTGTGAGTCCGCATTTAAAGAAAAAATTCTGGAAGCATACTTTTTTTGGATTACTGGCCGATTATCAGAATGTATTCAGGATACAATACATTGAGGGTGGTTTAATGGATTCCGCTTCATTTTACGGGAAAAGCAATTATAACATTACAGGTATCGGTGCTACGGTGAGCTACGATACTCGTAATTCCACCTTTTGGCCAACTAAAGGTGTTTTTTTGCAAACGCATTTCACTAGTTATAACAAGGAACTTGCCTCTACTTATTCGTTCAATAAATGGACAGCAGAGATCCGTTTATTTCAAAAAGTATTCAAAAAACACATTATTGCTGCGCAATTATACAACTATGTTACTTTTGGTGAAACGCCTTATCGGTCGATGGCATCATTTGGTGGAGCTGGAGGCATGAGAGGATTTTACCAGGGCAGGTTTAGGGATAATTCAATGTATTCGGCTATTGTTGAATACCGTGTTCCTATTTGGTGGCGATTTAGTGCCTGTGTGTTTGGTGGTGTAGGAGATGTTTATAATAAGCCTAAGGATATTAATACCAGAAGCTTAAAAGGTAGCTTTGGTGGTGGATTAAGGATATCGATCCTGGAAAAAGAAAAGTTAAATTTGCGTATAGATTATGGCTATTCCGACAGCTATAATCAGGGTTTTTACTTTACGGTTGGGGAGTGTTTTTAAACCCACATTTTAACATTCTTTAGTTCATAGTTTCTCCGTCAACAAACCTAAATTCCTTTTGCCTGTATTAACTTTAAGCTTCGAAAGTTATTGGGTCTGATAATTTATAACCAGACACTCATAACTCATAACTAAAATTAATTATGTCAAAAATTAAAGTTGGAATTTTGTTTGGTGGCCGTTCTAAAGAACGTGAAATTTCTTTTGCAGGTGGAAGAACTGTTTATGATAATTTAAATAAATCTATTTTTGAAGCTGTTCCTTTGTTTGTTGATTCGTTTGGGAACTTTGTGTTGTTGGATTGGAATTTTGTTTACAAAGGAACGATCAGGGATTTTTATCCACCGGTTGAATTTATTACAGCAACTAATACCGACTTTCAATACTATGCTGAAAACCTGGGCGACTTAACTATTAAACAACAGGATGAATTAATTGCAAAGATCGGGAAGAAAATTGAAGTAAATCAGTTATCTTCTTTAATTGATTTTGCATTCTTGGCCTTGCATGGTCCGTATGGCGAAGATGGTCGTATACAAGGTCTTTTAGAATACTTGCATATTCCATATTCGGGTAGCGGTGTCTTACCAAGCGCAATTGGGATTGACAAAAGCGTTCAGAAAAAATTAATGGTGAATGCAGGCTTTAATAGCCCGAAATATTTTACCATTGATAGAAATGATTGGATCAGTGGAAATGTAGAAGGTGTTTGGGAAAAAGCTAAAACAGAAATAGGCTTTCCAATGGTTATTAAGCCAGCCAACCAGGGATCATCTATTGGTATTTCTATTTTTAATGAAGATAGCGATCATAATTTTATGTCTGCAGTAGAAAAAGCATTTTTCACTAAATGGTTAGACTCTGCAGAATGGAAAAAACTATCTGAGAAAGAAAAAATCGATTATGTACGTTCATTGTCTGACATCCGAGAAGGCATGGGGATGCCCTTGTCTATCAATACAGCCCTGTCTTACAAGGAAAGTAAAGGAATCGCAAAATTCTACAATCAATACGAATTGATCAACTATGTAGATGAAAATTGTGATAATACAGAAGGCTTTGTATTAGAAGCACTGGATGGAGAAAGCACAGTGATCATTGAAGGATTTATTGAAGGAAAAGAATTTTCCTGTATTGTGCTGGAAGATACTGACTCAAACAATATCGCCATAGCATTACCTCCGACAGAGATCAGAAAAGGAAAAGAATTATTTGATTACCGTAGTAAATATTTGCCGGGCTTGTCTCGTAAGATCACACCTATTGAAGCAACCGATGATCAAATTAATGCGATCCGAAAAGAATGTGAGCGTTTGTTTTCTGAATTGTGTTTTGATGTATATGCCCGTATCGACGGCTTTTTAAGTACTGATGGAAGAGTGTTTTTAAATGATCCGAACACAACATCAGGAATGATGCCTTCTTCTTTTTTCTTTCACCAGGCAGCAGAAATAGGCTTAACACCTTCTCAGTTCTTAACGTATATCATTCGCACATCTTTAAGCAAGCGCATTAAGAATTCAAAAGGCGCATCTGCGTACGAAACACTATTGCATAAACTGGATGCATTTTTACATGACGAAAAAAATGCAACCAATAATAAAATTCCTGTTGCTGTTATACTAGGCGGTTATTCTTCTGAGCGACATATTTCGGTTGAAAGTGGGCGTAATATTTTCGAAAAATTAGCGTCTTCAGAAAAGTATGCGCCAATTCCTGTTTTCTTGACAGGTGATAACACTAATCATTTAATGTATCAGATTCCTATCAATGCTTTATTAAAAGATAATGCAGATGATATAAAAGATAAAATCAATAACTGGAAGATCCATCCTGTAGTGAAACAAATCATTGCCGAGTGCAAAACGATAACCGATAAATATGGATCACCCAATAATTTGATCGCGCCGAAACAATTAAATTACAATGACCTTGCAAAAGAGGTGAAACAGGTATTTATAGCACTGCATGGTCGTCCGGGAGAAGATGGAGCTATCCAAGAAAAATTAGAAGCAGTTGGTTTAACTTACAATGGTTCGGGTAAAGAGAGTTCATCCATCACCATTGATAAATTCAGAACAAATGAAATCTTACTGAAGAATGGGTTTTTAGCTGCAAAGCACTGTTTAATTACTAACGTTGATTGGAAGAATAACAAAGAGAAGATCAAACTTTCTTTGCAAAATGAATATGTTTATCCATTGATTGCCAAACCTGTAGATGATGGCTGTAGTAGTGCAGTAAAAATGATCAAAAACTTTGAAGAGTTTGAAGCTTTTGCAACGTTGATATTTAGAACATCAGAGGCCTTTGATGCCAAGGCAGCAGAAATACTGCATATAAAAGACAAGGAAGAGTTTCCTCAAAAAACCGTTTTATTGGTAGAAGAGCTGATCAGTAGAAATGGTGCTAAACATTTTCTTGAAATTACCGGTGGTATGTTAACCAGGCTGAATGCAAAAGGTGAAATAGAGTATGAAGTGTTTGAAGCATCTGAAGCATTGGCAAGTGGCGAAATATTAAGTCTGGAAGAGAAGTTTCTGGCAGGACAGGGACAAAATATCACACCTGCACGATACTCAAGAGATGAGCAGGAAAGGCAGATCATTTCTGATAAAGTAAAGCAAACGTTGGGAGCTGCTGCAAAAGTATTGAACATTGTTGGCTATTGCCGTATTGATGCCTTTGTAAGGATATTTGATGTAGATCAGGTAGAGGTTATCTTCATAGAAGTGAACTCTTTACCAGGAATGACACCGGCAACGTGCATTTATCATCAGGCAGCTATTAATGGTTATAAACCGTACAATTTCATTGATCGAATTTTGGAATTTGGGGCTCAAAAAGCAGTTTCTTTAACCTAATTCTACCGTGGGTTATCAACTGCTACTTTGAATTGAATTAACATTTTGATTATCAATTAATTATAATTAATCTTAACTCAAAATTAACCTGTTATAAACAGGTAAGAAACATATTTTAAACATTTTTTGGTACTATAAAAGGCAGGCATTCGTCTAATAAGTTAGTTTATTAACAATTACCAACGTACCTTTGTTAATAACTGTAAACTCCTAGTACCATGTTTGAGATTTTAAAAAACTTTGAAAGTAAATTCGGTTCTCTTAAAAAAAAGGGATTAAGAATTGAAGGATTATCGATGATAGATCCAAAACGTAAAAAGCACGTTATTATGATCTCTAAGCCTTTTTTATTTGATAATCGTCAGTTACCAAAATCTTATGAAGGTTTGGATATCAAATCGAAAATTGAAGGTGGTTTACCTGAAGAGTTTAAAATTGAAAAAGAAGCTATAAAGAAAGATTATTTATGGGCTCCGAACAAATTTGAAAAATACGTTGATCGTTGCGCTGAAGATATTAAAAAACAGTTTGGAAATCCAAACATGTCTCGTTCAGAAATGTTAGATGCTTTGGCGTTTGGTAGTTTTGAAGATCATAAACAAAAAACATTGAATTTAATTAAAGAAGGAAAAATTCCGGCAATTAATTTAAATTAAGATAAGCAATTGACTAGGGTATAATTAAGGGTTAAACTTTTATAAATTGCGTTAAGATCCTCTCAGAAATGAGAGGATTTTTTGTTTTATAGACTTTACGGTCCCAAGCTTGTCAAGTTGAGCCAGCACACAGAGCTGTGCCGGAGTATTATAGAGAAATAAAACACGGTTTTTTACTTTAATAACATAAGAAGTATTAAAAATTCTATTTTTTAAACCATATATTTACATCACTTTATAAAGTGAGTAACGCTGTCGATCAAATAAAAGCACCTATTAGCAAACACATGGATGAGTTTGAAGTTAAATTCAAACAATCCATGAAAAGTAATGTGCCCTTATTGGATAAGATCACCAATTATATTGTTAAACGAAAAGGTAAACAGATCCGTCCAATGTTTGTGTTTTTAAGTGCACAAAGCGCGGGAACAATCAACGACAGCACCTACAGAGCAGCTTCCCTGATCGAGTTATTACACACAGCAACATTGGTTCATGATGATGTGGTAGATGACAGTAATGAGCGCCGCGGTTTTTTTAGCGTAAATGCTTTATGGAAAAACAAGATCGCCGTATTGATCGGAGATTTTTTATTATCAAGCGGTTTGCTATTATCACTGGATAACAACGATTTTCATTTATTAAAGATCGTGAGTAATGCAGTTCGTGATATGAGTGAGGGAGAATTACTTCAAATTGAAAAAGCCCGGAAACTTGATATATCAGAAGAGATTTATTTTGAGATCATTACTAAAAAAACAGCTGCATTAATTGCTGCCTGCTGTGCAGCAGGTGTAGCATCTGTTACTACTGATGAAAAAGTGATCGAACAATTTAAAGAATTTGGTATAAATACAGGAATTGCTTTTCAGATAAAAGATGACCTGTTTGATTTTGGCGATGATACATCTATTGGTAAACCAACAGGAATAGATATCAAAGAAAAGAAAATGACCTTGCCTTTGATATATGCCTTAAGCAATAGCACCTGGCTTGAAAAAAGAAGGATCATTAATATTGTTAAAAATCATAATGATGATCCTAAAAAAGTAAGTGAAGTTATTAATTTTGTGATACAGAAGGGAGGCATACAATATGCCGAAAAAGTAATGCATCAGTATAAAGAGAAAGCACTTGCAATGCTAAATACAGTTACTGATAGTCCTTCAAAACAAAGCTTGATACAATTAGTCAATTATTCAATCGAACGAAAAAAATAAAAAATGGTAAGATCTATTTTAACACCTTTATGTCTTGTAGTTTTATGTAGCACTTTATTATTAAACTGTAAGTCTAACGGAAGTTCTGATGCTGAAAAAATAAATCAGGATTCATTGAGGTCTCTTTCAAAAGCAGATTCTCTGAAGATTGCTAATGAATTGAATAAATATATGATCCAACCACCGGATCCTGATTATACTGGTGATTACATTGATAAATATTCTAATGGCGTGATCAAATTTACCGGTTTTTTCAGATTTGGATTACGACACGGACAATGGATGGCCTTTTATGACAATGGCCTAAAGTGGAGCGAATGCTTTTACGACAAAGGTAAAAAACATGGAGCAACTATGGTTTATCATCCAAACGGCCAGTTGTATTACTCGGGTTGGTATAAACAAGACCAAAAAGACAGCCTATGGTTTTTTTACGACGATAAAGGTAAAGAGCTGGACAGAAGAGCCTTTAGAATGGGTGTAGAAACAGGACTTGTTAACTAAATATTTTGTCTGCGGATCTTAATGGCATCTGCAAACGTAATGTTGTGTATTTTTGAATCAAGCCAGGCATAAAAGTTAAAATATTCCAAAGCATTTTTTTCGTATTTATCTTTGAATACTTTTTCAAGCTCTTCTTTAAACTTAACATAAGTTTCTTTTTGCTTGCTATCACGTTTTGAAAGGGCAATTTTTTTAAAGTAGTCTAAAAATACGATCTCAAATTTATATTGCTTTTCCTGTTGATTGAAAAAGCGCACACTGGATTTGTAGATGTAGGTCAACAGATCATCATTACCTAATTCGAAATGAACGATCAGGTTAATTAGTTTTGAAATACGGATAAGATCCTGTCTCAGGTCTTCATAATTGGTATTGATGATCTTATTTAACCAATGCAGTGATTTGTTATATTCTCCAACACCAAAATACACCATGCTAATAGTATGATATATCCTCACCAGATCCTCGTTGTTGATCTTCGATTCGTACTTTTCGAGGCCTTTTATAACGTATGGAATGATATTGGTTGCTTTATCATGTTGTCCGATATAAGAATACAAAACCATTTCGGTAATATAAGATTGCGTGAAAATGGTTATCTGAAGATCGGTGGCTTTAAACATTTCGTTCAATGACAGCGATTTTAGTTTATCTATCATTTTAAAGCCATCATTGTATTGCTTTTTAATGGCACAATATCTAACCAGGTAACCATGTGATACAATAAAGTAATATGGCATCTCTGAAATGATCTCAGGCTTATTTTCCAATTCAATGATCAGTTCTGATAACGACTTGTGCACTTCATCCATCTCATTTAACAGCATATTAGCTACACCAATAATAAAAAGGAAAACTACTTTTGATTTGTTCGATAAAAATCCTTCCTGTGCTGAGAAACGTTTGGTTTCTTTAATGATATCTGTAATTTCCTTTACATCTTCTTTGCTCCTGGCGATCATCAATCTGGATGAGAGCGCGTTCAATTTTGCTAGCTGCAATTCATAAGCAGCATAATTTTCTATTTTGTTAAATAATGTATTTTCTTCTTCGATCAGCTCATCCAGTGTACGGTAATTGATGTCACCAAAATGAGCCTCCATATCGATCAGTACTTTTTCAAGCTCAACGATTTCAAGTAAACTGTAAAACAGTTCGTAATCCTGAGCCATTTTTTTGATGATACTTAATTGTTTTCTGGCTTGCTTATATAACGATTTATTGAAAAGCAGCTGAATGTTTTTGATCTCTTCGTCAATTTTAGCGCTGGCACTGGTTTCCTGGCGATGAAATCTTAAGCTTTTTAAAATGTGATGTAATAGTTGGTTTTTTTCGGAAGCAAAATGTTGTACAAATATCTCGTTCTTAAAATGATTCTTTACAAGATCTTCATCATAATTGTCTTGTTTTTGAATGAAATTGTAAAGCTTTATGTAGTTTTTATCTCCTTGTTGTAAAGAAGATAATAAAATAAATTTTTTCTCTTCTTCAGGAGTTAACGATTTAATGATGTCAAATAGTTGATTGGTTGGCTTCATGATAAATTAGTTTAACCAGGCTTTGGCATATTTCTTTTGCATTAACTTATCCATTGGTGTTTGGCTTATTTTTGATTCAATATAAACCTCTATGTCAAAATAAAAGCTCACATTTTTTTCGTGTGGATCTTTCATTACTTCATCCAGATCTTTTTTAAAGCCCATAAATATTTCTTTTTCGTTTTCTTTATCTCTTACCTTCATTTCAGATAATTTTTCAAAATAAGAAAGGATGAGCTTCTCTGTTTTAAAGTACGAAATTTGTGTTTTATAGTAATTCTTGATGGTAGAAATAATATAGCCTAATTGCTTGAAATTATTCAGTTCATAATGTAAACCAATATTCAGGATACGTGCAAATGATTGCAGATCCTCACGAAGAAGGTTGTTTCCTTCATTTAAGATCAGTGAAATATAATGTTGCGCTTTCTTATAGTCTCCAAAATATGTGTTCATTATGGCTATATTGTAATAAAAAACCAACTCTTCTTCTTTGTTTATTTTCCCCTTGAATTCTATTAACGCCTTCTCTATTTCTACAACATTCTCAGTAGCTTCTTTTAATTTTCCACTGTTGGTATTGATGATAAGCTTTCCGTTTAATGCCGCAGTCAATATTTTTAATTGCAGATCAGTTGTATTAAACGCTTTTAAGCTGGTCTTTTCTTCTAATTGGCCTATTCTAATAGAGCAGCTTTTGTATTTTTTTTCTTCATAAGCAATATTGATCAAATTGCTTAAAGTAGTGATATACCTGCTTGGCATTTCTTCTATCAGTTCTTTATTGGTATCCATTAAATTTAACACCAACTGGCATTCTTCTTCTCGGCTTTGATTATCCTGGCATCTACAAAATAAAATAGAACGACAATGATGGTAAATGATCAATGCTTTGGTTGATTTGATAAGTTTGTCGTTTTTTAATAAAGGCGAGTTTAGGAAAGAACTGATGACCTCCAGGTCCTGTTCGGTTTTAGCTTTATTCTTCTGGCGTGTATTTAAGTTTATTTTGGAATATAAAAGCGTATAAGTACCTAAATTCTTAGCTTTTTCGATCACGTCCAATTCTTCTTTAACCAGGTTCTCTATCGTATTGTTCTTAATGTTAAATTGAGTTTCGATCGACATCAGTAATTTCTCAAGACCAATTAGTTCTAAAATAAAATGAAAGCGTTCAAAACGATACGCTTCCTGTTTTTGCTTATTTAAGATCTTTCGGCATTGTTTATATTGCGCTTTGTCAAATAAATTTAAAATATTAGTGATCTCGTCTTTGATAACATAAGAAGCGCTGCTTTCTGCATGAAAAGACCTAAGGCACTTTAAAATAAAATTATAGAGATTCTCTGAGGTTTGACTTTTGGTTTGAAGTGTTTCTGTTTTTGATTTAGCAGTTTTAGCGTAAAAATCTTCTTTAAAGTCAGAGGCAGCCTCAATTGTATTGAATACAGTAATTAAATTCGGATTAAGTTCGCTGGCGGATGCGGTTAATTTTAAGAACCGTTTTTCTGATTTGGATAAAGATTTAACTAAATCGTATAAGTCCCTATTTGAAATTAAATTCATATTAGAAATACAATTTTACAGGATTATTATAGAACTCCTAATTGATTGTACTAATTAACTAAATTTAATTAACTTTATTTAAAATTTAATGAAATGAAATTATTTTATTCTTTTCTTTCTATCGTATTCCTATTTCAAGGTTTCGCTCAAACTGTTAATTGCCAGTCTCATAAATCGGCAGCTGCAACCAGCTCACTTTATTACTCTCCCGAAAATCTCAGAAGTGATACATTTGATATTATAAAATATACTATCAATCTTGATATTACAGATTTTGCTAATCAAAAAATAAGTGGTCATACAGTGGTACGTTTTGCTCCAAAATTGAATGGACAAAATAATATCGCACTGGATCTATTAAAAATGGTAATTGATAGTATTAAACAAAACTCCACTATGCTTACCTATGCATATAATGACACGCTTTTGAGAGTAGATCTGCCTGTGTCGATGAATATTGTCGATACAGCAGATATGTTTGTCTACTATCACGGAGCACCACAGGGAGATCCTGCAGGATGGGGAGGTTTTTCATTTAACGGTAATTATGCGTATAATCTTGGAGTAGGCTTTGGCGCCAAACCACACAATTACGGGCGAGTTTGGTTCCCATGTTTTGACAACTTTGTAGAAAAATCAGTTTATGAGTTCAATATTACTACTGTTCTGGCAAAAACATCATTTTGCAATGGAGCGCTGATATCAGATGTTACTAATGGTGGAGTACATACACGTAAGTGGGTTTTGAACAAGGAAATTCCTTCTTATTTAGCTTCTGTTGCAGTTGCCGATTATACCCAGGTAAACTGGAATATTGCTGCAGCTAACGGTAATTTACCGGTAACCCTTGCAGCAAGAGCATCTGATACAGTTGCACTAAAGAACGGCTTTGTTCATTTACCAAATGCTCTTCTGGGATATGAAAATTATTATGGGCCTTATGTATGGAACAGAGTAGGCTATTGCCTGGTGCCTTTTAATAGTGGAGCCATGGAGCATGCCACTAATATTTCGTATCCTCAGGCAGCTACAAACATTGCGTATGAATCTCAGTTAATGGCACATGAACTGTCACACCACTGGTGGGGCGATCTAATGACCTGTGAAACTCAGGAAGACATGTGGTTGAATGAAGGCATGGCAAGTTATAGCGAACGTATGTTCCTGGAATGGACCTATAATTATGGAAAATATATTACCGAAGTCAAAAGTGTACATGATGATATCGTGAAATATATTCATTTGAGAGAAAAGGGCTTCAGAGCAATTTCCGGAATTCCACACGCATACACTTATGGCGATCATGTATATAGAAAAGGAGCAGATGTGGCGCATACGTTAAGAAGTTATATGGGAGATGCTGCCTTTTTTGCAGGATTAAAATATGTGCTTCAGCAAAAAGCATATAAGAATATGAATAGTATTGAGTTCAGGGATCTTTTGGCAATTTCTTCGGGGCAAAACATGAACGATTTTTTTGATAACTGGGTTTTAAATGGTGGCTGGCCGCATTTCTCGATCGATTCCGTTAAAACGTCCGGCAGCGCTGCGCCATATACTTCAGTGGTATATGTAAAACAAAAACTATTTGGCGCTCCTGCTTTATATTCTAATGTGCCACTTGAAATTAGTTTTAGAGATGTCTTATGGAATAAAGAAATAAAAACCATAAACATGACGGGTGCAGCGCAAGCTTTTACGGTTCAAACTAACATTTTGCCCGTTTATACCGGAATGAATGTAGATTCAAAGATAAGTGATGCTATCTCATCGGAAGTTAAAACCATTAAAACCAATACCGCTATAAATTATTCACTGGGAAGGGCTACTGTTATTGTTATAAATAAAGGGGCCGATTCATCTTATGTGAGAGTTGAACATAATTTTGCTGCTCCGGATCCATTTCAGAATAATCCATATAATTTTCGCCTCAATTCTCAACATTACTGGAAAGTAGATGGCATATTATCTTCGGGCTTTGTTGGTAAGATTAAATTTAACTATGATGGTAACAAAACCATGTCAGGGAATAGCTACCTTGATACGTGCTTAACTGTTATCAATGGGGATAGTATTATTTTATTGTATCGTAAAAATGCTGGCGATGATTGGAAAGAAGTAAACAGTTACATTAAATTTAAACTCGGACCAAAATTAGGTTTCTGTACGGCTGATACTTTAAAATTTGGCGAATATGTTTTTGCTAATGGGCATAGCAATATACTAACATCCGCTAAAGATCAAAAACAATCTGTAGAGTTAAATGTGTTTCCAAATCCGGCATCTGGCATGATCACAGTTAATATTGAAAATTATAAGGTCAAAAATAATTTTCATTTTGTGATCTATGACATGCAAGGTAAACGTATCAAACAGATCGAAAAAATTAGTCAGTCTACTGATATTGATATCAGTGAGCTACCCAAAGGAAGTTACATCATCAATATGATAGATAATGACAAAATACTATCTAATAAAACATTCATTGTAGAGTAGGTGTTTTATTGGTTCAATACCTGCATCATGGCTTTTGCCTTAAGCAGGCATTCCTCATATTCATCTTCGGCATTACACATGGCAGTAATTGCGCTGCCAACTGTAAAGCTTAAGTACTGTTTTTCTTCATCGTAAAAAATACTACGTATCAATACATTAAGGTCAAAGTCACCTTTTGCATCAATATAGCCCAAAGTTCCTGAATAGGGTCCCCGGTTATACAATTCATATTCATCTATCAATTGCATTGCTTTTATTTTTGGTGCTCCTGTCATGCTCGCCATGGGAAAAGTAGCTTGTATGATATCCTCAAAAGTTGTATTGCCTTTTAATTCACAACTTATTGTACTCACCATTTGATGAACCTGTTGATATGATTCAATGTCACAAAGCTTATCAACCTTTACCGTTCCTTTTTTTGCTATACGGGAAAGATCATTTCTGGCTACATCAACGATCATCACATTTTCTGTCCGTTCTTTTAAGTCAGACCTGAGTGATTGTTTGATGATCTCATCTTCTTTTTCAGTTGCGCCTCGTTTGGCAGTTCCTTTAATTGGTTTAGTAATAAGTGTGTTTTCCTTTTTTGATAAAAATAATTCGGGACTGGATGAAATAATGTATTGTGAATTAAACTTAACTAATGCAGCATAAGGAGCATTGCTAATGGCATTTAATTTTTGATATATACTTAATGGGTCTATTGCTGCATATGCTTCGAAAGCGATACAGTAATTTATTTCATAAATATCACCCTGTTGTATGTGTTGTTTGAGAGCATTTATTTTTTTGACATAGTCTTTTTTGCTGACTGTAGGAATAATTTGAATTGTTTGTTGTTGCGTATCTAAAACATCAAATACCACCGATTCAATATCAATTTTTTTCTCTACTTCCACATAGATCTGTTCAGGAAAACAAAGTGGATTATTATCTTTTTTTGCTAATGCCTCAATGCTGTTTTTGTGATCATAACTAATAAACACTAACTGATCTTTTCCTTTTATATAAGAATTTTGAGGGAGTTTATTAGACAGGAGCATTTGATCCGTATACCCAGCAATATTTTTATGCGATTGTAAAATAACCGCAAACTTGTAATTTTTTAAATATGTGAGAATTGATGAAATAAGTTATCTTTTTATAAGAGTTGTTATAATGGAATGTTAAAAACAAAAAAACTAAATCGATGTCAATTTTTTTGGTTGGGTAAAGCCTGTGTTTTATCGAGTAAAATCCTAAATTTTAGTTAGTAAATAAAGAAACTTTTCTTTTAATTTTTTGTAAATTAATATAGAAATCAAATGTATTTAAAAAATGAAAAAATCTACCATTTTTCTGTTTATTTTGTGTCTGCCTGTGGCTTTTTTGAAAGCACAAAATGTTGCTATTAATGCAACAGGTGCTGCACCAGCTGCCAGCGCTATGCTGGATGTCGCAACGCCAAGTTTAGGTATTCTGGTACCCAGAGTTGCTTTAACAGCTATTAATGCAGCAGGGCCGATTACTTTGCCTGCTACTTCGCTTTTGGTTTATAACACAGCAACTGCCGGAGCCGGCGCAACTGCAGTATCTCCGGGCTTCTATTATTGGGATGGAGCAAAATGGGTTTCTTTTGGTGGACAAAATGGTAGAGATTGGTCCCTAACAGGAAATCCGGGTACTGTAGCTGGTACTAATTTTTTAGGCACAACCGATGCTATTGATTTGGTTATTAAAACAAACAATACAGAACGGATGCGTTTTCTATCCGGTGGTAGTATAGGCATTGGAACTACAGTTCCTAATTATGCGCTTGAAATGAGACTTGGAGTAGCAAGTAATTATATAGCTTCTTTTGAAAATACAACAGCTTCAGGAAGTGGGCTTCTTGGTTATAATAATGCAGGTTTATCAAATGCATTAGGAGGTGTTACAAATATTTCAAGCGGAATTGGAGTCTACGGGGTTCATTTACCTAACACCGGTAACGGAATAGGTGTTTATGGAACATCCAACAGCTCAAATACATTAGGAGTAAGAGGCTCTATTCCTACAGCGGGCGCATGGCTTGGATATGGAGGTTATTTTTCGGGCGGCCTTGGGTACGCAAACGGTCTCTATAATCTTTCGGATAGCAGAGTCAAATCAAATGTAGTTAAAATTGAAAATGCCATTGAGAAATTGAAAAAAATAGAAGGTGTTACTTATAAATATAATGCCAAAGATTATCCTTATATAGCTGGTGGAGATACCAGAACTTATTTAGGGTTCATTGCTCAAAATGTATATGAAGTATTTCCGGAAGCTGTTGCTCAAAAAGCAATTCCCGTTTCCGGCGAAGAAATGCATGGAACAAATACAAACTCTGAAAAAACAAAATATGAGACCTTTAATGTTGTTGATTATACTGCTATTGTTCCGGTTTTGGTAGAAGCCATTAAAGAGCAGCAAAAGCAAATTGAAGAATTAAAAAGTGAAGTGCAAAAACTTAAACTTGATAAGTAAGCTATGTATAAAATTTATTTTATATGCATGATCTTTATCACAAGATTTATTTCCTCGCAGGGTTTAATAAATAATGGGGCTAATATTGTTTTTTCGGGAGCAGCCCAAATGTATATTGACGGAACTGCTGGTCATTATTTAAGTCAGTCATTAGGTTCAATTACTCCAAGTGCAACTTCAAGTATTACTTTGTTAGGCAACTGGACAAACAACTCAACAAATGTTGCTTTTACAGTAGATGGTGGTGGAGTTGTTTTAGCTGGAGCAGCGCAAACAATTGGCGGAACAAATCCTTCAGCCTTTTACAACTTATCATTAGCAGGTTCAGGCATAAAAACATTAGCCGTAAATTCTACAACTGTTGGCGGACAATCTTTATTTACCGGAGTTTTATCTTTAGGATCATCTACTTTAACCTTAAATAGTAATCGATTAGATATAACAAATAGCCTGGCAACAGCTATCACACGTAGCAGCGGTTATATTATCAGTGAAACCAATGCTGGAGTTAATCCAAGTATCATCAGATGGTATCATCGTTTGATAGGTGGAACTAAAGTCTATCCTTTTGGAGTTGCAGGTTCTTACATTCCCCTTACTTTTGATATAGTGACACCTATGATAAATGCATCTGCGTACATAGATGTGTCAACACGTGCAACAGCTGCATCTGACAATCAACCCTGGGCCGGAGCAAGTAATGTAGCAGCTGTTGGCCAAATGTATTCTCCAAATCCTCCTGTATCTACCGATGGATCTATCCCCTCGGTTATCGACAGGTGGTGGGATATAACAAACAGTCATGCAGTATTTGGTAATGTAACGTTTAGTTACAGAGGCTCCGAAAATACATTGAATGATCCGTTGTATTTTGCTGGGGCTGCAATTGGCGCTCAGTATTGGAATGGAACGCAATGGATGCCTAACAATTCTACGATCGGTTCAGCAGCTTCAGTTACCTCAGGAGTTGGTTCAGTAACAGCAAACAGTGTTAGTACTTTTTGTCCATGGGTACTATCTTTGGTATTGGCACCTTTGCCTGTAGAGTTAATAAATTTTGATGCTTCCTGTGTAAATAATGAAATTGTATTAGAGTGGTGTACTGCCTCCGAAAAAGATAATAGTTATTTTACAATCGAGCAGTCATCAGATGGAATTAATTTTATGCCTGTCGGACAGGTTTTCGGAAATGGAACTACTTCCCAAAAGCATTGTTACAAATACATTTCTTCTTCTGTTTCAGATTTGAATTATTTTAAATTAACTACCACTGATGAGTACGGAATGAAAAGTACTTCTAAAATTATTTCTACTTCATCATGCGGCAATCAACACGAAAGTATTTTAATAGCAAATGATGGAACTAAAGAAATTGCTGTGGTTCTAAATTCATTAACCGATCAAAACCTTGAGGTATTTATTCATAATGCCCTCGGCCAGTTAGTTGGTACAAAAAACATACAGGTCTTTAAAGGTTATAATAATGTGCCTGTATATTTGGATAATGTATCAACTGCTCTTTATTATGTATCTGTATATAATGGCAATGAAAAACTGCTCAGTAAAAAAATACTCATTTCTGATCTTTCCCGATAAATTTACTAATTCCTCAAGCCTTATGTAATTTCAATACTTTAATCTGTTAGTAGCAGAGTGGAGTTTCATATTTTAACATTTTGGACATCTGATTTGTTAAAAATGACTTATGTAAGATTTTTTGCTATTTTTCCTACAAAAAAATGCTAATTTTGATATAATAATCAGATAATGATCATTTTTTAGTTTTCATCTTGTTCTTAGTATTTTGAAATCTAAAATAATTTAAATTATTATTAGTTTGTAAAATTAAGATCAACACAATGAAAATAAATTTATTATTCCTGCTTTTTGTAACGCTTTTCATGCAAGGAAGATTATCTGCGCAAACGCAAAGTAATTCCTCAGCTCAATTAATAGATGTAAAATTTCTAAATTCCATCGCGGTTAAAAATGACGTAGATATTGCTACGTCTCCTAAACAGGCAACTCCGGTTGAAAATAAATCGGCGAATGATTCTACAATATTGATTGTTCTTCCTAAAGTTTTTGATCCGAAGGCAATGGATAGTAAACCTGAATAAATTATTAAATGAAAAAAATATTTTTAATACTACAATTAATTTTAATTAAATATGCCTTAGCGCAGACTACTACATTAACGTCTGGTGGCGCTGGTGTTGGTTCCTGGACTGTACCTTGTGGTGTCACAACGGTTACCGTAAAATGTTGGGGCGGCGGCGGCGGCGGCGGCGGTAGCACAAGTTCATCAACAGCAGGTGGTGGCGGTGGCGCTGGAGGCTATTCAACCGGAACAATTTCGACAACAGCGGGGCAGGTTTTTACATACACAGTTGGGGCGGCAGGAGCTAGTGGAGGTACAGGAAATGGAACTTCTGGAGGAAATACAATATTTAGTACTATTATAGCAAATGGAGGAACCTTTGGTTTTGCCGGGCAAAATGCAGGCACGGGAGGAACGGGTGGTGTTGGTATCTCTGGTAACGGTGCTAATGGAACTACCGGTGGTGCTTCTACTGGTGGCAACGGAGGTGCTGCAGTTCTTGGTGGTGCAGCTCAGCCAGGAAGTGCGGCAGGTGTTAATGGTGTAGCAGGTAATG
>JAZKGE010000074.1:0-1736 GCA_040386075.1 Bacteroidota bacterium
GTCTTTTGCAAATATCAAAGGTTATAAGGTTGAAGAGTAAGCAATAAAAAAGCCATCTACTTTAAAGTAGATGGCTTTTAAAAATTATATCAATATTATCCCAACATATCTTTCACCAATTGTGAAACTACTTTACCATCTGCTTTTCCAGCAATAACTTTGTTAGCTGCGCCCATTACTTTACCCATATCTGCAGGGCCTACTGCTCCTACTTCATTTATGGCACTTCTGATAATGTCTTTTAATTCATCTTCTGATAATGGTCTTGGTATATACTCTTCCATAACCAATGCCTGCGCTAATTCATCTTCGGCAAGATCAGGACGGTTTTGTTGAACGTAAATCTCATACGTTTCTTTACGCTTTTTATATTCCTTCTGGATCGCTTTGGTGGCGCTTTCTTCTGTTAATCCTTCAGGAGATGTTTTTAATAATAAGATCACTGATTTTATAGCTCTTACTGCTTCTAAACGCTTAGCATTCTTAGCTAACATCGATGCTTTTACATCTGCATTTATTTTTTCTTCTATTCCCATAATATGTTTAATTTTAGTGTAAAGTTAGAAAAAGTTTCTGGTTACTTGTTTCTGGTTTTATACTTACTTTTTAACTTATAATTCATAACTCATATCTTATAACTATAAATATGCAATGTACCTGGCCAGCCAACGATGAGCAAATGCTCGCCTACCACGATACCGAATGGGGAACTCCGGTTCACGATGATAAAAAACATTTTGAATTTTTAGTATTGGATTGTTTCCAGGCTGGACTGAGCTGGAAAACTATTTTACATCGCCGCAAACATTTTAAAAAAGCCTTTGCCAATTTTGATGTAAAAAAAGTAGCCAAATTTGATGAGAATAACGTACTCGAGTTAATGCAGAATGAAGGCATTATTCGTAATAAATTAAAGATAACCGGTACCATTAAAAATGCCAAAGCATTTATGGAAGTGCAAAAAGAATTTGGATCCTTTGATAAATACATCTGGCAATTTACCAGCAATAAAACCATTGTTACTAAAGTTAAGCAGTCTTTTGAGATTCGCGCTACAAGCTCCGAATCGGATGAAATGAGCAAAGCTTTAAAGAAACGTGGATTTACATTTGTAGGTTCTACTATTTGTTATGCCTATATGCAGGCAGCAGGAATGATCAATGATCATTTAGTAAGTTGTAGTAGGTTTAAGGAGGTGCAAAAATAATTTTTCTTTATCTTTTCTTTTTCCTTGACGAAAAAGAAACAGAAAGTCAAGGCAATTCGCCAACCCCCAATTTGCTCCGCATAAACCCTCCCAGAATGGCGGTTCGCACCGAATTTCCAAAGCCAGCCGCACTATTACTAACATATGCAGGGTTGTGAAAAATATTCACTTTTCCTTGAGCCCGCGTGAGGGATGCGAGCGGAAATCCTTTTTGCAGTCTCTTCACAAAAAGATTGAAGCGGGCCAGCCCGACGGCGCCTGTTCCTTGCGCCGGCACGCCCAAAAAGCCATAAAACTAATCGTAATTATAATGCAACGCTCCACAACAATTTTTAAACTTCTTTCCTTTGTTACACGGACATAGATCATTTCTACCGATCCTGTTTTTTTTGAGTGCTAATTTTCTGGATGCAAGATCCTGTTTAAAGATCTGTTCCATTAAAGCATATAACTCAGGGTGTTTACTTTTTAAAAGCTCGGGGCGTTCAAAAAAATACTCACTGGCAACTGCAAAAAATTCGGTCTGACT
>JAZKGE010000074.1:1746-15509 GCA_040386075.1 Bacteroidota bacterium
CTTGGCGAATCAGCTCAGGACGATTCAGTACTCGCGCGGGTCGACGCGGTAGTGCTTGAACAGTTCGGCGAACAGGTCGGCGTGCCGCTCCGACATCTGCCATGGCTTCTCGAAGAACGTTTCGGTGGCAACTGCAAAAAATTCGGTCTGACTAGTTCCACCATAAGGATTGATGTCTGACTTACCTTTATGGATCAATTCAATTTCCTTAGCTATTAAATTGATCCATGGTAACACATATTGTTTGCCCAGCAAATTTTCGGGAATACCGTCAATTGCTCCATCCGTTTTATCAATTAAATGCACAAATTCATGGATGGCAGTATTATGCTTATCTGTTTCATTTGAAAAACCATTTAATAGTGCTTGTTTAGATAAGATCATGGTTCCATTCATTGGCCCCTCTCCAACCATTCCTAAAATCCGACGGCCTTCACCCGCTGTTTCAAAGTTTGCATTAAATGCTCCAGGATATAATAATACTTCGGTAATATTAGTTCTGTAATGCCAATCGGTAAAAGCAAACACAGGAATAACTGCGCTTGATGCAACCAATATTCTGTCGATATCATCAATGCTCACTTCAATTCCTGTAATGCGTACTTCAGCTAAAAAACCTAAAATATCTGATTCAAAAAGGGCCTTGTCACCATCATTCAAACTATTATAAAATGCTACTTTTTCGATCAATATCATTCGCCATGCAGGCAAAAATTCACTCACATCGATCTTATTTTCTTTGCCTTTATTTAATTGAAAATACAAAATAAGACCAAGGACTATTACTGCTATAATTCCAAATAATTCCATCAAAAATAAAGGCTATAAGATTCGTAATTAATTTGTGTAAATTTAATGCTTTAAACAGGACATCAAAATTATTGCTTATGCTTTTAAAAACGATTATTGCAGAAATAGAGCGCTTTGCTCCCCTTTCCTATCAGGAATCTTATGACAATTGTGGGTTACTAACCGGGCATAAAGAACAGGGAGTAACTGCAGCTTTGTTGTGTTTAGATTGTACGGAAGAAATTGTGGAAGAAGCTCTTCGTAAAAAATGTAATTTGATCATTGCACATCATCCCATTATTTTTAGCGGCTTAAAAAAGATAAACGGAAATAATTATGTAGAGAGAACAATTATTAAAGCCATACAGAACAATATTGCTATTTATGCTTGTCATACCAATCTAGATAATGTGAAACTGGGGGTTAACAAAAAAATAGCAGATAAATTAGGGTTGATCAATCAGCAGATCCTTTCGCCTAAAAGATCATTATTAAAAAAGTTAGTGACCTTTGTTCCTTTTACACATTTGGAACTTGTGCGCGATAACTTATTTAATGCCGGAGCAGGAAATATTGGTAATTACGACAGTTGCAGTTTTATGGTGGAAGGAACAGGAAGTTTTAAAGGCAACGACCAGGCTAATCCGTTTATTGGCGAAAAAGGAAAACTGAGCCTGGAAAAAGAAGCCCGCCTTGAACTTATTTTTGAAACTATAAACGAAGCGCAGATCATTTCATCTTTAAAACAAAATCACCCTTACGAAGAAGTGGCTTACGATATTTATCAATTAGAGAACAGTTACCAGAATATTGGTTCGGGTATGACCGGAGAATTGGAAAAAGCAATGCCTGAAAAGGAGTTTTTAGAACAAATAAAGTCCATTTTTAAGGTAAATTTCTTAAAACATACTGCTTTATTGAATAAACCGATCAACAAAGTGGCTCTTTGCGGTGGTAGCGGAAGCTTTTTATTAAAAAATGCAATAAATTCAAAATCAGACATTTACATTAGTTCTGACTTTAAATACCATGAATTTTTTGATGCTGAAAACAAGATCCTGGTTGCTGATATAGGACATTATGAAACTGAGCAATTTACCCCTGAAATTTTTTATGAGATTATATCAAATAAATTTCCTACTTTTGCAAGCTATTTAACGGAAACAAACACTAACCCAGTTAATTATTTTTAAACTATGTGCGCTAAAATCAAAGAAAAAATTGATGCATCTATCGAAGGGAAACTTCGTGCTTTATATGAATTACAAATTATCGATTCTAAGATTGATCGTATCCGTACGGTTCGTGGAGAGTTACCGTTAGAGGTTCAGGATCTTGAAGACAGTGTTGCCGGTTTAGAAACACGTGTTACTAATTTAACTCAGGAATTAACTGACTTAAAAGATCAGGTTGCTGAAAAAACTCAGGCCATCAAAGATTTTAATGCAAACATCAAAAAATACGAAGCTCAACAAGGTAAAGTTAGAAATAACCGTGAATACGATGCCATTTCTAAAGAGATCGAGTTCCAGAACTTAGAGATCCAGTTAGCTGAAAAACGTTTAAAAGAAAGCAAATTTGCGATAGAGTCAAAATCAGAGATCGTTGAAAAATCTCAACATGATTTTGCTGAGCGTAAAAAAGATCTAAAGTTAAAAAAATCTGAGTTAGACGAGATCATTGCTGAAACCGAGAAAGAAGAAAAAGATCTGATGAAAGCTTCTGCAAAAGCCACTGAAGGGATCGAAGAAAGATTGGTTAATGCTTATAAAAGAGTACGTGCTAATACCCGTAATGGTTTAGCGGTTGTGCCGGTTGAGCGTGATGCTTGTGGTGGATGCTTTAACAAGATCCCGCCACAAAAACAATTAGATATCCGTATGAACAAAAAGATCCTAGTATGCGAACACTGTGGTCGTATCATGGTAGATCCTAACATTCTTCCATCAGAAGAAGCTTAATATTTAGTCCTATTATATATAAAAGAGCGAGATATCTGTCTCGCTCTTTTTTTGCCCCATAAGATCCATGAAAAACTTCTTCAAATCCAAATTTTCTAAATTCATTAATTTCCTATGTTTTACATTTAGTTTTAATGATTAAAAAAAGTCATATCTTTCCATAAAATATAATTCTATGAACTTAAAACATCTACTATTTATTCTACCAGCATTCCTGATCTTTTCCTTCAAAACAGGATACTCACAATCAGCATACTTTGATTCCAAAGTTTATGAAGATGTTACGTCTATTCCCGGTAATAAAACCTATCACTTAAAAATGAGTTTTCCGGGTGTTACTATTCCTTTGCTTTATATTACTATTAATACGGCTAATAGCCAGATATATTATGGTGATACAATTCCAAATATTGCTGATCACAATTCGGGAACCGATACCATGAGATTTGTATCCTACGCTATTAATACCTCTAATTTGTTTGATACCGTAGGTACTTTATACACCACGCCCAAAGCCAAAAATGTTTTTTTTAACAGTAAAATGGCTAACACACCAGGGGTTTGTAACGGTGGCTTAAATTTCACGGTAGATACTACTCAGGGGCATTTTATTTCCGGAACTTCTTTTGCAGGAATTATGGTTCAGCCTTCGGGATCAGGTATGCCATATTTCTGTAATGTGGGCGTTAATAATTTCAATACACTTTGTGAAGGCGAATATGCTTTTGGTTGCTATAGCTTAGGTGGTGGTTCTGGTTTCGGGATTACTTTTCACGAATACCACACGTTATTATTAGGGTTAAACTATATGCCGGTTCCTTCAACCATGAGTGTAAGTATTAATCCATACGCAAATGCCATAGGTGCCAACTGTTTGGGTAAAGCTAGAATTCAGGTAAGTGGTGGGACACCACCCTACTTATACTCGTATAATAATGGACTAACATTTACAAATGTTGATAGTATATCCGGACTTTGTGACGGAGTTCATTTAGTTCAAATCGCTGATCAGCAAGATACCATTGCTAAAAATTTCATTATCAACACATCTGCTAATACAACTAATAATACAAATCCTTTTGGAACTGCCATGGATACAATTATTATTAATCATGCCGATTGCGGGTTTAATTATGCAACGCCCATTGATTCTGCATTTATCTCAAACTACTATTTTACCAGCCCTACAACTCTTTATGTAACATTTGAACTTTGGCAGGCAGGCAACGTTACTTTTGTAACCGACAGTGCAATGTACCCTTTTCAAAATAATACAAATTATATGATTGGCCTTATTATCTACTGCGGAAGCCAAAAATTGGCCAGCCCCACAGTTTTTAATGGTGTAAGGGCTAACGACTATATTTATTATTCAGGGTATGTGGCTGGCATAAAGAACAGTTTACTAAACAATCAGCTAGTTGCTTATCCCAATCCATTTAATAACGAATTAACTCTAACTGCTAACACAATTCAAAGCGTTATATCAATAGAAACGGTTAACCTCATTGGAGAAAAAGTAGACATCGAGTTTCAAAAAATCAATTCGAATTTCAAAGCCAATACAGAAAAACTATCCAAAGGAATTTATTTTGTGAGTCTGTTGTTTGAAAATAACCAAAGAAGCACATTTAAAATAATAAAACAATAGACTCAAACTGATACTATAATAAGTTGTGAATGACTATTAATAAAAAAGAGCGAATGATAATTCGCTCTTTTTTTGCTTTATGTATTTAATAATAGGTTTACAATTTGTGATTTAGTTTAGACTTATAAAGGAAGTTGCTGAAAATGATTTTACTCTTTTACAAATTTACTGTTCAGCAATCCTTGGGAAGTTTTAACTGATAAAAAATAAACACCTGGTGTCATTAAATTATTGAACTGTAATTCATACGTGTTACTGCTTGTTTCTGTTAATGTAAATTCGATCTCTTTACCTAGTACATCTGTCAATTTAATTTTTTCGAGTTGTTGAGCTATTGAAAAACTAATTTGGTTATAAGCAGGGTTAGGATATAAAGTAATCAAATTGTTTTTTTGCTTCTCATCAATTCCATTATATAAATTCAAATAGTCATGTGCTGCACACATGTTAGGAATTCCCCAACCGTAAATATTATCAGGACTGGAAGACTTGGATGCTGTGGCTCTAAGTGCATTTAAAATAGCCATATTATTCCTATTGGGATGCGCCTGCCACAAGCAAGCAACTGCGCCCGCCAAAATAGGCGTAGCATACGAGGTCCCATTTCCTGAGCTAAAAACAAAACCAGGATTACAAACATAGGATCCTTGTCCCATCGCACTAAGATCGGGTTTAATTCTGCCATCTGAAGTAGGTCCTACAGAGCTAAACGCTGCATGAACTCCACTGCCACTAACAGCACCCACCGTACAAATGCTATCGGCATCCGCAGGCACACCAATAAAATTCCATGAACCACCACCTTCGTTACCGGCTGCATTTAATACAAATATACCTTTACGGGCAGCCATGGTTGCAGCGATTGAAGCGACTGAAGTTCTCCCGTCAAGATCGGCATACACGTGATTTTGAGAGGCATTATCGAATGTAGTGTATCCTAGGGAAGTTGTTGCTATGTCGGCTCCCACACTATCTGCAAATTCAGCAGCTATTACCCAGTTATTTTCTTCTATGATCTTTTCAGTTCCGGCATCTTCTGAACGTATTAACCAGTAACCTGCTTTTGGGGCCGTGCCGATCAATTGTCCGGGTGTATTACCAGCCATAAGCGACAAACAATTGGCACCATGTAAATAATCTTCAAAAACAGAAGTGTTACCCTGAACATAATCTCTCGTTCCTAACAATCTGCCTTCTGTTCTCATCGAATCAAATACCTGATTCACATCCACCTGATCAAAGCCTGCATCAATAACGGCTATCACCATCGTTTGTCCTCTATACCCATTTTCATGCATGCAATCTGCCCCAATTTGATTGGCTTGTGTAAAAGATGGTCCGTAATTATACGTAGTTACTTTTGCCTGTTTTTTTAATGACGGAACAGAAGTATTATCTGTAAGTTCTTCTTCAGATGTTGTTTTGATATATTTGCCCACCGGCGCGGTGTTTAACACACAGGTAAGACTGTTGATAGCCGATAACTGACCTGAATTGTTAACGATCACAATAGCGGCATTCATCCATTTAGAACGTTGAAAAACCTGGGCGCCGGTAGCATTTACCTGGTTAATATAGGTTTGATTAACCGGTAAGTCGGTTATGTCAATTCCAATCCCTTGGTTTGTTCTTCGTGCAATAGAACGGGCCGACAAATATGCGCTTGGTATACCTACAGAATAAGGGGAACTATTTTTATTTTTAAACTTAACCCAATATTTACCAGGAAATTGCGCATATACATCAGAAAATACAGAAAACAATAAGCAGGTAATAACAATTGCTTTAATTTTATTCATAACCATGAGTAACATAATTTAATTTATAAATAACACCTTTACTGATCCTGTTTTCAACAGGTGCAGCAGTAACAGTATATGATTGTAAGTCTTTTATTTCTCTGTATACCATTCCAACATCTTTGGCGTATTTTTCAACATAATATTGACGATGGATCTTGTTATTCCCTTTATCATCTTTTTGAGTAACAGTTAATACATTATCGAAAGCCGTACCATTGATCGTTTCGGCCCTATCGGTAGAGGTATAATTGTATTGCCAGTCACCAATACTGTTATTGGCATTGCCATTCCATGTGATTTCTTCTCGTACAGGAAAAACCAATTTGGTAAAGCGAATATCTTCTTCTACAATCTGAAGTGCAGTGGATGTTTTGGTATAATTCCATACATCTTTGATCTCCCATGCAATATTATCGTAGCTCACTGTATCGTTATATTTTTTAATAAATCGTACCAGTCGGATACCATGTCGCCCTTCATTATCAACATATTCGTCTTCTAACAACTCTTTGATCCGATATTTATAATATACCGTATCCATATTAAAGTCATCATAAATAGTAGAGTCCACATCATATACCACATATTTACCCAAACGCTCGGGGGCATAATCGTAACCTACATCCGGAGCGTTTTCTGTCTTATTTTTGCAGGAAACAACTGCCAGGATAAAGCAGCCGAAAAGTAATATATATCGCATTTTTTTGATAGTTAAAATTACTAATAAATTATCGCTAAAACAATCGCAATTTATTATAAATTCGTCCAAAAATTAACTCCACATGGCAGATTTCTCAAAACATAAATTTGGTACCAAAGCAATTCACGCCGGCGCAGATCCGGATCCATCTACCGGTGCTATTATGACACCTATTTTTCAAACATCTACTTATGTTCAGGAATCTCCCGGAACTAACAAAGGCTATGGCTATGCACGTGGTAAAAATCCTACCCGCGAAGCGCTTCAAAAAAACATTGCAGCTTTAGAAAACGGTAAACATTGTGTTTGCTTCAGTTCGGGTATGGGAGCAACAGACGCAGTCATGCGTATGTTACGTCCAGGGGATGAAGTCATTACAGGTGATGACCTGTATGGTGGCTCATACCGTATGTTTACCAAAATTTATGAGAACTACGGAATTAAATTTCACTTTATTAATTTAACGGATGCTAATAATATTTCAAAGTATATTAATGCAAATACCAAATTAATTTGGGTAGAAACCCCTACTAATCCAACTATGCAGATCATTGACATTGAAGCTTGCGCTACTATTGCAAAAGCCAATAAGTTAATATTAGCAGTTGACAACACATTTGCATCGCCTTATTTGCAAAATCCGTTAGCATTAGGCGCTGATATTGTAATGCATTCTGTTACCAAATACCTGGGCGGACATAGTGATGTTGTTATGGGAGCTTTAATTACCAACGACGATAAATTACATGAGCAAATTTATTTTGTATTGAACAGCTGTGGAGCAAACCCCGGTCCTATGGATTGCTTTTTGGTAATGCGCGGTATTAAAACCCTGCATTTGCGTATGGAACGTCATTGCTTTAACGGACGTAAAATTGCAGAATTCTTAAAAACACATCCGCGCATTGAAAAGATCTACTGGCCTGGTTTTACAGATCATCCCAATCATGAAATTGCAAAAAAACAAATGCGCGATTTTGGTGGAATGATCTCTATTGTTTTAAAAGGAGCTAACCTTGAGCAAACTTTTAAAATTGCTTCATCCTTTAAAGTATTCTCATTAGCTGAATCTTTGGGCGGTGTTGAATCATTAATCAACCACCCGGTAACAATGACCCATGCCTCAATACCAAAAGCAGAACGCGACAAAGCAGGTGTAGTAGATAATTTATTACGCTTAAGTGTTGGAGTTGAAGATGTGGAAGATCTGATAGAAGATTTGAAGCAAGCTTTAGCTTAAAACCATACACGTATTAAAAAAGCCCGATAACACTAATTATCGGGCTTTTTAATTATTCGGCAGAAGTACTGTCAGACACAGGTACAGGAGGTTGATGGTGACATGGCGGTTTGGGTTTCATATCATGCGGTTTATGGCATTTTTTGCCGCAGGATGATAAACTGATCGCCGCAATACACAGGGCGATCGCCATAATGATCTTTAAATTTTTCATATCATTTATTTTTTGATTATACTTAAAAACGACCAGGCATTGGTTATAGTATTGAACAGGCAGCAAATAAATGATAATGAGGTAAAGAACTTATATTTTAAGGTAAGCATCCAAAAATCTGTTAAATTTGTCGCCAGATCTATCACACATCTTATGAGTTTTTTTGCCGGATTTTATAAAGGCTTTATTAATTGTTTCAAAGGTTTTAATCTGATCTTTGAAAAAGGATTATGGCCATGGCTGTTTTATCCCGTGATATTATGGTTTTTGATGTGGATGGGAAGTATCTGGTTGTTCTCAAATATTGCACAATACGTAGCTGACTATTTCAGTGCATTATTGGATTTTAAGAATATTCCCGATTCAGGCTCCTGGTTATCATTTGCCAAACCATTACTAACAGGCTATTTCAGCATTATCCTTACCTGGGTTTTAAAGATCCTGTTCTGGTTCATATCAGGCACCTTTACAAAATATATGGTTTTGATATTCCTGTCTCCCCTATTCTCTTTATTATCTGAATCGGTTGACACGAAAACAACTGGAAAAACCTACCCATTTAATTTCAACCAATTATTAAAAGATATAGCCCGCGGTATCCTCATCAGTTTACGCAATATGTTGTTTGAATACCTGATCATAATCATATGTTTTATCCTTACTTTATGTTTTGCCCCTTTGATAGTTATTACTGCTCCGCTTTTATTATGTATTTCATGGTACTTCATTGGTTTTACGATGTTGGATTATAATTTTGAACGACACAAAATGAGCATTTCTCAAAGTGTACAGTTTGTGCGTAAAAATAAAGGATTGGCCTGCGGTATTGGATTAGTGTATTCTTTATTCATGATACTGCCTTTATTTCTGGGCATTATGTTCGCCCCTTTATTAGCGGTGGTTGGAGCAACGATTAGCTTTTTAGAAATCAACCAAAACAAAGAACTGCCAATTAATTAAACAAATGAAACATTCAATTTCCATAGTCAACTACTATAATACCACTCCCTTTTTATACGGACTAGAGCATACAAACTTTCTGTTGCAAACTGACCTGCAACTAGATATTCCTAGTGTATGCGCTCAAAAACTGAAGAATAAGCAAGTAGAAATTGGTCTTGTACCTGTAGCCATCTTACCTGAACTGGACTCGTATCACATTATTACCGATTACTGTATTGGTGCAATTGGAAAAGTAGATAGCGTAAAGCTTTTTTCGCAAAAACCTTTGAATGAATTAACACATGTATTATTAGATTATCAATCTAAAACATCGGTAACATTGGTTCAGGTACTAAACAAACATTTTTGGAAAAAAAATATTGAGTTCATTCATGCTACTCAAGGTTTTGAAAAACAGATCAATGATACAACCGGCGCTGTTATTATTGGTGATCGTACTTTTGGTCTAACAGAACATCCTTACCAATATGATCTGGCCGAAGAGTGGCAAAAACACACAGGTTTACCTTTTGTATTTGCATGTTGGGTAAGTAATATTGAATTGGAACCTGAATTTATTGCTGAATTTAATTCGGCATTAAAATACGGTATTGATCATATTAAAGAAGCAGTTCTGGAAAAGCCGAATAATACTAAAGGTTTTGATGCCTACGATTATTTAAAGAACAAAATCTCTTACAATATGGATGAAGATAAAAGAACCGCATTGAAGAAATTTTTAGAATTAATTTAAATGATTAATGGCTAAAAAAAATCAAATCCTGATTGCTTATGCAGTTGCAACTTTAACCGCTTTTTGCTATGTGGTGATCAGAGCTATTCATATGGATGTAACCTATGATGAAGCCTGGACCATCCGCAGTTTTGTTCCAGTTGATGTGATCAATATCATAAGGTACGAACCCTGTGACGCAAACAACCACATGTTAAATACGCTTTTGATCAAACTTTTTTTCATTACCGGAGATCATTCTTTGTTTGTTGCGCGGATACCTAATATTTTAGCTTTTATCCTGTATTGCTATTTTGGGTACAGGATAGTAAGCCAATATTTATCTCCACTGATAGGAATATGCTGTTATTTACTTTTACTCTTTAATCCTTTTGTACTTGACTTTTTTAGTTTAGCCAGGGGATATGGTTTGAGCCTGGGTTTCTTAATTGCATCTCTTTACTATTTGATCGCTTATATTATCGCATATAAACCAGTGTACGCTATCTGGGCTATTACATGCGGTATGTTTGCTGTTCTTTCAAATTTTTCAGTATTAAATTATTGGCTGGTATTTTGTCTGATGATCACTATTTTTTCTTTTTTCAATAAACAATTAAATTTCAAAAAAACATTTCTTTATACCGTTTCAGGGTCTGTTATTTTAGCCCTTTTAATTTATGAACCTATTCGGAAACTTAAAGCAAATGGTAATTTGTATTATGGTGGAAATAAAGATTTTTACAGTGACACATTGACTTCGTTAGCTAAGTACAGTTTCTATACTTCAGAAACCAACGCTTTTATTGTTTATTCTCTGAATATCTTTTTAATTATTTTGGTGGTTTCCTGCATCTCATCTTTTTTTTATAACCGTTCTCTCATCTCTCCCAAGAGTATGTTTATTTTTATTACCCTCATAAGTGCTTTTTCGGTTATTATGCAGCATCTGTTGCTGGATACGTTATACCTCATTGACCGTACCGCTTTATTTTTTTATCCATTGTTCATACTTACCCTTTGCTTTTCATTGAATGATCTTAAAGATCGCTGGTACACAAAAATAACTACCGCTTTGATCACAGTAGCTTTTGTTATTAATTTCACTAACAAAGCCAATCTCATCAAAACTGCTCTGTGGTATTTTGACGCGCATTCTTCTGAAACATTAGGCTGGCTGAATGAGGTCGGAAAAAGACGACACAAGGTTTTAAACATTTATTATTCCTGGCCTTTGCAGAGTTCTTTTGGTTATTACTTTGAAGAAAATAAATATCCATACCTCAAAGTAAAAGAGGTAACAGAGGCCAATAAATACAGGCCCTATTCAGATTTTTACATCTATTTAACTCAACCCTTAGATAAAGTTGATTATAATGCAAATGAACCAAAACCTTTTTTAAGTCCCAGAACGCTGGTTAGAGAATACCCTCATGAACATATTAAGATCTATTCAGATGTGATATCTCATTAGGATGCCGATTAACTATTGATTCATAAAAAAAGCCCAAACAAAAATTATGTTTGGGCTTTTAAATTATTTCAATTCACATTCGGTATCGACCGTCGTAACCGACGACCATGCACTTGGTCCGTTACCACCATCATTTGTATATGAATAGTTGGTTGAAAAGCAATTTTCTCTGTATTTGAACGCTTTTTTGCGTTGTTTTTCCATAACTACTTTCTCAGAAGTATAATCTACTGTGGTTTGAGCTCCAAAACCGGATCTCACTTCTGTAGAAGTGGTTTTACATTCACAAACTCTCTGCTTTCTGCAAGAGATAGTAAGAACGCATAAAATGATAGCTGGTATAATGATTTTTTTCATGGTTAATTATTTTAATTTACAATCATAAACATCGGTTGAAGTTCCACCGTTTGGATTAACATAAGTGCGGGTTGTTTTTTGGCAAAGGTCTTTACCCTCACGTTTGTTTACTTCTCTGATAGTAATGTCAGCCTCAGGATTTGTGGTTACATCGCCGTTCGAATCGGTATAAGTATTTGTACACTCGCATACACGGTCCTTTTTGCAGGAAGCAAAACCGGCACCGATTGTTATAATTAACAATAAAGTAATTTTTTTCATGTATTGATAAAAGTTAAGGTTAGCCCTAAAACATGTGAAAATGATACCAGTCAAAAAAATCAGTAATAAAAATGGGGAAATACCTTGTGTAGCAAAAGATTCACAGTTTGTATGAAAATTATAGTTCGGGATGGGATTTGTAGAAAGCAATCCTCAAATGGGGATAAAAGCGGCCGGTATTTCCCTTTTTTTATCCCATAAAATAGCTATCTTTAAAGGTTATTAATTGGCTATGAAGAAACTACTCCCACTACTACTATTGTCACTTGTTTCTGTTTCGGAAATGAGTGCTCAAAACGAATATATTGATTACCGTTCTCAAACAAATCCCCTATACTGGAAAAACCGTAAACCCTTTGCCGATTACTGGCAACAAGATGTACATTATACGATCAAGGCTACTTTGAATGATACTACCGATATCATTACCGGACATGAAGAGCTAACCTACTGGAACAATTCACCCAGGGAATTATATTTTGTTTATTTTCATTTATATAATAATGCACAAACAAAAGACTCTTATCTAGCTGATCTTTACAAGAATAACAATTACCATTTAAAGTTTAACAAGCACCGTAAAGATGGAAAAGGAACTGAAGTGGTTAGTATTAAAAACGGTAACAATGAATTAAAGACCGAACTGGATAATACAGTAATGAAGGTATATCTTGAAAGGCCTTTGAAACCGGGTGAATCTATTACTTTTGATATTGACTTTAAAACCTATTATGCAAAAGAAGTGATCCGTAACCGGATGAAATTATTCAATGCGTTTGGTAACAAACATTTTGATGTGACACATTGGTACCCTCGTATTTCGGTATATGATCGTAAAATGGGCTGGGATACGGACCAACACATGGATCATGAATTTTACGGCGATTTTGGTTCTTTTTACGTTGAATTTACTTTGCCAAACAATTACGTATTGGATGCAACCGGTGTTTTACAAAATGAAAAAGAAGTATTGCCCGATACATTGCGTCAGAAGCTGGATATTTCGAATTTTGCTAAAAAACCCTGGAATTCACCTCCTAGCACTATCATTAAAAGAGATGGAACAACCAAGACCTGGAAATTCTCGGCTCTAAACGTACATGATTTTGCTCTAACGGCAGATCCAACTTACCGCATAGGTGAATACATGTGGCAGGGCGTTAAATGCGTGGCGCTAGTTCAGGAACCTCATGCTGCCGGCTGGCAGGGTTGTCCTATGTTCATTGCCAAAGTACTCGATGTAAATACTTATAATATCGGTCCGTATCATTATCCAAAAATGATCTGCGCCGATGCTCAGGATGGTGTAGAATACCCTATGTTGACATTAGATGGTGGCTACGATCCAAATTACAGGGATCTTCTTGTTCATGAAATGACACACAACTGGTTCTTTGGAATGGTTGGAAACAACGAAACATACCGTGCTTTTTTAGATGAAGGTTTTACGCAATTCTACACCGCAGATACTTATCAATTCATTGACGGTCCGAATAAAATTGAACAGCAGCCAAAAAGTAAATACGTACGTCGTTTTACTGAACAGAACAGAATTCTGGATGATCAGATCTATAATGGTTATATGAATGCTGTTACAGTTCGTGGCGAAGAAGTGACGCTGAATACACATAGTGACGAT
>JAZKGE010000074.1:15519-58403 GCA_040386075.1 Bacteroidota bacterium
TAATGGAGGTATTCGCCATGGTGGTGGTTACGGTGCCGTATATACAAAAACAGCGGCCATGCTCAAGAACTTAGAATATGTATTAGGTCGTTCGTTATTTGATAAATGCATGCAACATTATTTCAATCAATGGAAATTTGCACACCCTTATCCCGAAGATTTCAGAAATTCATTTATTCAATACAGTGGCGTTGATCTGAATTGGTTCTTTGATCAATGGCTGGAAACTACAAAAAAAATAGATTACAAAATTGGGCGCGTCAAAAAAGGAAAACAAAAAGGCGAATACTTAATTAAATTTAAACGTAAAGGCGATATGCAAATGCCTATTGATTTTGCAGTGATCGATAAAAATGATTCAGCATACTTGTATCATATTCCAAATACCTGGTTCGAGAAACCGGTAAAAACAAATGTTTTACCACGCTGGATTGGTTGGGGAAAAGTAAAACCAACTTATGTAGCAAAAGTTCAGTTAAATGCCAAATTACAAAATGTGATAATCGATCCATCCCGTCGTTTAGCTGATGTAGATATGATGAATAATGTAAAACATCATAAAGTAAATTTCACATTCGATTCAAAGATCTATAATCCATTAGATTGGAAACACTATGAAGTAAAAGCAAGACCAAGCTTATGGTACAACGGATACGACGGTATAAAAGTGGGCGCTCATTTAAATGGCGGCTACATGAATACCAAACATGTGTTTGATCTGACTGCATGGTTCAGTACTGGTTTTGGACAAGCTTATTTAGATAGCACTGTAAAGAAAAATAATTATAATGTGATCTCATTCCTGTTCAATTATAAAACATCAACCGCCCGGTTCATTAAAAAATCAAACATCTACATGACCTTAAAATCATTGGATGGTTTAGAGAGTGGACTAATTGGTTTTGAGAAAAAAAGCAATAACGACAAGAACAGAATATACATACAATACAAAGCGATGGTTCGTGACATGCCAAACGATCTGGTTTACCTGATCAATCAAAAAGAATGGCAGATACAGAAAATGAATAGTTATGTGAATGTAGGCATAGATCATAACTATAACTACAATCGCGGAACAGGTTCTATGAATTTGAATATGAGGGCAAGTGCTTTAACAAGAGATTATGACTATTCAAATTTGCAATATACGGCCGTCAACAAAAATGATCTTGGCAAAATAAATATCAATACGCGGGTGTTTGCTCAGTTGGGCTTTGGAACTAAACTGGCAGATGAATCGATGCTATTTGCTTCAGGCGCTAATCCTGAAGATCTGATGGATAACAAGTATACCCGTTCCATGGGTTTTATTCCTCCTGAGTGGGGAGAATACGGAGCTATGACGAATCATTTCACATCAGGTGGCGGATTGAATTTAAGAGGCTATTCAGGTTATGTATTAGCGTCAGCAGATGCTAATGGATTTATAGTATATAACTACAAAGGAACAACTGGTGCGTCGGCCAGTGCAGAAATAGAGTTTGGAGAATTATTCAGCTTCATGAACATCAGAAAACTTAATAATACAATTAAGATCAATCCTTATTTATTTGGTGATGCCGGAACCATCAATACAAATGCCCCAACCAAAGCAACCGTGATGTCAGATCTGATCGCTGATGCCGGTGTTGGCGTAGCTGTGAGTATTCAAAAATGGGGGCCATTGTATGGGTTAAAACCATTGACCATTCGTTTTGATATGCCATTATTTATTAACCGTTTACCATTTGCCGAAAAAGATTATTTCCAATTCCGTTGGATGATCGGTATTAATAGGGCATTTTAAACTATGACAAAGAGTATGGAACATTATGATCTGATCGTTATAGGTGGCGGACCAAGCGGATATGCCGGTGCCATGCGCGCATTAGACTTCAAGAAAAAAGTATTACTGGTTGAGAAAAAACGAATTGGTGGTGCGGGTGTTTATGATGGCGTATTAACCTCTAAAACCTTATGGGAGCTTTCTCAAAAGATCTCTTCCATTCGCGAAATGATCCCACATTATCACGTCGACTACCAGGATATATCTAAAATAGTAAAGGAAGCTATTTTTGAACGGAAAACACAAATGACCGTTCACTTACATTTGTTGCAAAAGCAACAACCCGAATTATTTAATTACGAAAAAGGCACGGCAAGCTTCGTTGATAAAAACACGATCTCTATAAAAAAAGAAGATGGTACCGAGAAATTTGTAACTGCCGATCATGTTTTAATTGCCACGGGAAGCAGACCCCGTTATTTACCACATATTCAAACCGATGAACAGATCATCATGACCAGCGATGGCGTGAAGAACCTGACCGAACTTCCTAAAAGCTTGGTAGTACTTGGAGCCGGTGTTATTGGTTGCGAGTTTGCAACCATTTTTTCAAACATGGGACGCACTAAGGTTTATCTGATCGATAAAGCTGATCGCATTTTACCATTTGAAGATGAAGATGTAGCAGAGCTGATCAGCGAAAGTTTAGAAAAACACGGCGCAACTATTCACCACGGTTCATCCTTGAAACGAATGGAAATTAAAGATGGACAAGTAGAATATGAATTGGAATACAAAGATGGCTCAACAGAGATCATAAATGTTGAGAAAGCGCTTGTATCGGTTGGAAGGGTAGCCAACGTAGAAGGACTGGGACTGGAGAATGCGGGTGTAAAATTAAACGACCGTGGTAGTATCTGGGATGATGATACTCAAACCAACATTTCCAACATTTATGTAGCAGGAGATGTTACTACGGAAATGGCTTTGGTGAATGTTGGAGAACGTGAAGCAAGACACGCGATAGTAAGAATGTTCGGTCCAACGATTAAGCCTTTGTCTTATCAAAACATTTCTACAATTATGTTCTTAAATCCTGAAGTAGCAAGTGTAGGCATGAGCGAACAGGATTGCAATAAAAAAGGATTAGCTCACAAGGTAGTGAAATTGGATTACAGCACCAATGCCCGTGCTATTGCCATGCGAAAAACAAAAGGGTTCTTCAAGATCATTGTTACAAACGATAACGGTATGCGTATTTTGGGAATGCGTGCAGTTGGCGAACATGCGAGTTCAGCCATACAGGCAGTTGCTTATTTAATTCACACTAACCAGGGTATCAGAGAACTTGCAGACATGATGCATCCTCATCCTAGTATCATTGAAGGCGTACAGGAATGTTTAAGGATGCTTTTAGGAAAATCCATTTATAAGTCATCTGTCTTTAAAGATAAATTAAAATGTTATGTGTGTGAGAACAATGTTTGCACACCGGTTGAATCACTTCTTTAAATTACATTCTACTGAAAAAAGTAATTCTCATATACTTACTGATCTGTAATTATTGTTTTTCACAAACAATACGTCTTAGTAGTGAAAAGCAATGGCTCATTGATCATTACTTCAATTCGGATAAAACGATCAACCAACATTTAACATCTATATTTGACCTTACCATTAAAGGTAATTATAACGATGCTAAAACTGAGATCATTAAAACCAAAATATTATCAGATAAAAAAAGCCTGGCCTACTCTGCTTTGTTGTGTTATGAGTCTACTATTTATTACAACGAAAGTAAATATGAATTATCTTTTTCCTTAGCCGATTCTGCAATTACAATCCTTTCCCAGTTGGATAAAAATAACAGGTATATTGTTAAAGCACTTAATATTAAAGCCAAAGCATTAAGTGCCTTAAACGAATTTGATTCAGCTGAAAAGATCTTAAATGAAACCATCCAATTGTCTAATTCAATAGGAGATAAAAATGGCTTGGCAGGATCCTATTATCTATCCGGATCGATCTATAGCGATAAAGGTTTTTATAATAAAAGCAAGGAACTGTTTATAAAAAGTATAGAGATCAGAACCGAAATAAAAGATGACCTGGGGTTGTCAGCTGCATATTCCTTTTTAGGATTAACCTATTCGCATTTGGGAGACTATATGCAAGGTATCGAATTCATTCAAAAAAGTATTATAATCCGAGAGAAGATCGGAGATAAAAGGGGCCTGGCAAACTCTTATCTAAGTTTATACAAAATATACATTGATATCGGAGAGTCAGACAAGGCTTTAGAATCTGAATTAAAAAGTTTAAGCATCTGCAGAGAGATCAATGACCTGCAGTGTGTTTCCGGTCGACTGACCAATCTTGGAAAAATTTATCAAAATAAAGGAGATTACGACAAAGCTTTATCCTATCATTTTATGGCACTAAACATTAGCAAGCAAATTAATATCAGGAACAGAATTGCCGAAGTACACGAAAACATTGCCCGAAATTATAACGCAACAGGAAAATACAATGATGCATTAAAACACATTGATAGCTGTACAACATTACGAAAAATCATTGGCGATGAAGAAGGTTTGGTATCCTCTACTCTTGTATTATCTCAGATCAATTATAACCAAGAGCACATTAAAGATGCTATCAATAACGGAACTCAAGCCTTAAATGCCAGTTTGAAATTAAAATTGCCTTACCTTATTAAAGATGCTCACCTGGTTTTAAGTAATGCTTATCATCAGGAACATAATGCCGACAGATCATTATTTCATTACAAACAATATATTGTATTAAGAGATAGTCTATATAATATCGATAAAACAAAAGAGATCGTTAGAAAAGAACTGGAGTTCAATTTCAACAAAAAACAGGAGTTGCAAAAAATGGCAGTAGCAAAAAAATTAGTAGAAACTAATGCGGAAAGCAGAAAGCAACGGATCATTATTTTGTTCACTGTTTTTGGGATCATCATTCTTTCAGGTTTACTGATATTTGGTTTGCAACAATACCGGTTGAAATTAAGATCAGAAAAACAATTGCAAACGCTTAATTCTGATCTTAATTTAAAAAACTATCAGCTGCTTGAAAAATCAAGCATCATCGAGATACAACATAATACGATTCATCAAAAGAATAAAGAGATCACCGACAGTATTCGTTATGCGCAAAAAATTCAAACGGCCATGATGCCGTTGAAGCATGAATTTGCAACCTATTTTAAAGACTCCTTTGTTCTATTTGAACCCAAAGATATTATTAGCGGCGATTTTTTCTGGATCACAAAAAAGAATGACAAAATAATTTTTGCTACCGGTGATTGTACAGGACATGGTGTACCCGGAGGTTTTATGAGTATGCTGGGCGTTTCATTATTAAATGAAATTATTAACGAGCATGACCTTACTGAGCCTGCATTGATACTTAGTCGATTAAGAAAAAAAGTGATCACTGCTTTAAGGCAAAAAGGATTAACCGGTGAACAGCAGGACGGAATGGACATGACCATCTGCGTGATCGACAAACAACAACTAACACTACAGTATGCTGCAGCAAATCATTCTTTTTATCTTATCCGTAAAAATGAAACAGGTTTTATGTTAGAAGAATTTAAAGGCGACAAACAACCTGTTGGCATTTTTGGCAGTGACCTGAAGCCATTTAAACAATATAGCGTTGACCTGAAAAAAGAAGATGTTATTTACACCTTCACAGATGGTTATGCCGATCAGTTTGGAGGGCCAAAAGGCAAAAAATTTAAATACAAACAACTAAAAGAATTGCTTTTATCCATACAGGACAAAAACCTGCCCGAACAGGAAGAAATTGTAAAACAACAATTCACAAACTGGAAAGGCAATCTGGAGCAGGTAGATGATGTGTGTTTGATTGGAATTAGGATCTAAATCACTACCTTTGTGCCATGGAAAGTGTAAGACAAAGTAAGGTTGCTAAATTATTGCAAAAGGAATTAGCCGAAATTTTCAGGGCTAATGCAAAAACCATGTTTAATAATGGCTTTATTACGGTAACAATTGTTCGGGTAAGTTCCGATCTGAGTTCGGCAAAAATATATTTAAGCATTATGGCCACACAGGATGTGGATGCTTTATTTAAATCTATCAATGATCAAAAGCAACATATTCGCAAAATATTAGGATTCAGTATAGGTAAACAGGTACGTGTAGTGCCTGAACTGAATTTTTTCATTGATGATTCTTATGATTATGCCGAAAAAATAAATGCCATATTTAATAAACCTATTTAACTTTAAGATAATAAAAAAGCCCTGTATGAAACCATACAGGGCTTTTTTTATGAAAGTAAATTACTCCTTAATGAATTTTTTAGTAGTTACACGATTTCCATCATTAACCTGCAAAAAGTAAACACCTTTACTTAATGAACTGATATTGATAGTTGTTTGAGCAGCATAATTTGCATCATGGGTCAAAACTGTTTTGCCTAAAGCATCAACTATACTTACTTTTCCAAAATGCGATCCAGAACCAATAAATAACTCAGATGTTGCAGGGTTTGGAGAAACCATCACATTTGACAGCTGATTATAAGATTGAATTCCTGTAGTAGAATTGATTGTTAAAAACCAGGTAAGCGTTTGAGTAGTCGGTATCACAGACGTATTAACAGAGAAAGATGCTGCGATAGAATACGTTCCCGCAGCTGCAGTAGTACCTGAAATTCGCATGCATGCACTTGAGCCACCAGGAAAATTTCCACTGGTAGGATTTGTGGTATAAGCAAAACCTACAGGTAAGCCGGTTACCGATAAAATAGTAGCATCAGTAATAGTTGCAAAACCACCAACAGTTGTTCCCAATGTAAACTGAATGTCTGTAGAATAAGCTACACTTAAAGCTCCGTTTGGAAGATTGGTGTTTTCAACCGGTACTGTGCAATACCCTTGAGCACTTGGTGTACAAGCTGCCCCAATAACACATTGAGCAGATAATTGAGATAAACTGCCAGTTAATAAAGCAGCAAAAAGTAGAATTTTTTTCATATGATTTTTTTTAAAGTTTCTCAAATTTAATTAAAATAGCATTACAAAATATATGAATGAGTGAATCAACTGTTTTACTGCCTACAAACAAAAACTAAATGAGTAATAAATTTTGTATTTTTACAATGATAAGAACCTTACCTGCAATCGAATTTGAATCTTTCTTTTTTCATAGCTAAACGTTACCTGATCTCAAAAAAATCCAACAATGCCATCAATGTCATTTCCTGGATCAGTATTGTGGCTATTGCCATTACAACAGCTGCATTGATCATTGTACTTTCAGCCATGAATGGTTTAACTACTGTTGTTGCCGACCTCTACCACGCTATTGAGCCCGACCTGAAGATCACGGCCATTAACTCAAAATACATGGTCAATAAGGAAGAACTGACCAAAAAGATAAGATCTATTCAGGGAATAAAAGGCATCTCCTACTCTATAGAAGAAAATGCCTTGATGAAACTGGACGACAAACAAGCGATCATCACAGTAAAAGGAGTAGATACCGAATTTAAGGAACTCACTCATTTTGATACGGTAGTTGTTGATGGTACCTATAGATTTAATTATAAAGATCAGTTCTATGGCGTATTTGGAAGAGGTGTTGCAGGTCGTTTAGGAATTAATGTGAATGATTTTGTATCGCCAATTTCTATTTATGCCCCCATAAGAGGTAAAACAGAAAGTATGAATCCGGAAGATGCATTCAATAAAATATCTATCAGTCCGGCCGGAATTTTTGCATTGAATGATGATTTCGATTATAAATATGTATTGATCGATCTTAAAGCAGCTCAACAATTATTCGACTGTCCGGATGCCTTTTCGATCATTGAAATAAGCGTAGATGACAAAACAAAACTCAGATCCATTCAGGAAAAATTGCAGGCAATAATAGGTGATCAATACCTTATCAAAAACAGGTTCCAGCAAAATGACGTATTGTTTAAAACACTGGAAACCGAGAAGCTGTGGACATTTTTGATCCTGGCATTTATATTGGTGATAGCTACATTCAACATCATTGGTGCATTAACCATGTTGATCATTGAAAAGAAAAAAGACATCAAAACATTATATAATTTAGGCGCCGATCAAAAATTTATCCGTACTATTTTTATGCAGGAAGGTTTTTTAATCACATCTGTTGGTGCTATTAGTGGCTTAATTATAGGTTTGATCGTTTGCATTTTACAACAGCAATTTCACCTGGTAGCTTTTGAAGAAGAAGGTGTGATCCCTTATTACCCGATAGAATTGCAGTTGAAAGATTTTTTATGGATTCTTGGAGTGGTAATGGGCATAGGCTTTTTAGCGGCTCTATATCCGGTAAGAATCTTTACTAAGAATGATCTGGTGCACTTACAGGATTGATCTTCGTCATTGCGAACGAAGTGAAGCAATCTCAAATATAGTATAGTAAAAGATTGCTTCGGGTAAAACCCTTGCAATAACGTAACAAAAACTACACAGTTTTCGAAACCTCTTCTCCTTCTTTAGCTTCAACCAACCTCACTCCATCCGGATGGATCGTTATCTTTCGTTGACGGTATAAAATACCGATCGATTTTTTATAAGTCGCTTTACTCATATCAAATCTTCTTTCAATAAGATCAGGGGAGCTTTTATCAGTAAGTTCAAGGTAACCGTCGTGAGCAATTAAATATTCCAGTATCTTTTCAGTTGAAGACAGTACATGCTTAAATCCTACTTTTTGTAAGCTTAGATCTATGAGATTTCCTTCCCTGATCAGTTTCACATAGCCTTTCACAGCATCACCAACCGCAAGATCAGTGAATACATCGTTATGATAGATCAATCCTTTATGAATTCCATTGATAACACAGGTAAATCCAAGATCTGTTTCGTTATATACCAACAGGTCAACTTCCTCACCTTGTTCTACTTCTAAAACATCATTACTGATGAATTTATTTATTTTACTTGAAGCAACAATACGTTCAGATAATTCATCCAAATAAACAAATACAACATAATTGTGTCCTTCGATCATTTTTTGTTTTTGTTCTTTGAAAGGAACAAAAAGATCTTTTTCCAAACCCCAATCTAAAAAAGCGCCAATGCGTGAAACTTCCGACACATTTAGAGAAGCAAACTGGTTAATTTCAACATAAGGTTTTGAACGGGTTGCAATTAAACGGTCTTCAGAATCTCTGTAAATAAATACATCAATTTCATCACCAACTTTAAAACCAGGTTCAATAGAGTTATTAGGTAATAAAACTACCTCATTTTCATCACCCAAATACATTCCCGGAGGGGTTTGTCTCAGAATTGTTAATTTATTTGTTTTTCCTATCTGGATCATGTGTGAAATTTTGCGCGAAGATACGATTTAAAGCCTAATCACAGCCTAAATTCTAACCAAAAAATCGTTCCCTAATTCAAACCACAGTTTCACTAGTTCTAATCAGTAAAAACTTGGTAAACAGGTGCCTATTTTTTAAATTTAAGGATTAATTAACAGTTTCAAAAAGTACATATGAAAAAAATATTCCTGTTTGTTTTACTGATCGCTTTTTCCTCAACTTTTTTCGGACAAATAACTACTGCCGTTAATCCAACTATTGCTCAAATGCAAGCCTTATTGCAAGGTAGCGGGGTTGTTGTTACTGGCCTAAATATTACTTGCCCTCCAGGTGCTTATGCAACCTTTAACAATGGTGCTGCAGCCTTAGGTGCAGGTTTAAATACTGGAATATTACTTACAACAGGAACTGCTGCCAGTGTGGCCGGGCCTCCTTCAGGCTTTGCCAGTCAGGATAACAGTAGTGCCGGTGGAGGTGGTTCTGCTTTAGGGAATACCTTATCGGGAGGAACAACATACGATGGCTGTTATATTAACTTTATGATCACGCCAAGTTGCGCTACATTAAGTATTAATTACGTTTTTGCTTCCGAAGAATATCCTGAGTTTGCTACTGGTTCCATTAACGACGTATTTGGATTTGTTATAAGTGGCCCAAATCCTTTGGGTGGAAACTATAATCAATACAATACGGCCTTACTTCCGGTTACTACAACCACTTCAAACGTCGTTTCTATTCAAAATGTAAATAACGGGTCGGCTAATGCTGGTCCTTGTACAAATTGTGCCTATTACATCGATAGCCCTCCAGGATTGATATATGACGGTAAAACCCCTGTTATGACAGCTTCCTGTGCAGTTACACCTTGTCAAACCTACACCATGACCATTGGTGTATGGGACGATTCTGACGGTGTATATGATTCAGGTGTGTTTTTGGATGTGAACGGATTGTCATGTGCTAACCAGCCTACTATAACAGCCACGGTTAGCCCTACAACAATTTGTGGTCCACAAACAGTAACATTAACAGCAACCGGCGGATTTGCCATTGGAAGTTATACTTGGTCGGCTCCTGCTTCGGGTGGACTAACTTCAACAACAGGATCTGTAGTGACCGCAAATCCAACGGCGGCTACAACCTATACGGTAAAATATTCTGACATCAATACTTGTCCTGGTTTACCGGTTACACAAACTGTATCTATTGCATTTACACCTCCGCCTGCTCTTCCGGTAAGTCAAAGCCCTACCGGCGCAATCTGCGCAGGTCAAAGTGTTACCTTAACTGCCAATGGCGGAGCTGGAACCTATTCATGGTCTCCGGGTACCGGACTGAGTACAACAAGCAGTTCCGTTACCGTGTCAACTCCCGCAGCAACAACAACTTATACTGTCACAAAAACCGTAGGGGCCTGTGTCAGTTCAACAGTAATTACCGTTACTGTAGGCGGCTCTTCTGTAGCCATTACCCCATCTTTATCAACCATTTGTGCAGGCCAAAGTCAGCCTTTATCGGCTAGCGGTGCCGGACCTTTTGCATGGACAGCCAGTTCAGGGCCTAATCCACCGGCGGCAGGGAATGTTACGGTTACACCGGGTACAACAACAACTTATACTGTGTTGTCGGGAACAGGAGCTTGTACGGCTCAAGCAGTTGCAACAGTTTCTATCTCAGTAACACCAGCAATTGCTATCACACCATCTTTATCAACCATTTGTGCGGGTCAAAGTCAGCCTTTATCTTCCAGTGGTGCCGGCCCTTTTGTTTGGACCGCCAGCTCTGGGCCTAATCCTCCGGCAGCTGCTAATGTAACGGTTACGCCAAGTACCACTACAACCTACACTGTTTTATCGGGTACCGGAACCTGCACAGCATCAGCGGTAGCAACGGTATCTATTTCTCTAACGCCATCAATAACTATCACACCATCTTTGTCAACTATTTGCACAGGACAAAGTCAACCTTTATCAGCCAGCGGTGCCGGACCATTTGTCTGGACTGCCAGCACTGGAACTAATCCACCGGCAGCAGGGAATGTTACCGTTACACCGGGTACAACAACCACTTATACTGTGTTGTCGGGAACAGGTGCATGTACAGCACAAGCAGTAGCAACAGTTTCTGTAGGTGCTAGTCCAGCTATAAACATAACGCCATCCAATACAACTATTTGTCTGGGTGAAAGTGTGGGTTTATCATCATCAGGTGCTGGTCCGTTTACATGGACAGCCAGTACAGGAAGTTCTCCAACAAGTGCTGCTAATGTCACTGTTACTCCTTCTTCAAGCACTACTTATACGGTATTATCAGGAACAGGAGCTTGTACAGCCCAGGCTGTTGCCACTGTTTCTATAGCTCCTACATTATCGATCAACATCACTCCTTCCAGTACAGTTATTTGTTTAGGGGAAAGTGTTGGCTTATCATCGACAGGTGCTGGTCCGTTTACATGGACAGCAAGTACAGGCACTGCTCCGGCCAGTGCAGCTAACGTAACGGTTACACCTGCTTCAAATACAACCTATACAGTATTATCAGGAACAGGCGCTTGTACGGCACAGGCTGTTGCAACCGTATCTGTTTCACCAGCATTATCTATCAACATTACACCAGCCAGTACAATTATCTGTAGCGGACAATCCACTATTTTATCTACTTCAGGAACCGCCAGTGCAGGCCCATTTGCATGGGGCTCAAGCACAGGTACGACTCCTCTTCCAACTTCAACCGTTTCTGTTAGCCCAAGCACAACAACTACATATACTGTTTTAGCAGGTACAGGTGCCTGTACGGCACAAGCTGTAGCTACAGTAAGTGTGTCGCCAACCTTAACAGTAACGATAACACCTAGCAATACAAATATTTGCACCGGTTCAGGTACTACATTAACTGCTGGTGGCGCTACCAATTATGTATGGTCAACGGGTTCAGCGGCACCTTCAATAGCTGTTACTCCAACTACAACTACAGTTTATACATTAGTAGGAACCAATGGTATATGCACAAACTCAGCAACAGCTATTGTGAATGTAATATCTGTTACTACAACCGTTAGTGCAAGTTCACCTTACTATTGTTTGGGTGTTTCGCCGGTATCTTTAACAGGAAATGGTGCCACAACTTATACATGGACAGGATCCGCTCTTAGTTCAACAACAGGTTCATTGGTTGCAGCAACACCTTCTACAACTTCTGTTTATACTGTAACAGGAGAAACCAGTGGCTGTACATCTACTCAAACTATTTCATTAACGGTTCCTCCGGTAAGTACAATTACAGCTTCTGCCAATAACACAGTTATATGTGTAGGTGGAACAGGATCTACATTAACAGCTAACGGGGCAAGTACTTATACCTGGTCACCTGGCTTTGCAACTACACAAACATTAAGCGTAAATCCTGCTACAACAACTTCGTATACCGTTGCGGGACAAACTGCGCAGGGTTGTTTTGAAGTTCCTGCTGTAGTTACAGTAAGCGTATTGCCTTCTGTAAATCCTGTACTTGTTGCCAGTAGTCCTACGGTTTGTTTAACCAAATCTGTAACCATATCATCACCGCCATTACCGGGATTAACATACACATGGCAACCAACCAATGCTATTTCAGGCGCTAACAATACATCAAGTATTGTGGCCGTTCCTCCTACTTCAGCTACAGTAATTTATACAGTTATTGTTTCAAATGGGGTTTGTTCGGGTAGCGACACTATTCAATTAAAAATATTTACAGCACCAAACCTTAACAACTTTACAACATTAAACAATGATACAGTTTGTGTAGGAGGCTGTGTAACATTTAGTGCTAACTCAACCGGCAGCATGCCAATCACATATCAATGGTATTATGAAAGCGGTGTGGGAACTTCTTCTGTAGGAATTGCTCCTGAAGCTTGTTATCCTTCTGCTGGTACTTTCTCTGTAATGTCAATTGCTACTAACGTTTGTGGCAATGACACCATGGTAAAAACTGGTTTTGTAACTGTATATGATATGCCTATATTGATTGTGCATGGAGATACAACCATCAATATTGGAGAAACAGCTGAAGTATTTGCATCAGGCGGTTTAAGTTACAGCTGGTCGTCCCAGCCTGTTGACCCAAACATGGCCTGTCCAACTTGTTCAAATACGGTTGTGCAACCAACTGTAACAACACAATACATTGTTGTTGCATCAAATTCACCATACTGTAAAGTTCAGGATACTGTGACTGTTGTTGTAGATATCAATTGCGGTGATTTCTTTGTTCCAAATGTATTCTCGCCAAACGATGACGGATTAAATGATGTGATCAATGTACACGGAAGATGTATTTCTACATATAATCTCCAGATCTTTAGCAGATGGGGAGAAAAAGTTTTTGAAACCACAACACAGGAAAGTAGCTGGGATGGATCATTCAGAGGTAAAAAAATGGATACCGGTGTATTTGTTTATAAAGCCGATGGTGTTTCTATTGATGGCCAAACATTTAGCTTTAAAGGCAACATTACATTGATAAGATAATAACTAACCGATTTTTTGAAACAATAAAATAATATGTCCCGACTTAAAATCTACTTATTTCTGCTTTGTTTTACAACGCTGAAATTTTATTCGCAAACTGCCTGCACAAGTGCCTCTGCATTTTGTGCCAATAATACAACCGGAACCACATTCCCTGCAGGGGTTGGTAATGCAAGTGCCGGCGCAGGCCCCGATTATGGATGTTTAGCAACAACACCAAATCCTGCCTGGTATTATTTTCAGGTTTCTCAAAACGGAGTTATTAATATTGGTATCAGTGGTACAGGTGGCGGAGATGTTGATTTTATTTGTTGGGGACCATTTACTTCTCCAACAGGCAACTGTGGTAATTTAACAGCTGCGAATACTGTTGACTGTAGTTATTCGGGTAGTGCTACCGAAACCGTTACTATTAATAATGCGGTTGCCGGTCAATATTATCAGCTTCTGCTTACAAATTATGCAAACACACCTCAAAATATTAATTTTAACCAGGTTGGTGGAACGGGCTCTACCAACTGTGGTTTAATCGCTCCTGTTACCAGTGCAACAATATGCGCGGGACAAACAGCAACGATTTACGCTAATACAAATTTAACAAGTCCAACATTTGCATGGAGTCCTGGAGGAATGACAACCCAAACCATTACTGTGTCGCCTGCTGTTACAACTGTATATACAGTAACGGTTAGTGGATTGAATCCCTCGAGTACTCCTACTACTGTCGTCGGCACCGGAACCGTAACGGTTAGTCCACCAACACCCGTAACCGTCACACCGGCCTCTTCATCCATTTGTTTAGGGCAAAGTGTCGGTCTTTCTGCTTCAGGTGCAGGGCCTTTTGTTTGGTCGGCCAGCACAGGAACTGCTCCGGCCAGCGCCGCCAATGTAACGGTTACACCAGGAACAACAACAACGTATACAGTGGTATCGGGCGTAGGAACCTGTTCAACGTCTGCAGTAGCAACTGTTTCTATTACCTTAACACCATCTATCAGTATCACGCCATCCTTATCTACCATTTGTTCGGGACAAAGTGCAATCTTAACATCAAGCGGAAATGCCCCATTTAACTGGTCATCCAGTAGTGGACCTATTTTTTCTAGCAGTGCTACTATAACAGTTTTCCCTTCCTTAACTACTACTTATACAGTTATATCCGGAGCCGGAACCTGTACCGCTTCAGCTGTAGCTACAGTTTCGGTTGGAACTCCAACTCCTACTGCCATTACACCAACTTTATCATCAGTTTGTGCAGGGCAAAGTGTTGGATTATCTGCTTCAGGAACCGGACCATTTATCTGGAGTGCGAGTACGGGAACAGCTCCCGCCAGTGCAGCTAATGTTACAGTAACTCCGGGAACAACGACAACATACACAGTTGTTTCAGGAGCAGGAACCTGCACATCGTCGGCGGTGGCAACTGTTTCTATTTCATTAACACCAACTATCAGTATTACTCCTTCTGTATCTACGATCTGTGTAGGACAAAATGCTGTATTAACCGCCAGTGGCAGTGGGCCATTTACATGGACGGCAAGTAGCGGACCAAATCCTTCAAATACAGCAACAATAACAGTTTCACCTACAACAACTACAACTTATACTGTTGTATCTGGCCCGGGTACTTGTACCACGTCGGCTGTAGCAACAGTTTCAATTGGTGCTACTCCGCCTATTAATATTACACCTTCCAATACAACCATTTGTTTAGGAGCAGCTGTTAATTTATCGTCAACAGGCTCGGGACCTTTTACATGGACTGCGAGTAACGGACCAGCTCCGGCCAGTTCAGCTAACGTAACAGTTACTCCATCGGCCACCACCACCTACACAGTTTTATCCGGAACAGGTGCCTGTACAGCTACAGCGGTTGCCTCTATTTCAGTGAATATCACACCAACAATTGTAATTACACCTACGTTATCTACTATCTGCTCCGGACAAAACACGACTTTTACAGCAACAGGAGGCACGACGTACACATGGACTACCACTCCCGGAAATGTCACCTCGTCAGGATCAAATTTTTCCCTTAGTCCTATTAATTCAACATCAGTAGTTATTTCTTCTGCTGTGGGAAACTGCACAGGATACGGACTTGCCATCATTGTTGTTTTACCAGATATTAATCCAATGATTACAGCAAGCAGCCCCACCGTATGTATCACAAATACAGTTACTCTTGCAGCTGCATCAGGCGTAGGTTTAACTTATACATGGCAACCATCAGGAGCTATTTCAGGAGCAAATAATACGTCCACTATTTCAGCAATGCCACCAACTACCACTACCGTTATTTATACAGTAACTGTATCAAATGGGGTGTGTTCGAGTTCTGATACTATACAATTAAAAATAAAAACACCTCCAAGCATCAATAATTTTAGTACGCTAAATAATGATACTATTTGCGTGGGTGGTTGTGTGACGTTTAGCGCAAATACGTCAGGCAGCATGCCAATATATTACCAATGGTATTATGAAAGCGGAGTTGGTACCTCTTCGGTTGGTATTGCTCCTGAAGCCTGTTATCCTTCCGCTGGAAGTTTTTCCGTAATAGCAACAGCATCTAACACCTGTGGCGCTGATACGATGACCAAGACAAATTTTGTAACAGTATTTGACATGCCGGTATTAATGGTTCACGGTGATACAACGATCAATATCGGCGAAACAGCAGAAGTATTTGCATCAGGCGGTTTAAGTTACAGCTGGTCGTCGCAGCCAGTTGACCCAAACATGGCCTGTCCAACTTGTTCTAATACGGTTGTGCAGCCTACTGTAACAACAGAGTATATTGTAGTTGCCTCCAATTCGCGTTATTGCAAAATTCAGGATACAGTAAGAGTTATTGTGGATATCAATTGTGGAGATTTCTTTATTCCTAATGTATTCTCTCCGAATGATGATGGATTAAATGACGTGATCAATGTTCACGGAAGATGTATATCCACCTATAATCTTCAAATCTTTAGCAGATGGGGTGAAAAAGTATTTGAGACCTCTACTCAGGAGAATAGCTGGGATGGTACATTCAGAGGAAAAAAACTGGATACAGGCGTTTTTGTTTACAGAGCAGATGGCGTATCTATTGACGGGCAATCATTTAATATGAAAGGTAACATTACTCTTATACGATAAATAAAAAAAAACATTTCAATACATTAACAATAGAAACCATGAAAAAAATAATTTTAGCAAGTGTTATCCTCCTTCCTTTTTTAACAAAGGCTCAGGACATACATTTTTCTCAGTTCAACGAAACTCCGGTTTTATTGAATCCTGCGATGAGTTGTACTGCTTTTGACACAAGAATTATAGCAAATTATAAAAACCAATGGGCAAGTGTAACAAGTCCTTTTCAAACTTATGGTATTAGTATTGAAAAAACTTTAAAACATTTAAAGTTAAAAAAAACATACACTGGTATGTCGTTAAGCATCTACAAAGACAAAGCAGGCGATGCCGGATTAGGAGCCATATTGGTTAATCTAGGGTTTAATGCTGTAGTAAAAACCAGTGAGTACGGTAAGCTTTCTGCTGGTATCGGAGGTGGTTTCAATTATAGAACGATCGATGCATCGAAATTACAATGGGAAAGCCAGTATGATGGTTCAGCTCATGATCCTGGAATTGCTTCAGGAGAAAAGACACCCGTAAATTCATTTATACAGGGAGATCTGGTTGGAGGATTAGTTTATCACTTCGCAAAAAGTGAACGCTATATCAGTGCCCAGGACGGAACAAAATTTGATATTGGCGCTTCTGTTTTTCATTATAATATGCCTAAATATTCTTATGCAGGAAGTGGCGACAAGCAATTTGCAAAATTCGTTGTACATGCAAATTTTGACATCGGCATCAAAAATACAGGTATAGCTATTGTTCCAAGTGCATTATACATGAGACAGGGTCCATCACAGGAGATCAATGTAGGATGTTTATTTAAATATATTATTCAGGATCAATCTGTTTATACCGGTATTAAAAAACCATGCGCATTATCAATCGGTTCTTACTACCGTGTGGGCGATGCAATTATTCCGGCAATTATGTTTCAATATGACAAATATGCGTTTTGTGTAAGTTATGATTTAAATACATCTCAGTTAACAGGAGCATCCAAAGCAAAAGGCGGACTTGAATTCAGCTTAAAATTCAATACAAGCCCGGGCTATGGTAAATCATTAGGAGCAAGCGTTAACAGACCTACTTATCATTAATGAATAGAATACAATCTTTATTTAAAATTATTATTTAAGATCATTCTCAATCAACTCATTAAAATACTTCACACTTTTTTGTAAACGGCTACCATACCAGCTAAATAATTCTCCATCAACCAGGATGATCTTTGTAGCAGGTAATTCGGCTTGTAATTCATCAATATGTTTTTCTTTAAAAGGATAAGGCTCCGAGGATAAAAAGATCAGCTCAGGAGCTAAAGACACAATATCTTCGATCTTTAAATTTGGATACCGTCCATTCTCATCCTTAATACTATTTTCCAAACCCATTTTAGAAAGCATATTTCCAATAAATGTTGATCTACCTGCTGCCATGTAGGGATCTTTCCATATCAGGTATAAAACAGACCTTTGTACTGATCTCAAATTCAAAAAAGATGATGCTATATTTTTCTGAAGGATCTCCGCCCGCTCTACTCTATTTACCAATTTGCCAACAGCACCTATCATTTTTAACGAGTCCTCCAGATCATAAATATCACTCATCCAAACAGTGAACTCTTTTTGAAGTTCTACTATCTGTGTGTACTCATTTTCCTCTTTATTACCGATAATCAGGTCGGGCTGTAAGGCTCTTATTTTTTCAATATTCACTGTTTTAGTGCCACCAATTCTGGATATGCTAATGAACATGTTTGTTGGATGAATACAAAACTTCGTAATCCCAACCAGCTCATCTCTTACCCCAAGATCCCATAACAACTCTGACTGTGAAGGAACCAGTGATACGATCCTTTTGGGAAAAGATCCAAGTTCAATAGTATTATTTAACTGGTCGGTGAATTGCATGGGTTAAATTTGAGAATAATAGTTCAATTTACTAATAATGATTAATATAAAAAATGGATTAATTTTTATTATTTGGGCGTGTCGGCGCAAAGTACTTCGGCTCCGCTCAGTAACCAAGGCGCCGTCGGGCTGACACGCTCCAATCTTTTGCAAGAGGCAGAGGCAAAAGGATTTCCGCTTGCATCCCTCACGCGGGCTTGCATCAGGATCGAAGTGCAAACTCCGAATTTTGAAACATAAGCCGCTTTAGAGATTGAGGCATTTGTTTGAGCTCTTTTTATTTGTCCCGCAGGGCAAATAAAAAAGCGCCCCGATAGCTATCGGGGGCCGAATGCCCGCCCGCCAACTGGCGGGAACGCCCTATAATAAAAAGAAAAAGACGTTTCCAATACATTTACATCCATTCTTCTAATACAGTATATTTATAATTACATTTGTGCCACAAAATGAATTCTTCTTTAAAAGCACATATCTGTTTATTTGCAGCACAGGTAATTTATGCTTTGAATTACTCGATTGCCAAAGATCTGATGCCGGATCATATTAAACCTTTAGGCTTGGTAATGCTTCGTATTAGTGGTGCACTGGTTTTGTTCTGGTTATTATCATTGTTTTCAAAAAAAGAAAGTCTGGAAAAAGGAGATCTCAAAAAAATGATGCTACTGGCTTTGTTTGGTGTAGCGGTTAACCAGGCTTTTTTTATTTATGGATTAAGTTTGACCAAACCCATCAACTCTGCCATTATCATGGTCAGCAATCCTATTGCTGTAATGTTGTTTACCATCATTGTTTTTAAAGAACGGATAACTGCACTAAAACTAACCGGCTTGGGATTTGGTGTAATAGGTGCGTTAGCCTTACTATTATTTAAAGCCCAGGGATCTTTTGCTATTGGAAGCGAAACAGCTGCCGGAGATCTAATGACACTGGTAAACTCACTGTCATGGGCTGTTTTTGTTGTTATGGCCAAACCATACATGCAAAAATACCAAACCGTTACCGTTATGAAATGGATCTTCTTATTTGGTTTCATTTACATTTTTCCGTTTGGCATATCCGATCTCTTAAAAGTTGAATGGCAGTACTTGTCATCACATACCTTGTTTGCTATGGCTTTTGTAGTAGTAGCTACCACTTTTTTAGCTTATTTGTTGAACACCTATGCTTTAAAAGCACTAAGTTCTTCGGTAGTGAGTATGTATATTTATTTACAGCCATTTTTAGCAACCATCATTGCTATTTACCTGGGCAAGGATGAGTTGACTCCTTTAAAAATAATTTCAGGCTTATTGATCATTTCGGGCGTTTATTTAGCCGGAAGAAAAACGAAAGAAAGCACATAAAAAATTATTAATTCTGATTTATAACTTTTAACTTAGACATCGCCTTAGATTCAGGCTAAAACAGGTTTAAACTTTAACTTATAAATTCATTATGGTCCATATATTATCCGAACAAAACTCTATTTTCAATCAGTATATTGCTGAGTTACGTGATATCAGTATTCAAAAAGACAGTATGCGTTTCCGTAGAAACTTAGAACGTATTGGTGAGATCATGAGTTACGAAATATCTAAAACATTAGAATACAAAACTCAGGAAACCACTACTCCACTTGGTATTTCAGAAACCAGCCATTTAACATCACAGCCGGTGATTGCTACTATTTTAAGAGCCGGTTTACCAATGCATATTGGTGTGTTGAATTATTTCGACAAAGCACAAAATGCATTTATCTCTGCTTATAGAAGACATCACAAAGACAATACTTTTGACATTCATGTAGAATATGTATCGGGTCCTAACCTTGATGATAAAGTTTTGATCTTATGTGACCCAATGATCGCAACCGGAGGTTCTATTGTTTTGGCTTACAAAGCTATTCTTGCAAAAGGAACTCCAAAACATGTGCATATTGTTTCTGCAATTAGCAGTAAAGAAGGTATTGATTTTGTAAAAGCAAACTTGCCTACCAAAGATTTTACGATATGGTGCGGTGCCGTTGATGAAGAGTTAACAGCTCATTCTTATATTGTTCCGGGCTTAGGCGATGCCGGTGATTTAGCCTTTGGCGAAAAAATATAATTTTATTCAGACCTTCTCTATACTTTAAAAATGGACAGTACCGATATTTTGCAATTTATTTCTGCAGCGCTTGCATGTACCATTTCACTTTCTAAAATTGGGATACCTGCTGTTATTGCTATTTATAAATCAAATTATGTATTGGCATTAACCAGTAGCTGTACCGGCGCTGTATTTGGAACTATCGTCTTTACCTACTTGTTTGCCGGCATTTTAAAATGGTGGGACTCACTTAAAGCCGGCATGTTCTCAACCAAACATCCAAAAAAAATATTTACAAAATTCAACAGAAGAGTTATTCGGATTAAACAACATCGTTATGGGTTAATAGGTATCGCTTTTCTCACTCCTATCTTTTTGTCGATTCCCATAGGTGCTTTTTTGGCTGAGCGTTTTTATAAGGATAAAAGAAAAGTAATCATCTATCTAAGCATTTCAGCTATTGGCTGGTGCTTTATTCTGTATTTTACTTTTCTTTATTTTTACGATACCTTCAGATCGTGGTTTGCATAGCAATCAAAGGTTAAACCACATAGATACGTAGGTTTTTGATTTCCATATTACTATGTGACAAAAAACTTAGACTTTTACAAACTTCAACTGCTTTTGCTTACCATTACTCGTAATTGTAAGCACATACATTCCAGGCATTAAATCATGAATTAGCAAACCAGAAGTGTAAGATCTGTTCTCTGATCTCAATACAGTTTCGCCCATAACATTGGTTATAGTAACATTATAATTAGCCGAAAGATCTACAAACAAAATATCAGTTGCCGGATTTGGATAAACAGAAACCTTAATTAATTCCAATTCTTGAATACCAACAGCCTGCTGATGGATCACACCAACTGCATCAAGATCAAAACCGCTGCTGCCAAAACCTGTTGGCCAGGGATCATTTACTTTATGATTATTGACATCTCTGGTGCAATATTGCTCCTGAATACAGCCGATCACATCAGTAATTTTAACGTGAGTAATAGCTTGCTTATTCAATAACACGTTATTGGGAATATCCGACAGATCGAATGGCGTTCCATAATTTCCTCTATATTTTCCTGCTAAATTATGTATCAAAGTAGCATCTGTTGATGCAAAACTACTGGTTTGGATACTTGCATCTGTATTACTAACGGCAGGGAATCTAAAAAAATTGATCCCATCACTGCTAACTTCTACAAAAGCTAATTCCAAAAAAGTATCATCAAAACCATTTTCAAATACGGCCAGATCCGGACCGGGTTGATCGATTATAGGAGATAAGAACTGAACGATCGCTTGTCCTCCATCTCCTAAGCTCACTACCCCGGTTGTTCCGGCAATACCAAAAGCACTGGCACTGTCGCCAACATTGGCATATCCTGTTCCCGGACTTGAAATATCCTGCAATCCGCGAATGATTTGACAACCTTTAGCCCAGCTTACAAAAGCCGAACTATCTTTGTACATGGCGGTAGTTCCGGGTTGTCCAACCGGCGGGGCAAATTGCGCAAAACAATCCAGACTTAAAAACAAGGCCGTGCAAACACTTACTAAAAAAAATTGTTTCATTTAAAAAGATACAATGCCTTTATGAGCCTTCTTCCCGAAACTCTAAACATCGATTTATTGGGAGGTCTTCTGACTCGTTCCTGTTATGCGCCTTCCCATATTTAAACAGTGGCCAAATACATAACAAATAAGAACTTACAGCTGCGGGTACAGTATTGGATTTTCACCAAATTCCCTTTTCCAACGTTGCAAATATATGATTTTAAAGGTTAGCAGTAATGAAAAATATTATATTATTAGTGTCAAAAGCAATACCTTTATATTAAATCTAATTTGTTTCAATGAAAAAAATTTTACTCTTATTTATCACGCTTTCATCTGGTGTTATAGCGCAACCTGTTTTAACAGCTACAGGTATTAACCCGGTGGTTAGTGAAATGTATGTTTTTGACTTTAATAGCGCTGTATCGCCCGGCAATTCAGGTGCAAATCAAAATTGGGTTTTAATGCCTTCAGGAACTAATACAACCAATATTTGCGATACCTATTTACCATCATCAACACCTTATGCCAGCAGTTTCATGCAAGCAAATTTTTGTTCTTTTGATGGGAATTCTTATGCATATTCTAAAACCTCCCCTTTGGTATTAAGACAATATGGATACGCCAGCCCTTCTTTTTCGGTTAGTTATTCAGATCCTGAAGATGTACTCCGTTTTCCATTTAGCGTGGGCAATACTTATACAGATACATGGGCATCCACTAATTCGGCGAATGGAACAAGGACAGCTACATCTACTGTAACGTATGATGCCTACGGTTCATTGACACTTCCAAGTGGCACATACAATAATGTGGTGCGCGTTCATTACAGTCAGGTATTTCATGATAGCCCAACAGTTGGTCCAGGCTCTGTTTATGTTTTTAATAATGAACTGTATGCCTGGTATGCCAATGGCTATCATCAACCGCTTGCAACAACCTTTACAATGACAAATAATTCAAATGGTTCCATTTTATATGAAGGTTCTGTAATTCTATCAAATATGGTAAGTTCTATCTCCCAACAGGATAACATCTCCTCTATTATTAAATCGTATCCAAATCCTGCCGTTAACGAAATTAATTTTGATTTAAGTAATATAGATATCCATACAATCGATATTATAAATATCGAAGGGAAGATCATTTACAAAAACGTGTTATCTCAAAGTATTATGGATAAAATATTGACTATTAATACAACAGATTTTAAAGATGGAATTTACTTTGCAAAGTTTACTACAATGGATGGTCAGACAGAAACTAAAAAGATCAGTATTTTAAAATAATTTTTTTGCTTACAAAGCTGTAGATATTATAGCAATTCTTTTCCTTCTCAGTATTTTAAAAAAAACATTTTCGTTGTATTGCTTTATATTAAATTAAAGCATACATTTATAATAACCTTAAAACCAATATTATATGAAAAAAAATCTACTTACAATTTTATCGGTAATTATTACATCAGCGGTTGCAATTGCCCAACCAACTTTAACTGCCACGGGAATTAATCCTGTATTAGGAGATTCTTATACCTTAAAATATGGTCCCGGTGTTAATCCAGGAAGTGCAGGATCAAACCAAAACTGGAGCGTAATGCCTGTATCAACCAGTACTACGATTGTTTATAATACAACCTCAGTTGCCAGCACTCCTTACGCAGCTTCTTTTACCCAAGCTAATATTAGCTATAACGGTGGAGGTAATTATATTTTTTACAATACTTCTTCCAGCATATTAAAGAACCAGGGAGCACAAGCAGGTACAACAACACTTAGTTATTCAGATCCTGAAGATTTTTTGCATTATCCTTTCAATATGGGTAACTCATATTCGGATACCTGGGCAGTAAACTTTACTTCTGGTGGATTTGCATTTGCCAGAACAGGAACTACCACCGTAACATACGACGGCTACGGAACTTTAACACTTCCTTCAGGAACATACGGTAGTGCTGCACGAGTACACTTTGTACAAGTATATTCTGATGTTTATTCAGGAGGAACAATCAATTATAATAATGATGAGTACATGTGGTATATAAATGGAAATCATCAACCTGTAGCAGTTACGTATACAGCAACAAATAGTGTTGGAAGCCCCGCTGCATACTCTGTAATTTTATCAAATATTGTTTCATCAGTGCATGACTACGAACCAATTTTTTCAATGATTTCTACATTTCCAAATCCGGCTGTAAATGAAGTAAATTTTGATTTTAACGGTGTACCTATGTCTTCTGTAGAAATCATTGATATTACAGGTAAAAAAATTCATACTCAGTCATTATCAAAGGATAATATCGAAAATTATATGACGGTAAACACTTCCGAATTTAAAGAAGGAATTTATTTTGCTAGATTTACTACCCAAGACGGTCAAACAGGATCTAAAAAGATCAGTATATCAAAATAATAATCGCTTTTTCGTAATATTTGAGCCCGTAATTTAAAAATTACGGGCTTTTTTTATGACACAAAGTCCTGATAATATCATGGCATAATAATAGTATATTGTAGGTCATAATCAGCACATTTGCACATGAATTTCTATAATGATTCCGATAAAATGCCCTTTGAACCTATGATGGATGAGGATAGTGACTTTATACCCTTACTTTCGGCAGAGGATGAGGACAATATGCACGCCGAAAAAATACCAGACGTACTGTCAATTTTACCGCTTCGTAATACCGTTTTATTTCCAGGAGTAGTTATTCCAATTACCGTTGGAAGAGACAAATCCATTAACCTGATAAAAGACGCCTATAAAGGCGATAAGACCATTGGCGTTGTTGCCCAAAGAAATGACGGCATTGAAGACCCACAGCCGGAAGACCTGCATACAGTGGGTACGGTAGCACAGATCATTAAAATGTTACGTATGCCGGATGGCAATACCACTGTTATTATTCAGGGTAAAAAACGTTTCCGCATCAAAGAATTTACTCAAAACGAACCTTACTATAAAGCTAAAACACAGTTATTTGAAGAAACCCGTCCTGAAAAAGATGACGAGGAATTTCAGGCTATAGTATCCAGCTTAAAAGATACTGCTATTCAGATCATTCAAAAATCACAACACATTCCTACCGAAGCCGGGTTTGCATTGAACAATATCGAAAGCCAGAATTTTATGGTGAATTTTATTTCATCAAACATGAACGCTTCTTCTGAAGAAAAGCAAAAAATGCTGGAAGTGCCTAATTTGAAAGAAAGAGCTACCATGGTATTGGCACACATTAGCAAGGACCTTCAAATGCTGGAATTAAAGAACCAGATCCAGAATAAAGTAAAGGTTGACATTGATAAACAACAACGTGATTATTTTTTACACCAACAAATAAAAACCATACAGGAAGAATTAGGTGAAAAAAGCCACGAACAGGATATTGAAGAATTAAGACAAAGAGCTGTAACAAAAAAATGGAGCAAGGAAATTGGCGAAGTTTTTGAAAAACAGTTGGGTAAATTAACCCGCATGAACCCGAACTCTCCTGAGTTTGGCATTCAAACCAATTACCTGGAACTGTTACTGGAATTACCATGGGGTGAATACACCGCTGACAATTTTGACCTGAAGAATGCAGAGAAAACCCTTGACGAGGATCACTTTGGTTTAGAGAAAGTAAAAGAACGTATCCTGGAACATTTGGCTGTTTTAAAATTAAAAGGCGACCTTAAAGCGCCGATCCTTTGTTTATATGGTCCTCCGGGAGTTGGTAAAACATCTTTAGGAAAAAGTATAGCCAAAGCATTAGGCCGTAAATACATTCGCATGAGCCTTGGTGGTTTAAAAGATGAAAGCGAAATTCGTGGCCACCGTAAAACGTACATAGGTGCTATGCCTGGCCGTATCCTTCAAAATCTGAAAAAGGTACAATCATCAAATCCGGTTTTTATTTTAGATGAGATCGATAAAGTGGGGAGCGATTACCATGGCGATCCATCCTCTGCCCTGCTGGAAGTTTTAGATCCTGAACAGAACTCAACCTTCTACGATAATTTCCTGGAAAATGATTATGATCTCAGCAAGATCTTATTCATAGCAACCTGTAATAATTTATCCACCATACAACCTGCCTTGCGCGACCGTATGGAAATTATTGATGTGAGTGGTTATACAGTAGAAGAAAAAATTGAAATTGCCAAACAACATTTATTACCGAAACAAATTGAAGAGAACGGTTTAAAAAAATCGCAGTTAAAATTAACGGATAAGCAACTAGAGTTTGTGGTTGAAAACTATACTGCCGAAAGTGGTGTGCGTAATTTAGAGAAACGTATTTCGAAAATTGCCCGTTATGTAGCAGTACATGTGGTTAAAAATGAAACTTTGCCTAAAATAACTGAGGCCGAGATCTCTAAAATATTAGGCCCGTCGCATGAAAAATCGAAATACCAGGGCAATGATGTACCCGGTGTTGTAACCGGTTTGGCATGGACACAGGTTGGTGGCGATATTTTATTCATTGAAACCAGCTTATCAAAAGGCAAAGGTGCTAAATTAACTTTAACAGGTAATTTAGGAGATGTAATGAAAGAAAGTGCAACGCTTGCTTTGGAATTTATTAAAGCACATAACGAAGAATTGCATATTGATTCTGAAATGTTTGAAAATTATAACATTCATGTTCACGTTCCTGAAGGAGCTACGCCAAAGGATGGGCCGAGCGCTGGTATTGCCATGTTAACCTCTTTAACATCGGCTTTAACCAAACGTAAGGTGAAAAAGCATTTAGCCATGACAGGCGAAATTACGCTTCGTGGAAAAGTATTGCCGGTTGGTGGTATCAAAGAAAAAATATTAGCAGCTAAACGTGCCGGCATAAAAGAAATTATTTTATGTGCCGATAACAAAAAAGATGTTGACGATATTAAATCTGATTACTTAAAAGGCCTGAACTTTAAATATGTAAGTCAAATGACTGAAGTATTGCAATTGGCTTTATTGAAGTAGTAAGTAGAATCATTTTTTGTATTTGGGCGTTACCGCGTAAAGCGGTCCGGGCTGATCCGCTGCAATCTTTGCCGCACTTCGACTCCGCTCAGTATCCAGGCAAAGGTTTTCCGCTCGCATCCCCAACGCAGATAAACAAAAAAGCTCTTCAAAATATTTTGAAGAGCTTTTTTGTTTCCGTCATGCTGAACTTGATGCAGCATCTCATGAGATCCTGAATCAAGTTCAGGGTGACTAATTATTCTACCAACCTAAAACCCATGAGAAGATCAATGGTGCAACAATGGTTGCATCACTTTCTACAATAAATTTAGGTGTATGAATATCTAATTTACCCCAGGTAATTTTTTCATTTGGCACAGCACCTGAATAAGACCCATAGGATGTAGTTGAATCAGAGATCTGGCAGAAATAACTCCAGAAAGGCACATCATGCATTTCCATATCCTGATACAACATTGGTACAACACAAATAGGAAAATCACCGGCAATACCACCACCGATCTGGAAAAAACCTACTCCTTTTCCGCCACTGTTCTTTGGATACCAGTCTGCCAACCAGGCCATATATTCAATCCCACTTTTCATGGTACTTGCTTTAATCTCTCCTTTGATGACATAAGATGCAAAGATATTACCCATGGTACTGTCTTCCCAACCCGGAACTACAATTGGTAAATTGCGCTCAGCAGCAGCTAACATCCAACTATCTTTAGGATCTATTTCATAATACTGCTGCAATTCTCCGCTGTTTAAAATTTTGTACATGTATTCATGCGGGAAATAACGCTCGCCTGCTGTATCCGCATCTTTCCATATTTTATGGATGTGTTTTTGCAAACGACGGAAAGCTTCTTCCTCAGGAATACAGGTGTCTGTAACACGGTTATAATGATTTTCCAACAGGTCCCATTCTTCCTGAGGAGAAAGATCTCGATAATTAGGAACACGCTTATAGTGGCTGTGAGCTACTAAATTCATGATATCTTCTTCAAGGTTTGCCCCTGTGCAGGAAATAATATCAATTTTTCCCTGACGGATCATTTCTGCCAACGATTTTCCTAATTCAGCAGTACTCATAGCACCCGCTAAAGTCACCATCATTTTACCGCCTTCGGTCAAATGTGTTTCGTAACCTTTAGCAGCATCTACTAAAGCCGCTGCATTAAAATGTTTATAATGATGTTCTATAAATTTAGAAATAGGTCCTTTGTTGGCTGCTGTTGACATAATAATTGGATTTTAGTGGCGCAAATTTACTATTTATCGTGTAATATTTGTGTTAAGACCCAAACTTTATTACATAAAAAAAGCCCCGTAAACGGGGCTTAAAATTTAAGGTTTGTATTATTTCTTTACATTAAACTCGTAATAATCGTTATTCTTTCCCGCATTATCTACAATATTAGTAATTCTCAAAACCACATATTTATTAGATCCTACGCTGCCAAGTTTAGTAATAATAATATCATTAACGGCAACATTGTATAAAACAGACTGATTGGCGCCCGCGCTATAGGCCGCTATTGCACTTGAATCCGTAGCATTGGCATAATCATAACTATTGAATCTTACAAACTTACCTCCTGCCGGAGATTTCCAGTTTTTAGACAACGTTGTATCTGCTCCCGAAAAATCCTGGATATCTCTTGACGCAGTATCAGCTACAATTGAAAATTTAGAGCTGTTTGTTTCAAGATCATAAGCATCAGGACTTGTAGAAAGATTTGAATACATACGATGCCCTGAAGTTTCTGATAAAACTATTACCGAAGAAACAGGAAGAGCGTTAACATATAGTCTTTTTGCGGTACCACCTGTTTTACCATTTACATCTTCTGCTTTAAAATCAAAAACTATAGATTTACCTGCTAAATCTGTTGGTATTTTGAAATAATAATTAAAGGTTGTTCCTTTTGTAGAAATTGCAGTATCTTTTACTAAAGCAGGCATCTCGTTTTCCCGGGTTGACATAATAACAACCTTGGATAAAGAATTTTCGGACGACACCGAAATTTTAAATGTGATCAGGTCTCCAACCTCTCCATACAAATATAATGAGCCAGGAGTAACCGACATAATAGGGCTTGAATTTTTTTCCTTTTTACAACTAAATATAAATGTTGATGCTATTAAAAGTGATAAAGAAAAAAAGAATATTTTTTTGTATTGCATGCTGTTTATTTTTTTATATAAAAATAAAAAAAAGACCTGCATCATTTCTGATGCAGGTCCCTTATTTATTAACAAAGTAATTAGCTTATTTTGATTTTAATTTGAAAGCTTTTGCTCTTACTTTGATCGTTACTCTTCTTCCTAAGAAACCGTAATCAGTTACCGTTTCAGACGAAACAGGTAAAACGAAATCAGCATCCGGTTTTTGGTTCAAGGCATCATATAATGCATTGTTGTAAGCTCTGTCAAAAGAAGCTCCACCACCTAAAAAACTTCCTGTAGAAGCAGTATGGAATCTACGGCCACCTAAAGGTAATCCGAATACATAATGCTGAACAGTTGTTCCGTTTACGTCGCCAACATACTCTAAATCAGCAGTTGTGAAATTCAGACGAGCATCCATTGTAGAGCCTGCAATAGTTTTGTTGCGCATAGTACAAGAAGTAGCGAACAACAAAACTGAAAACACACCTAGTATTAATATTTTTTTCATATGTTTTGGTTTTAATGATTAATTAATGAATTACAATTATTTTCCAAAATAAATATGAAGAACTACTCTTACATCTTGGTTTGTATTTGCGTTAAATTCTCTTCTTTTTAATTTTGAATATTTAGCGTCAGAAGAACCAGTAGTAGCGCTATTATCTTGTTTGTATTCTTGAGTGTAAGAAGTTGTACCTACAGTAACATCTTCTTTAGTTTTAGTTAAACCACCAAATGTCCATTTAGCATTCCATCCGTATTCTAAACCTAAAGAAACTGGTAAGTTACCGATAAATACGTTGAAACCAGAAACTAAACCTACACCAACGTTAGTTGTGTTAGTTTTTCTTTGGATTAAGCTTTTGTCTCCGTTTTTGTAGTTAAAGTTATTTGTGCTTTTTTCGCTACCAAATCCTAAATACAAATCAGCTCCAATATAAGCATCAAAAATGTTGCTTGCTAAAAAGTGTTTCTCAACACCCGGAACGATCTCATACATTCTGTCAACTGTTTTAGTTTTCATGTCAGACAGGTTATTATATGGAGGTAAGTTAACTGCTTGAGTTGGATCGTATTGAGCTGAAGAATCTAATCCAGTTCCTTTAACAGTTAAATTTTGGTTATAGAAACGTAAACCTGCACGGATAACGATATCATCAGTTGCGTAGTATTTGTAAGTTAAAATGTTTCCTGATTGTAATGCGTTACCAGAGAACAATTTAGCTACCATACCTGAATCGTTAGCGATTGCTGTTCCTAATACAAAAGCCATATCTCCTGCTTTTGGACGAGCACCATATCTGATTACGGTTTCATCATTTTCTCTTGTTGAAAGCTGCGCAAAAGCAGTGGATACACCAAATGCCATTGCAATCATTAGTACTGATTTTTTCATAAATTTTTTTTTTAGTTTAATTTAATTGTTTTTAACGAATCTGATATTGAATTGAAATTCAACACCAAACTTATTGGCGGTAAAAGTAACTAATATTTGCAAAGTGCCAAATTCATCCTTATTTTATATTATAAACACATTAAAGTTAATAACGCAGGATATTTTTTATGTTTTATTTTGCAGCATAGGCACAAATTTGAATTTGCCAAATGTCTGTTTATCAAATATTGTGGAAGTTTTTTTCACAATTACATTCATGATCTGTTCTTCGCCTTCACCTAAAGGAATCACTAATATGCCACCTATAACTAACTGAGCCAGTAGCTCTTCCGGAATGTAAGGTGCTGCAGCTGTAACAATGATCTTATCAAACGGAGCAAATTGTGGCATTCCTTTATAACCATCCCCATAAACTAATTTTGCACCTTTATATCCTATTAAAGGAAGGAATACTTTTGTTTTATCGTAAAGCTCTTTTTGTCTTTCAATAGAATATACTTTTGCCCCCATCTCCAGCAAAACCGCGGTTTGGTACCCGCAACCTGTTCCTATCTCCAATACCTTTTCGCCTTTTAAAATGTTTAATTTTTCGGTTTGAAAAGCTACCGTGAAAGGATGAGAAATTGTTTGACCCGCTCCTATCTTTAAGGCTTTATCCGAATAGGCATGATCAAGTAGTGCAGGTCTGCCGGTTGACTGATCAAAAAATAAATGCCTCGGTATCTTTAGTATCGTATTTAATACCGCCTGACTGGCGATCCCTTTTTCTTTCAACTGTTCAACCAAACGTTTTCTTTTACCCATGAACAGGTATTCGTCCTCTTTACTGATAATAATTTGCATGTACGTATTATAATTTTGCGGAATGACCGCTTTAAATGTATGCTCTAAAACTAATTATAATAAACAATGAGATTTTAATATTAAAAAATGATTTCCAACAATTAGTTTTTAATAGAATATTATATTTACGAAAATTATTTTTTGATGAACGTTGGAATTGTTGGATTAGGTCACTTAGGAAAAATCCACCTAAGGCTGTTAGGCGAAATACCCGAACTTAATGTAAGTGCAATTTATGATATTGATAAAAATGTAATTGCAGGGTTAAGTTATCAAAAAGATGTGGTGATTTGTAATAATTATGATGAACTACTACAATTGTGCGATGTTGTTTTGATCATTACGCCTACGCCTACTCATTTTGAACTGGCTACAAAAGCAATAAAAAAAGGTAAACATGTATTTATTGAAAAACCTGCTACAGATAACCCTGACGACACTAAAGTATTGATAAACCTGGCTAAAGAAGCCTCCGTTATTGTTCAGGTTGGGCATGTTGAACGTTTTAACCCGGCATTTACTGCAGCTAAAGCGTATTTTGAAAACCCCACATTTATTGAAATCGAACGCCTGGCTTGTTACAATTCAAGAGGAACCGACGTTTCTGTAGTTCTCGACCTGATGATCCATGATATCGATCTTTTGCTCAATTCTATAAAAAGTAAGATCCGTAAAATATCGGCAACGGGAGCCACAATTATCAGCAAAACAGCTGATTGGGCAAACGTGAGGATCGAATTTGATAACGGATGCATTGCAAATTTAACTGCAAACCGGGTGGCAATGAACAATGTTCGGAAAATGAATGTTTTTCAGAAAAATACATTCATTACAATTGATCTGCTCAATAAATCTACCTCCGTTCATAAGATACAAGCAATAACAACCTCTCAAAGTAATAAAGGAGTGGTATTGGATCCGGGAGAAGGTTTACAAAAATTCGAAATGCTTCAAAATCAACCAATTATACATCCAACAAATGCTATTAAAACTGAGCTTGAATGTTTTTATAAAAGCATTGCCGAAGGCTTGCCACTGGCAGTATCTTTGGCCGACGCTGAAATTGCGCTGCAGGTAGTGCGAGAGATAGAATTACAGATCAATCCTCACAAAAGATAAAGCGGCAAATAATTTCATTTTTTTATCTTCAAATACAATAAGTACTATATATTTACGTTCTGATACTAATATGCGAAAATATTTACTGTACTTTTTATCGTTTTGTAGCCTCATTTTTTCTGTTTCTTGTAACAAAGACAAGCTTAAGGCGCCAAAAGCCGCTTTTTTGGTGGTTGAGAATGTTAAGCTAAACACGATCTATTCAGTTCAGGGTACTAATAGCCATAAGATCACCGATATGTGGTATTATGTGAACGATGAGTTCATGGGGGTTTTTCCGGTAGGTGGCGTTATGCCGGTAGTAGCAAACGGTGACGTGAAAATAACATTGTATGCCGGCATTAAAAACAATGGTATTTCTGACACAAGGGTTCCATACGCGGCTTATGATTCAAAAATTTACAATCTAACCATTGAACCGGGAAAAACGTATACCATATCTCCTGAATTTGAATACAATTCAACAACCTATTTTTATTATTCAGATGATTTTGAGGGTGTATCCGGCGGGGGGCAGTATATTTCAGCTGATAACACTGGTCCGGAAGGGAGCAACTGCCGCCTGACAACTTCTACTGAAACACATCTTGCTTTTGGAGGTACAGGACAATCTTATTATCTAACAATGACGGATGCCAAACCTGTTGCAAGGTTATTGCAGAATATAGGTGTTTACCTGCCTCCTAGTGGCGAAACCATTTATGTTGAGCTAAATTATAAATGTAATCAAATTTTAACGGTTGGTATTATTGGCGGAAATGATGTGGCCGGATATAAAGACAAAAGAGGTGCTATCACTTTAAACCCAACTTTTGGCGAATGGAACAAGATCTATATACAGCTAACCAGTATAGTGAGTGCACAGCCTCTTTATTCAAGATACAAGGTATACATAGAAGGAACAAAGATGGTTGTAAATCCTGAAATATACATTGATAACGTTAAACTAATTTACCAATAAAGTGAATAAAGCTTTACAAACATTTAAATATGTGTTGGCTGATTACTTATCGGCTAGTTTAGCCTGGAGTTTATTTTATTTATACCGAAAATTTTACATTGAACCTGATAAATTTGGGATCTCTCCCGAACAAATTTTCGACAGACAGTACATTTTAGGCATGATCATTTTGCCTTTAGGTTGGCTTTTAGCTTACTACCTAACCGGCTTTTACAAAAACATTTACCGCAAATCACGTATCAATGAATTAATGCAAACACTGGCTACTTCAATTATTGGAGTAACCTTTATTTTCTTTTTTATTTTACTGGATGATTTTGTACCAAGCTACAAAGCCTATTATAAAGTATATATTGTTTTATTTGGTTTACATTTTTTAATTACAGCCATTTTTAGATTTATATTATCAACCATTACGAATCATAAAATAAATAATGGTAAAATAGGCTTCAATACAATTATTATCGGCAGCAATCAAAGAGCATTAAAGATCTTCGAAGAAATTACATCAAGTCATAAATCATCGGGTAATAAATTTGTTGGGTTCATCCACCTCGATGAAAAAAATGGCTTTTCAGAACAATTAAAACAGCAACTACCACATCTTGGCGAATATAAGGACCTAAAAGAAATAGTAAATGCCTATCAGATCGAAGAGATCATTATTGCGATTGAATCGTGGGAACACGACTACCTTGAAAGGATCATTAATGAATTGAACGATTTTGAAGCCATCATCAAGATCATTCCTGACATGTACGATATTTTATCCGGACAGGTAAAAATGAATTCCATTTCTGATACAGCACTGATCGTTATTAACAAACAGGTAATGCCTAACTGGCAACAATCTGTAAAACGTTTTATTGATGTAAGCGCTTCGGTATTTGTGCTTGTTGTATTTAGCTGGCTATATATCCTGCTAATGATCCTGGTAAAATTCGGATCAAAAGGCTCAGTATTTTTTAAGCAGGAACGGATTGGAAAAGATGGGAAACCTTTTAACATTATTAAATTCAGAACCATGTACAATGACGCTGAAAAATTGGGGCCAACTTTATCTAAAGAAAATGATCCACGTATTACAAAGCTTGGAAAATTTTTAAGAAAAGTACGTTTAGATGAGATCCCTCAATTCTATAATGTTATCAAAGGCGATATGAGCCTGGTGGGTCCCAGACCAGAACGTAAATTCTTTATTGATAAGATCGTAGTGCATGCCCCGCATTATGTGCATTTACACAGGGTAAGACCAGGTATTACCGGTTACGGTCAGGTAAAATATGGTTATGCTGAGAATATTGAACAAATGGTTTCACGTGTAAAATTCGATCTGTTATACATTGAGAACATGAGCCTGATCATTGATTTCAAAATCCTGATCCATACAGTTTTAATTGTTGTTCAGGGCCGGGGAAAATAGTTCAATGACTGAACAGTTCCAGAGAATTAAAGAAACAAAAAATCACCCCACCTTATTAATATTAACTACAGTTTCGTATATTCGTGACTAATTTATAATGTTTTAAAATGAAAGTATTAATTACAGGAGGCGCAGGTTTTATTGGTTCACATGTAGTGAGATTATTTGTAAACAAATATCCTAACTATAACATCATTAATTTAGATAAATTGACCTATGCCGGTAATTTGGCAAATTTAACCGATATTGAAAACAAGCCTAATTACAAATTTGTAAAAGGAGATATCGTTGATGCAGATTTTATCAATAAGTTATTTAAAGAACATCAGTTCAATGCCGTAATTCATTTAGCTGCCGAAAGCCATGTCGACAGAAGTATTACCAACCCCCTGGAGTTTGTTTATACCAATGTAATTGGTACCGTTAATTTATTGAATGCTGCTAAAGAATTATACAAAGCCGATCCATCAAAATTCACTAAATTTTACCATGTAAGTACCGATGAAGTATATGGCTCTTTGGGCGATACCGGTTTGTTTACCGAAACAACCGCTTACGATCCGCATAGTCCCTACTCTGCATCCAAAGCCAGTTCCGATCATTTTGTAAGGGCATATCATGATACTTTCAAATTACCCTGCGTGATCTCTAATTGCTCTAATAACTACGGACCTTTCCATTTTCCAGAAAAATTAATTCCATTATGCATCAATAATATCAAGAATAATAAACCATTACCAATTTACGGTAAAGGCGAAAATGTACGCGACTGGTTATTTGTAGAAGATCATGCCCGTGCCATTGATGTAATATTTCATAGTGCTGCTTTGGGAAGTACTTATAATATTGGCGGGCATAACGAGTGGACCAACATTGATGTGATCCGTTTATTGTGCGACATGATGGATGAAAAATTGGGAAGAGCCAAAGGAACAAACCAAAAGCTAATCACCTTTGTTACTGATCGTGCGGGCCATGATCTGCGTTACGCTATTGATTCAACTAAACTTCAAAAAGATCTGGGCTGGAAACCATCCTTGCAGTTTGAAGAAGGTTTATCGAAAACAGTTGACTGGTACCTGCAAAATGAAGAATGGTTAAGCAATGTTACTTCGGGCGCTTATGCCAACTATTACGAAAAACAATACACTAATTAGTTATAAGTTAGGAGTTATGAATTATAAGATAAAATGTCGCCAACTCATAACTCAACTCTTATAACTCATAACTAATAGAAATGGTATTTAGCAGCATTACATTTTTAGTTTATTTTTTACCCATCTTTTTATTGGCGTATCATTTAACTCCCAATAAACTAAAAAATGCCTGCATTCTTATTTTTAGCATTGTGTTTTATGCCTGGGGTGGACCTAAGTTTATCTTTGTTATTCTTGGCACCACTTTCTTAGATTATTTCCTGGTCAACAAAATGGCCGAGGCAAAAACATCTAAAGGGAAAAAGCAATTACTCGTTATTTCTTTAGTAATGAATTTGGGCTTGTTATTTTATTTTAAGTATTCCAATTTCTTTATTGATAATATCAATGCTACTTTAGGAACGGCTGGTATAAAAGAGATCAGCTGGTTAAAAATCGTATTACCCATCGGTATTTCATTTTACACCTTTGAAAGTGTGACCTATGTGGTAGATGTTTACCGAGGAATTCATAAGCCATTAAAAAACTTCTGGCATTATCAAACCTACATTTTATTGTTCCCAAAATTAATTGCCGGCCCTATTGTTCGTTACCATGATATTGCAGATCAGATAACCGACCGAGAAAAAAATTATACTGCCGATGTAAAACTGAGTGGATTTTATACCTTTTGCATTGGACTTGCCAAAAAAGTAATTATTGCGAATACCATTGGTGCACAAGCCGATGATGTATTTAAACTGGATGCCCAACATATTGATTCGGCAGCAGCCTGGGTTGGCGCATTGGCCTATACCTTTCAGATATACTTTGATTTTAGTGGTTACAGCGACATGGCTATTGGCCTTTGCAAGATCATGGGAATAAGATTACCTGAGAATTTTAATAACCCTTATTTATCGTCTAGTATTACTGAATTCTGGCGCCGATGGCATATAACACTCGGCACCTGGATGAAAAATTACCTTTACATTCCTCTTGGAGGTAATAAAGTTGATTCAAATTTTAAACTGTACCGTAATTTATTCATTGTATTCTTATTATCAGGCTTATGGCATGGAGCAAGCTGGAACTTTATCATTTGGGGGGCTTTCCATGGTTTGTTTCTGATATTGGAACGCCTGTTCTTACTAAAAGTATATGATAAAACAGGGAAGATCGTTTCTACCCTACTCACTTTTTTAATTGTGGTAGTTGGCTGGGTTTACTTTAGAGTTGAAGATCTTGGCCAGGCAAACCATATCATTAAAACCATGTTCAGCTTTAATTTTACAGATGGAAAATTTGCTCTACACAATGATTTTTACTTCTCATTAAGCCTGGCAGTTTTCTTTTCTTTCTTTGCTTTTATTCCGTTTACCAAAAATATCCAGGCAAAAGTTTATGGCGAAAACCACAGTACCGTTTCTAATACATTAATGTTATCAATGAGTATCATTTTGTTTTACGTGTCGTTAAGTTACATTGCCGCGCTTGATTTTAACCCATTTATTTATTTCAGATTTTAAAAAAATGGCAAAAACAAAATCATATAATTTTTTTGTGATCATTGCCTTTGCAGCAATTGCTTTTCCTATGATCGCCGGGTTTATGAAAAATGATAATAAACCATATCTTACAGGTATCGTTATCAATAATGTAAATCCTGACTCTTTATTAAAGAAAGATAAAAGCATGTGGTTTAGTGGCGAATACCAAAACCTGAAAGATGATTACAATAACGACCACTGGGCATTTAAGGAATTGTATGTACGTTTAAATAATCAATTTTATTATGAAGCCTTTAACCAGATACGTGTTAACTCTTTTGTTTTAGGAAAAGATAATTACGTTTACAGCGAAGGTTATATCTTCTCGGCCTATGGCGATGATTATGTTGGCGAACAAAAAATTGCGAGCAAATTACAAAAAGCAAAAGTGGTTCAGGATTCATTGAAACGCAAAGGCATTGACCTGTTACTGGTATTTGCACCAGGTAAGGGTGAGTATTGTATAGAGCAGATCGAAGATAAATATAAACATGCTCCAAAAACCACCAACTATCAAACTTACATTTCAAATTCAAAAAAACTGGGTTTAAATGTTTTAGACTTAAAAGCCTATTTCCAACAACTAAAGCCAACCACACCATATCCGTTGTTCCCAAAATTTGGTCATCACTGGAGTTATTATGGTGAGTGTTTGGCCGTTGATACCATTATTGGACACATTGAAAAACTACATCATTGCGATATGCCAAATATGACGTGGAACAAAATTGACGTGGTAGATACAGCCCGTAGCCGCGATGCAGATGTATTGAAAAGCATGAATCTGTATAAAAACCCTGAGCAGAACATGAAACTGGCCTATCCGGATATTATGTTTGAACAGGATTCTATAAAAAATACAACGCGCGTATTAACCATTTCAGATAGTTACTGGTACGGACCGGTTTACATGGGTGTTGGGCAAAATTGTTTTGCCGGAGGACAATTCTGGTATTACTATAATAAGATCATTCCAAACCCAAGCCCTACCGAAAAAGTTGAAGTATGGCAATTGGATCTTAAGCAAAACATTGAAAGCAACCAGGTAATTATGCTTTTATACTCTGACGGGAACTTACCGGCATATGCCAATACCTTTATTGAAGATGCCTATGAAATGTATACCAGCCCTAAAATTTTTTATGCACGTGTTGAGCGAACTAAAAATATCAAACAATTTGAAAAGCAGATCAGGGAAAAACCGGTGTTCTTAAAAAAAGCAACTAAAAACTCTCAGGATCTTCAGATCCCACTCGACTCGGCTATTAAGCTGGAGGCCATGAAACTGGCGGGAGTTAAGTAGCAAATAATAGTTCAATACTCTTCCAAAAATCATTTATTTTTCGTACTTTGTGTGTGCTTAAAATTGTGCTCATGAAAAAAATCATACTACTCATTATTTGCTCTTTCAGTTTACTGAATAATTTCGAAGCTCAAACCTATCAAAGCTTAAATATCTCATTACTAGCTCATCTTGCCCCTGAGACAGATAATACAGGAAACGATGGAAGAAAGTACTCGGGTTGCTGGGGCTGGTATCAGTCGTCAAAAAACAAAGAATATGCTATTGTTGCAACCAGCAGTAAAACTTATTTTATTGATGTTACCAATCCTACAGCTCCGGTAATAGTTGATTCGGTAAAAGCTGCAAAAAACGGTTGCACCTGGCGCGAGGTAAAAACATACCTGAATTATTGCTACATCGTTAGTGATGATAATCCTCCTAATAGTTTTCAAATTGTAGATATGCAGTATTTACCTGATTCTGTTCACATAGTGCATAATGGAACAACCTATTTTGAACGAAGTCATACGCTTTTTATTGATCACGACAGATTGTATTGTGGTGCACCAAAAGATGCGGTCACCGGATACGAATCGCCAATGCGTGTGTATAGCCTTGCTAACCCCGAAGCACCTGTATTATTAAAAAGACTTGAAGATGACATCAGTTTGTCGTTAATAGATTACGTTCATGATATGTTTGTAAGGAATGATACCATTTATGCATCCACAGGCTGGAAAGGTTTACAGATACTCAAATTTAATACCGCCACCAATACATTTTCGCTGATACAAGCCTACGATGGTTATGAATATGATGGATACAACCACAGCTCATGGCAAACAGATGACCGAAAAACAATGGTATTTGCCGATGAAGTGCCTACTGGGTTACCCGCTAAGGTGATCGATGTATCCAATCTGAATAACATCACCATGGTAGATCTTTTTAAATCCAATACAGGTGCAACTGCCCACAATCCTTACATCATAGGGAATAACTGGTGTTGGATGAGTACTTACCAGGATGGCCTCTATTTATATGATATTTCAACGCCTGCCATTACAACCATGTATGGTTTTTTTGATACACATCCACAACACGGTACCAACGATAATTTCAGTACCAATGCTTACAGAGGTAACTGGGGCGCCTACCCCTTTTTACCAAGTAAAATTATTATTGCCTGTGATATGCAGAACGGGATTTTTATTTTAGACGGGGATAATAATTATAAAATTAATGTAGGATTGAACGAAAAACCAAAAGCTTCTTCCTTGTTTTCAATCTTTCCAAATCCGGCATCCGATCAGTTGAATTTTGCAATTGCCAACCAACATAGTAAAAAAATAAAATATATGATCACGGATGTGACCGGAAAGATCGTAGATACAAATACCTTTGAAGCTGAAAGTGCATTGTATAAAACCGCCATTCAAACGTCTGGTTTAACCAGCGGCTGTTATTTTGTAACACTAACAGGCGACAATATTAACGAAACAAAAAAAATAATCATTCAGCATTAATTTATGTTTACTAAAGGATCTATTATTGGCATTGTTGGTTCGGGAGCCATGGGTAGTGGTATTGCCCAGGTAGCAGCTACTGCAGGACACAAAACTATCATTTACGATACCAATGCCGTTGCTCTGGAAAAAGCAAAAACAAATTTAAGCAGCACCTTAGCCAAACTGGTTGAGAAACAAAAAATAACCAACGAAAAAGCTCAATCTATTCTAAGCCTTACTTCTTTTTCGGCTTCTGTTCAGGAGCTCAGCTCTTGTGACCTGATCATTGAAGCCATTATAGAAAATATTGATGTTAAAAAAACAGTATTTAAAGAACTGGAAAGTATCACGTCTCAAACCTGTGTATTGGCCTCTAATACATCGTCTTTATCTATTACATCTATTGCCGCTGCTTGTTTAAAACCTGAAAAAGTAATTGGTATCCATTTTTTCAACCCCGCTACCTTAATGCCACTGGTAGAAATTATTCCGGGTATAGCTACCGATCAAACCATTGCTGTTCATTGTCGCACATTAATTGATAGTTGGGGCAAAGTTACAGTTATAGCAAAAGATACTCCCGGTTTTATTGTAAACAGGGTTGCAAGACCCTTTTATAGTGAAGCGTTAAGAATATATGATGAACAATTAGCCGATATGGCCGCCATTGATTGGGCTATGAGAGAAATAGGTGGTTTTAAAATGGGACCCTTTGAATTAATGGATCTGATAGGTCATGATGTGAATTATGTGGTTACTGAAACTGTATGGAAACAATTTTACTATGATCCACGCTTTAAACCCTCTTTAACTCAAAAACGATTGCTGGAAGCAGGCTTCTTAGGAAAAAAAACGGGCCGGGGATTTTATAATTATAAAGAAGGGGCCAGTCTTCCGGAACCAAAAAAAGATGAAGCTTTAGGTAAATATATTGTTAATCGCATCCTTTGTATGTTGATCAACGAAGCTTGTGACACCAACTATTTGGGAATAGCCTCAGTTACGGATATTGATCTGGCAATGACCAAAGGCGTAAATTACCCCAAAGGCCTTTTAAAATGGGCCGATGAGATCGGTATTGACAAAGTGGCCAAAACCCTTAATGGTCTGTATGAAGAATACGAGGAAGACCGTTACAGGGCTTGTATTTTGCTGAAACAAATGGCCAAACAAGGTAAAGGCTTTTATCAACCAGCCAATGTGTCAAATCATTGAGTGTAACTATTTGGTTAATATCATATTAATCTATATATTTGGATAACAAAAACTCATAAAAAATGAAAAAAATCATTTTATCAGCACTTTCTTTAGTGTTTATCGGAAGTATCATTTTTATTTCCTGTAAACCAAAAAACGACAGTGAAGCCATTACTCCTACCTATAAAGATGAGGCATCAAGTGGTACAGGTAACAATCCTAATATCACTAACGTAACTACTACAGGTACTATTGCTACAACTTCTACTCAGCAAAATTCAAGCATTACCGGCATTAACGATGTTGGTTCTCCATATTTAAATTCACCTTGCCAAGCGGGTCAAACATGTATATCAAGTTATAATACAAGTACAGCAGCTACAATTACAGTTTGTTTCGCAACACCACCAACCGCAGGCACTTACGCTTTCGTTAACAGTAGTGCAGGATTAGGGCCATTTAAAGCATTTATGACAGTAACTAACCCTCCTGGCCAGGACGCAAATTCTACATGGTATTCAGGTGGTGGTTCATGTACCGTTTCTACCGCTTCAGGTGTTGAAGTTTCTTTTTCAAACATTGCTTGTTACAAAACAGTTGGTTCCTTTTATTCAGTTACTGTTTCGGGAAAAGTCCTTTGTAATTAGAGAAAAAAATAATTATTTTGAGGCTTCGCAACCATGCGAAGCCTTTTTTATTTTACGAAATATCTTTAAAAAACAATAATTAATTCATATTAAACCTTTCCACCGCATACTTAATCGTTTAAAAAGATCTTATACATTGGATGTAAGAGCGCTATCCCTTATGCGTATTGCTGTAGGGATAGTTTTGCTTGTTGATCTGTTTATTCGCGCACTATCCATCAAAGCATTTTTTACAGATGAAGGTGTCTTTCCAATATCAGTTTTAAAACAGTATAACTGGAGTGCTTTCTATTTTTCTTTTCATGCATTAAGTGGAGAGCTCTGGTGGCAGGTCGTTTTATTTTTGATCAATGCAGGCTGTATTATTTTATTGATCATAGGATACAGAACCCGTTT
>JAZKGE010000075.1:0-7877 GCA_040386075.1 Bacteroidota bacterium
TTTGAAAAAAAGGTTTTTTTGAAGAGAAGTGAAATGGAAAATAAATTTTAACAGTTTCGTCATTGCAAGGTGTCACCCTGAGCGGAGTCGAAGGGTACGACGAAGCAATCTCACACCATTCAAAAAGCTAAATTTGAGATTGCTTCACTGCGTTCGCAATGACGATAAACCATTTTTAACCTCCCGAAAACTAAAAAGGACTTCCTGAAATTCATTTTGGGCGTGCGGAAAATCATTTCGGACCTCCTGAAAACTATTTAGGACCTCCCCAAAATAAAATAGGACCTCCGGAAAATTATTTAGGACTTCCCGAAAATGAGTTTGTAGTTCCTGAAAATAAAAAGGGACGCGCCCAAAATGATTTGGGACTTGCGGAAAATGCAAAGAGACTGGTTGAAAGCTGTTTTCCACGAATAGAAAACCATTTTATACCTCTGTAAAATGAGTTTTGACTATGGGGAAATGGTTTAGGGTTTCAGTTGTTATCTTTAACGAAAGTTTATACATTCGAAAATGTTAAGAATGCCGATTGACAAAAACAACCAGAATCAATTTAAAGATCAAGATATCATTAGTTCTTGGAAATGGTTCATGTCTTTTATTTCCCAACAAGATTGGGAAAAAAGAAAGGCAGATATTGAAAATAAAATAACAATCAAATTTAGAGCCTCTCAACCTTTTTCAGAGTCATTGACAGAAGGAACTTTAATAGTTGTTAAAGATGATGTAATCGGATGGTACCTATATCTTATGGATACACTCATCAATGAGCCACACAAGTATGAGTACTTTCAAGGCGCAAGAATAGCACCTATTTTTAAGCGTTTTGGAATTGATCTCGAACTATTGAAAAATATAGAGGGTATTGAAAAGAAAGTAAGAGAATTGATAAGAAAAAGAAAATCAGAAGCGGACGCTTTTCTTTTCGAAATTCTTACAGCTCTGTTATGGGCTAGAAATGGTTATAAAGTATCTTTCATCGCCGAAGAACAAGAAGGGAAGACTCCTGACATAAGAGCTGAAAAAGGTAGTAAAATATGGAATATTGAATGCAAAAGACAGTCAAAGACTTCAGATTACACATATAAAGAAACTGCCAAAAGACAAAAGATGATTTCCTATATAAGCCGAACTTTATTAGAGCGAAATATATTATTAGATGTTGTATTTCATGTGGAGCTTAATACCCTACCAGATACTTTTTTGTTAGATCTAATTGATCAGAAACTAAAATTGGCTATTCCTGGTAAAATTGTTGCCAATGACCTAGTTGATATAGATTTAGCATTTGTAGATATAGGTTCAATCAAAAAGTATTTAGAAAATAATTCTGTGAAACATAATTCGCCTATGTTAAATACCTTAATAGGAAGAAAGCCATTTGATAATAAAAGTTTCACATGTGGGGTATATGCTAATTTTTTCAGAGTTGGAGAAGGAGATGTAAATAATTTATATATATCAGAGATTTCTAATGCCTACGGGGTTTATTGGAATTGTGACGCCAAAGAAGCGTTATGGGCGAAAGCTAGGGATATTAAAAATCAAGTATATGCGGCTATGCAACAATTCAATTCAGAAAGTACGGCGGTTATCCATGTGGGTTTAGAAACATTTGATGGACAGCAAGTCGAACTCATAAGGTCTAATAAAATTGCTGACACAATTAAAAAACTTAATCCAAAAGACACGAGTTTAAGATGGCTTTTTTGTAATTTTTTTCAATCATATTCACTGCCAGATCAAAATTGGGTTTTTGATGAAACAGTTTCTACAATGTCACCTTATTTATTGCCAAAGTCACCTATTAAAATAAAATTAATGGTTTCACCCGACGATGGAGATACAGCAGATGAAATTTCACACTGGGATAGACCGCAACCTATATAATTGCTGCTTTATTATTGCCGCAGCATTACAGCGGAGAGGTCATTTTTTCTCTAAGGCCTCATTTTTGTCTATGCGTTGCTGGATACATGCTTTTATTATTTCTTCAATTTTCTTATCATCAATTAGATTTTTTGTTTCAAGATTAACGGTTTCTTTAAAGCCTTTGGTAAAAAGAAATTGTTTCATCTTTTTTAATCGTTTGTCTGGATTTGATGTAATAATGTTTACAATTTCTAATTCATTTTCCCTTATCAAATGATCTATAAAGATGTCAATATCAATATAGTCTTTTAGAACTTTATCCAGTTCCAAAACCAGGAAATGAATTGATTGAATGATGGCTGCAACTTCTTTAAAAGTAGGCGATTTACGTTCGTCAAAATTTTCTAACATTAATTGAGGATCAAGACCTCTAAATCTTTCTTGAATAGAAACTTTTTCGATGTTACGAATAAAAGAGGCGAAATCAAAGTCAAGATTATTGTTTGCATGATAATGAACTAAATTATTTCTCCATTGAATGCCCATGTGTACTAACGATAGTGGTAAGTCAATTGGATATTTTGTAAACGCAATTACCTCATTTAAGTTATTATAAATAGATCTATCATTTTGGATTTTGGTTATAAATACCTCTGGAAACTTAAAAGGATGTTTTTTTAAATATCCAAGATATGCATCTAAAGAATCGATAGCCCAAGACAATGCAGCATTTCTAGCAAATGCTCTGCTTCTTCTTGATGTATCCTCCAATGAAATAGGATTCCAAGTAACATTAAAAGTGTCTCCTTTAGTTACCTCACCCTTTCTAACACCTTCAATACCGATTAAAATAGTAATTAAGTAATGGTTGGTTTGGCCAATTAGTTTTTTAAAGTGATTTAAATAACCTGTCCAATTTAGTTCTAGCATAGATTTTATTTTTGTGAACCCTGCCAGATTCGAACTGACGTTTCCTGCTTTATCTTTAATTCTTTGAAGGCAGGCGACTTATCCACTGAGTCGAAAAGTTCATTAAACTTCAGTACAACATTTTGAGGCTTAGTATTCTTGGTTAAACTATAATAGTATTTATTCATTTACTCAAAAGATAATAAAATTTCAGGATATACCTGTTAATCCAAAAATCCTCAATATCAATCAGGGGCTCTTCGATGATGAGTTTGGTATATTAAATATAAGAATTATTCTAAGTTATTTTATAAACCTTTTATAGTATAGCATAAATATGGCCAGAGCAGCTCCTAATGTTATGGCTCCGGGGCCGGTAAGCATAAAGTCGCTGTATTTGCTAGGGTGTCTCGAATATGTAGCTTTGCTTGTCTGGTTGGTTAGAGTCATGACAATTCCCGATATTATAATGACCAGACTTAAGGAAAAAGGGATCCAGAAATGTTTTTTAAATGGTTTGTATTCTCCTTTTCTTTTGTTCACATTCTTAATCCGCAATAATTATTTTCCTGGTCACCAGTGTTTCGCCTTCGCTGATAATATGTAGAGAATACATACCGGCCGGCAACTCATTCCGGTTGATGGTAATGGTTTGTCCGTTAACGTTGTTGATGCGTTGTGTTTCTTGTCCCAATGCATTATACAAAATAACAGTGGCGTTTTGCAGATCGTTATTAGTTGTAATGGTAGTTTGGGTTGAGAATGGGTTAGGGGCAATAGTGGCCGAAAGGCCTGAAGCCTCTACCTCTGTAATACCTGTAGTAAATCCATTTCCATCCAGTTTAACTAGTTGAATGTTATCGCCACGCATACCTACAAAAATATAACCGCCGTCAAAGGTTTGTTGTATAGAGTAGGCGTAATCGTTATTATTGCCTCCAAAGGTTCGGTACCATTGTTCGTTACCCAGCGAATCTGTTTTTACAATATAGGCATCATAGTTTCCGGCGCCAAAGCTTTGTGTTGAGCCGGCAATAATATAACCGCCATCACTGGTAGGAGCTACGCAATTTGCATATTCATTATCTATCCAGCCGTAGGTGTTGAACCATTGTTGTACGCCATTACTATCCAGTTTCATTAAAAAGGCGTCGTAAGCTCCGCTGCCCCAGCTCATCGTAGGCCCCGAGATCATAAAGCCGTGGTCTGGTGTCTGGATCATGGAATAACCTTTGTCATCATTATTGCCTCCAATGGTTTTATACCAGATGGTGTCTCCCTGGTAGTTTAACTTTGTTATGAATATGTCATTGTTTCCGGACGTAGGTTCCATCGCATACCCCAACACCATGTATCCGCCGGTTGTTTCTAAAACAGAATGTGCCGCACCAATACCGGTTGGCGTAATGTTTAGTGTTTTGGTCCATAGCGCTACGCCATTAGCATCTGTTTTAGCAACGTAGGGATAATATTCATTGGATGGAAGTATATAGCCGGCTGTCAGAAATCCGTTGTCCTGTGTTTGTTTAACTGCATAGCCTACAACATACCCCGGTTCATCAAATGTTTTTGTCCACAGGCTATCTCCTACAGAGTTTGTGTTCACTAACAATAAACTCTGGCCACCATATTGATGAAATCCGGACATCACATACCCATTGGTTGTTGCGGCCAGGGCTTGCGAAAAGGCTGAGATGCCGAGCGTAGTTTTGTGATATTTTGTCCATTGGGCATTTCCGTTTTTATCTGTTTTGGTGAGTATTGCATGGTTATAACAGGGATTACCGGTACACATACTTCCGGTAAAAACATATCCCGAATCAGGAGTTTGCAATACACCATAACCGTTATCCTGTGCAATACTTCCAAAGATCTTTTGAAAAACGATGGTTTGCGAATGAGCACCCAGCATATATAAAATGAGTGCAAGTGTGTAAATTAATTTGGTCTTCATTTTATATATAGGTTATGATTTTTATTTTTTGTTATTCCAAATATCCCTGTTATCAATAATCGGTCGATACATTACTCTATCACCAGTTTTTTTGTTTCGCTGCCTTGTTCGGTGGTTATCTTCACAAAGTATAAACCGCTTTGCAGTGCTTCCACATTTAAAGTTGTTTGGTTTTCATCCAGTATAGATGTCATTAGCTCTTTGCCCTGTAGATCATAAATATGTACCGCAGTTTGCTTTACGGCTTTTCCTGAAAGGCTGATGTTTAATTTATTTGTGGCGGGATTTGGATACAGGCTGATAGTATTTGTAAGTTCTTTTTCGGGAACAGAAACTGCCAGGTTGGTTGTTTTAATGATCTTTCCGCTCTGTCCAACAGCATAAGCTGTGTGGTCGTTAAGAAATGTTGAGGCATACAAAGTACCAATCATATTTGTTCCCGTGTTGCATTTTGTCCAGGTAAGGCCGGCATCAGTGGTTTGCAAATAACTGTTATTAATGGTTCCTGGAAACCATAAATCGCCAAAAGCATAACCGGTATTGGCATCTGTAAAGTTTACTGATAAAATATAGGCTGTAGTAGTGCTTACCATGCGTGCCCAGGTAATGCCGGCATTAGTGGTTTTTAAAATGATACCGTGATCACCCACGGCATATCCGGTAGTTGCGGATGTGAAACAGGATCCTGTTAAATGATTGATGAAACCACTATTGAGTGCCGTCCAGGTATTACCGGCATCAATCGATCTTAATATCATACCACCTGAGCCCATTACATAACCGGTGTCGGCACTAGGGAAATGAATACCGCCCCACAAATATTCGCTTGTACTAAAAGAATGATCGGTCCAGTTTACACCTCCATCAATGGTTTTAAAAATGGCACCGTATTGCCCAACCACAAATCCTGTTAATGAATCGATAAAGCAAAACGATTGGAGGTGTTTGGTAGTTGCAATAGTAAGCTGGTTCCAGTTAGCGCCTGCATTGGTTGTTTTAAGTAGTGTGCCATATTCTCCGGCAGCATACCCGGTGGAGTGGCTGGTAAATTTAATGCCGAAAAGAAAATTGGAGGTTCCGGTACTGACAGTTGTCCATGTATTTCCTGCATTGTTTGTTTTCAATATTTTACCGAAAGCACATGAAACATATCCGTTAAGCGTATCTGTAAAATCAACGGCATAAATAAAATCATTCACGCCGGAATTTAAATTGGTCCATTGTGCAAATGAAAAAGTTGAAACTAACAGTAAATAAAAGGATACGCAGATTTTTTTCATAATGATTTTTTAGTGGTTACTCCAAACTATCCTCAATATCGATCAAAGGCTTTTCCACAATTTCTTTCTTTTGCTTTTTGGTGTGGATGGATAATAAGATGGCCGGTAATAAAATGATGTTGGTGAACATGGAGATGAGTAAGGTGAGAGACATTAACACACCCAAGGCTACCGTGCCGCCAAAGCTTGATGCCGAGAAGATAGAGAAACCAAAAAAGAGGATGATGGATGTATATACCATACTTAAGCCGGTATCTTTAATAGCTGCCGAGATAGCAATAGGGGCATCGGCCAGTTTTTTTAATTCCTGGCGGTACTTGGTTAAAAAGTAAATAGTACCGTCGCTACTTATACCAAAGGCTATACTAAAAATTAAAATGGTAGATGGCTTAAAGCGGATGTCGAGGAAGCCCATGATACCGGCGGTAATTACCAAAGGAATTAAACAAGGCAGCTTGGATAAAATAATAATGCGCACCGAGCGGAAGAGGGCAATACCCACAATGGCAATTAAAATAATTTCTATCAGTAAGCTCTCTAATAAATTAGATAGCAGGTAATCGTTGTTCTTTAAAAACACTAAACTGTGTCCTGTTGTACTTACTTTATATTCGGCAGGAGGGAAGATGGAATCGATACGCGGACGAACCTCTGCCATTAACTCTTTCATTTTTTTAGAACCAATATCAGCAGCCTGGTAACTCACGCGGGTGGTTTGGCGCGTACTGTCTAAAAATTTGGTGAGTTTGTTATTTTGTCCTTTTAAGGAGCCCGAGTATTCTTGCAAATTTTTAAGGTCGCTTACGCCCGGTAGTTTGTAAAACTTAGGGTTGCCATCGTTATAGGCCTGGTAAGCAAACTTAAGAGCTTCTACAACCGAGAGTGGTTTTGAGAACACAGGATATTCGGCCATCATACGTTGCAGTGCTTTTATTTTATAAAGCGCTTTGGCATTGTTGGCAAATAAGCCGTTTTCTTTCTTCGTGTCAACAGCAATTTCAAAAGGTAACACGCCTTTAAAGTTCTCTTCAAAAAAGTGCAGGTCAATATAAATAGGATCTTTCTTTGGCAGGTCATCTACCACATAACCGTTCATATCAATAAAGCTCATACCCCAAAAGCAAATAGCGGTAATAACGGTTGTTACAATATAAATAGCGGCACGGCGGTTCTGTACCAAATGGTCAACCCAGTCCAATGCTTTGTTAATTACTTTGCCATCCTGGTGCTTGGTATGTTTTTCTTTAGGAACAGGCAGGAGGTTTAAAATAACCGGCACTAAAATTAAGGTGATGAAGTAGGTAGCCATCACACTGATGGATGCCACCAATCCAAACTCTACCAACATGGAGCTTTTGGTAAAATACAATACACCAAAACCAATGGCAGTTGTAATGTTTGCCAGGAATAAGGTAACACCAATGGTCTCTATACTGCGGGTAATGGCTTTTATTTTATTGCCATGTGCCACAAACTCGCTGTGGTATTTATTAATAAGGAAGATACAGTTTGGTAAACCAATTACCATGATCAATGGCGGGATCAATCCCGAGAGGATGGTAATTTTGTACCCGAACAAATGCATGATACCCATCGACCAGAGTACGCCCACGGCCGTAATAATGAGGGAGAAGAACACAACAGTACCCGAACGGAAGAATACCCACAAAATAATTGCTGTAACAATAATTGCTAAAATAAGGAACAGGGTCATTTCGTGCGATACCTTTGTCATAACCTGCGAACGAATGTAAGGCATGCCCGAGTAATGCATTTCTACATGGTGTTTTTGCGCATACACTTCGGCTAGTTCGCGAATTTCGGCCACAATAGCCAAACGGCGTTTGGAGTTCAGGTCCTTT
>JAZKGE010000075.1:7887-8827 GCA_040386075.1 Bacteroidota bacterium
AATGTAATGGCCATGACATTAGCGCCTGTTTCCTTATTATAAATAATGCCTTCGTAAAAAGGTAAAGCTAAAAAATCATCACGCACGCTATCCACATCGGCCTGGTTGCGTAGCGGGTGTTTTATCAATGGTACAAAATCAAATTTTTGCAAACTGTCGTTCCTCACAAACTTAAATACGGTGGGCACCGACATCATATCTTTAATACCCTGTATCTTTTGTATGGTTTGACTAAGCTTGTACCAGTCGTTAAATTTTTCGTACTCAAATAAGTTCTTGTCGGAAAAGCCCATTACCATCACATTACCGTCTTCGCCAAAATGTTTTTTAAAGCTTTGGTATTCAATAAAGGTACTGTCGGTATCAGGCAGGATCTGCGCAAAGTCGTAGGAGAGTTCTACCTTTGATGTTTGGTAACCCATAAAGGCGGTAATGATCAATACCACCGTTGTATATATTGCTTTATTTCTTAGTAATGAGCCTGAAAAAAATTTCCACATAATTAATTGCTTTTAGTAACGTTTTGGGAGAGGCTCCTTTGTATCCAACTTCATAACCCCCCAAAAGGTTTAAAGATAGGGAATACTAATTTTATATGAAAAAAATGTTTTTAACGGTGGTTTTGGGTTATTGCTAAGAGTTTAGAGGTTGATTTTTAGGGCGTTGCCTGCGGCCCGGGCTGGCCCGCTTCAATCTTTTTGCAAAGAGGCAGCAAAAAGGATTTCCGCTCGCATCCCTAACGCGGGGTTTGCGTTTCATAGTTCGGGGTTTACTCTTCGATCTTTGGGAGAAGACTATTAGTAGGGCGGGCTGGCTGCCAAAAATGCGAGCAGACAAAGCGGTGAATTGAGAAAACAAGATTTTAGTGCAGCGGAGCGGAACGTGAAAATCGTAGTTTTCCAAGAGGCGGGAAGGGCATATTTTTGGCTTGTCTTTTTTG
>JAZKGE010000076.1:0-15497 GCA_040386075.1 Bacteroidota bacterium
CCTGAGCAGCTTTTTCCTCCGCAGCTTTGGCCGCTGCTGCCTGTTCTTTGGCTAACTTATCCGCTGCTGCCTTCTCTTCAGCTGCTTTAGCGGCTGCGGCTTTATCTGCTGCAATTTTTTCCTGAGCAGCTTTTTCCTCCGCAGCTTTGGCCGCTGCTGCCTGTTCTTTGGCTAACTTATCCGCTGCTGCCTTCTCTTCAGCTGCTTTAGCGGCTGCGGCTTTATCTGCTGCAATTTTTTCCTGAGCAGCTTTTTCCTCCGCAGCTTTGGCCGCTGCTGCCTGTTCTTTGGCTAATTTATCTGCCGCTGCTTTCTCCTCTACTGCCTTGGCGGCGGCTGCTTTGTCCGCGGCGGCCTTCTCGGCTGCTACTTTATCTGCTTCAGCTTTTGCTTTAGCGGCTGCTTCTGCAGCTGCTTTTTCTGTGGCGATCTTTTCCTCTGCTGCTTTAGCTGCTGCCGCTTTCTCTGCTGCAATTTTTTCCTGAGCGGCTTTTTCCTCCGCTGCTTTAGCTGCTGCTGCCTGTTCTTTCGCTAACTTATCCGCTGCTGCCTTCTCTTCAGCTGCTTTGGCGGCGGCGGCTTTATCTGCGGCTGCCTTCTCTGCTGCTGCTTTCTCTGCATCCGCTTTTGCCTTAGCAGCTGCTTCTGCAGCTGCTTTTTCTGCTGCTGCTTTTGCTGCTTCCTCTGCTTTATCTTTCAAACATTTCTCTGCCGCTGCTAATTTTTCTACTGGTTCTCCTTCATCAGGCAATAACCCCCTGGCTGTTGCATAATTTGTTTTAGCGGTCTCGCAATCCTTTTTCGCAAAAGCACCATCGCCTGCTTTTAAAGCTGCTGCATATCTTGCCAACAGGTCGGCTTCCTGTTGCCTCAAACCTGCCAATGAAGCTAATGCCTGGTTTGTATAGCCAGGATCATCCGAAAAATTCTTTTTATTTGGCAAATACACCAAACGCAATAACGGTTGACTTAATACAGAATAATTAATGCCGGGTAATGGTTTTGACATAGTTACTCCTTCGATCTTTACCTGAGCTTTAAAGTTATCTTTCGTATTTTCAGGCGGAACACCCATTGTGGAAATGGCAAATTTTTTCTTGTTACATCCCGGATATGATACTTCTAACGAATAATCACCGTTTGGTGGAATATTGATCTCAAAATCGCCGTTACCTCCACTTTGCACTTGTGTAACAACAGTTGAGCCTTTATATAAAATAATAGAAGCTCCTCCCAGACCTTTCCCATCTTTCTCTACATTACTTGTTAATTTCAATGACCAATCGGGCAGAGTTTGTGCATAAGTACCTATGCACAAAAATAGTCCTGCTATAATTGCAATAATTTGTTTTTTCATTTTTAGTATTAATGTCACTTTGTTTTAAAATTAACTAAAATTTAAATAATTCAACCATTTGTTAAAAAAAGGCTTAGAACTTCTTTTTCAGATAATTAAGCGGTTTTTATTAGTTTTATTTCACCAAACACATGATACTGATGCGGAAAATTATTTTTTTCATAATCCCTGCTTTACTTTTTTATTCCTGCTCCCAAAAAGAAGACGAAAAACAACAATCTGAGCACTCTGTAGACTTCTGCGAGTCTATCCATCGCGACTCTACCGTGAGTCTTTCTCATAAACTGGATTCTTTATCTGATTTGATGTTGCACAAAACCGGGGTATATGTATTGGAAGATGGCGACGGCTCGATGGTAGCACGTGCCTGGCTGAGTGAATATGCCGAACATAGTATTGATATCCAGTATTTTATTTTTACAGCGGATAATGTAGGGCTAATTGCTGCCGACTATTTAGTACGTGCCGCAGATCGCGGTGTAAAAGTGCGGATCTTAGTTGATGATATCATGGTGGAAGCTGATGAGCAAAAATTACTAACACTGGATTCCCACGAAAATATTTCGATCCGCATTTATAATCCCGGTTCAAACACCGGAAAAACAATTTCGGATAAAATAAACAAATTGACACATGATTTCAGAGGAGCCAACCAACGCATGCATAATAAAACATTTACCGTAGATGGAAAAGTGGTAATAACCGGCGGAAGGAATATTGCCGATGAATATTTTGATTATGATCACGAATATAATTTTCGCGACAGGGATGTATTATTAATGGGTGGTGTTACCAAAAAAATTCAAAATTCCTTTGAACTGTTCTGGGAAAGTTCGTATGTAAAAGATGTGAAATCATTAATTGATACAACCCTTTATAATTATACACAAGCTAACCGCTTTGATAACCTGCATCAATATGCCTGCGACTCTAATAACTTTTGGCCACAGGTACGCGAAAAAATAAAGAACATTCCGGCAGCTTTTGATATGATACAGGCAACGGGTAAATTACAGTGGGTAGACAGTGTTGAATTTATATCTGACATTCCGGGTAAGAACGATGGGTCCAAAGGATTGAGTGGCGGCGGTGTAACAACCGATGCCCTGATCAGGTTAGTGCAACAGGCTAAGGATTCTATCATCATCCAATCGCCTTATTTAATTACAACCGAGCTTGGAAAGAATTTATTTAAAGATGCCGTGAAACGCGGTGTGAAAATAAAGATCCTAACTAACAGTTTAGCTTCTACCGATAACCTCGAAGCTTTTAACGGTTATCAACGCGATCGTAAAGAGCTACTGGAAACAGGAGTACGCATATATGAATTCAGGCCCGATGCCAAAATACGGTTCACGATCATGACAGGCGCTTTACAAAGGAAAATGAACCACACTCCTGTGTTTGGTTTACATGCCAAGTCGATGGTGATAGATGGAAAGATAACCGTGATAGGTACTTTTAATTTAGATCCACGCAGTGCGAATTTAAATACAGAATGTGTTACTGTGATTCATTCCAATAAGATCACCAACGAAGTTCAGTGGGAAATGCTGGAAGAATTTAAACCCGAGAATGCCTGGGAAACAACCTTGAATTGGAACCCCGATGCTCAATCAACCTTAAAGAAAAACATGAAAGTAAAAATGATGAAAATAATTCCGAAAGGAATATTGTGAGATGATCAAAAGTTATGTCAGTTCGAGCGAAGTCGAGAACAAATAATTTTCAAAGAACGCTTCTCGACTTCGCTCGAAGTGACAACATTAATAAAACATAAACATTAAACTACAATACTATGTCACAAGATCTCAACTCACAATTTTTAATCGATCCAAACATCAGTTTTTTAAACTTTGGTTCCTTTGGCGCCTGCCCAAAACCTTTGATGGAGGACTACCACAAATGGCAATACGAAATGGAAAGAGAACCCGTACAGTTCATCACCGTTAACGGTTATAAATATTTAAAACAGGCGCGCGAGGCTTTAGGTAATTACATTGGTTGCCATGCAGATGATGTGGTGTATGTAATGAACCCTTCTTATGCGATGAATATCATTGCCAAAAGTCTGGATCTAAAAACAGGCGATGAAATATTAACTACTGATCTGGAATACGGCGCTATTGATAAAACATGGAACTACTATTGCAAACAAAAAGGAGCTAAGTATGTGCGCCAGCATATTACTTTGCCGGTTGTTTCGAAAGAAACCTTTATTGAAGATTTCTGGAAAGGCTATACAAAAAATACCAAAGCTATTTTCATTAGTCATATCACCAGTACGACCGGTATGATACTACCGGTTAAAGAAATTTGTGAGATGGCCAAAGCAAAAGGTTTATTAACGATTGTGGATGGCGCACATGTACCAGGACACATCCCTTTGAACTTACAGGAATTAAAAGCAGATATTTACACCGGTGCCTGTCACAAATGGATGATGACACCAAGAGGTTGTTCCTTTTTATATGTAACCAAAGAACATCAAAAATGGGTTGATCCGTTAGTGATCAGCTGGGGATACGATAGTGCCATGCCATCTCATTCGCAGTTTTTAGATTATCATCAGCTGCAAGGCACCAGAGATTTTACTGCTTTTTTAACCGTGCCCAAAGCTTTGGAATTTATGCAGGTAAATGACTGGCCAAGTAAAGCTGCCGCTTGTAGAAAATTAGTACTGGAGAACGCACGCCGTTTTTGCACGTTGTTAGGCACCGAACCTTTATGCCCTGTAACCGATGAATTTTTGGGGCAGATGTTCAGTATTCCAATTTATACACCGGAGCCTGAAACATTACAACGCCACTTGTTTGAAGCTTATAAAATTGAGATCCCTGTGATGCGTCATGGCAACGATAATTATTTAAGGTATTCGATACAGGTATTCAATTCTCAAAAAGACCTGGACAAATTGTATGAGGCACTGAAAGAAATCATAGGCAATACGGAGTTGATAGAGGTAAAGAAATAACTTAGCCTGTAGGAACAAGAAAGATCATGAAATATTTGAGTTTTATAGTATTGTTTATTGGGATCAGTGTTTCAACTATTGCACAAACTCAATTAACAGGCGTTATCGTAGATAAGGATAAGCAAACTGCTTTGCCTTATGTGAATATTGGTATAAGACATAAAAACATTGGAACCGTTTCTTTGTTGAATGGCAATTTTTCCATTCAAATTCCACAACAAAACAATAACGATACCCTGACTTTTTTCATGATCGGTTATGAAGAATTAAAACTACCTATAGCCAATATATCTACAAATCAAAAAGTGCAGTTAATACAAAAAAAATATGAACTATATGAAATTCCGGTTTCGGCAAACAGACTGGTAGAAAAATCGTTTGGTATAAAAAAGAATAATAGTCCTTTACATTTTACGGATGGCAGCGTAAACCAAAACGACATATTTGAAATTGCACAGGTCATACATCTCGGTGAAACGCTTTCAAAAATAACCTCTCTGAATTTATATGTTAATGAATCGAAAAGCGACAGTGGAACATTTAGAATTAATTTTTATGATGTAAAGGATAGCAAACCCGGCCAAAGGATCATTGAAAAGAATATTATACATAAACAGGTCATTAATACAGGTTGGTTAAAATTTGATCTTACGGCCTATAACATTTATTTAAAAGGAAAACTCATAGTTGCCCTTGAATTTATTCCTTCAGGCAATAGCAAACCTATTTACTATGAGATAAAAATAGGCGGATCGGCACAAAGCTTTGTGCGATCGAGCAGTCATGGCGAATGGCAGGTTCCGCCGCACCATTACCGTATGTTTATTACAGCTCTTACCGATGACACTAAACAGCATTCCAAACAAAACGACCTGGAAGAAAAAGAAACAACACCGACTACCACTTTTTTCTCCCGACCTGTAAACGATTCTTTTTCTGTTTTTATTAATTTTCCAAAGAACTATTCAAAGAACAAACAACAAAAGTTTCCTGTGATCTATTTACTGGATGCCAATGTATACTTTGATATAATTGCCCGAAACATGAATGCAACTAAATTAAACCAAAGCATCTTGGTTGGTATAGGTTATAAAAATTTTGCATTGATGGATTCTTTGAGAAACAGAGATTATACGTTTCCAAAGGCATTGCCAAAAGACAGTTTTACTACAAGCGGAGGCGCTGACCGGTTTTTATCTTTTATTGAAACAGAATTAGTTCCCTATATTGACAAAGCATACCGTACTGAACCCGAAGACCGCACTTTGATGGGACATTCATTAGGTGGCTATTTTACCTTATACGCATTTCAACAAGCTTTGCGTAATAACCGGATCTGTTTTAAGGATTATGTTTCGGCCAGTCCTTCGCTACATTATTGCGATAAGTATTTGATGACGCAGTTTGAGGATATGACAGATATTAAAAATGAAAAACAACAAAATTTATATGTATCATTTGGTGGAAGAGAAGATGGAGAAGATGGGGAAACAGGAACTGACGGAATAGATAATTTTAACTTCTTAATTAAATTGCTTAATAAACAATTTAAAAACATACATCTTGTTCATGAACTTTATCCAACATACGGGCATATGGAAACTGCGGTTCCGAGTTTTATGAACGGACCGCAAAAAATAAAGTAAAAAATTCTTTGCCAGTTGCCATTAAAATAAACAAACCGTTTACACAGATAAAGGATCAAGTCCATTATCGAAAAGTATTTGTAGAGTTGACACAGTGAATAAATAACCTATCTTTATAATGATTTAAAATTTGTTTATTATGACTAGATTCTACAGACACTTCCTAGTACTCTTTACATCTGTCCCATTTTTTACACAGGCACAAGATACCTTACACCGTTATAATTATTTTACAATAGGAAATAGTTATCCTTACATGTATCTTGACAGCATACATAAAAACACAACACTCATATCGGGTAACAATGTGGTATGGGATTTCTCAAACGCATTGCCCACACCTTTATCATTAGATGACACTCACGCCATCGACCCAAGTACAACTGTATTTTATAATGCACCTAACTGCAACTATAATATTACCGATCTGTGTCTTTATGAGCCAAAAGGCACTCCGGGTTGGCCATATGACGATAGCTTACACTCATATTATTTAACAGATCCTACAAGTATACAGTTTGTGGGAGATTGGGCTAAAAATAACATTTGGGAAGTATGGAAATACCACATGACAAATACGGAGACCTATTTTAAATTCCCTTTTGCACTCAACGATAGTTTCCAGGATACTTATTACGGAAGCGCTATAGATCTTTCTGGTTCAGGCACACATAAATTTTATGGAACAAGAACAGTTACTGCTGATGGCTATGGCACTTTGATATTACCAACAGGAACTTACACTAACTGCCTTAGGATAAAATCAGAAAGACTTGTTACAGACTCGTCTGCTGTTATGGGTGTAAATACATTTATCCACATGTATTATACATGGTTTCAATTATCCACTAACGGTCCTATACTTCAATTAAGATCAGACACAAATTACTACGAAATACAGGCCAAATATTATTACAATAACAATACAGTTGGTATTAAGGAACAACCACAGATTTCTCGATGTCTTGTGTTTCCAAATCCATCTACCGGTAAATTTAACATTGACACAAAATCTGAAAATGAAAAAAGCCTACAGGTATATGATCTGAACGGACGAATGGTGTTTCAACAAAACATTTTTGCTAAAGCCACTATTGATCTGTCGATTTTAAGTGAAGGTGTTTACACGCTTACTATAAAAAGCCGATCGGGTATTACCAACAAAAAGCTGGTAATAGTAAAGTAGCTAATGTTTTGATATTTCCACTGGCATAAAAATGGAATAATAATATTAAGCTGAAACATAAAACAAATACGGCCACTATATGAAGAGACATTACATTACACATTTACTGATCATATTGCTACTTTCTGTAGCTGTTCCTTCATTTGCTCAAAGCCTGCAAACAAGATTAGAAGCTATACCAGGAATAAAAGTAACTCCCATTACCAATTCTTATTATAAAGAATATTACGAGATCAACTTTACGCAATACCAGGACCACAGCAACCAAAGCAGGCCCTTTACACAAAGAGCCTATTTAGGTATTAGCAACACAAAATCTCCGGTGGTTATATCAACGGAAGGTTATGCTGCCGACTATGCTTCCAAATCTGAATATAATAACGAACTGGCAACAGGGTTAAATGCAAACCTGCTTGTAGTTGAACATCGCTTTACCGGAAGATCCATTCCCGATACTTCTACTTTGGATCATTTAACTTTAAGACAAGCGGCCGGAGATTATCACCGCATTAAACAAATGCTTGATACGGTTTTAACAGGTAACTGGATCTCCACCGGGATCAGCAAAGGGGGACAAGCTGCTTTGGCCTGGAAATTATATTACCCTAAAGATGTAGCTGCAACCGTGGTATATGGTACTGCCGTAAAAAATAAACAAAGCGTTAATACAGATGAAGTATTGGCCGGTTTATCTAAAACGGCTTGCGGACAAAAAATAACTGCTTTGCAAACGCATTTATTTAAAAACAAAAAAGTAATGCTTGGCTATTTTTCGGAATATGCCCGGCAAAAAGGGTACAACTTCTCATTATTGGATGATGAAAAAGTATTTGATTATTTGGTACTGGAACTACCCTACTCTTTTTGGCAAAACGGAAATGAGTGCAGCGAAATTCCAGCAACAACTAAAAATCCATTTGACCTGGTAAATTATGTTACCAAAATTGTTCCGCCACGCTATTTTTCTTTAGCCAATAAACCCGCTTTGGAAGCGTCATTTTATATGTTCTATCATGAACTGGGTTACTACGAATATAATACAGCTCCTTTTAAAGCATACCTCACAGAAAACACCTATTCCAATCAATTCTTCGCACCTTTATCGCTTAACATTCAGTTTGACGACAGCTACCAAAAAGCCATTCAGGAATTTATGAAAGGTCCCGAAGCTGAGAATATTTATTTTATTTACGGGCAAAACGATCCCTGGGCTTTGCAAACAACTATTAAAAGGAATTGTTATTATGTAAAAGGCGGTTGCCATAAAAGCCGCATCAAAGATCTGCCTGTTGAGCAGCAGACTTCTCTTTATACCAAGTTGAAGGATGTGGGAGGGAAATCTTAAGAACATTAAACTTCTTTTTTAACCTTCTCATTTTCTTTTTGCTTGAACAAAAAGAAACAGGGCAATTGTGTGGTACACAATTGAGCCAGCAAGTGCGAGAGGTGAGGCGAAAGACCAAACCCCATTTACCCCGCTAAAATCTTCGCAGAATGGCCGTTCGCTCTCTTTCGCCAATCCCGATAGCTATCGGGACAGCCGCACTATTACCAACATATGCAGAACTGTGAGACTCTCGATTCTTCGTTAAATTTATGAGGCGGCATAAAATAAGCAAAGACAAACATTGAATAAAACTCAATATTTATTGTTTATCAATAAATATTTATTATATTTGCAGCATAATTCTAATTCAACCAATTATGTCAAAAACAAGCAATTTCGTATTTTGGGTTTTATACATTGTAGCATGGCTCATTTTTGTCGGCTTATCCATTGAAGCCGGAGGTTTAGTAGTAAATTTTATTGTCAGCCTGTATAAGCCTGAATTTGTCCAAAATCTTTATCAAAAGCTGGACTTAACTGAAATGTATAACAGCAGTAGATCAGCTTTTTTTGGTATCTATAGCTTTATTCTAATCATTTCAATTTTAAAAGCTTGTATGTTTTACATAGTTATCATGCTAATGCACAAAATAGATCTGTCAAAACCGTTCAACACTTTTGTTGCGAAACAAATTTCACTAATTACTTATTGCACTGTATCTATAGGACTATTAAGCTTCATAGCTCGACAAACAGCCAAAAATTTGATGCATCATGGGTACAAAACCGACACATTAAACCAGTTTTGGGTAGACAGTGAGGCATTTATTTTGATGGGAGCTGTGATCTATATTATTGCCACTATTTTTAAAAAAGGAGTAGATATTCAAACCGAAAATGATCTAACCGTTTAAGCTATGCCAATAATTGTAAATTTAGATGTAATGATGGCAAAGCGAAAGATCTCTCTGAATGAACTTTCAGAAAGGGTTGATCTTACCTTATCCAATCTTTCGATCTTAAAGACCGGAAAAGCAAAAGCCATCCGTTTTAGTACCCTGGAGGCAATTTGTAAAGCCCTGGACTGCCAACCGGCAGATATTTTAGAATATGTTGATGACAGCAAAAGAACAACGAACAGCTAATATAGATTAAACTAAATTGCCCTCACCCTTGATCCCTCTCCCCATGGAAGAGGGGAAAGCAAGTTACTGGCTATTTTTATGTGTGTTGATGATCTTAACGATCTCACTGAGTTGATCGAGAGGGATGGTTTTGATAGTATCCTGCCAGTTGAGATCGGTGTTTTGTTTTTTGAGCCTGGTGATAGGATGCGTATCTTCTAATTTCTCGCCGGGGTTGGGTGTCCAGACCAATAATTCGTTAGGTGTACAATTGAGTAGAGAACAAAGCCTATCGATGTAAGTTAATTTAAAATAAATGGTATTATCATTTAATAAATTGTGGGCAGCTGTTGAATGAATGCCTGATCTTACAAGAAATGAGTATGGTTTATCGATACCACGGGCCTTGAAAATGGGTTTGAGGTTGAAGGATAACATAATGTTGTATTTTAAAAATTAAATTGTTTAATGGATAACCTAAAAATGTTGCCGGAATTATTATATAAGGTTTAAAAAAAGTTAAATAAAGTCTCCAGGTCTAACAAATAGGTTTTAAGTTCCAACAAACGGGCTTGAAGTTCTAACAAATAGGATTCAAGCTCCGGAAATGTAGGTTTAAGCTCTGAAAATACCTGTTTAAGTTCTAACAAATAAGTTTTAAGTTCTAACAAATAGGTTTTAAGTTCTAACAAACAGGTTTGAAGCTTTAATAAACAGGCTTGAAGTTCTGAAAAAAGAGTTTGAAGAACGAGAAGTGAAGTTTGAAGTTCTGAAAATAATGTTTGAAGATATGAGAACCAGGGTCTAAGTTTTAAAAATGATTATATTTGAGAAGCAGATAAAGGGATAAAACATAGCGGAATCTTGTCATATTTGCAATATCCCTCTCATAAAAGTCTTCATATAAGTAAGTTAGTGGTAAATAGCGGGACAATTCTCAAAAAAAACATTCGGTAGACAGAGAGCATTTAATTGGACAACAAGCAATATAGAAACATATGAAAAGACGACTAACATTTCTTATTTTATTGGCATCATCGCTACTATTTCAGTCGTACGACAATTCGGCACCCAAGCCATCTGATCATAATGAACAGGACACAACAAGAAAGATTGATCTATTTAAAAAGTATTCCATAAAAGAACAACAAGAGGATCTTAAACTATTGAAGGATGCCCTAGAGAAAATGCATCCCGATTTATACTGGCATGTGACAAAAGTAGAGTTTGAAAAGGAATACACGACCCTTTTAAATGGCATTACCGGCGAAAAAACGGCCTATCAATTCGCGTATTACGTTCGAGATTTAATTGCATTAATCCGATGCGGGCATACAGCAATTAGTTCTCCTCCATTTACCACTGAAATCAAAAAAAATAATTTACCCAGCCTTCCATTCAATGTAAAAGTAATTGAAGATAAACTATACATTAAAGACAACTTTACAGAGGACGATTCTTTTAAAACCGGAACAGAAATAATAAGTATTAACGGAGTAAAAGCAAATGATCTGTTAAATGAATATCTTCCGAAAGTACAAAACGATGGTTTTAACAAGCAAGCAGAAATTGGTTGGGTTGAGTTTTACTTTAAAATGTTTACCGATTTTAAGTTTGATTTCCCTTCTTCCTACGTAATGGAAGTTCGCAGTCCCAATGGAACTTTAGCCCTAAAAAATGCAATATCACTGGATTTGCCGTTAAATGAACTAAATAAAGATAATCCTTCACTTAAAATTATCGATTCATTAAAAACAGCGTTATTGACTTTCCCCACATTTGAAAATGAAACCTGGCGAACATTCTTGGACCCAAGCTTTAAAAAAATAAAAAATAAAAAAATTGAAAACCTGATAATTGATATGAGAAATAATTTAGGAGGGCGCGACCTATATAGCACTAATTTATATGCCTATTTATCGTTAGTGCCATATGATTGGTATAAGCGGATTGAAATGCGATTAGATAGTTTAAATGACCCCTTTTTAAAATATGGGGAATTAGACACAACACAGCTTCGACCTTTCGTTGGCAAGAATTATTTGAAGAAAATGTCTAACGGGAATTATATTGTAGACAAGAAAGCACATGCCATTACAGCGGGAGCACCTTTGCGACCCTACGGAAAGTTTAATTTTAAGGGTAAAATTTTCATATTAATCAACGAAAGAACGTCATCAACAGCAGCTGCATTTTGCGCCATAAATCATTTTAATAAAAGAGCCACAATTATTGGGAGAGAAACAGGTGGCGGTTATTGTGGGAATACCGGCGGGATGTATTTTATTTTGAATTTGCCAAACACAAAAACTAAAGTTGTTATTCCTATCATGAGGTTATATAATGCCATGGATAATTGCGAAAGCCAAGGAGGGTTAAAACCAGACTACGAAATCAAACCAAATATAGCTGACTTAAATCAAAAGAATGACAGGGAAATGGATTTCACCTTGGATTTGATTAGAAAGCAAAAATAGCAAATGCATTTCGATCCGGATAATCACGTAAATAAACTTTGTGCTCAGGGAATGGGCGAAGAAGCCGCAGGAAGACCGGAAGAAGCTGCAAAACTTTTTGATCAGGCATGGAACGAAGCTACAACCGACTTCGAAAAATTTACAGCTGCCCATTATGTTGCACGGCACCAAAAAACAATTGCCGATAAATTAAAGTGGGATGAAACAGCTCTTCATTTAGCATTGAAAATAAATGACGAGAAAATGAAAAGTACTTATCCTTCTCTTTATTTAAACATTGCCAAATGTTATGAAGATCTGAAAGACTTTGACAATGCAAAAAAGAATTATCAATTGGCTCTTTCATTTTCAAACTTATTACCTGATGATGGTTACGGTAATATGATCCGATCTGGAATTACCAATGGCATCAACAGGGTAACAACGCAATAATACCCGTTCAAATTCTCAGCCTTTTTCTTATCTTTAGTATTACAATTTATGAGTACTAAAAACAAAATACATATTCCCACACACGAACTTCCCGAAGAAAAGGAGATCGATGTTCCCTTTGATTTTCAGGAACTCGAAGAAAAAGGCGCGCATGGCGGGGTGAGTCACCACCGGCATGATTATTATGAATTGTTCTTATTTTTAAAAGGTGGCGGCACGCATGAAATAGATTTTGAAACATTTGCCATAGAAGATAACAGCATTCATTTTATTTCGCCGGGGCAAATACATTTACTGAACCGCGATAAAAAGTCGAAAGGTTATGTGGTTTTATTTTCACGCGAATTTTATCATTTAGGTAACCGCAATATTGATGCACTATATGACCTTTTATTTTTGAATAAGAATAATTTAAATCCTACGATCCGTATTCCTAAATCGCTGTTGCCATTATTCATCAACCAGATCCAAAATATTGAGACTGAATTTAGTTCATCCAATGCCGATAAACCGGAGCTGCTTTATACATACCTGCAGGTTTTGCTGATCCAATCTAAACGCTTATTCCTTTTGCAAAGCGAGGTTTTGCCCGGCAACCCTTCTACTGAAATGCTTCAGCGGTTCAGGGTAGCCGTTGAAAAGAATTTCAGAACCATTCATAAGGTATCTGCCTATGCTGATCTGTTATGCGTAACGCCGAGCCACCTGAATGATGTTATACAGGAGAGTGCCGGCATATCTGCCAGCCAGTTAATTCATGACCGGTTGATATTGGAAGCCAAACGCATGCTGTTCCATTCGGATGAAAGCATTAGCCAGATAGCCAATGCCCTGTCGTTTGAAGATTCATCCTATTTTACGAGATTCTTTAAAAAGCAGTCGGGCATGCCTCCGGGCGATTTCAGGATCAACATCCGTAAAAAGTACCAGTGATTCCCTGTTTTGTCCTAACTTCAAAAAGAATCCATGAACTACCTTTGTTATCATATAACACTCCTTCGTAAGTGCGGAGGACAAAAAATCTAAAACTATGAAAACAACTTTATTCTTTGCGTTTATCCTATGTGTTAATATGGTATCAGCTCAATGGACGCGAATCAGTAATTCACCTGTGCAGGCCGACCATATTTATTTTCACAACGCTCAAACCGGTTATGCACTAAGACAGGATACCATTTTTAAAACAAGTGATGGTGGTACAACATGGACCGATCTGCAGGCAGGTTTCCCTCCCTACAGCACGGTTAAAAAAATCAGGTTCATATCGCCCGATACAGGTTTGGTGTATGTTATGGAGGGACTTAGCTTTGCCTACCCTGTAAGCATTTTCAGAACTATTAACGGAGGCCAAAGCTGGGACACGATATTAGGTCCGTATGATGGTAGTGATATTGAATTTAATATGAACTCACAAAACGACTGGTCTTTTCATGTGACCTCGCAATGGGTGGGGCCTGCTGCCGATTCTATTTTTCATACCGTTAACGGAGGCAACAGCTTTACACGAACAGGTAATACAACTAAAGTGCAATACAACCAGCAGATCAACAATTTAGTGGTGTATAAAGACTCTGTGACATTTCCGGACCAACACTACCTATTTTATAAAAGCACCAATGGCGGTGCCACGTGGAATTTACTATTAAAAGATAGTACCGAATCGGCCGGTTTTGTAGATAACCAGTTTTTAAATAGCAATGATGGCTATGTGTTGTTGTACCAATATGTAACTACAGATACCATAGATTCGAAATTATATAAAACAACAGATGGTGGCCAAAACTGGATCAGCTATGATTTACCCGCAGCGATGGAAGGCTTACAAAGCATGCACTTTACAGATGTGAATACAGGTTACATTCTTTCTTATGCATCGTCTACGAATCGAATCTATAAAACGATAGATGGAGGACAAACCTGGACTCTTGATTTTAGCGGAAATACCAACGAATATTTTTCGGGGTACGACGGCATGGTGCAATATTTTGGGAAGTTATATGTGCTGGGAAATACCATCATCACTAACCAGGTAGCTACTTCGGTAAAGGATCTAAAAAAAGATAAATTAAATTTCAGTTTATATCCAAACCCAAGTGTAGGGCTGCTTACCATTAAAACAGATAGTAAAGAAAAAAATAAAGAATTTGCCATTGTTGACATTACAGGAAAAGAGATATATGCCTTTTCAACCGGGCAAAATTTATCGCAAACCGTTGATATTTCATTCCTGAGTAAGGGATTGTATTTACTGAAACATAAAGAAAGTTCGCAGTCGGTTTTATTTGTGAAGGAGTAATATTCAGAAAAATATATGAAATGAAAAAGCCTCAGTTTTACTGAGGCTTTTTCGTTGGTAGCGGGAGAGTGATTCGAACACCCGACCTTTGGGTTATGAGCCCGATTTACCACCCCGAAAAGCCCAGTTTTTCTAGCTTTTTCTTTTTTAATTTCGTTCAAATATAGACATTTTTTAACAATTCCTTACTCCAATTCCTTACTCCAAATAAGTGAGCCGATATTAACACCTAACAATTAATTTCTTTTTTTGAATTCTACGAATTATAGCAAGGGTATATGTAACTTTTTCTGACCTTTAAACTAAAATTTAATGCTATGGAACAATTACCAACTTGGGTTGTAGAACGCAACAGTAATAAAGTTGTGAGGCCGTTAACAATACTTGATTTTGGGGCAAGGCTTATTGATAACGCAAATAAAGCCCAATACTCAAATACCCCCGAAATAATAAAATCCTATGCTAAGCTTGCAACAAGTCTTAAATGCCTTGATAGTGTTTCTTTTATTGGGTGTTCTAAAGATGAAGTTAATTGTAATAAGAAAGCTGTTTATACAAGCTATAATGAGTTGATTAATGAAATTCAGAACTATTTAAATTCACACCAAGACAAAGAAGCACGATTTCATTTACGTGAATTAGTAATGAAATATGGTCATTATAGACATTATGCTTCTT
>JAZKGE010000076.1:15507-16013 GCA_040386075.1 Bacteroidota bacterium
TTCCCAGTTTCATATAATAATCGAAAGTATTAAGATAATTCTAATTAACTTTAATTATAATTGGAATCAAATTGAAAAAACTATCAACTAAAAATAAAAGACATCAAATAAGTCGGCAAAAATACCAACTTAAAAGGTCTAAATGGGCGAATGGAAAACGAAAACGGAAGAATAGAGATATTCTAAGACGTTGGGTAGAGCCAATATTTGTAGAAAGAATTGCCCCTGTTTATTTTAATCTGTCACATGAAAGTGCTAATGAAGTTATTTCGTATATAAATAGTGTTAAGAAAATTGGCAATTCTGGGAATGGTGTTAATATTAACTTAGCTGATGTCAAAGATATTGGAATAGGAGCCATTTCTATGTTACTCTCAGTAATGGCAGAACTTAGAAGCACTGGTACAAGATTTAAAGGGATTAAACCGAACCATTTAGAATCAAATAATGTATTAGAACGTTCAGGTTTTATGAAATTCGTCAGTGGAAATACAAAACTCGAAAAT
>JAZKGE010000077.1:0-36663 GCA_040386075.1 Bacteroidota bacterium
TGTCGGGTGTGCCGTCGTTATTGAAATCCCAGGACCAGCCTGTGATAACATCCGGCCCCGATACTGAACTCGTGTTCCCAAACGTTGTGCCTGTGTTCAAACACACAGTATTGCCCGTAATCGCTGCTACCGGATTAGGATATACCGTGATGGTTCTGGTTGTAACACTACTACATCCCGATGAATTAGTAACAGTATAGCTTACTACTTTAGTACCAAACGATGTGTATACGTGGGTAGGATTTGCTCCTGACCCTAAAGCTGTAAAATCACCAAAATCCCAAACATGACTTGCAATACCGGCCGTTGGTGTTGATGTTGCTGTAAAATTAGTTACCGCATTTAAACAACCACTGGTATTTGTAAAACTGGCTACAATGGAAGGAGAAACGGAAACAACCTGAACAATACTATCTAAACATCCTCCATTAGAAACTTTTAATTCGACACTATAAGTACCCTGTGCTGGGAAAGTATTTGTTGGATTAGGATTAGACGGTGAGTTATCAGGTATACCATCATTATTGAAATCCCACCACCAATTGGTTATTGCCGGACCACCATTAAGGTTGGTAGCATCCGCAAAAGGAACCGTAAATGTACTTTGACAGGCTGTGGTCGTAAAATTAAAATTGGCTATGGGCTTAGGAGATAAAGTGAAGTTTGAATACAATACCGGGCTCTGGCAACTTGTACCCTGCATACCGAGCGTAACAGAATAGCCACCTACAGTTCCGGCATTAACACATTGAGTAGTTTGACCGGCGACTCCAGGGCCACTCCAGGAATAGGACGTAAATCCGGGCGGAGCACATAAAGTATTATTACCAACCGCACAAAAACTTGTATTTGTTTGTCCAACGGGAATATCAACTCCATTCAATTCCAAGGTCATTGGCTCACAGGATGCATCAATATATGCGTAACCCCCGTGTCCATTTTGCCCTGTAATACATCCGCCAACCGTAAATTCAATATTTACACATTGTCCAATATAAGGGGTTAAATCGAATGATCGGGTAGTCCAATTCTTATATGCCCAGCTACCTGATGTTTGAAATGAAGGATCACCACTTGAACAAGAACCACCTATAGATGTAACAGCATAGGCACCACATGGAATGGGATTATTACTGCAGTCTTCAAATCGGATATTAAAAAAGGGCTGCTCTGTACATAAATGAGGTGAGGTATTATTCAATAAAACTGCATATTTATAGATAAACACTGAATTAGCGGGAGTTACAGTAAAAGTTTGAGATAAACGATATGCCATACCGCCTGTACCGCCTGTGGCAGGCTGACAACATCCAGTTCCACCGAGACGTGCAGCGAAATTACCACCCCCCGGTGGAACCGTTGGAATAGCAGCGATATTAGGATCCGAACCAGGGGTTACTATTACTACTCCTCCGGTGACTGCATTAGCCCAGGGCAACATGGTTTGCGAATTATTATTAGGAGATTGGCTCGTAGTCCACCCTGCTAAAGTGCCGGTTTCAAAATTTGCGTTAGTACAGGGAGCTTGAACACCAGGATTAGGGGCGGTTACCTTAAGTCCATAATGAAAATCAATATAATAACGTTTAAAAACGGCAACAATTCTCTTCTGCATCCATTCTTCTGATGATTGCGAGCGGGCATACTCCCATGTGGCAGCCTCATCAAAACCAACCAAAGAATCAGCATCATAATCCAGGGGAAGATAAAACGCATCAATCTCCTGCCCAAAAGCGCCTTTATGTTCATGATGATGATCACTGAGATCATCCTGAGAAAAACCATTGAATGATATCGCTAAAAATGAGAGAATAACAATAATTGATTTGATAAAGTTTTTCATTTGTAGTAGTTGTTTGTTACACAATATTATAATAAATGTTTTTCAATAATTAGAGGGGCAACCCCCCATTGAGTAAACGTTGCCAAGTAGTGAGTTAGCAAAAATTTAGCTTTACAATAATATATACATTTTAATGAAACTTCAAACTTTACAATAAAAAATAGATAGGCTTAACTAGTTGATAATCAGATTTCACCCAAAAATATTTTGTAGGTATTTTGTAGGGGTCTTAATTCATTTTTTGAATCTTGCCGAGTAAAGGAAATAGATGAAACCAAAAAAAACGTAGACCAATATTTTAACAGAATACTAAAATGCGGCGTATACGCGTTGCCATACAGAATAGGAATATAGGCGTAGTAAAAAATTTGCTTTCTCATTCAAAAGAATTTCAAAATGAGAATTGAGATAATCACTGTCAATAAAATCAAGCTGAACGATAGACTCCAAGATCTCTTTTTTATGTGGAAGGAACCATTTTTTGACTGGCGTCTCAAACCCTATTTTATCTCTGCGTTCGTATATCTTTTGAGGGATATAATGCTTAGTGGCTTCTCGCAACAAATGCTTGGATACGCCATTTTTTATTTTTCGTTTTCCTTCAATTGAGAATACATAATCAACTAATTCAACATCATCAGCAAAAGGCACGCGACTTTCAATTCCAAAAGCCATACTGCAACGATCCTCGCATTTCAAAAACGATTTTAACTTTCCCTTATAATCTCTTGCTAATTGTTCATTTAGAATAGTAGCAATCTTTTCATTCTTGCTTTTCCCGAAGCGTTGATTATTCTCAGTAAAATAATTCGAATAATCAACGCTTAATCCAATGATATCTTTTACTAACTGTTTTCCAAATAATTGATAAGCGTTAGGAATTGTTTGCTTAGCCTCATTGATCTTTTTTAAACTAAAAGATTCTTTCCATAAAGCCATATAGTGATGTGAATACCCGGCAAATAGTTCATCAGCGCCCTGTCCGTCCAAAACTACTTTAACATTATTTTCCGCTGCCAATTTCATCACTCTGTGCTGAGAATAGGTGCTTGTACTCCACACAGGAAGATCCTGATAATAATTTAACACTTCTATATCTTTAAAAAATTCATCTGCTGTTGGACTAACTGTTTTCCATTTACCATTCACGTGTTCTGCCGCTAATTTTGCATAACCTGTTTCATCAAAAGATTCATCTGGGAAAACAGCAGTAAATAATTTCATTTGTCTACCAGGCTGTAAATGCTTTACAATTCCTGCAATGATGGTACTATCCAATCCTCCACTTAAACAGGAACCAACCTCCACATCGCTACGCAATCTAATATCAATGGCGTGTATTAATTTTTGTTCGATGGTTTCAATGATCTCCAGGTCGCTTTTGTTACTGAGCGCTGCTGACGGCAATTCGCTATACTTAATTATTTTATAATTACGGTCAATCAAACCATAGACTAAATAATGTGCGGGTTTTAACTCATGAATTCCTTTAAAAAGACTCTGCTCTGCTGTCTCTAAATTACCATTAACGATAAAATCGAATTGCTGGCTTTCATTAACTTCAAACTTAACCAAACCTGATTTGATGAATGCTTTATATTCGCTCGCGAACGCAAAGGAATTATTTGTATCAACAAAATAAAAAGGCTTCACTCCCGCCCTGTCTCTTGCGCAAAAAACACGGTTGTTTTTTTTATCCCACAAGGCAAAAGCAAACATGCCATTAAACCTTTGAATACAATCAACACCCCATTCTTTATAAGCTTCGATGATCACTTCAGTATCAGTTTGAGTGATGAACCTGTGACCGTTGTTTTTTAACTCTTCTCTTAATTCAATGTAATTAAATATCTCACCGTTAAATGTGATCCAGTAATTGGCGCTTGTATCACACATGGGTTGATGCCCGGCTTCTGACAGATCGATAATTGACAAGCGGCGATGGCCAAAAGCTACATCAACATTAGCTGTAAAATTATCTATGGAAGTATTCGGATTATATACAAACGATCTACTCTCTTTATTTACTTCAGGCGTTTCATCAGAATAAACAGCAACAGAACCATTATCAGAAAAAAAGGCAAAACCTTCTCCATCCGGCCCACGATGCTTTATAGCACGATTCATAGCAAACACAGCATCTTTTAATGAAACTGAATTTATTTTAGAAACTATACCACTTATACCACACATTACAATTTACTTTCTTTTAAAATCGCCTCGTAAAATTCTATCCACTCATTTTGTTCGGGCGTAAAACTATCGTTATGAAAGATAGAAATAAATTCGCCGCCATGTTTTTTCACTTCAGATAATAAATTCAACGCTGTATGTTTTGCATTTGCGGTACTTAGTTTATTATAATCCCTCAAAGTACCTTCCATGATCACGCTGGTATGAATTGTCAGATCAGTTGCTTCATTTTTTTCAAGATCAAACCATTTGAATGGCACACACAATCCTGTTCTAAATCCCGATTGAGACGCATAGATCATCGTATAATCATCAGTGATTCCGGCTTCAAGAAACGTTCTGTAAGTTTCAGGCAGCTTAACTCTTAAAAAGTGACAACGGGCAGATGTTACTTTTTTTTCTATTATCTCTTCCAATCGTTTTTTCTCAGTTGAAATTTTACTCAAATCATTAAATGATTCATAAGAAGGATGTAAGCCCATCTTATGATCATTTGATAAAGACTTCAACAATTCCCTAAACCCTTTGCTTTTATAATTTGGGTTTTTGTCATACTTTGAATGATCACCTATCAATACAAAATATTGTAAAGCTGTTTGACTTTCTTTACTCAATGAGTTGATCAACGCAAATGTATTGTAAGGATCCTGTTCATCGTTTGCGTTGCTTTTTATTCTTACAGAAACCTTATCAAATTTTACAGACAAAACATCTTTTGTCAATCCTCCTAAATTCCTTACCAGTCCTTTGTGAGCATAAGCAAACGCATTATCAATATCAATAGTCGACAAAAAATTAAAAGGCCTTTTATTAAAAATAATTTCCGGAAATTTATTTTTTAATTTTAAAGCAAACTCTTCGACGGCTGAATTTAAAAAAGGAATATGCAGGCAATTGTACTGAAATACTAAGCTCTTTTCTCCTTGAAATCTTTGGTGATCATCTTTATCGGAAGTCAGATATTCCTCATAGCGAGTTGAGAAATAAAATACCATCGCAAAAATATCATATCCCAAAAAATCAGTTGAAGTTGATCTGAAAAATTTCGGAAACCTTGTAAAATTCTTTTCTGCTGTTGGTAATACTGATCTAATATCCGTTTCAAACAATAAAGCATTTGACTGAACACATACTTCGCTTATAGCCTCATTAGTATAGGCAAGTTTAGGTAACTTATGATCTTCGAATTCTTTTTTACTGTCAGTGAGTTTATAATTAAAATTTAATACCGTGCCAAATACCAGTTCCATTGTATAGGCAACACGCGCGGTGATCTTATGTGTATAAACCAACATCATTTTGAGATGGCCAGTTTTACAATATCTTCATACACATTTTTCCAATCTATCCAGTCCTGAGCGGTTCCCATAGTATCATTATGAAAAATGGTGATCAGTTCCCCGTTATACTTCTTCACTTCATCGATCATTGGTTTAGCCAGGTCTCCTATTGTTTGCGGTGTTGCTTTATCCTTAAATCTTAACGTTGTTTCGCTTAAACAATAGGAATGAATTTTTAATCCCGTTTCCAATTCATCATCCAGATCGTACCAATAAAAGGGCAGACAATAACTGGCTCTGAAACCATTGAAATTAGCATACCCCATCGAATAATCGTTGGTCACACCCAACTCCTGAAGTACAAAATACGTGTCAGGGAATTTGAGCATGGAAAAATGTTGTCGCGAATTATAAATATCACGGTGTGTAATATTTGCCAACCGATTGATCTCGATCTTAACCTGCTTTGAATTACCATTAGATCCAAAGGAAGGATGAATTCCCGGCGTACAATAATCGGTTAAGTGTTTAATTAATTTTTGAAAGCCGTGATTATTGGAAGGATGATTTTTATCATTCACGCCATAATCCCCCAACAAAAAGAAATAAATAACTTTTAATTTATATTTTTTCTGTATTTCTAACTGATAGTCATATGAATCAAAAGGGTCCTTTTCTTTCCTAAAAAGGACAGAAGTTCTATCTATCAGATCTCTTTTATCAAAACTGATCAATGATTTTAAATAGCCGCCTATTGAACGCATGACTCCCTTTTCCTTGTATTTATAGGCATTATCAATATCTATACTCGAGAGATATGTATACGGGTTGTGAATAATGATCAGTTGGGGGAATTTTTTCAAAAGTAATTTTTCAAACTCAGCTATCCATAAATTAACCAAAGGTATCTTCAAAAAGTCATACTGATAAGCTAAACTATTCTCAGCTTCAAACCGATTGAACGAATCTGGTATAAATGGTAAATATTCCTCGTAACGACATACCAAATAAAATGAAGCTGCAAAGAGATCAAAAGGCAAAACATTATTATATGTTTTAAAGAAATACTTAAAATATTGGTCGTGGTTTTGCATTTGTATCGTTTGCTCCTTTATTCCCGACTCAAACAACAAAGTATGTGCAGCAATATGAAAATTGCTTTCTACATCCTGTGTTGTATAAGATAGCTTGTGGCCTTCAAACAATTTATAATCATCTATGCTATTGGTAATGGTAAATTCCAGTCCCAGGCAATCTTTTAAAATAAGATTGTATATATACTTCACCCTTGGCGTAGTTTTATGAGTATAGATCAGTATGTGGGCGTTTGGATTCAAACTATTATTAGTTAAACAAATATAACAGCTCTCATCAAACGATCATGACTGCCGAAATATTGTTATTTATAGACAATTGTTAATTAAAAATAATATTGATATTAGTGATCCCCATTCATTAAAGCTTAAATTTTATACTTTTAAGCACCACTTTTAAATCCGATTTTTATGCGACAATTAATAGAATGCGTTCCAAATTTTTCTGAAGGACTTGACATGTCCGTTATTCAACAGATCACACACGAAATTGAATCTGTAGATGGTGTAAGGTTATTAAACGTTGACCCGGGAAAAGCAACTAACAGAACCGTGGTTACTTTTGTTGGAAACCCACAGGCAGTTATTGATGCCGCATATTTGGCTATTAAAAAGGCCGGCGAATTAATTGATATGAGCAAACACAAAGGCGAACATCCGCGGATGGGTGCAACCGATGTTTGTCCACTGATCCCAATTGCTAACATTAGCATGGAGGAAACCGCCAAATGGGCACAAAAGCTGGGAGAACGTGTAGGCAAGGACCTACAGATCCCTGTTTATTTATATGAAGCCGCCCAATCAAAGAAAGAGCGTAATAACTTATCAGTGATCAGGGCCGGTGAATATGAGGGCTTTTTCAAAAAAATAAAATTACCGGAGTGGAAACCAGATTTTGGTCCGGCCGAATTTGATGCCAAGCGTGGCGCTACCGTTATTGGTGCCCGCGACTTCTTAGTGGCCTATAATGTTAACTTAAATACAACCTCAACACGTCGCGCCAACTCTATTGCATTTGATGTGCGTGAAGGCGGTCGTGTGAAACGAGAAGGTGATCCCATCAACGGAAAAATAGTAACAGACGCCAGTGGTAATCCGGTAACGATTCCCGGAAGCTTAAAATCAGTAAAAGCCATTGGCTGGTTCATTGAAGAATATGGTGTTGCACAGATCTCGATGAATTTAACCAATATCAACATCACTCCTTTACATGTTGCTTTTGATGAAGTTTGTAAAAAGGCAACCGAGCGCGGCATTCGCGTTACTGGCTCTGAATTAGTTGGTTTGGTTCCATTAAAATCATTAGTGGATGCAGGAAAATATTTTCTGTTAAAACAGCAACGCTCTACGGGTGTTTCAGAAAAAGAGCTCATCAAGATCGCTATCAAAACTATGGGCTTAGATGAATTAGCTCCATTTAAACCTGAAGAACGCATCATCGAATATTTATTGAAAGAAAAATCTGACAGTAAACTGTTAAGCATGACACTGACCGACTTTGCTGATGAAACTGCCAGCGAAAGCCCTGCTCCGGGAGGTGGTTCCATTTCTGCTTATGTTGGTTCTTTAGGCATTTCTTTAGCAACCATGGTCGCTAATTTATCTTCGCACAAAAAAGGATGGGATGCGAGATGGGAAGAGTTTAGCCTGTGGGCTGAGAAAGGACAAAACATAAAAGATGAATTGAATAAATTAGTAGATCTTGATACGGCTGCTTTCAATAAGATCATGACAGCCTTTGGTTTACCAAAAGGCACTGATGAAGAAAAAGCTGCCCGAAAACAAACCATACAGGATGCAACCAAATTTGCAATTGAAGTACCGTTTAAAGTCATGCAATTATCTTACGAAAGCTTGACGATCATCAAAGCAATGGCTGACATTGGAAACCCTAATTCGGTTTCTGACGCAGGCGTAGGTGCTTTATGCGCCCGCACTGCTGTAATGGGCGCTTTTATGAATGTTCGTATCAATGCAAGCGGTTACGATGATAAAGCGTATGTGACAGATGTTATAGGCAAAGGAAAAGAGATCGAATCAAAAACCATTGCTTTGGAAACTGAGATACTGAAAATAGTGAATGAGAAAATTGGCGTTTAAACCATAGAATATGGATAACCAGATGTCTACTTTTTTTGAAAACAAAACCAGGGTTTACATTACACTGGTACTGGTTCCATTTTGTTTATATTTTAAAAGCCTATTCTTCGAGTTCTCTCCAATGGATGACCAATGGATGGTCATAAAAAATGCAGATGTTTTATCAGATTGGAAGAATATAAACCTGTTTTTCACTAATCCTTTGGTTGGGTTATATTACCGGCCACTGTTTAGTGTCTCCTTAATGTTTGATTTTCAAATTGGAAAAACAACTCCCTTCATTTATCATTTCAGCAATCTGACCTTTCATCTCATTTCTGTTATTCTCTTATATAAATTATTTTTGAATTTAAAGGTCTCTGCTAAAACCTCATTCCTGCTTACTTTAATTTTTTCTGTACATCCTGTGTTACTTCATGCAGTTGCCTGGATACCAGGAAGGAACGATGTTTTGTTAACCATTTTTATTCTTAGCGCTTCTATTTATTTAATAAAATTTTTCATTGAGGATAAAAACCTACATTTATTTTTACACTTTTTTTTCTTCTTCGCCGCTATGCTTACAAAAGAAAATGCGTGTGTGGTTCCTTTATTTTTTGCTGTATTAGCATACAATTTCAAGTCGTCAAAAAAACAATCTATAAAACTGATCCTTATTTGGATCATTACCTTGGCATGCTGGTTTATTTTACGAAATATGGCCGTTAAATCTACTTTAAGCATAGGTCCTGATGTTTTTGAATCTATAAAAAAATTCGGGATGGGACTATTAATATACATTGGAAAAAGTATAATTCCCATTCAGCAATCTATCTTCCCTACTCTTAAAAACTCAGGCATTATAGCAGGTTTTATTTCATTAAGTATTTTGATCGTTATCTTTTTGAAATTCGGAGTCAAAAATAAAATACTGGCCATTTCCGGTTTGGTTATTTTCTTCAGCATGATCTCAATCCCGGTTTGGTATGGCGCAACCGGTAGTTCGGGAGAACATTACGAACATAGAATATATCTGCCATTAATTGGATTGCTATTGTTTGTTTCGCAAATTAATTTCAATCAAACATCCCATGCATTTACGTATATGTTGTATGCTATTGCGCTTGTATTTGCGTTAAAGACTTTTTTCAGAATGAATGTGTATAAAACCGAAATGTCGTTCATAGACGCCGGCTTAAAGGAAGCGCCTGATTATTATCTATTTTATGCCATTAAAGCAGATAAACTACTTGAGCAACAAAATTATGCGGCTTCTATTCCCTATTATAATTCAGCCATTAACATGCAGCCAACCCGACCGCAATTATATAGTGCCAGAGGTTATGCATACAATGAGATCGGTAACAAAGAAGGATCCATTTCAGATTTTACCAAAGCTATAGAAATTACCCAAAACAATGCCGACATGTACCTCAACAGATGTTTAGCTTATAAAAAATTTGGGGAATATGAAAATGCGGCGAAAGATCTGGCCTGGCTTAAAAAGAATGCACCTAAAACAATTCCTCCCGGCCTTGAAGAAGAATTAAATAAACAGGTATACGATCTTTTAGAACAAAAAATAAACAAACGGATATCTGCAGACCCAAAAAATGCAGTGCTTTACGTTGAACGGGCCAAAATTTTACTTTATAAGGATAAACCTGACGAAGCTCTTGCCGACTTAAAACATGCCTGTGAACTTGAACCCGGCAATACTGCTTTTAAAACGTACTTAGATCAACTAAGTTCAAGAGTTAATTAACTTTTAAAGTAAATGTCGGTTTTAACAGGGCATTTTTGCATTTTATCAAATAAAATTCGGTTAATTTTAATAAATTCGCGTCTCTTAAAATTCACACAAAATGTTTGATAATTTATCCGATAAACTCGACAGAGCCCTTAAAACACTTAAAGGTCAGGGAAAAATAACTGAAATTAACGTTGCCGAAACATTAAAAGAAGTTCGTAAAGCCTTGTTAGATGCCGATGTTAACTACAAAGTAGCAAAAACGTTTACAGATACAGTTAAGGAAAAAGCTTTAGGTCAAAACGTTCTAACAGCTGTTTCTCCCAGTCAGTTATTGGTAAAGATCACGCATGATGAGCTAACTCAATTAATGGGTGGGCAAATGGAAGAGATTTTTCTGGGAGGAAATCCAACCATTATTTTAATGAGCGGTTTACAGGGTTCAGGTAAAACAACCTTTACCGGTAAATTAGCCAATTTCTTAAAAACAAAAAAAGGAAAAAAACCATTGTTAGTGGCGTGTGACGTATACCGTCCGGCTGCCATTGATCAATTACATGTTTTAGGAGAGCAAATTGGCGTAGATGTATTCTCTGATAAGGAAGAAAAGAATCCGATCAAAATTGCTGAAGCTGCTATAAAACAAGCTAAAGAAAATGGAAACAGTATTGTATTAATAGATACTGCAGGCCGTTTAGCAGTTGATGAACAAATGATGACGGAAATTGCCGATCTGAAAAAAGCCATCAATCCTAATGAGATCTTGTTTGTAGTTGATGCTATGACCGGGCAGGATGCCGTAAATACAGCTAAAGCCTTTAACGACCGTTTGGATTTTGACGGTGTAGTATTAACCAAATTAGATGGTGATACACGTGGTGGAGCTGCATTATCGATCAAATCTGTTGTAAATAAACCGATCAAATTCATAGGTACCGGCGAAAAAATGGAGGCCCTCGATGTGTTCTATCCGGAACGTATGGCTGATCGTATCTTAGGGATGGGTGACGTTGTTACTTTAGTGGAACGTGCCCAGGAACAATTTAACGAAGAAGAAGCCAGAAAACTATCCAAGAAAATTGCCAAAAACCAATTTGACTTTAACGACTTTTTAAGCCAGCTACAGCAGATCAAAAAAATGGGAAATATCAAGGATTTAGTTGGAATGATCCCGGGAGTTGGTAAAGCTATGAAGGACGCCGAGATCAATGATGATGCGTTTAAAGGCATTGAAGCGATTATCGGATCAATGACCCCAAAAGAACGTACACAGCCTGAGATCATGAACGGTTCCCGTCGCCAACGTATTGCTAAAGGTAGCGGACAAACCATACAGGAAGTCAATAAATTATTGAAGCAATTTGAAGATACTCGCAAAATGATGCGTATGATGGGCGATAAAAATCAAATGGCTAAACTGATGAAAAATATGCCTGGCGGAATGCCAAAAATGTAAGTTTAATTTTGTCACACTGAGCGGAGTCGAAGTGTTTTAATCAATATTTAAATAGTATGACACTAATCGACGGAAAAAAAATATCGCTTCAACTACAATCTGAAATTGCCGCAGAAGTAAAAGAACTTATTGCTAAAGGACAAAAACAGCCTCATTTAGCAGCTATTTTAGTTGGCGACGATCCTGCCTCTCAAACTTATGTGAATAGCAAGGTTAAAGCGTGCGAAAATGTTGGTTTTAAATCAACTTTGGTAAGATTTGAGGCTAATGTGTCTGAACAAAAATTACTCTCAAAAATCGACGAGTTAAATAATAATGATGATATCGACGGGTACATCGTTCAATTGCCTTTACCCCGTCATATTTCCGAACAAAAGATCATTGAAGGCATCAAGCCAAGTAAAGATGTGGATGGCTTCCATCCGATCAATGTTGGCCGTTTGGTGTTGAATTTACCAACGTATGTAAGTGCTACGCCATTTGGTATTGTAACCCTGTTAGAGCGTTATAATATCCCTACAGAAGGGAAACATTGCGTTGTTATTGGTCGTAGCAATATTGTAGGGTCACCTATGAGTATTTTAATGGCTAAAAACACCAATCTGGCCAATTGTACGGTTACGCTTTGCCATAGTAAAACAAAAGATCTTAAAGAACATACCTTACAAGCCGATATTATTATTGCGGCTATCGGTCGCCCGAATTTTGTTACCGCAGATATGATCAAAGAAGGGGCTGTTGTGATCGACGTAGGTATCAACCGCGTTGATGATGCATCTACTAAAAGTGGTTATAAACTGGTAGGAGATGTTAAATTTGACGAAGTTTCAGAAAAAGCAGGTTATATAACTCCGGTTCCGGGTGGTGTAGGTCCAATGACCATCGCTTCTTTGTTAAAAAACACGCTAATTGCCGCTAAAAAAGAAGTCTAAGTCCGCTTTTTATCAAAAAAAGTCTATAAAAAGCGAAAGTCCCGGCCACTACCCCGAGACTTTCTAACCAATTAATCTAGAACAAAACTACACTAAAACTTACTACCTAAAGTAATACCAATAGTCGTGCCATAATTTTTCAAAGTCGATTTATCTACATATTCCGGCCCGTACATATAGTAGTTTGAAGTACTTAAACTCCTGGTAAATGAGATATCTGCGTATAATTTCTCTTTTCTAAAACCAATCCCTCCGGTAAAAAAAGAGGTTACAAAGTCACCTGTAAAGGTCTCTCCAAATGGAGAACCATACATGGCATAACCCAGTCTCACGAACATCGGTTTTAAATTAGCTTCTGCCCCTACTCTTAAATTTGAGGTTTGACTGTACTTGTTTCTTATAGTTGAATTAACCCCTGTAAATTCCTGCGGTGAACTTTGTAGGCTGGCCTGTTGGTAATTAACAAGATCATAGTCGATATTAAGGGCTCCCAGTTTTTTATATAATAAAGCCACGCTTCCGGTAAATTTCATAGGTGTAATGATCTTATAATCAAATTTGCCGCCATTATCAGGAGGATACTGTGTGCTAAATGAACCTCCTTCATCATAATTAGCATTCATTTTATACACATAAGAGTCTGATAGATTATAGATTGTAGGCGAATGAAAACTAGCTCCTAAACGAATAAAATCGGCTGCCCTGTATATCACACCTACCTTTAAATTGTAGCCCGTACCGGTTGTTTTATAGGTTTCCTGATATGACATATCTTTAAACCCTTCAACACCTTCTGTTGGATAAGAATAGACAGTGTTGTTGTCGGCTCGCATCGAATCCAGATCATCGGTCTCTGAATAAATTGAATTATAACTATAAATAACTGTTGGAATACCTAGTGTTGCTCCGATATATAATTTGTCTTTATATCCGTAAGCATAATTAATACACCATTCATTTATCCGTCCTACTGTTTCAATGGTTTTCGATTGAAGCAGGTCGTGCCTGGTATCAATGATACTTGAATATTGATTATTTAGCGTATCAGACATATCTATCAGGTAATTATCATAAGCCATTCCTGTATAACCATTGTCTAAATTAGACAGTGTTTTACCATTAGCCGAAGCTAAAAAATCGTTGGCAATGCTTTTAAAGTTCGATCTTCCCTGAATACTGATATTACTGTTAAAATTAACCAGCTGATTACAGGATAATCCTAAAGCATGATGATTATCGGGCTGAGTTTTACTATCCCATGCTCCTACAAGTGTAAAACCATCAAAAGGAACGCTGGCTTTAAAATCTTTGTTAGAGGTTTTGTTGTGCGTTGCATCTACCGAAAAGAACCTTAATCCAAAAGAGACATTGATATCACCTTTTTTATACAAACCAATACCTGCAGGATTAATTGCCATACAGGAACCGTCAGCGCCTAATGCGCCAAAAGAACCTGCCATGGCTTTACTTCGGGATGTTCCACCAAAAAAAGTTTGAGAATATCTTATAGCGTCGATATCGTTTTGCGATATTACAGATAGGGATAACAGACTTAATGCTGCAATAAAATGAAATGCTTTCATAGATAAATATTATTGTTTTTAGCGTTCATATCCATGTTTCCTGTAATGTTTGCTAGAGCAAACATGGAGTTCTTAATTTAAAATCTATTAAAAAATTGTGCCGAAATTTGATCTTATCTTGGTCGATGTCCGCCGCCACTATTACCGCCAGGTGAAGAGTTCCCTCCGCCATTGTTTGTAGGAGAATTACTTGGCAACTGAAAATCATTTGAACGGGGTGTCTCCATTCGTGGAGTTTCATTTCGTGGAGTTTCTTTAACCGGTTCTACATTCCTGATCGGGTTTTGCCTTACAGGTGTTTCGTTGCGCGGTGTAGTTGTAGATTGATTTCTTACAGGCTCATTGATGCCAGGATTATTTCTGATTGGCTCATTAATATTAGGATTATTCCTTATTGGCTGGTCATTAATTCTCACAGGAGTTGTTGAAGTTGGTTGCCTTACCGGATCCATCCCTTCATTAACTCTTATAGGATTATCAATAGGATCATTGCTTCTGATAGGTGTATTGCTTCCAACCGGTGTATTTTCTCTAACCGGTTTTATTCCTCCGGTTCCAACCGGAGTACCTGTATTATTAACTCTCACGGGTTGTGTAGTTTCGCCAAATCTTGGATTATGAGCTTGTTGCTGAGCAACCTCCCTGATGTATTTATCTGAAGGAGATTCTTCTCTTTTAACAGGCGAAACTCCCGGATTAGATGTTCTGCGGCTGTTTCCACCACCATGTGATGAGCGTGGACCATAAGTATAACTGCTGTTATTATCATAAACATTATAATAACCCCAGCCGTTATTGTATGGATTACCATATCCACCGTAACCATATCCACCGTAACCACCATAGGCATAAGGGTCTCCGTAATAGCCACCATAACCGTACGGATTGCCATATCCATAATAGTTCCCATACATTCCATTACTAAATCCATTATTATAACCTTGTGCATAGCCAGCCATATATGGATTGTAGCCATTATACATATTGAATTGGTTACCGTAACCCCAACCCCAGCTGCTGTAAAAACTCACTGAAGGATTATAACTGTAATTATTATAACTTGATCCCCACCAGCTATAACCGTTGTATACACTTACACCGTAATTATATGGATTACCGCTATAAAAATAAGAGTTGGTATAATAGTTATCGTAATAGCTTAAACCACCAATGTTATTATCAAAGCGTTTTAAACGGGTTGCATACTCATAATCATAATAATCATCGTATTTAAATTCCCTCTCTTTATAATATGGGTTAGCATCGTCTTTTTCTTTTTGTGCCTGGGCGATAGCTGCAATTGAATCGTTATAGCGTTTATCAATGGTTGCCTGAGCTAATCGCTTTTCTTCTTTAATACGTGCTTCTTCTATCCTGTCTTCTTTAGGATTAGCATACACATCGTCGTTGTAGGTCGAAGTCCCCATTTTTTGAGTAGCGCAAGACGATAAAATTGCCAGGGCTAAGCTTGATAGAACAACTAATTTTTTCATTTTATTAGTTTTTTAAATATCAGACGTAAACGTCCAATAAAAGTTTAAATTTGCACGGGGAATGCTTCGTAAAGTTACCAAATTAAGTGCCAACAAAATTATAAAAAATACATTTTAACATTTGTTAAGTAAACATGAGTAAAGAATTGACATCGCGCGCAGAGGATTATAGTAAGTGGTATAACGATTTAGTGGTTAAGGCTGATCTGGCTGATCACTCGGCTGTGAGAGGCTGTATGGTTATTAAACCTTATGGTTACGGTATCTGGGAAAACATGCAAAAAGCATTGGATAAAATGTTCAAAGATACTGGGCATCAAAATGCTTACTTTCCTTTATTCATTCCTAAAAGTTTATTTGAAGCAGAAGAAAAAAATGCAGAAGGTTTTGCTAAAGAATGCGCTATTGTTACGCATTACCGTTTAAAAACAGATCCTAATAATCCTGGTAAATTAATGGTTGATCCGGAAGCAAAGTTGGAAGAAGAATTGATCGTTCGTCCTACCAGTGAAGCTATTATATGGAATACTTATAAAGGATGGATACAATCATACCGTGATCTTCCAATTTTAGTAAACCAATGGGCCAATGTTGTTCGTTGGGAAATGCGCACCCGTTTATTTTTACGTACCGCCGAATTCCTTTGGCAGGAAGGGCACACGGCGCATGCTACTAAAGAAGAAGCCATTGCCGAAACCAAACAAATGCTGGACGTGTATGCCGATTTTGTAGAGAACTGGATGGCAGTTCCCGTGGTAAAAGGTGTAAAGACAGCCAACGAGCGTTTTGCCGGAGCTGACGATACGTATTGTATTGAAGCTTTGATGCAGGATGGAAAAGCACTACAAGCAGGGACATCTCACTTTTTAGGTCAAAATTTCGCCAAAGCATTTGATGTAAAATATGTAACTAAAGATAATAAGCAGGAATATGTTTGGGCAACTTCATGGGGTGTTTCAACTCGCTTAATGGGAGCTTTAGTAATGAGTCACAGTGATGATAACGGTTTAGTGATACCACCAAGATTGGCACCAATACAGGTAGTGATCGTTCCTATATACAAAGGCGATGAAGGTTTGGCTAAAGTATCTGAAACGGCAAACGAGATCAAAAAGAAATTAGAAGCTAAGGGCATTTCTGTAAAATATGATAACAGAGATTCTCAACGTCCGGGTTGGAAATTTGCGGAATATGAATTAAAAGGTGTGCCCGTTCGTATTGCCATTGGCGAAAGAGATTTGGCAAACGGAACTGTTGAAGTTGCACGCAGAGACACGTTAACGAAAGAAACGGTTGGTATAGAGGGAATAGATACTTTGGTTGAAAATTTATTGAACACCATTCAGGAAAACCTGTTCAACAATGCTAAAGCACGTAACAAAGAATTAACAACAACCGTAAATTCATACGAAGAATTTAAAAAAGTACTGGATGAAAAAACAGGTTTTGTTTATGCACATTGGGATGGTACACCTGAAACCGAAGAAAAAATAAAAGAAGAAACCAAAGCTACTATTCGTTGCATTCCATTAAACAATACACAGGAAAGTGGTGTTTGTATTTACAGCGGTAAACCAAGTACACAACGTGTATTATTTGCTCGTGCTTACTAATTTATCATTAAAAAAAACAAATGATTACTAATCAATACGAATATACAAATCGAGCGAATACTATGTTTTCAAAACACAGATTCGTAAATTCGTATTTTTATTCATAATCAGAACCAAGAAATAAAGAACAAGAAATCATTTTATTATGGCAACATTAGTAATATTTAGACACGGACAAAGTGTTTGGAACTTAGAGAATAAATTTACCGGTTGGGTTGATGTGGAACTGACTGAAAAAGGAATGCAGGAAGCAAAAAATGCAGGAGAGAAATTAAAACCTTTTAAGTTTGATCTGGCTTACGCATCTGATCTGAAACGTGCGCAAAATACATTGAAAGCCGCTTTAGAAGTTTCGGGACAAACCAATATTCCTACTACATTTGATAAAGCTTTGAACGAGCGTATGTATGGAGATCTTCAGGGTCTGGATAAAACAGCTACGGCTGAAAAATTTGGAGAAGAGCAAGTAAAGATCTGGAGAAGGAGTTATGATATTGCTCCTCCAAATGGTGAAAGTTTAAAAGATACGGCAGCACGCGTGATCCCCTATTACAAAGCAGAGATTGAACCTAAATTAAAAGAAGGAAAGAATATTGTGGTGGCAGCGCATGGTAATAGTTTAAGAGCGCTGATCATGTACCTGGAGAACATGACACCTGAGCAGATCCTTGAATTTGAAATTGGTACAGCGGTGCCTCGTCACTATGAATTGAACAGTGATCTAAAAGTTTTAAAAGCTGAGAACCTATAAATAAAATGGAACAAAATTTTATAAGTAATAACAGTAAAACCATTGCCGTTGATTTTGATGGAACGATCGTTGAGCATGACTATCCAAAGATCGGTAAGGAAATGATGTTTGCTTTTGCCACTATCAAGGAACTACAAAAAAAAGGACATAAATTAATTTTATTCACTTATCGCACAGGTCGTTTATTGGACGAGGCGGTTGAGTATTGCAAACAAAACGGTGTAGAGTTTTATGCTGTTAATAAAAATTATCCCGAAGAAGTAATCACAGATAATACCCCAAGAAAGTTAAACGTTGATATTTTTATTGACGATAGAAATGTAGGTGGATTTTTAGGCTGGAGCACTACCTGGCAGATCCTTCATCCGGATGGCGGCGATTTTCACCACATGGTTAAGAATCCCGAAGCGCACAACAATTACAAACAGGAGAAAACTTTTTTCCAAAAACTGTTTGGCAAGAAATAATAAAATATTGCAATGGTTATTTTAAAGAACAGAGAAGAAATTGAATTAATGCGTGAATCCGCGTTAAGTGTATCACGTGCATTAGGTGAAATTGCTAAAGTTATCAAGCCGGGAGTAACCTCATTATACCTTGATAAAATTGCAGAAGAATATATTCGTGACAATGGCGGTATACCAGGCTTTAAAGGCTTATATGGTTTTCCAAATACGTTATGTATGTCGCTGAATGCATCCGTAGTTCATGGTATTCCAAATGATAAACCCTTGGAAGAGGGCGATATTATTTCGGTTGATTGTGGCGTTATCAAAAACGGATATCATGGCGATCATGCCTATACCTTTGCTGTTGGGCAGGTAACTCCTGAAGTACAAAAACTACTGGATGTGACCAAGGAATGTTTGTACATCGGCATTGAACAGTTTAAAAGCGGTAACCGTATTGGAGATATAGGATTTGCCATACAACAACATGCCGAAAATAACGGATATGGTGTGGTACGCGAACTTTGCGGACATGGTTTAGGTAAAAAACTGCATGAAGATCCCGAGGTACCAAATTACGGTAAGCGCGGAGATGGGCCTAAAATAAAGGATGGAATGGTGATAGCGATCGAGCCGATGATCAATATGGGAACTCGTAACATTAAGCAATTAAAAGACGGCTGGACGATATTAACAGCCGATGGCAAACCATCAGCACATTTTGAGCATGATGTAGCTCAAATTGATGGAAAACCCGAGATCTTATCCACTTTTAAATACATAGAAGAAGCCCTGGGTATTTTGTAAACATTGTCAATAACTGTATTAAATTTATTTGGCAGTGTCGTTAAAATTTATTTACTTGCATAGGTTTTTTAGCAATAAACAATTAAATTATGACGATGAACATTAAAAATTTTAAGTTAAATGCAAAAGTGATTGCTTTAGGTTTAGCTTCCCTATTAATTTATTCTTGTGGCGATCCAAAGCCAACTGAAGGTGAAACAGGAGACGATCTTCCTGACACTGATACTGTTAAGGCCCTTGCACTAAATGTTGGCGGACAATTATTCAGTATTCCTTCTCCTATCCAAACAGCTTTATTGATCCAAAAATCGGGTGTTTCTTATGATAAAAGCATCTTAAATGCGGGTAACAAGAACGGACAATATGCATCAGATTATTCAAGATCTTTAAATTTAGGTATCTATGGTGCTGATCTGGGTTATGTGAGCATGTATAACCAAACACAGGATGCATTAAGTTATTTAGGAGCTCTTAAAAATTTAGCTGATAAATTAGGTGTATCATCTGCTTTTGACCAAAGTACCATGAAACGTATCAACGATAATATCTCTAACAAAGACAGTATGTTGGTATTGGTTGGTATAGCTTACAGAGCAAGTGATGCTTATTTAAAAACAAACAAACGTACAGAAATCAGTAGTTTAATTTTAACAGGTGGATGGATCGAGAGTATGAATTTCTCAATCACAGCTTATAAAGCAAAACCAACTGATGAGGTTAAATTCCGTATTGCTGAACAAAAACAAGCTTTAGGAAGCATCATTAAACTGATCTCTTCTCATAATTTACCGGATGCTGCAGGTTTGATCAAAGATCTGGAAGATCTTGCCAAAGTATATGAAGGTATCACTACAAAATACAATTTTGTTGAACCAACTACTGATGAAGCTAAAAAAACCACTTACATTAATAGCACAACAGAGATCAACATCAATCAGGAACAAATAGACCAGATAGCTACTAAAATAATGGCTATTCGCGATAAAATCATTAATGTAAAATCTTAATTAACTACAATAAAGTATTATGAAGAAGAATTTATACAAAGGCCTATTAATCTTATCTATTGTAGGTTTATCAAATACAGCAAAAGCACAATGTGATTCTATCGCCAGCTTATGCTCTAAGCACATCATCGCGCAGTTTATTTCTGATGGACAATCTTACCGTTCATTATTATTGAATTCGGAAGAGATGGCTGAGTTCCATACAACTTTTTTTGGTGAAACTACATACCGTATTGCGGCTTGCAGCGGTAAAACTGATGGTAACCTGATCTTCAACATTTACGATCAAGATCGTCATTTATTATTCACAAACAAGAACTATGCAAATGCTCCGCACTGGGATTTTAAAGTAAAATCTACTTTAGAATGTACCATCGAAGCGCAGTTGGATGCTAACAAAAATGCAGGTTCAGGATGTGCTGTTATTTTAATTGGATTTAAACAAAAATAATCATACAAAACCCATTCATAAAAGGATAAAGTACTTATTGGGCTTTATCCTTTTTTTTTAACTAAAAAAGAGAGAATCATGAAACACTTGTTTTTTATTTGCTCATTTATTTTTTCACTTACTTCTTTTGCACAGGAACCTTGTGCTTACAGTTTAAAAACTACCTCGGCAGTGTTGGCACCAGGTAAAGAAGAATCAGTAGAAATGATGGAAGTAAAGATCAAAAACAATTACCTGGTTCAGTTCATTAAAATTGATAAAAAAAATTACCTAAAGATCATTGTCAGAGATGATCTTGGATTTGGAAAAAAAGGTTCTTTGTTACTGCAATCTCTGAAAAAACAGATCTATGTAAAATCAACCACACTCAATACTATTGATAAAACCTCAGCTTATTTTTTAGTTGAATTGAACAATACTTATTACCTGGATAATATCAAAGATTTTGGTCTTGCAAAGATCATATTCAATGAAACAGTAGAATTCAGTATTCCAAAAACAGATTCAGATCAGATAAAAAAAGCGGGGCAATGCTTTTTTGATATTGTAAAAAACAATATCTGGCCTCCGGTTAATAAACTATAGAATTATCATTCAATTAGAGGCGCCCAGAAAACTCTATTTTATTTATTCGGGTGAAGCTGAAAGGTTATCGAGAAAATCAGAGAGTTCCTTCAATTTATTTACGGGCAATTTCTCTAAAGTTTTTGTGATGCTGCCTTTACCTTTTTCTTTTATTAATTTTTCGAGTGAATGTGTTGGCAATACATTACTGCTATTAGTGTTGCGCCATGTGAACAGATCGTTGGGAGAACAACTGAGCAGCAGGCATAGTTTTTCGAGGTGATCGAAATTTATTCCTTCTTTTGTATTATTTAAAAGAATATGCGCAGTGTAACGGGTGAAACCGTTCTTCCATAAAAAATGATTTGGATTATTGATGCCTTTAGCTTCGAAAATTGGTTTGAGGTTTAAATAAATCATAAATAATAGGCTTAAATATTTTGCCTTAAGATTTAAACGATAAAGCTATTAGCGATGTTGCGCTTGTTTGGAGAAAGTATATTTAATAAATGTTAAAGAAAACCAAATAGGGATGAAAGAAAACCAAATGAGGGTGAAAGAAAACCAAATGGGGATGAAAGAAAACCAAATGGGGATGAAAGAAAACCAAATGAGGATGAAAGAAAACCAAATGGGGATGAAAAAAAACCAAATGGGGATGAAAGAAAACCAAATGAGGGTGAAAGAAAACCAAATGAGGATGAAAGAAAACCAAATGGGGGTGAAAAAAAACCAAATGGGGGTACGCCCTCACCCCCGGTCCCTCTCCGCAGGGAGAGGGAGGGAAGATGTTAAAATTTCAAATTCAATCCAACCATAAAATGGGTTGGTGCAGCAGGTGCCAGGTAGTTAGATGAATACAAAATCTTTTCACCATTTGTGGTCATATAGTATCTGTAATTATAACCATTGGTCTCATAAATTGTGTTTGACAAGTTATAGATCACACCTACAAAACTGATTTCTTTGATGAACTTAGTATAAATGGTATAGTTAAACCTGAAATCAGTTACAAAATAATCATGTATCGCTCTTTGATCATTTGATGTATTGTCGAGGTATTGCGTACCAACATATTTATTTAAAAACGACACTTCCATATTTTTAATTGGCTTAAAAATAAAATTAGCTGCAGCAATAACATTTGGAGAAAAAGAAATATCTGTGTTTGAATACTTCATCGTATCCTGACCATAGGTATCGTAATTATCAACAAACTCTGAGTAATTTTTTATTTTGTTTTGCGAAAGCGTTATGTTGCCATTGAATGAAAAATATTTAGTGATGTTGGCGCCTAATTCAAACTCTATACCTCTTCTATAACTGCTTTCTACATTGATACGGTTATATGCGCCCACATCGTTGATCTGTCCGTTCAATACCAATTGATCTTTGTACTCCATGTCATACAAATTCAAACCAATACTTATATTTTTAAAACGGTGTGTAGCGCCAATTTCAAGATCATTTAGTTGCTCGGATTTAGGACGGCTTTTCCTGCTTGACTGAACAAAGTCGTTTCGGTTAGGTTCTTTGTTAGCAATGCCATAGCTTACATATACATTTGTGTTTTTAGTAACCAGGTAATTTACGCCAACCTTAGGATTAAAGAAACCATAGGTTGCATTTAATTCCTGTGTTGTTACCAGTGATGTATCGTAACCCATAAAAGTATATCCAACAGCGCGGTATTGCAGATCAACAAAAGCGGTTAACTTTTCGGTTGGACGAATGGTAGTTTTTAAATACACATTGCCATCGGTTTTAGTTGCTTTATCATCATAATACCTTGGACGATAATCATTCACATCACTAAACTGAGACCAGATGACCTCACCGTTATGGCGGCCATAATACGTATTGTAACCGCCTCCTAAAACAAAATTAAGCATGCTGTTTGGCTTGTAATTGATATTTCCTACGGCTCCTATAAAATCATTATCCAGCCATTTTCTTCTGATCAGATCTGTGGTAGTAATTGTAGTATTACTGTCAATTACTACATCTGCCATGTTATAAGCACTTAAGGACTGTCCTTGTTTATATTGCTCATAGTAACCTTTACCTGCTGTATAGTGACCGGTAACGTTTACATTTAATTTACTGTTAAATGCGTGAATGATATGCAACTGGTAATTGTCCTGCTTATAATTATCGGTTTCGTTGTGATAATATTTTATATTTCCATTCGCATCATAATAGATCCCGCATGAATTATCAGTTCTGTTACCATTATCAATGCTATCCTTTAATACGTAGTTCCAGGCCTGGTATGTTTTTTCCCAGCCGCTAAACATGATAGCTTTAACGGCCGTTTTCTTACCATTATAACCCGCAGCCACATAAAACGAACTCAAATTAGATTTTGCCCTGTCGATATAACCATCACTGACAATGCGTGAAGCACGAGCGTCAAATGTAAAATGATTGTTGATCAAACCAGTTCCGGCAGCAACCGTATTTTTAATGGTATTAAAAGAACCAATGCTGTTATTGATCTGAGCATAGGCTTTTTCATTAAGCTCGTTGGTTTGCATATTGATACTGGCACCAAAGGCTCCGGCACCGTTAGCCGATGTACCAACACCACGTTGTACCTGAATGTTATTGGTTGACGATAAAAGATCAGGCATATCTACAAAATAAGTTCCCTGGCTTTCGGCATCGTTAACGGGCACGCCGTTGATGGTAACATTGATACGCGTTCCATCGGTTCCTCTGATGCGCATACCGGTATACCCTACTCCATTACCGGCATCTGAATTAATAACTACAGAGGCCATAGAGTTTAAGGCATAAGGCAGGTCCTGACCCACATTTTGTTTTTTGATCTCTTCACTACTCAGATTGGAGTGAGCAAATGCGGAAGTATTATCAACGCGGGTGGCGTTAACAACTACTTCATCCAACGCTTTTTGATCTTCTGCCAAGGTGATCTCCAGTGATCTGTTGCCAGTTAGTACCACGGAATCTTCCTTTGCTTTGTAACCAACATTTTTGGTTATCAATACATAAGAACCTTCTTTTAGGTTTTTAAATTCGAAAACGCCGGCTGAATTTGTTTGCGCCGTAAGGAATGTGTTCTTAATGCCAACAACTGCAAAAGGAACAGGTGTTTTTTGGGCAGTAGTAATTGTACCGGTTAAGGTAGCTTGTGCCTGCAGGATATACGAGCAGGACGAGAACAAGGCGAATGCCATTGTTTTTTTAATGTTGTTAATTTTCATTTTTCTTTGCCCATCACAGCTTTAGCGAAGACGGGTCTTTTTTTTATGTTAATAATAACATCGCAAGGGGATGCGACATCGTTGTTAACTGTTTCCCTACGCAGGCATTACCCTGATCAGGTGCATACACACAAACGTTTGGCGTTTATATGTAATGGGTATAATCTCAGCTCAAATCAATTGTTGAATTATTGAGTTGTTGAATTAATGAGTTTAAAAACTCTCTAACTCTTTAACTCTCTATTTCAATATTTGAAAAAAGCACCCCTAAAGATCTGCGGTAAATGTAATTATTTTTTTGAGATTGAGAAATTATAAAATGGAACGCTGATGACAGAGATTATTATGACAAGTTATAATTTAGTATTAGTAAAGAATAAACCAGCATTTTTTCCAATGTTATGCTACAAAATAATTTAGGTTTATGATTTGGGCGTGTCCATGCGGGCCGGGCTTTCGGCCCCGATAGCTATCGGGGCGCTTTTTTATTTGTCCTGCGGAACAAATAAAAAGAGCTCAAACAAATGCCTCTCCCGATAGCTATCGGGACCCTCACGCGGCTCTCATTTTTAAAATTCGGAGTTTACGCTTCGATCTTAACGTAACCCTGCGTGAGGGATTTGAGCGAAAATCCTTTTTGCCTGTCACTGAGCGAAGCCGAAGTGCGGCAAAAAGATTGAAGCGGGTCAACCCGGCCCCTCGGGCCACGCCCAAAAAATTACTACAGATAATTAAAGCCCCAAATGTTTCGATTTCACTTCTTGTCCGAAGAATAAACTGGCGTGTTTGTCAAAAGAATTGCTGCTATCTGTAGTATAAAAATCTCGTTTTGAATTTTTAGAAAGACGCGTTTCCATTTCAGGGTGACGAACCAAATAATCCTTTAAACCATCGGCTACTATTTTACCTTGTGTGAGTAGTTGGATGCCGGCAGGCAAATGTTTTTGGATAACCGATTTTAATAAAGGGTAATGCGTGCAACCTAAAATGATCGTGTCAATATTATTGGACTGAGAGAATAATTGATCGATGTGTTTCTTTACAAAATATTCTGTGCCTTCGTTGTTTATCTCATTATTTTCGATCAGGGGAACCCACATTGGACAAGCTTCCTGGAACACTTTTACATCTGGAAAGAACTTTTCTATTTCAATGATATAGGACTCTGAAGTAACTGTTCCACTGGTTGCAAAAATACCAACCTCATTGCTTTTAGTATAATTTCCAACTACCTCGGTTGTTGGTCTTATAACACCCAATACTCTTTTATGAGGAGCAATAACAGGCAGGTCTTTTTGCTGAATGGTTCGTAAAGCCTTTGCCGAAGCTGTGTTACAAGCAAGGATCACCAATTCACAACCCTGATCGAATAAAGCTTTCACACATTCAAGCGTGTATTCATAAACCGTATCAAATGAGCGTGAACCATAAGGTGCGCGGGCATTATCACCCAAATATAAATAATCGTATTGCGGCAAAGCATCTACCAATTCCTTTAAAACGGTGAGTCCGCCATAGCCCGAATCGAAGACCCCAATTGGTGAATGTGTTTTTTGACTATCCATTACTAGGCAATATTAACAAAATACTATTGAATTTTTTGATAAATTTTGAGTACTTTTAAATTCTGTAAGTACTATTTTTGTATTTATTTTAATTTTAAAAATACCAAAATGGCATTTTCACCAATTCGCTTTATCGACAAAGATAAAGACAAAGCACTTTTTTTTGCAACACTTCGTAAACGTGTAGACGGTTACTTTAAAGAAAAAAATATCTCCAAACATTACAATTCAACGATGGTTATTAAAACCATTATTTTAATGGCTGGTTATATATTACCGTTTATTGCTCTTTTGGTGTTTAATCCATCGTTCAATATTGCCTTAATATTATGGGTAATTATGGGGTTTGCTTTATCCGGCATAGGCATGAGCGTAATGCACGATGCTAATCACGGTGCCTATTCATCGAGCCATAAAGCCAATTACTGGCTTGGGCATACTTTGAATTTATTAGGTGGTTCGGTATTTAACTGGAAACTGCAGCATAATGTGATGCACCATACTTATACTAATATTCACCATTACGATGATGATATTGCCGATAAACTGATCCTGAAATTTAACCCGCACAGCAAAGTAAAATGGTACCATAAATTACAGGTAGTTTATGCGTTCTTATTTTATGGCATTTTAACTTTATACTGGGCTTTATTGAAAGATTTTTTACAGTTCCATAAATACACCAAACAAGGAGTAAACACCAGTACTAAAGAGCAAAATCGTGTGATATGGTTCAAGATCTTTATGAGTAAAGTGATTTACTGGGCGGTTATATTTGCAATACCTGTGTTTGTGATCGGAATTCCTTTTTACCAAATGGTATTAGGTTATTTGTTGATGCAATTTATTTCGGGAGTTGTATTAACGGTTGTTTTTCAGTTGGCACATACGGTTGAAGGTACAACGCACCCATTACCAAATGTTGATTACACGATCGAGAACAACTGGGCGGTTCATCAAATGAATACTACGGTTAACTTTTCGCGTAAAAGCAAATGGATCTCGTGGTATGTAGGCGGATTGAATTTTCAGGTAGAACATCATTTATTTCCAACGATCTGTCATGTACATTATCCGGAGATATCTGAAATTGTAAAAGCTACTGCCGAAGAATTTGGCGTGCCTTATTTAGAGAATCCAACGTTTATGTCGGCGCTTAAATCACATGTAAAAGCTATTGTAAGTTTTGGTAAAGTGCCTACGCTGGCTGATCTGAATGAGGCTATAGGATAACTATAACTTATTTTTCATGAAAAACACTGCTCTAACTTTAGTTTGTTTTATAGCACTTGCTACTTTATCTTTAAAATCCTACTCACAGATTGGGATCTCAAATATTACTGAAATTGAAAAAATAAAAAAGGGTACTACTTATGTAGCAATGAAGAATCCCTCGGATGAAAGTTCAAAGGTATTTATTGAAATATTCAAAAAATACTGGACAATTTCAAAAATAGAATTCATTAAATATTCCGATATTAAAAATCATATATCTCCTGAAAACTCTTTTTTTTCTGTAGGAGGTTACATGACTGATACGCAATTTATAAATTCTTTTGGAAGTGGTAGGGGTATACATTATGAAATTACTCATATTTATCTTGAACTCTGGACTTGTGATGAGGCCTATTTCAAAAACACAAAGCCCGACAAGGTATTTGATACGCAAGACAAATGGGAAGTTGGAAGAATAGAATTGTTTACTGATTTCCCTACTTTATCGTCACCACGAAACATTTACCAAAGTGACTACAATGATTGGGAAAATCATATCAGGAATTGGGGTCCGGGTATTTTAAAGAACCAGCTACAAGCTTTAATGGTATTATTACAGAAAGGTGAAAAAAAATCGTTATATACCAGTTCTTTTGATGAAAAACAGTTGAAAAACTTAAATACCGATACACTTTTTATACCTGATTATGTGATGACCAAATTTAATAAATTTTCGGGCGATGAAAGTGAATTTCATAAGCAAAAAGATTTGTTTGAAGATTATAACCTGCCTTATAAAATAATTACAAAAGAACAATTAAATAATAAAATAATTACAGATAAAAATGGTTTTTATTATATGATATATATAAAAAGTTCCACTGATAAATACATTAGCATTATCAATTCTCTTACGGGTGAAATTGTTTATTCCAAATATTCTCCTGTTTCATACAACATCAAACCAGGAGATCTAAAAGCTATTCAAAAAAAAGCAGATCCTAATAATTAATACTGCTCACTCTCGTTCGGAAAATCCTTGCTTTTTACATCCTTAATGTATTGTTCAAAAGCACCTGTCATGCTTTCGTACAAATTCAGGTATCTTCTTAAAAAACGCGGACTAAACTCATGGGTCATGCCCAGCATATCATGTGTTACCAAAACCTGGCCATCAACGCCACCACCTGCACCAATACCAATAACGGGGATAGTGATGTTTTTTGCCACTTCTGTTGCCAGTTTTGCAGGAATTTTCTCTAAAACCAATGCAAAACAGCCACTTTCTTCCAATATTCTCGCATCTCCCATTAATCTGGCAGCTTCCTCCTCCTCTTTAGCTCTTACTGTATAGGTTCCAAATTTATAGATAGACTGAGGGGTTAAACCCAAATGCCCCATTACCGGGATCCCGGCAGATAAGATACGTTCAATGGAATCCTTGATCTCGCGGCCACCTTCCAGCTTAACGGCATGTGCTCCACTCTCTTTCATGATCTTGATAGCTGAGGTTAAGGCTTCCTTTGAATTTCCCTGGTATGAACCAAAAGGAAGATCCACAACCACCAAAGCCCTATCAATTGCCCTGATAACAGAAGAAGCATGGTAGATCATCTGATCCAGTGTAATTGGCAAGGTAGTTTCATGACCTGCCATTACATTACTGGCGCTGTCGCCAACCAGTATCACATCAATACCGGCATGATCAATGATCTTTGCCATTGTATAATCATAAGCTGTCAGCATCGAGATCTTTTCGCCACGGCGTTTCATCTCCTGTAACTGATGTGTAGTAACCTTTTTTACTTCCTTGTGAACTGACATACTATATCGTTTTATTAACCAAATATATTCAATTTAACCACATAGAAACATAGGTTTTATGCAGTTAAGTAGGTAGCAAAATAAACAGTTTAACATAGTTGTGAAGCGTCGCTTCACCTATCTTTACTATGAAATTCTCATTTTTATATCCTAACTATGTGCCTATGTGGTTAAAATAATGTAAAATTACTGAATTAATTTGGAGTTAGCCCAAAAATGGTAACTTTGTACCTCTACAAACATAAAATGAAACGCAACATAGTATATATTGGATTATCAGTTATCTCAGCACTTATTATAAGTTCCTGTAAAAATGACCTTGATGTTTTAGCGCCCGGAGAAGAATCTGTTTCTGTTTACGGAGTTCTTAATCCTAATGAACCTGTTCAAAAGATCAGGATCAATAAAGTTTACATCAGCGATGGCGATGCTTTGGTTTCAGGACAGGATAACGCTACCATTAATTATGGGCCCGGAGAATTGCAGGTAACTTTACAAAGATTTGCCACAGGTGGTACAGCGCCACTTTTAACTACCGTTGGAAACAATGTAAAAAAAGAGATCGTTTTAACTGAGACCGTTGTTACAACCGCTGACGGTAATTTTAATACCGGGCAACGCATCTGGCAAACATCCGATAAGTTATATAATAACGGAGAATATAAATTAACCATCAAAAACATTGGTAACGGGAAAGAATTTACGTCTCAAACAATCATGGTTGACAGTGTAAAATCATACGGTTCTATGCCATTTATTTATACAACAACTTCGCCGGCGCCAGCCCACTATCCTGTACACTGTGGTTCAGGAAATGGAGGTTATATTTGGGGAACCATGCCCGGAGCGCATACGCAACAAATTGCCTACATAGATTATCATGTTTTAACAGGAAACCCTTCTATTAAATTCAAATCAGTAGCTAATGCTAAATTGTATAAAGTTATTATGCGTTTTCATTACATCGATTCGTTGACCGATAATGTTACAGGTATCAGAAATTATGTGGATATGAATTTTGCGAGCCAAACTTCAACTACTTTTACAGGTGGCGAAGAGCTGAAAGTTACGTTCAGTACTCCTGATTTTTACAGCAACCTGGCTGCCCAGATCCCAGGGAAAACAGTAGGCACCATTAAAAAAAGGATAGCTCACTATATGGAATATATTATTTATGCCTGTAGCGATAACATGAATACATTCCTGTTGGTTAACCAGCCATCAACTACAATTGCACAGGATAAGCCTAATTACACCAATATTAACGGTGGGATCGGCATATTTGCCTCTTTATCAAAATCCTCTATAAAAAAAGAGCTATGGTCAGAATTTATCGATGAAATATCCGATAATCCTTCAACCAACTCTCTGGGTTTTGCAAAAAGTTATACGATCATCTGTCCATAATAATCTGACATTTATACCCGATTTAACCGCCTAAAATGACAAATTTCGGGCGGTTTTTTTATGTTCATGCCAGCCTGTCATAATTGCAGTTTTAAGAGCAATTGGCACAAACATTGACTATTGTAGGTCGTATTAAATATTAAAACCAACAAAAAACAAGTATTATGGGAAAAATCATAGGAATAGATTTAGGAACAACCAATAGCTGCGTAGCAGTTATGGAAGGAAATGAAGCTGTTGTTATTGCTAATAACGAAGGAAAAAGAACCACCCCATCGGTGGTAGCGTTTGTAGAAGGTGGCGAACGTAAAGTAGGTGATCCTGCAAAAAGACAAGCCATTACAAACCCAACAAAAACAATATCTTCTATTAAAAGATTCATGGGTGCCTCTTATGACGAAGCTCAAAAAGAGATCTCACGTATGACATATAAAGTAGTAAAAGGCGACAATAATACCCCAAGAGTGGTAATTGACGACAGAAATTACTCAGCACAGGAAATTTCGGCTATCATTTTGCAAAAAATGAAGAAAACTGCTGAAGATTTCTTAGGAACTACGGTTGACGAAGCGGTTATTACCGTTCCGGCATACTTTAACGATGCACAGCGTCAGGCAACCAAAGAAGCAGGCGAAATTGCAGGCTTAAAAGTAAAACGTATCATTAACGAACCAACTGCTGCTGCCCTTGCTTATGGTATGGACAAAAAAGGCAAAGACATGAAAATTGTTGTTTTTGACTGTGGTGGTGGTACGCATGACGTTTCAGTATTAGAATTAGGAGATGGTGTGTTTGAAGTAAAATCTACCGATGGTGATACTCACTTAGGTGGTGATGACTTTGACCAATTGATCATTGACTGGTTAGCTGAAGAATTTAATAAAGAAGAAGGTATTGATCTTCGTAAAGATCCAATGGCTTTACAACGTTTGAAAGAAGCAGCTGAAAAAGCGAAGATCGAATTATCAAGTACAACAACATCTGAAATTAACCTGCCATACATTATGCCGGTTAACGGAATTCCGAAACACTTGGTAAAACAGTTAACCCGTGCCAAATTTGAACAAATGGCCGACAGCTTAATTCAACGTACTATTGAGCCATGTAAATCAGCATTAAAAAATGCAGGTTTGTCAAACGCTGATATCGATGAAATTATTTTAGTAGGTGGTTCAACACGTATCCCTGCTATTCAAACAGCAGTTGAAAAGTTCTTTGGTAAAGCGCCAAGCAAAGGTGTTAACCCTGATGAGGTTGTAGCTTTAGGTGCAGCTATTCAAGGCGGTGTATTAACCGGAGAAGTAAAAGACGTATTGTTATTAGATGTAACGCCATTATCATTAGGTATCGAAACTTACGGTGGCGTGTTCACTAAACTGATCGAATCTAACACAACGATCCCGTCTAAAAAAACAGAAACATTCTCAACAGCCAGCGATAACCAACCAAGTGTACAGTTACATGTATTGCAAGGCGAGCGTCCGATGGCAAAAGATAACAGAACCATTGGGCAGTTTAACCTGGATGGTATTATGCCTGCTCCACGCGGAGTGCCTCAAATTGAAGTAGTTTTTGATATTGATGCAAATGGTATCTTATCAGTATCTGCAAAAGATAAAGCAACAGGTAAAGCTCAAAACATCCGTATCGAAGCTTCTTCGGGATTAAGCAAAGAAGAGATCGAGAAAATGAAACGCGAAGCAGAGATGAATGCTGATGCTGATAAAAAAGCAAAAGAAGAAGCAGACAAGATCAATGCAGCTGACGGTTTAATTTTCCAATCAGAAAAACAACTGAAAGATTACGGCGATAAAATTCCGGCAGAGAAAAAAGCGACCATTGAAAGTGCTTTAGCGGGATTAAAAACAGCGCATGACTCAAAAGACATTGCAGCTATTGATTCGGCAATGACATCTTTAAATGCAGCGTGGGAAACCGCAAGCCAGGAAATGTATGCAGCCATGAACGAACAACAAGGTGGTGCTAACGCTAACCCGGGTGCTGATGCTAATACCAATTCAAATACAGGTGGCGATAAAAATGAAAGCGTAACCGATGTGGATTACGAAGAAGTAAAATAAGTTCTAGGTTAAGTTTAAAGTTAAGATCCCTTTCAAAGCAATTTGAAGGGGATCTTTGTTTTTATAATAACTCCTGCGCTGTCAGTTCGAGCGAAGTCGAGAACAAAGCGTTTAGTGAAGGAATATTTTTCAGGTAAATTTGATTAGATCTATTTTGATAATAGTTAATGTCAATTTTATATTTTAGGGCGTGCTCCGCCGGCTGGCGGATACGGGCTGCCCGCTTCCCCCGAAAGCTATCGGGGCTTTTGCCGCATTCGACTCCGCTCAGTGTACGGCAGGATTTCCGTTCGTTGCATCCCTTCGGGGCATCCCTCACGCGGGTTTTACGTTTCATTGTTCGGAGTTTACAATCAAATATTACCGGGAACCCCGCGTGAGCGATTGTAGTGGAAATCCTTTTTGTGCCTCTTTTACAAAAAGATTGCAACGGAAAGCGCGGCCCCTCGGGCCACGCCCAAATGTTTTAAATCATCTTTCTCAAAATAAATTCCGAAATCACATTGCTACAAATCATAGCATAACTATGCTATAATTTGATCTATTTTTGAGTATGGTAAATATGATACAAATTGAACATGCAATACACAACAACCGTGTAAAGGTTTTTATGAAGTTTGAATATGATACAAACACCATTGAACTGGCTAAAACACTGGCAGGCATTAAATGGAGCCATACACATAAGGGATGGTATTTGGGCTATCACCCGGAGGTGATGACGCAGATAAACAGAACCTTTGTACCAAAAGGTATACAACTGAAGTTAGTAAATACACTGGATGATGTGGAGAAGCCAAAACCGGTTGAAATAAAAAAAACGTTATGAATAAGTTTATTATATGATAAAAGAATTAATCATTGAGCATTTGATTCATAAAAATAAGCCTCGCGTATTTTTAAGATTTGAAAACAATACAGAGGCATCGGGCTTGGTAAGAAATTTATTAGGCGGCGAATGGAGTTTTACACAAAAAGCTTGGCACATCGCCTATGAAGACAAAGTTTTTGAAAAGGTGTGCGATTTGTTTTATAAATACCATGTTCGCGTATTTTTAAAAAACCAATACGATCCAAATTACATTTCTAGAAAACCGGAAGAGAAAAAATCCACCCCTTCTCTCCACACATTATCTGAAGAAGCTACTGAAAAGCTAAAAGAATTTGATATGTGGATGAAATCTCGCCGATATAGTGAAAATACAATCAACACCTATACAAATGCTATAAACGTGTTTCTGGGTTACTATAATAAAAAACCTGTCTGTGAAATCAGCAATGAGGATCTGATAAAATTTAATAACGACTTTATATTAGCCAATAAATTTTCCGCCTCTTATCAAAACCAGGTTATTAATGCAGTTAAATTGTTTTTTAGGATCGTAGAATTAAAGACGATGCGGCCAGAATTAATACACCGTCCTAAAAGTCCCAAATTGTTACCAAACGTGTTAAGTAAAGAAGAAATTAAACAAATACTTCAGGCTCCCAGTAATATTAAACATAAGGCTATGTTGAGTTTAATTTATAGTTGTGGCCTAAGATGTGGAGAATTATTGCGACTTACATTAAATAATATTGACAGTAAACGAGGTGTGGTAATTATAAAGCAGTCTAAAGGTAGAAAAGACAGAATTGCACCACTTAGCCCAAAAATTACAGAGATGTTGCGAGAATATTATACAGCATATAAGCCACAAATATATTTGTTTGAAGGCCAGGTAAAGGGGTCTATGTATGATGAGAGGAGTCTACAGCAGGTATTAAAACAAAGCATTCAGAAGTGCGGAATTAATAAGCCGGTAAGTTTACATTGGCTAAGACATAGTTATGCCACTCATTTATTGGAGAATGGAACCGATTTAAGATACATACAGGAAATTTTAGGGCATAGCAGCAGCAGAACCACAGAGATATATACGCATGTAAGTACTAAAAGCATACAAAACGTAACATCTCCATTTGATTATTTGTAATGAAAATATGTATATTTGATATAATTAGAAAAGCGCTATCGAGTAGCGGCAAGCGTGCAAATGGGTGCAGGATTGCCGAACATTTATAGCGGGTATAAGCTAGTTAGTGGTAAGCCACCTAGACATCATAAAACAAACTTTATCTTATGACAACGGAAGTAAAAAGACAACATTATGTTCCAAGAACTTATCTAAGAAACTTTGCGACAGAACAAGCAGGTGGTGAATATTATATTCACGCTTTACCTATTGACAATCCAGAAAAAGAAAGAATATTTGAACTGAATATAACTAACGTCTGTTTAGCAAGGCATCTATATACTTTACCTGGAGAAACAGCACATGAAAGGATGTTGCTAGAAACTTTTTATTCGACAGAGTTAGAACAACATTATCAAAGACTATATCAAATTCTAATAGATCCCGACAAAATTGAAATTACACCGAAAGAACGAGAATTAATTATTTCAACGGTCGTGACAATGTTCTACAGAACAACACTGTGGATAAATCAACACAATGAATTTGCAAAAAGAACTTTAACTCTATTGTATGAAACTTGCAAACAAACGAACAAAGACTATTTTATATCTGAAGGAGAGAAAATTTCAATCGCAGGAAAGACACTAGAAGAAATAATTACAGAAAATAAGATTGAAAGCAGACCAATGCAAGTATTAACTCAACTAGAGACTGCATTTAAACTAATACAGCAGAGAATGCAGACCGATGGAATTATGGTTACTAAACTCTTAGACGATAATTGCGAATTTATTACAAGTGACAATCCAGTTCTTGTACAAAGTATAAATGGTGGAAGAACTACACCATTTGATCCAAAGAACTTAATAAAAGTACCTCTTGACAAAAAGCACATGCTTCTTTTAATGCCGTACGCTGAAAAAGACACAATGCATAGAATAATAAGACACAACGAAACAGGAGTAGTTTGTAACGTAAAAACATTAACATCAAATAGTAGTCAGTTTACTAACTCTGAAAGATTTGTTTTGGGAGCAGAAAGCTCATTAAATATATATTTAGATACAAAAACATCGTACGAACGAAAACCAACAGAAGATGAACTAAAAAGCTTGAGTTCCTTTGATGAATTGATACAAAAAGCAAAAGACTCCGGACTGATTTAATCAAAGTAAACTGGGTGTGGTGGCCAACCACTAACAGCACCTTTGCCTAATGCGGGCGGACAACAAAGCATTTGCAAAAGCGGTCGCTCCGCGAAAGACAATTATTTTCGCTTTGCAAATGGCAACAAACATAGTATCTTTGTCAGTAATATTTCGGTAGACAATGTTTCAAACCGCACTAGGCAAAGCTCCAAAACGTTAGTACCAATTGCGGCGGCCATCCCTCCGAAAAAAAATTGTAATGAATAAAATTGAGGCCAACATAGACAAAAGCGACTACGAGAATTATCCGGACTTTCTTAATATTTATATCGACAACAAACCACTTGACGAATTAATAGACAGCATCCAAACTGATAAAAGTATCAAAGGAACCATTCCGACATTGGTATTTGGAATGGACACCGAAAGCGAAGAAAAAGTTGTTTGGGATAGGTTTTTACCGAAAGAGGGTTCTACTACTTATTGCCCTATACTTATGTGTCCAGACGATTGCGATTTTTATTGTATTTGCATAGTAGCTGAAATTCAAAACACCGGAAACACAATTATTTGGTCAAGAGTTGGCGATGACCGGTCTGAAGTAAGAGAAGCAGAAAGTGTTGGAACATCCGTTAAATGGTATCCGAATTTTGAAAAACTAGAATTCAATAAAGAAGAGTATTTAAAAGTTTTTAGTGACTTCAAAAATAAGTTTGAATCAGACAAAGCTGCTAATGACCTTAGGTGGAAAAAATACCAGGAGGAACAAAAGCAGAAAAAATAATATCTGCAGACGCGTCAGCATGATGTATCTATGTAGCCGCAACTAGGTACTAACACACGGTTTGCCCCAGCCTTGCAGACAACAAAGCAATTGCAAAAGCGGTAGAAAC
>JAZKGE010000078.1:0-2946 GCA_040386075.1 Bacteroidota bacterium
TGGCCCGCCATAATCAGTCCGTTCATATAATGTATAGTATATTGTTTTTAGATGTATTCAATTTTATTTTGTTACGAGTTGATTTGCAAATATACGTGTATGCCCATCGGTTTCTAAATAATTATTTAAGTTAGGTTTGGCTATAAATTGCATGGTTTGCATACATTCTTCTATTACATCGCTCATTTGCAAAAAGCCAATCTTATCTTGCAAAAATGCTTCAACTACTACTTCGTTGGCTGCATTCATAATACAAGGTAGGTTCCCCCCTTTTTTCATTGCTATAAAGGCAAGTTCAAGGTTACGAAAACTTTTTGTATCTGCCTCAGAAAAAGTAAGTGCTGGGTATTTTAAAAAGTTAAATCGTTCAAAATCACTATTTACTCTTTTCGGATATGCCAGGGCATAATGAATAGGTAATTTCATATCTGGAAGCCCCATTTGGGCTTTCATAGAACCATCGGTAAATTGAACGATAGAATGAACTATAGATTGTGGGTGCACCACAATTTCAATTTGATCTGCAGTTAAATCAAATAACCATTTTGCCTCAATTGCCTCTAAACCTTTATTCATTAATGAAGCCGAATCGATGGTTATTTTAGCACCCATCACCCAATTGGGATGTTTTAACGCTTCCTTCTTAGTTACAGAAGCTAAAAAATCGAGGTCTTTTCCTCTAAACGGACCACCAGATGCGGTTAAATAAATTTTCTCGATTGCATTTTGCGCTTCACCTACCAAACATTGAAAAATAGCCGAGTGTTCTGAGTCAACTGGGATTATTTTTACACCATTTTCCTTAGCCAATTGCATCACAAGTTCGCCAGCTACTACTAAGGTTTCTTTATTGGCAAGGCCGATGTCTTTTTTTGCACTAATGGCTGCTATAGTTGGTTTTAATCCAACAGACCCCATAATAGCAGTCAATATAAATTCGGTTTGTGGTAATTCAACTGCTGCAATCAAGGCATCCTCACCACATAAAACCGTGATATGAGGCAAAGCCGCCTTTACGGTTTGATAATGGTCTTCGCAAGTAATCACCACCAGATCAGGTTTAAATTCTAAAGCCTGTTTAATTAAAAGTGTGGCATTATTTTGTGCAGTTAAAGCATTAACCCGGTATAAATTTGGGTTGGCACGGATAACTTCCAATGCTTGTGTCCCAATAGATCCTGTACTGCCTAATATCGATATGTTCTTCAATGTTAAAAAGTTGTAACGTTTTAATGTTGTAATGAATCAGCTATTTTCCGATCATTACTTAATCTAGGCACTTTGTTTTGTCCACCCAGTTTACCCTCAGCTCGCATATAATTTACAAAAGCATCTTTCTGCAAGGTACGTATAATTAAAGGTTGAAGTATCTTTCCTTCAATAAGGTCGTAATAATATATGTTCTTTTTCTGTAGGGCCGCATCCACTTTTTGGCTAAACACTTGAATATCTTTTGGCAATGATGCAAACTCTACAAACCATTCGTGAAAGGGCAATTCGCCAGGAGGCGGATTAACTTGTGGCGCAACTGTAAATTCAGTAATTTCTACCCCTTCTTCATTGGCAACCGACAACAACGCATGTTCAACCTCTTCTCCTATTACATGTTCGCCAAAGGCGGATATAAAATGCTTTATCCTACCAGTTACCAAAATTTTATACGGGTTTTTGGAAACAAATTTTACAGTATCACCAATGCTATAACCCCATAAACCTGCATTTGTATTTAAAATAAGGGCATAATTTTTATCTAATTCTACTTCAGCTAAACTTAAACGTAAAGGTTTTTCATTATAATACTGTTCAGCTGGGATAAATTCGTAAAATATACCTGCTTTTACCAATAGTAACAAACTTTTATCCTCTTGATTATCCTGATAGGCAATGAAGCCCTCAGAAGCAGGGTACGTTTCAATTGAATCTATTCTTTTACCAATACTAGCTTCTATTTTGGCACGATAAGGCTCAAAATTAACTCCACCATACACAAAGAGGCTAAAATTCTTAAAGAGATCCTTAATTTTCTTGCCATTTGATTTTTCAGTCAATTTATCGAAATACATTTGTACCCAGGGTGGAATTCCAGATATCAAAGTCATATTCTGATCAATTGTTTCTTCAACTATTGCATCAACCTTTGTTTCCCAATCTTCAATACAATTAGTGGCATATGAAGGAAGTCTGTTTTTTTGCAGATATCCAGGCACTAGATGGGCAACAATGCCAGATAAGCGGCCAATATGAATACCGTTCTTTTTGCTCATTATCGGACTTCCCTGCAAAAAAATCATTTTTCCATTTACAAAATCAGTCTTACCTGTTTCATGAATATAGGTTAATAATGCATTTCGAGCAGCTTTTATATGCTCGGGCATTGATTCCTTAGATATTGGAATATATTTTACCCCTGAAGTTGTTCCAGATGTTTTTGCAAAATATTTTGGTTTCCCTTTCCACAAAATGTCTGATTCGCCGTTTACTACACGATCAATGTATGGTTTTAGCCCTTCGTAGTCACGAATTGGAACATTAACTTTAAAATCATCGTAACTATTAATTGCGGAGAACTGATGGTCTTTCCCAAATGTGGTATTTTTTGCAGTGCTGATAAGTGAAGTTAAAGTACGGTTTTGCGCAATTAAGGCATTTTTTTTCCATCTATTTATCCCCTTTACTACTAACGCTGCAAATGGCTTGCTTAATATCGCTTTTAATCCCATACGCTGATGAACTAATGACTAATGAACTAATATTTCCTAAACAATATTGTGAATAATGTCTGGATGTTCATCTCCTTTATACTCATTCATTATTTTACGATATGCCACAGCAAAAAAGGCTGTTGTAAAGGGAACAATAACAAATGAACTAAATACCACAACTATTAACGATATATATTGGTTAATATCATAATCAAAAAAGAAATTAATTAAGCGAAAACCAGTC
>JAZKGE010000079.1:0-1532 GCA_040386075.1 Bacteroidota bacterium
ATTATAACAAAATAACCATGTCTTTATTTTCCGACAACATCAGGAACCTTAGGGTCAAAAAGAAAATTTCACAGGAAAAGCTGGCGGAGTCGTTAGCGATAACCAGAGGCAGGTACGTCAAATACGAAGACGGAACCTCGGAAGCCCCGTATGAAATACTGAAGAAAATAGCCCATTATTACCATATCAGTATTGATCTTTTGTTATCTTTTGACGTGCGGAAAATCCCGTTAGACGATTTGCTGCAGTTGGAAAACAACCGATTGGTGTTGCCGATTACTGTAGATAGAGAAGGGGATAATTTAATTGAAGTTGTTACACAAAAAGTTAAGGCTGGCTACCTAAATGGGTATGCCGATCCGGAATATATAGAAAATTTACAACAAATTTCATTGCCTTTTTTGGGACCCGGAAAGCACAGGGGATTTCCTGTGGAAGGTGATTCCATGCCGCCACATGAGGATGGTTCCATCATCGTGGGGAAGTACATTGAAAAGTTGGGAGATGTCAAGGATGGCAAGACTTACATACTGATAACCAAAAGTGAGGGTATGGTGTATAAACGCTTGAATAAAAACAAAAAAAATGTACTGTTTGTGGAATCAGACAACAGTTTTTACCCGGTTTATGAAGTTAAGGTTTCGGATATTCTCGAAATTTGGGAGTATGTCTGTAACATTGGACTCACAGATGAAAAACAGCAAGTACTGGAAACTGTAAGTGTGAGGGACATGTTTTTGGAGTTGAGAAAAGATATTTTGGAAATAAAAAATATTACTTTAGATGCAACTTAATTGGCATGTTAAATCAATCCTCTCGTTTACAGGAGTATGTTGTTAAAACTCGTAGACTAATAGTGTTTAGATGCAGTAGTTCTAAAGATCTTTAGTTTACGTTTTCATTAATTGTATTAAACGACCCTGATACGATTGTAAATAATTTCTTTTCGTGCTATCGTTGAGAAAAGAAGCTGTTATCAATTTTTGTATCTTATCTGACTGTGATACCATTAACGCCATGATATCATTAAAATTTTTCCCACTAATTCCTGCTTGCTCCGCAAGTGTAGCAAATTGTCTGCTCATTTTTCCCTGGCCTAAATTACGTGGTAACAGCCCGTCATCTAATGCAAATTCTCTATCTTCTATATGAATACGACTATTGAGTAGATCATAAGCAGGACTTAATCGAAAATCTCCCATAGGAGTTTCAAGTAAAGAAAAGTTTTTAAAATGAGCATCTCCATTTGAAAACAGATAATTGAATATCAGTATTTTAAGTAGCTTAGGGGCTTCCAGTTTATAAGCAGGTAAATAGAGCTGCATTAATTCAAATAGCTCCAAATAATTTCCTAAGTATTTATAGTGCTCTCCATGTGTTTGTGGTGTTCTGCCAGCCAAGGAGGCAAAATCATCTTGGGCAAGTTTTGTACCATCTTCATTTACATCAAAACGTTTGGTGATATAGGCAGCCGAGCCGGCTCTGTCGCATGTAAAGTTAAGTTTTATCTTTGTCTTTTTTAAATTCTTAAA